>LNFB01000344.1 GCA_001464385.1 Deltaproteobacteria bacterium Ga0077550 | reverse complement strand
AGGTCGGGCTCGTACTTGGTCTTGCCCGCGCGCACCAGCGAGAACTTCTTCAGCACGGTCAGCGCCGCCTTGCTGATCACCAGGCGATCGTCGGACGAGAGGCCGAAGTCGGCGTGCCAGGCCCGCCCGAACACCTTGAGCCACACCAGCTCGGGCAGCGGCGCGTCGGGGTGGGCAGCGAGGTAGCGCGGCGCGCCCGAGACCTCGAGCGCGTCGAGCTGATAGCCAGAGAGCTGCGATCGACCGAGCTCGTCGGCGAGGCGCCGGCTCACCACGAAGCACGGGACGAGCTGCAGCAGATCGTCGGTGACGCTGCGCTCGAGCTCGAGGTGCACCCGCAGGATGGACGGCGGCCGCGCGGCGAGGTCCGCGTCGGTGCGTTCGCCCCACCCACCGGGGGCCTCGGGCTCGAGGATCCAGAAACTCGCCATGCAGAGCTCCGCGGCGCGCAGCGTACCGCGGGCGCGGGTGCGGGGGGAGCTCGGCGGATCAGGCCTTCACAGCGTCACGCCCGCCGCCGCGCAGGCGTCCCGCAGCTCGGCCTGCTCGTCGCGATGCAGGCGCGGCAGGAGTCGCTGCGCCTCGGCGCGCTTGCCGAGGCGACAGGCCGAGGCGCCGACGAGGACCATCGCCGCGGCGGTGCGGGCGAGCGTGACGCTCTCGCGGGCGAGCGTGCGCGCTTGGCCGTGATCGCCGGCGGCGGCGGCATGGCGCGCGCGGATCAGCAGCTCGCTCGCCGTGTAGCCGCGCGTGCGGGCGCGCAGGTCGATGCCGCGGCGACGGCACTGCACGTACACCGCGGCGCGGGTCTGCGGTCCCGACAGGCTGTGGAACGCGTCGCGGGCGAGCTTGCCGTCGTCCAGGGCACACGCTGCGGCGACCATCAGCTGCAGCGCATCGTTGTCGCGCGTCGCGGACCACCGGCGATCCGCGATCGCGTGGGCATCGGCGAACCGCCCGGCGTCGAAGGCAGCGCGCGCCTCGGCGACCGACGATCCCGCGACGCCCGACGCTGCCGCGGGCTCCACCGCGACAGGCTCCACCGCGACAGGCACTGCCGCGACAGGCACTGCCGCGACAGGCACTGCCGCGGCAGTCGCCACCGCGACGGGCGCCACCGCGACAGGCGCCACCGCGACAGGCTCCGCCGCAACAGGCTCCGGCGATCCGATCGCACGCGCATCGGCGAGGACCTCGGACTCGAGCTTCGCGCGGGGCTCGACGTTCGTTCGACGCTCGTCCCTCGCGCGTGCCTCCGTCGGCTCGATCGCGGCAGCGCGGATCTCCGCGGGCGCAGCCGCCTCGACGCCCGGCTGCACGCTCCACCACCCGAGCACCACCGCCGCGACGGCGCCCGCACCGATCGCCACCCACGGTCGAGCGCGCGGCGGTCGGCGGACGATCTCCGGCACCGCCGGCGCCTCGCGGACCACGGGTCGTGGCGGCGTCACCAGGATGGGCGCGTCGTCGAGGATCTCCGCGGGCGCGCCGAGATCGAGCAGGTCCACCTCGCTCACGTCGAGCGACGCATCCTCGTGCACCTCTTCCACCGGGGCGCCGAGCTCGGGCTCCGCGGCCGGTCGGCTGCGGGGACCCGACGCGATGCGCAGATCGAGGACCGGCCCGGTGCCCTCGCGGGCGTCCATCATCGCCGCCATGCGGGCGAGGGTCTCGGACGCGCGACGCTGCGGCTCGTCGGGGACGCCTGCGTCGTCGGCCACCGACACGGAGGGCGCAGCCTCGAGACCATCGAGGAGCTCACCCCACCCCGCGTCGATCTCCGCGGTGGACGGCACGGGCGGCCCCCCTGCGTCGGATCTCTGGGACGGCGTCGTCATCGTCGCGACGACGATCCTAGTGCGCCTCCACGGTGACGCGATACGGGCGATCGCCTGTCCGTGTCGTGCGCTCGCTGACCGATCGCGCGTGGGATGCGGGTCCGCGCTGTCGTTCCCGTGATGCCGCACGCAGACGCGGCTCGATCGCGACGACGCGCGGCCCGGCGAGCCGCGAGGGCTGCCGGGCCCGCGTCGGCCGATCAGCACTCCGGGCAACCGGGCGGATCGACCACCGGATCGGTCGGCCAATCCGGCGGGTCCACGGGGTCGACCATGATCGGGCACAGGTTCGGCGCCTGGCCGGTCAGCGACACCGCCGCGCTCCCCACGTGCGGCGTGATGATCGGCGCCGCAGGTCCGAGCAGCTGGCCCCCGTACAGCGACACGCGGTAGCTCTTCGCGGTCCCGTCGCTCTTGCTCCACAGCAGATACGTCGCGGGCAGCTGCAATCCGGCTGCGGTCGCGGTCGTCACCAGCGAGGTGAACGAGTGGCCCGCGCCGGGTGCCTCGTCGACGAAGTCGTTGAAGCACTGCACGTTGGGTTGGTGCGCGACGCAGGCGGTGTAGCCGCCCGCCGCCGTGTACGTGTCCGTCCGCAGCCGTTGCAACGCGCCGTTCGCATCGCGCCCGTACCAGGTGAGGTTGGTGTTGTCGCCCCCGACGACCTGCAGGGTGGGACGGTGGATGAGCGCGCTGTATCCGTCGACCGAGTGCCGGAATTCGCGGAGCTCGGTCCACGAGTAGCGCTCCGGGATCTCCTCGATCGAGCTCTGCGCGCCGAGGTGATCGTGGTGGGAGACCCGCGGCCGGGGCCAAGCGAACCACCCCCCGGGCGCCGGACCCTCCCAGAGGATCGAGTAGGTGCGCTGACCGGCCGCCGGAAGCGGGCACGCGCCCTCCTGATCCAGCGAGATCCCGCGCGCTCGCCACGTGGGCGAGGGCGCGACGATCGCCGTGTGACTGACGTACGCCCCGTTGGCGGCGATGGTCCACAGCGTGGTCTCACCCGTGTCCGTGCGCTGCCACAACAGCTTGTCGTTGGCGACGCCGATCGGCAGCCAGTGGGTCGCGAACGTGTGCGTCGCCGCGGTGGTCGCCACGCCGGTCACGGGGTTCACCTGCACCAGCCGCGCGGTGCCCGGCTCCGCGTACAGCACCCACTTCAGCAGCGGATCCGTGTTGGCGACCAACTGCGGGTCGACGGCGTCGGCGAGGCGGGGATCGTCGGCTTCGTCGATTCCGTTCTCGTCCTCCTCGTCGTCGCGGCCTTCGCCGTCCGTGTCGTCGTCCTCGCCGAGCGACGCGTCGGCTTCGGTGTCGAGCTCGTCGCCCAGACCGTCCGCGGCCTCCGGCGGGGTGTAGCCCTCGTCACGATCGTCATCATCGGAAGCGCAGGCGACGAGCATCGCCCCGCAGAGAATCGAGAGTGTCTTCGTATGCATGGCCGGTGACAGTGCAAGCACGGCGCCACCGCGTTGTGCACGGGTCCTCGCTGCGGGCTCGACTGCCCGCACCACGACGACCCCGGGGACGTCCCGGGGACATCGCCCTGCGCGCCCATCGGAGGTGACCGCGGGACGCTCACGCACCAGAGGCACGGGCAACCCGCTCGCAGAGCACGAGCGCGAGGTCGTCCGGGAGCCCGCCGGACCGCAGCCGACACGCGCACGATCATCCGTCGCGCCGGCGCACCACCACCTCCACACCGAGCGCCATCCCGAGCAGGGAGCTCGGCGCGCAGCCGCGTCGGCCGAGGCCGGCCATCACCGGCAGGACGCGCTCGCCCGTGCGCACCTGCAGGGACCACGCGCTCCACCGCGCGGCGTCCAAGCGGCGCCAGGGCCGGTCGGACACGCGGGCCGCCGCCCTGACGCCGCTGCGGCCCGCGCGATGCGGCCGCGGGTACACTCGGCGCGCGGCCGTCGTGTCCACCCCCGAGTCCACCCCGAACCGGGCCAGCACCACGGGTGTCGATCGCGGCACGCCCGCTGGAGGACCCACGCTCGCCCATGCGAGCCCCAGTGACGCCGCGACGCTGCGGCCCGGGATCGACGCGCCGAGCACCGATCCGAGCTTCGATCGCGGCCGCGTCATCGGCCGCTTCGTGCTGCTCGAGCGGATCGGTCGCGGCGGCATGGGCGTCGTCTACCTCGCCTACGACCCCGAGCTCGAGCGCCGCGTCGCGCTGAAGCTGGTGCACCCCGAGATCGCCGGCGACGAGGCGAGCGCGGCCCGGCTGCTGCGCGAGGCCCAGGCGCTCGCCAAGCTCGCCCACCCCAACGTCGTCGCGATCCACGACGTCGGCCGCGTCGACGACGGGATCTACGTCGCGATGGAGTACGTCGACGGCGAGGTCCTCGGCGCCTGGCTGCACGCGCGCCCGCGACGACTGCCCGAGATCCTCGCGGTGTTCGTGGCCGCAGGCCAGGGCCTCGCAGCCGCCCACGACGTCGGCCTCGTGCACCGCGACATCAAGCCCGACAACATGATGCTCGGCCGCGACGGCCGCGTCCGCGTGCTCGACTTCGGCTTGGCCCGAACGGCGGCGCCCGGCCGCGCGCGGTCCGGTGCCTCGGGGGACGCGCGTCCCACCGCCGATCTCCGCGGCGTCGACGTCTCGCTCACCGCGTCCGGCGAGCTCATGGGCACGCCGGTCTACATGGCGCCCGAACAGTACGCCGGCCGCGAGGTCGACGCACGCACCGACGTCTACGCGCTGTGCGTCGCGCTGTGGGAGGCGATCGACGGCACGCGACCGTTCGCGGGCAACAGCCTCCCCGAGCTCGCCGCGAACGTCAGCGCGGGGCGCCTGCGCACAGCAGCGCCGGCCAACGCCCCCGCGTGGCTGCGTCGCGTCCTGCTCCGCGGCATGGCGGTCGACCCGGCGCAGCGTCACCCGGACATGCGCGCGCTGCTGGCCGATCTCACGCGCGATCGTCAGCGACGTCTGCGACAGGCCGGGTTCGCGGCCGCCTTCGTCGGCGCGATCGGCCTCGGCGCCGCGACGATCCGCCCCGCGTCGCCATGCACCGACGACGGCGCGATCGTCGACACGTGGGGCCCCGAGCGCCGCGCCGCGGTGGAGGCCGCGTTCGCGGCGAGCACGAAGCCCTGGGCCGACGACAGCCGCGGCACGGCGGTCCGCACCCTCGATGCGTACGCGCGCGACCTCGTCGACGCGCGGCGCGAGGCCTGCCTGGCGACACGCGTGCACGGCACCCAATCCGACGCGCTGCTCGAGCGCCGCATGGCCTGCCTCGATCGCCGCGTGCACTACCTCGGCGGCCTCACCGATGCGCTCGCCTCGGGACAGCCCGACGCGATCGAGCACGCGGTCGAGGCCGCGGTCGGCTTGCCGCGCGTCGACGGCTGCGCCGACACCGAGCGGCTGCTGCGGGAGCCGTCCCTGCCCGAGGACGCCGCGAAGCGGGCCGAGATCGATGGCCTGCGCCGCGACCTCGACCAGCTCGATGCACACATGCGCGCGGGCGCCTATGACGATCTCGACGATCGCATCGCCGCGCTCGAGGCCCGCGCCCGCGCGACCGAGTACGAGCCGGTGCTGGCCGAGGCCCTGCTGCTGCGCGGCCGATGGGAGCGACGCCGGGGCCTGCCCGAGCCCGCCTCCGAGCACCTCCGCGCCGCGCTCGCGCACGCGACCCGCTCGGGCCACGACGCGGTCGCCGTGCACGCGATCTCCACCCTCGTGCTCGTGGAGGGCGGCCTACGCGATCGCTTCGACGTCGCCGACGTCTACGCCGCGCAGGGCATGGCGGTGCTCCACCGCCTCGGCGACGAGCCCGAGCTGCACATCGATCTGCTGTCCAGCGTCGGCCAGCTCGAGACCACGCGGGGCCGCAACGACCGGGCGATCGAGGCGCTGTCGGAGGCGATGGCGCTCGCGCGCACCTCCGGCATCGACGCCGATCCCAGCACGTATCTCTTGAACGCGATGGGCCGGGCGCTGACCGCCGCTCGCCGCTTCGACGAGGCGGAGCAGGTGCTCGCGACGATGACGGCCGCGGTCGAGTCGCGGCTCGGCACCGAGCACCCCGACTTCGCGCTGGCGATGGGCGCCACCGCGGCGCTGCGCACCGCCCAGGATCGACCCGAAGAGGCGCTCGTCGCCCTCGCGCGGGCGCGCTCGATCCTCGTCGCCGCGCACGGACCCGAGCACATCGAGGTCGCCGTCGCCGAGAACAGCGTGGGCCGGGCGCTGTCCGAGCTGCGCCGCGACGCCGAGGCGGCCGAGGCCTACGCCCACGCGCTCGGAATCATCGAACGCGCCCTCGGCCCCGAGCACCACAACGTCGCCACCGGCCTCGCCAATCTCGCCGCGGTGGAGACCCGCATGGGTCGCGCCGACCTTGCGGTGCCGAGGCTCCGGCGCGCGCTGGAGATCCGAATCTCGCGGTTCGGGCTCGAGCACGACATGGTCGGCAAGACCCTCGACCTGCTCGCCGAGGCGCTGCTGGCCGAGGGCGAGGTGCGCGAGGCGACCGAGGTGTTCGAGCGGGCGATCGCGGTGTTCGAGGCGCTGGGCGGGCGCGAGGATCGGAGGCTGCGGCGCGGGCTCGAGGGGCTCGCGACGATCGCCGCGCAGGCGGGGGACGACGCGGGCGCGCGGGCCTACCGGGCGCGCGCGGCGGGGCTTCCCCGGTAGGGGCTCGCTGGACCCCGCCGAGATGCGGTGACCGCCGAGCGCGCGTCAGGGCGACGGACGATGGATCAGCTCGATCCGGTTGCCGCTCGGCTCGCGGAACATCATGTGTTTGGCGGGCCCGCCGTAGGCGAGCTCCGGCGGGAACTCGATCACCACACCTTCGACCCCGCGGAGTCGCTCGTGGAGCGCATCGAGGGCGTCGAAGCTCGCCACGGCGAGCGCGAGGTGGTGCAGCCCGACGTTGCGATGCCGGTCGAACCGCACCGCGGAGCCGGGATCGGTGGCTCGCCACAGGGTGATCGTCGTCTCGCCGTTGGTCAGGAAATAGGCCGGGTAGTCCTCGTCGTGACCCCGCACCCGGAAGCCGAGGGTCTCTACGAACAGGGCCTTGCTGCGCTCCAGATCGAGCACCGTCAGGCCCACGTGATCGGTGCCGAGCACCGGACCGTGACCGTGGACGTCAGCGCCAGCCGCAGTGCGGCTGGCCACGATCGGTGGCGCGGTGACGCAGCTGGCGGCGGCAGCGAGGACGAAGGCCAGTCGGGTTCGTCGGTCGGTCACGCCGTCGCAAACGACTTGCGGCCGGCGAACATATCGAGGGCTCGGGCCTCGGGCACGGGCACGGGCACGGGCACGGGCACGGGCACGGGCACGGGCACGGGCACGGAGCAGGGTGTTCGGAAGAACGCTTTGCGTTCTTCCGCACCCTGCTACCGGAAGATCCTCCGCCGCACCGCGCCGATCACCCGCTTCGCGCCGCGCTGCACCATCAGTTGGATCTTCTCCGCCGGCATCAACACGTACCCACGCAGGCGCTCGTCCGGCCGCGCGCGGAACACCGTGCTGTGCTCCTTGCCGTCCCAGCCCGCGGGGGCCTCGCGCGTGTAGTAGTAGGCGGCGAACGACTTGCGGACCATGCCGGGGGGGCACTGCACCGCGGACACGCCGTGGAAGCTGCGCTCGCTGGTCTCGAAGATCACGCAGCGGTTGAGCGCGGGCGGCATCGAGTGCTTGCAGTCCTTGACCTGCCGATCCCACAGCTCGATGTTGCCGCCCCACTTCGGGTCCCACTCGGGGTTGAGGTAGACGAGGATGTTGAGCCGCCGGTGCCAGTGGCGATCCTCGAGCACATTGAAGTCGACGTGGACGTCGAGCCGACCCTGCGGCCCGGTGACATGCATGCCGCCGCCGACCATCTGCGGGTCGTCGAGCAGCCGGGGGATGCCGGTGATGAACGACAGCTCGTCGCGGAACTCCTGCGACGAGATCGCCTTGTGCAGGCGCTTGACCGGGTCGGGGTACTTCTCGCTCTCGGTGATCTGGACCTTGTTGCGCTCGTTGACGTAGTCGAACGACAGGCCGCGCTCGCGGGCGCCCTCGAAGCTCGGGTACGACGCGGCGACCTCGCGGGCGAAGGCGGGATCGAGGAAGTCGTCGATCACCACGAACGGGAACGGATCGGCCGTCACGAAGTGACGACGCAGCTCATCGCGGTTCAGCGGTTGGATGACTTCGGAGATCACGGCGAAGCGAGTGTGACGCGTGACGGGCCGAGGCGTCATCCCCGAGGCGCAAGAGTTCGCGCACGCGCAAAAAGCCGCCGCTGCCGCGCGGCACCGTGCGGCGCCTCCGGGGGTGACGCGGGCGCGACGTCAGTCCAGCACCACGACCGCCCACGCGAACGCGCCGTCACACGCGGTCGACGCCCATGCGCGGCGCGGTCCGACGGCGCTCGCGGCGGGATCCGACAGTCGGATCGACGCGCCGGCCGGCGCGGGCTCGACCTCGATCTCGGCCAGGCCAACCGGCCCGAGCACGCCGACACCGAGCGCCTTGAGCAGCGCCTCCTTGACCGCGAAGCGGAGCGCGAACGCCTCGGCCGGCCGCGCGCTCGCGAGGCACCGCGCGCGCTCGGCCGCGGTGAAGTAACGCTCGGCGAAGTCCGGCGTGCGCTCGAGTAGCCGATCGAACCGCGCAACCTCGACGAGATCGAGACCCGTCGCGAAGCCGCTCACCACGTGCTCCCGGACGGGTACAGCGGCAGGATCTCGTGGCCCGGCCGCAGCGCGTGGGTGTCGTCGTAGCGCCGATCGAGCTCGAGGCGCAGGTAGGTCTTCGCGGCGTCGAAGCAGCCGAACGAAGTCGACACGCAGATCTGCCGCGCGTCCTCGCGCAGGTAGCCCTCGCGCACGATGTCGTGCCCGTACGCGACGAAGCCGAAGTCGGGCCGGCCGTGCAGCGCCTCGAGCAACGCAGACGCCTGCACCTCGGAGGCGCCGCGCGCCCACAGCAGCGCGCCGACCGTGCCGGACTCGAGCATGCGCCAGAGCGGCACGTCTTCATGGCCGCCGTAGTCGAGCTGCTCGAACGCCTCGAGGTCGGCCTCGGTGGCGTGCGGGGCCCCGTGCGTGCACACGATCCCGCACGGCGCGACCGCGACCAACGGCAGCCCCGACAGGAACGCGCGCACCGGCTCGACGTCGGGGCCGAGCCGATCCTCGAGCACCGAGGCCTCGTCGATGTGGAACTTGCTCACCACCGGCCCGCCCACGTGCGCGTGCTCGTGGTTGCCGAGCAGGCACACCGAGTCGAACCGGCGCACGTACTGCATGTACTCGAGCACGAGCTCGGCCGATCGATCCTCGTAGAAGCTGCCGAGGTGATCGGGCCAGTGCTCGGCCGTCAGCGATTCCGGCGGCCCGTGCACGAGGTCGCCGCACAGCAACAGCCACGCCTCGCGCCCGGCGTCCCGCTCGCGCTGGTGCAGGGCGGCGAGCGCCCGGAAGTCACCGAGGTTGCCCTGCAGATCGGTCGCGACGAGCAATACGCCGCGCTCGGGCAGCCGCGCGACCTTGCGACCCCACCACGCGGGGAATGCTGATCTCGTCCCGTCGCCGGTCACGACGCCCGCCACGCCGCCAGTGTCGCACGAAGCCGCGTCAGTAGCGATTGACGAGGTCGAAGTCGGCCGGGTGCGGCGCGAGGACCTTCATGAACCCGACGGGGTCGCCCTTCACCTTCACCCGCTCGAGCCTGCAGTCGGGCTCGCAGCGCAGGACCTCGGCCCAGTGATAGCGCACCAGCACGTCCTTGGTCGGGTCGGTGCCGCGCACGCCGATCCGATTGGTCGCGACCTCGACGGTGCCGACCGGGGGATCGAGCAGGTGGGTCTTGGCCTTGACCCGATAGATCCGGAACGGATGCATCGTCGTGACCAGCTCGATCTGATCGACCTTGTCCCACCACGGCGCGTAGCCCCGCGCCGTCGAGATCACGACCCAGCGCACGCCGTAGGTCGCGAAGTAGGTCGCGAGCTCGTCGGGCAAGATGATGCCCTGCGGCCGGTGGCGCAGGATGTTGGCCCAGCTGTGCTGCATGTTGCGCCAGATGAAGCCGCCCAGGATCTGCGAGTCGGTCTTCCACGCCAGCTGCTCGCCCCAGCTCCAGCCCTCGACGAGCACGCGGCCCTGACCGTCGTCGTGCTCGCGCATGTACACGGCAACGTCGTCGCGGTGCCAGTTGGCGTAGCTGTAGTCGACCGGCGAGAGGTGACCGATCGCCGAGAAGAACACCTTCTCGCCGTGGGGCAGCGGCTTGACCGCGGGCAGCGATCGCACCGTGAAGTACAGGACGTCCTGCGCCAGCCACAGCGCGACGACGACGAGCAGCCCCACGAAGGTCTTCTTCGCGGTGCCCGGCCAGCTGCGGACCCAGCCCTCGCGCCACGCGGTCTCGACCAGCGCGGCCGCGGGCACCAGGGCGAGCAGCGCCATCGGGCCGGTGTGACGATACGGCTGGATGTGCGAGAGCGGAGTGGCCCCGCCGACGTACGCGAACAGCCCGAGCACGACGATGGTGACGCCGATCGGCACCGCCCGTGGATCACCGCGGCGCCACCACGTCACCACGCCGGCGAGCCCGACCGCCGTGTACAGCAGGCGGAAGTTGGTCCGCGTCGCGACGATGCCGGTGACCGCCGGGTCGTCGAGCAACCCGAACAGGTCGTAGACGACCGCCATGAGGCTGCGCCGGCCGAACAGCGACGAGTCGAGGATCCACGACCACCACTGCGCCGCGACGATCAGCCACCACGCGTTGGCGAGCACCGTGAATGCCGCGATGCCCCAGACCACGAGGTGGCCGCGGCGATCGAGCTGCCGCGCGCCGCCGAGGTAGATCACCGCCAACGGCGTCACCAGCAGGAAGAACGAGTACGGGTGCACGAGGTGGCACAGCGCCATCAGCAACGCGCAGCCGATCGCCGCGCCGGTGGTGCGCCGCCGCCACCAGCGGACGAACAGCGCCATCGGCATCAGCCAGAACCAGCTCGCGGTGGCGTACGCGACCATGCCGACGTACCAGCACCAGTGCAGCCACGAGTCGAAGGTCCACAGGCCGAGCGCCGCCGCCGCGGCCCCGAGCGCGGCCGGGCGCGACAGGTCGAGCCACCGCCCCGAGAGGTACACCGCCGGCACGAGCCCGACGTGGGCCATCACGACGAAGAGGTTGAACGCGAGGCCCTTGCTGACGCCGCACTCGACGAGCAGCCACGTCCACACCGACCAGCCGATGTTGTCGGCCTCGAAGATCGTGCCGGTGGGGTAACCCGCGAGCAGCCGCGGATCCCACACCCAGCTGCGACCCCAGCCGTGCAGGCCCTCGACGACGCGCCACGCCTGGTGGATGTGCGTGTCGAAGTCGAGGCCCGCGACCGGGCGATCCTCGAACAGCTCGCGGCCGCCGAAGTAGAACATCACGCCGAGCTGCGCGGCGATCACCAGCGCGAACGCGGCGACGAAGCGCCACGACGGACGACGGCGCGCAGCGCTCGCCTGGTCGATCGCTGGGTCGCTCGAGGCGTCGCTCGCTCGGTCGCTGGACGCATCGCTCGCTCGCTCGCTCACCAGGCGTCCGGACGGTAGCACAGTCAGCGCAGCCGCTTGCTCGCCTCGAGCCGTTCGCTGCCGTACCCGCGCCCGAGCACCGCGCGGACCCACGCCTGCCGATGCAGACCGGTCGCGAGGATCACGTCCATCGCATCCTGCACGCCCATGCGGGCGACCGAGGGCAGCCCGATGTCCAGGGCACATCGTCGGCGGTAGGCATCGACCGCGGCGCGCCCCAGGCCCGCGCCGGCCAGCGCGGCGGCGGCGGCCTGCCCCGCGAGCCGCCCCGAGTGCAGCGCCTGCCAGATCCCCTCGCCGGCCAACGGATCGACGTAGCGACCCGCGTCGCCCGCGAGCAGCAGCCCCGGCATGCCCGGCAGCCCCGGCAGCGTCGCCAGCGGCAGCGCCCACACGCGCGTCTTGCCGACGACGCGCGCGCCGTCGAAGCGCTCGGGGTGCGCCGTCACGAACGCGTCGAAGAGCTGACGCAGGCTGCGGCCGTGCGCGTGGAAGCGATCGGCGCGCTGGTACACGCCGACGTTCGCGAGGCCCTCGACCGGCGGGAAGATCCAGCCGTAGCCCGCGCGCAGGCCGGGCTCGAAGTAGTGCTCGTTCGCGGCGCGATGCGGCCCCGGTCTCACGTCCTGCATCGACGCGGTCAGGGCGACCGCGAGCCGACGATCGCGGTGGTACGGCACGCCGAGCGCGGTCCACCCGACCGAGCCCGGGCCATCGGCGGCGATGATCGCCCCCGCCCGGATCACCGCGGCCTCGGTCTGCACGCCGACGATGCGGCCGTGCTCCTCGACGAGCCCGCGCACCGCGACGCCCTCGCGCAGCTCCGGGCCCTGCGCCTGCATCGCGCGGCGCAGGTGATCGTCGAGGCCGAGGCGCGGCACGATGAATCCGGGGTGGGCCCCGAAGTCGCGGACGATCGACGCACCGCCGGGGAAGATCGCGACCCCGGTGTCGACCCGCGCGTGGGGGACCCCGCGCAGCGGCTCGGTGTCGCGGACGAGGTCGGCGACGATCTCGGCGGCGCGGTTCGAGATCGCGTCACCGCAGGTCTTGGGCCGGGGGAAGCGGGCCCGATCGAGCACGAGCACGCGCGCACCGGCACGCGCCGCGGCCACCGCAGCCGCGCAGCCGGCCGGCCCCGCGCCGACGACGACCAGATCGAAGCGGTCCATCGTCACTCGAGCGGCTGCCCCACGAGGCGGGAGTGCGCCGTCGTGCGGTAGATCCAGTGGTTGTCCGGCGTGTTCATCGACCAGATGCGCTCGGGGTCGTTGCCCACCGCGATCTCGCGGACACGCGAGTACATCCCCGTCGGTCCGAAGATCGACGAATCGGTGACCAGGAGGTGCCCGCCCGGCAGCAGATCGGCGTCCCCGGCGAACGGGACCTGCAGCAGGGGCTCGTCGTCCTGCCACGCGACGGCGGCCGTCATCAGATCGAAGTCGATCGTGAACCGCGCTGCGCGCGAGTCGACCTCGAGATCGGGGATCTCCGGGTTGCCGTTGCCGTTGTCGAAGAGCAGCAGCGAGCCGTCGGGCTGCCAATCGGGGGAGTGCTGGTGGAAGAACCAGCGATCGCCGTCCGCGAGCTCGAAATCGCCGCCGTCGCCCAACCGCCACAGCACATCGCCGGTCGCACGATCGATGTTGATGATCCAGTCCTGGTGGCGCATCGACAGCGTCACGGTGTCGGCATCGGCGTCGTAGACGAAGCCGTTGGCGTGGGTCCAGTCGCTGCCGCTCTCGCCGGTCGTGGGGTCGATGATCGGATCCTCGAAGTTGGCCCGACGCCGCTGCGGGTCGAGGTGATCGAAGGTGTCCCATGTCCAGACGACCTCACCATCGGGCGTGAACTCCACGAGCACGTCGCCGACCACGAGGATCGTGCCGAGGTCGACGTAGTCGACCTCCTGGAAGCTCTGCGAGAGCGCCATGAAGTTGCCGTTCGGCAGCTCGTGGACGTCGTGGTGCAGCGTCGGCAGGCCGAGATCGACCGCGGGGATCTCGGAGAGGATCGTGCCGAGCTCGTCGCGGATGAAGAAGGTGTCGTCGACGACGTAGAGGATCGTCCCGTCGTCGCGGAGCTTCACGCCGACCCAGACCGCCGGAGGCCCCGCGAGATCCGAGGGCGCCGAGAGGTACCAGCGGGTGATGCCGGAGGTGTCGACCATCAGCGCGCCGGCGAAGTCGCCGACCGGGAACGGGTTCCAGTCCGAGAGCCGGTACAGCGGCGCCGGATCGACGTCGACGGTGTCGAGCGCGAAGGCACCGACGAAGGCGGGCAGCGCGACGGGGGTCTGGAACTCCGTGCTGCCGTCCGCGGAACCACCGGCGTCGCCGGTGACGTCGAACTGCAGCGTGTGCGTGGTCTCGGGCGCCAGACCGCGCACGCGAAACCGCAGATGCGTCTCGTCGCCGCCGGCCTGCGGCGAGATCACGACGCCCGCGTCGCTGGCGTGGGTGACCACTGCGGTTCCGGGCGCCGAGAGCGTGAGCGTCAGATCGGCGACCATCGGCTGACCGTCGTAGGTGATGACCTCGGCGTCGACCTCGATCGGCTCGCCGGTGGTGCTCCCGCTGCTCGCGTCGGTCGCGCTCGAACCTCCGCTGGTGTCCGGATCGAGCGTGGTCTGGGTCGTGTCGACGCTCGTCGCCTCGAGGGTCGTCGGTTCCGTCGAACTCGAGGACGCCGACGGGTCGGACGATGACGTGCCGCCGCCATCGGCGCTTCCGTCGTCGCCACATCCAGGGACCAAACACGTCAGGGGGATGGGGAGCAGTCGGGCAAGGCGCGTCATGGGAATGGCCGAGGGTGCCACAGTCGCTGGCTCACGTGCATGCGCGACTGCATCGCCTAGACTGCCGATGTGGCCTCGATCGACAGCAGCGCCGACGTCGTGCGGATCACCACGATCGGGCCGCTCGTCGTCGCCGCGTGGCACGGGCCCCCGAGCCGGGCCGCCGCCGAGCACCTGCGGGGGGCGCTGTTGGTCGCCGCCGCCGCGCACGGCAAGATCGCCCTGCTGGACCTCGTCGTCGCGGGCCGACCGACGTTCAGCGAGGACGCCCGCTCCGCCATCGTCGCGTTGATGCGCGAAGTCACCTGCGAGCACGGCGTCGCCCACGTCATCCTGCTGCGGGGCATCGCCGGCGCGGCGGTGCGGATGTTCCTGAACGGCGCGCTCCTGCTCGCCCGACCGGCGTCCCCCAGCAAGGCCTTCGACGAGCTCGATGCCGCGCTGGTCTGGCTCGCAGCGCAGGGGTGCGAGGTCCCGCGCGCGTCGGTCCGCGAGGTCGCGGCCGAGCTGATGCTCCCGTAGTCCGCCGACCGAGCGCGGCAGGGAACCCGCGCGGGCCCTGCGGCAACTGTGCGCGGGCCATGCCCCGTCGACGTTGCTCCGTCGCGCTCGTCCCCGCGCTCCTCCTCTGCGCGGGCTCACTCGCGTGCGGGGACGCCGGACCCTCCGACGCGTTCGCCTCGGGCACCGCGGCCACCGACGCGGCCGCGGACGACGGCGCCGCCGCAGACGACGGCACGCCGGCCGACGAGACCGCCGGCGTGCTCGACGTCGGCCAGGGCACCATGGGCGGCGTCGACCCCGATTCCGCCAGCGGCTGCGACAAGGTCGACTTCCTCTTCGTGGTCGACAACTCCGGGTCGATGGCCGACGAGCAGCAGGCGCTCATCGACAGCTTCCCGCAGTTCATCACCGCGATCGACGAGCGCATCGGGGCCTCGCACGACTTCCAGGTGATGGTCGTCGACGTCGATGCGTGGGTCTTCGGTGAGTGCCCCGAGGCGTGCAACGAGGCGGCCGTGTGCGACGCCAACGCGAGCTGCGGAGTGACCGAGGAGTGCGGCTTCCCCTGCGCGCTGCGGGATCTCTGCGAAGAGGGGGCGTTCGCGTGCAACCAGACGCAACCCGAGGCGTGCGAGGACGTGCTCGGCGCGGGCGTCGTGCACCCGCGCGGACGCGGGGCCTCGGCCACCGACTGCGACTTCGCCACGGGCGCGCGGTACATGGACGCGGGCGAGCCCGACCTCGCCGGCGCCTTCGCGTGCGCGGCGAAGGTCGGCACCGGCTCGTCGGCCGACACCGAGCAACCGATGGACGCGATGATCCGCGCCCTCGGCCAGGATCCCGCGGCCGCGGCGTGCAACGCCGGGTTCCTGCGCGACGACGCGATCCTCGTCGTCACCTTCATCACCGACGAGGACGACGATCCCACGGACTCGACCGGGTCGCCGCAGGGCTGGTTCCAGGCGATCGCCGACGCCAAGCACGGCGACGACCATGCGGTGGTGGTGCTCGGCCTGTTCGGCGACAACGACGAGCCCGACGGCATCTGCACGCCGTTGTCCCACGACTTCGCGACCGGGGCCGAGGCCGCGCCGCGCCTGCGGGAGTTCGTCGAGATGTGGGGCCCGCGTGGGCACGTCGGCAGCGTCTGCGCCGAGGACTACGCGCCGTTCTTCGCGTCGGCGGTGGACTCGATCGGCCAGGCCTGCGAGGACTTCATCCCGCCGGGGTGAGGTGCGTCAGCTCGCGCAGCGGCCGAGCGTGCAGCGCTTGCCCGCGGGGCACCCCGCGTCGCCCGTGCACTCGCGCACCCCGGTGAGGCACGCCCCGACCTCGCAGCGCGAGCCGTCGGGGCAGTCGCCGTCCTTCCAGCAGTGGCGACTGCCCGACAGGCAGCGGCCGATCTCGCAGCGCGAGTCGCCCTTGCAGTCGCGATCGACGGTGCACTCGCGCGTGCCCGCGGCGCAGCGGCCGAACTCGCAGCGGCTCTCGCCACGACAGTCGCGGTCGACCATGCACTCGCGCGTGCCCTCGGTGCAGCGGTTGAAGAGGCACCGTTTGCCGCTCGCACAGTCCGCATCGCGCAGGCAGTCGCGGGCCCCCTCGACGCAGCGGCCGAAGACGCAGCGGCGGCCCTCGGCGCAATCGGGATCGAGCAGGCACTCGCCGGCCGAGGCCACGCACGCGCCGAACATGCAGAACTGATCGGGGTCCTCGCACGCGAGGCCCTGGCCGCAGGTGCGCGCGCCCGGCAGGCAGGTCGACTGCTCGCAGCGGGCGAACGCGCCGCACTGCTCGTCCTTCTCGCAGTTGTGCTCGCCGTCGACACAGAAGCCGCCGTTGCACCGCTCCCACGCGCTGCAATCGGCGTCGCGATCGCAGCGCGACAGCACGATCTCGGCGCCGCCGCCGGGGCCGGGGGGCAGTCGGATCTCGCGGGGCAACTGCTCGAGGCCGGGCACGGGCGGTACCGGCTTCGACGCCTCGACGGGTGGCGGGCGGCGATCGGGCGGCGGCGTCGACTTCGCCGGCGCGTCCGTCGTCGGCCCGTGGGCGACGAGGATCGGCGCCGCGGCGGGGCCCGGCCGGAGCACGACCCACGAGGCCCAACCGACGAGCCCCGTCGTCACCGCGAGTGCGGCCCACGTCCCCGCGCGCATGTCGATCGCATGGTAGTGCATCGGCGCCGACCGTGCGAATCCGGGACGCGGATGTCCGATCGTGAGCCGACGCGGCGCGCAGGATCATCGCGCTCGCTCCCGCCGCACCTCGCCTATCCTCGACGTTGGAGATCGACCATGCGCACTTCACTGATCATGACACTCGTCCTGGTGGGTTCGGCGGGGTTCGGCTGCGGCGGAGACGACACGTCGACGGGCACGGGGAGCGCCACGACCACGACCGTCACCGACACGGCGACCGGCTCGACGTCGACGGCGGACTCGAGCGGTTCCGGCACCGCGTCGACCACCGCCGAGAGCTCGTCGGGCAGCACGGGCGTGACCGCGACCGACGGCAGCTCGAGCACCACGGACGCCACCGGGAGCAGCGAGGGCACCGCGGAGTCCAGCAGCTCGAGCAGCGCCGGCAGCTCGAGCAGCGACACCGGGGCCGTCTGCGTGCAAGCCCAGGGCAGCTGCCTCGACGCGCCGTGCTGCGACGGCCTGATGTGCTGCGAGGGCGTGCCGATCCCCCAGGGCCAGGCGATCTGCTTCGAGGGCGTCTGTCCGATCAGCGATCGCAACCTCAAGCGGGAGTTCGCCCCCGTCGACACCGACGACGTGCTCGAGCGCCTCGCGACGGTGCCGGTCACCACGTGGAGCTACCGCGCCGAGGACCCGTCGATCCGCCACCTCGGGCCCATGGCGCAGGACTTCAAGGACACCTTCGGCGTCGGCGCGAGCGAGGAGTTCATCTTCCAGGTCGACGCCGATGGCGTCGCGCTCGCCTCGATCCAGGCGCTGCACCGCCGCGTCGGCGCGCTGCAGGAGGAGAACACCGCGCTGCGCGAGACGATCGCGGGGCTGCAATCGCGGATGGACGCGCTCGAGGGTCGCGCGGGCGGGCGCTGAGCCGGGGCAGCTCAGCGACGCAGACTCGCGGCCTCGAGCGCCTCGACGATTCGCTTCGCAGCGGCGAGGCCTCCCACGCGGTCGCGCAGCCACAGGGCGGCCGCCACCTTCCCGCGCGTGGCCGCGATCTCCCCCGCCTCGCGCAGCACGTCCGGCGGGACGCCGTCGAGCTCGGCGGCTGTGTGCTCGGCGTCGAGCGCCGCGAGCAACCGTTCGACCACGAGCGGCCGCACGAGGTAGGCCTCGCCGACGGCTCCCGCGGCGCTGTCGCGCTGGCCCGCGGCGATCCGCTCGCGCAGCGCCGCGCGCAGCGTCGCCGCGAGCTCCGTCTCTCCGCGATGCGCGAGCGCATCGATGCTCGAGCCGGGCAGCGCGACCAACAGGCCACCGGTGTCCTCGACGATGAGGTGCCGGTCGAACGCGACGATCACACCGACGGGCAGGGCGAGGAACCGCGCCAGGGCGGGGCGGCCCTCGACGACGGCCTCGATCGCCTCGAGGCGCGTGCTGCCGCGATCGTGCGCGTGCTCGAGGTCGCCGCATCCGACGACCCACCCACTGTGGGTCGCCTCGGGGCTCGCGTGGCGGACCAGCGTGAACCGGCCGGGACGCGCCTGCGTGCACACCGAGACCGCCGCGCCCGGGGCCGGTGGATCGAGGGCGTCCTCGAGGCCGAAGCTCTCGGCGACCAGCCGCTGCTGGGTCGCGACGTCGAGCGTCGGGTCGAGCGCGGCGCGGCGCAGCACGACCGGCGCGGACGGGAGCGCGAACGTGTCGACGATCGGATCGACGTGCCGGGCCAGCACATCGTAGCCCGACCAGCGCGGCTCGGCGTGGCGGATGCGCGACGCGTCCGCCAGCTCGTCGGCGAGCTCGCGGGTGACGAGCCGGTCGGTCGTCACGCCGTGCCGATCGACGGCGATCATGAGCGAGAACATCGGCTCGACGACGCAGCGCGCGTCGTCCTCGGTGAGGCCGAGCGTCGCCGCGAACACGGGGACGAGCGCGGTGAACAGCGCCATCTCGCCGTCCTGCTCGAGCATCGTCGCGTAGGCGGTGGACCGGGCCAGCAGCAGCGCCTCGGCGTCGGGTGACCCGCCGGCGAGCACGTCGCGGAGTCGCGCGTGGATCCGCAGCATCACCGCGTCGGGCACGTGATGCCGACGCAGGACGGTGTCGAGGGCGACGAGCAGCGCCAGCATCGCCTCACCCCGCGACGAGGTGCTGCACGCTGAACCACTCCGCCGGGTCCGTCCACACCTGCGCGACGCGGAGCCCCGCCGCACCCGCGAGCGCGGCGAAGCCCTCTCGCGTGTACTTGTGCGAGTACTCGGTGATGACCGCCTCGCCCTCGTCGAACCGGTAGCGACGACCGGCGACGTGGACGAGCTGGGTACACCTCGACACCAGCGTCATCACGATGCGGCCGTGCTCGGCGTCGAAGTAGGCGCGGTGGCGGAACCGCGACGGGTCGAGGTCGCCGCCGAGCTCGCGGGCGATGCGGCGCAGCAGGTTGAGGTTGAACTCCGCGGTGACGCCGGCGGCGTCGTCGTAGGCCGGCTCGAGGATGTCGACCGACTTGCGCAGATCGACGCCGATGAGCACCGAGCCGCCGGGTCCGACGAGGCGCGCCATCTGCCGCAGCAAAGCGGTCGCGGCGTCGGGCTCGAAGTTGCCGATCGTCGAGCCGGGGAAGTAGACGACCCGGCGACCGACGCCGCGCACCGGCACGTCGAACGGCCGGGTGAAGTCCGCGGCCACCGGGGCGATGCGCAGCTCGGGGTACTCGCGGGCGAGCCGGGCACTCGCGGCGGCGAGGTGCTCGGCGCTGATGTCGACCGGGACATACGCTGCGGGCCGCTCGAGCGCGTCGAGCAGCAGGCGGGTCTTGATCGAGCTGCCGCTGCCGTACTCGATGATCGTCGCGTTGGGGCCGAGCGCCGCCGCCATCGCGTCGACGTGCGCGCGCATGATCGCCAGCTCGGTGCGCGTCGGGTAGTACTCGGGCAGATCACAGATCGCGTCGAACAGCGCCGAGCCGCGCTCGTCGTAGAGGTACTCGGTCGGCAGGCGCTTGTGCGGCTTGGCCAGGCCGGCGTGCACCGCCGCGGCGAAGCGGGCGCGGGCCTCCGCGTGCGGATCGTGGACGGTCGCACGGACGAGTTCGGGGGCGAGCGGTGGTGTCATGGATCCCTCGCGAGCCGCACGCCAGAGAACTGCCAGCGCGCGTCGGGTGGAAAGAAGTTGCGATAGCTCGCGCGCAGGTGCGAGGCCGGCGAGGCGCACGACCCTCCGCGCAAGACGTACTGATTGCACATGAACTTGCCGTTGTACTCACCGAGCGCGCCCTCGGGCGCCCGATAGCCGGGGTATGGCACATAGGCGCTGCCCGTCCACTCCCACACGTCGCCGAAGAGCTGCGCCACGCCGTCGCGCGGCGACGCGGCCCGCGGCGCCAGGGCACCCGTCTCGACGAAGTTGCCTGCCACGGGGGCGTCGCGCGCGACGTGCTCCCACTCGGCCTCGGTGGGCAGGCGCGCGTCGGACCAGCGGGCAAACGCGTCGGCCTCGAACCAGCTGAGGTGCACCGCGGGCGCGTCGAGATCCAGCGGCACGCGACCACCCAGGCCGAACTGCGTCCACGACTCGCCGTCGAAGTGCCACGTCGCCGGGGCGTCCCAGCCGTGGGCGCGCACGCAGTCCCAGCCCAGCGACATCCACAGCTCGGGGCGCTGGTAGCCGCCGTCGTCGACGAACGCGAGCAGCTCGCGGGCGGTGCTCGGGCGCGACGCGATCGCGAACGGCCGCAAGTACACGGTGTGACGCGGGCCCTCGTTGTCGAACGCGAAGCCGCGGCCGTCGTGGCCGATCTCGACGAGCCCGCCCTCGTCGCCGATCCACCGCAGGGGCGCGGGCGAGGCCGCAGGCGCAGGCGCAGGCGTGCGGTACACCGGCGCGATCGGGTTGCACGAGAGCCCATGGGCGAGATCGGTGAGGATCAGCTCCTGATGCTGCTGCTCGTGGTGCAGCCCGAGTTCCACGATCTCGAGCATAGCCGACGACGCGTGCCGGAGCGCCGCTTCGATCGCGTCGTCGACGTGGGCGCGGAAGCTCAGGATGTCATCGACGCCCGGGCGCGAGAGCACACCGCGGGCGCTGCGTTGGTGCGCGGCGCCGACACCGACGTAGTACGAATTGAAGAGCGTCAGGTAGCGGTCGTCGAGCGCGCGATAGCCCGACACGAGGCGCCGCAGCACGAATGTCTCGAAGAACCACGCCGTGTGGGCGAGGTGCCACTTGGCGGGGCTCGCATCGGGCATCGACTGGATGCCGAGGTCCTCGGCCGACAGGCCCTCGACCAGGCCGAGCGTGGCCGCACGGACGCGCCGATACGTCGCGACCGGATCGGCAGCGAACGCGGCGGACAGATCCGGCTCCGCCGCGAATGCGGCGGACATGGAACGCTCGGGCGCGGGCACGTCGGCGGGGAACGACATGGCGGTCCGCGAGGTTACGCCACGTCGGTCACGAACGCGTCGCGCGCCGATCGATCGGCATACGCGGGCCCTCACGCCGCGCGGCGGTTGTCGAGCGTTCGTCGAGTGTCACGGCTGCTCGGGCAGCCGCGCGGCGTACCGACGCAACCACCCGCGCCACTGGCCTGTAGATGCCGACGGGGACGAGGTCACCCGAGGCGGTGATGGCGAGATCGAAGAGGCCGTCCTCCGAGTACGGGACCAGATCGCTCCCTTGGCGCCCCGCGGTGTCGAACCACAGGGTCTCGCCCGTCTCGGGATCGATCTCGGCGATCCCGAGCTGGTAGTCGTCGAGGCTACGACCGTCGACACCAGAACGCGGTCGAGGGTGCACGACTGTGCGACGCTAGCCCATCGCTGGTTCAGGCGAGAACCAAAGCACGCGCATGGACGGCACGTCTAAGAACTGGACGCCCCCGAGAGCGGCGATGTCGGCGTCCGGCGGGAGCAGAATCTCGAGCGCATGTGGAAAAAACGCTCCGTGGTCACGCTCGAAGGCTTCCCGCACTTCAGGTGTGATGGTCAACCTCGCCGGCTGCCACTCGGCGACAGCACCGCGGATTCGCTCACGGCTCTCGTCATCCCAGGTGTACGCGGTCCCGGCTGGTTCGCGT
>LNFB01000343.1 GCA_001464385.1 Deltaproteobacteria bacterium Ga0077550 | reverse complement strand
TCTCGGTGTTGAACCCGCGCCGACCACCGATCACCGGCCAGCTCGACGCGATCACGCCTGAAGCGTCGCCCCCCTACAACTCGTCCAACCCCCCCGCCCCCTGCTCCGCATACCCGAACGTCTCGACCTCCACCCCGGTCAACCCCGCGATCGACACCAACAGCTTCGTGTGCGCCACGTTCTGCCCGCCGAACCCACCGCGCAGATCCAGCGATCGCCCCGTCTCCAACGCCCCACCGGCCTGCCCCGCGAGCACGAACGGCATGTCGCTGTGGTCGTGCAGGTTGCCGTCGTTGATCTCGGTGCCCATCATCACCACCGAGTTCGCCAACAGATTGCTGTCACCGTCGGGCATCGCCTTCATCTGCTGCACGAGATACACCAGCTGCTCGCAGAAGAACCGCCGGTACGCGATGAAGTCGAGCGCGAGCGAGCCGTTCAAGTCCGCCCCGTAGTGCGACGCGTCGTGATCGGCCGCGGTCGTCCCGAGCTGCGCCAGCCGCGTCGGGCTCACCGGGTGCGACCACATCAGGGACGCGACGTTGGTCATGCCGCACGACAGCGCGAGGACGGCGAGGTCCATCTGCAGCTTGCCGACCGTGGCGAAGAACTCCTCCTTCTCCCAGGTCTTGGGGTAGTAGTCGGTCTCGAGGACGGTGAAGCCCTCGGTGTTCCACACCACCTCGGAGCACGAGCCCGACAGCGTGCCCTTGATGCGGGCCTCGACCTCGTAGAGCGACTCGAGGTGGACCTCGAGCTTCTGCTGCTCGACGGTACCGAGGGCCTGCTTCAAGCGCTTCACGTCGTCGATGGCGCTGTCGATGACGCTGCCGGCGCGCAGGCGCGGCCAGTCCGGACCGGGATCGTCGGGCTGGTCGAGCGCGCCGAAGATGCTGTCGAACGCCGCCAGCGGGTTGTCCTGCGGCGACACCTGCTGGCCCGCGCCGATGTACGACCAGCTGCCCGAGCCGTTCTGGAAGTTGGTCGCGACGCCGAGCTGGATCGACTTGTGCGGCGTGCTCGCCCCGAGCGCGTCGCCGAGGAAGAGATCGAGCGAGACGTCGCCGTTGCCGGTGAGGATCTTGGCGATGCCGCCCTCGTGCGTCGCGCCGCCGGCGTACATGTCGAGGCCGCGGATGAACACGAGGTCGTCGCGGACAGCCTCGAGCGGCGCGGTCATCGTCGGGAGTGAGAAGCCGGTGACACCGCCGGTGGGGTGCCACAGCGAGGGGATGCAGCCGTCGGGGATGTACACGAACATCGCCTTGACGTCGCCCGCGGCCGCCATCGCGCGGCGGCCCATCATCAAGCCCAGCGGCGAGGCCACACCGGCGGCCGCCAACATCCCGAGCACCGATCGTCGTGAGGTCTTGATCAGCATGGACGCTACTCCTGGCGCAGCACGAACGAAGGTGCGGTGTACTGGTGGACGAGCATCTCGTAGAGGCTGCCTTCGGCGGCGTCGAACATCGCGGTGAGCTCGTCGAGGGCGCACTCGTCGGCGGGGATCGGGTTGCGGCCCAGCGTGAAGCGTTGGTACTGCTCGACGGCGCAGTGGCCGGGCTCGATGCGCTCGGCCAGCACCGACGACAGCTCGGCGAGGCCGTCGTAGGGGATCTCGGTGCCCTCGCCGTCGACGTCGATGATCGAGCCGCTGGCGTCGATGGGGAGGTTGTTCTCGGTCTCGCGGAACCCGGCGACGCCGTCGTACTGCTCGAAGCCGAAGCCGAGCGGATCGATGAGCTGGTGACAGCCCGCGCACGACGGATCGCTCGAGTGCTGCGAGAACCGCTCGCGCGTCGTGGCGTTGGGATCGACGGCCGGCGGCGTCGCATCGACGCCCGGCGGCGGCGGGGCCAACGGCTGGCACAGCAATCGCTCGCGCACGAACGCGCCGCGCTTGATCGGCGCCGACTCGTTGGGGTGGGCGTGGCTGGCGAGCACGCTGCCCAGGCGCAGCAGGCCGCCGCGGCGGCCGTCGGCGACCGGCACCATCACCGGCTCGGCGCTGCCCGGCGCCGCGATCCCGTAGTACGCCGCGAGCGCGTCGTCGGCGAACGTGTAGCCGGGATCCAGCAGCTCGGCCATCGTCTGCTCGCCGTCGAACACGACGTGGCCGAGGAAGGCGCTCTGCTCGGCGGCCATCGCCTCGCGCACCTCGGGCGTGAAGTTGGGATAGACCTGCGCGTCCTTGTTGACCTGCAACAGCGGCGCCGTGCCGAGCCACTGCGTGGCGAAGACGTCGAACGCCGCGCGGCCCCGCGGATCGTCGAGCATGCGCCGCACCTCGGTCTCGATCGCGGCCGGGTCGGCGAGCGTGCCCGCGTCGGCGGCGGCGAGCAGCGCCTCGTCCGGCAGCGTGCCCCACAGCCCGTACGACAGCGCGGTGGCGACCTCGTGGGGCGTCAGCCGGAAGCGACCCTCGTCGTCGGGCTCGCCGAGCTCGAACCGGTACAGGAAGTGCGGCGAGACCAGCATCGCGCGCAGGGCCAGCATCGCGCCCTGGTAGAAGTCGCCCTCGGTCAGCGAGGGATCGAACTGCGCGGCGTAGTACGCGACTTCGTCGGCGGCGAGCGGTCGACGGAAGATGCGGCGGCCGAAGCTCTCGACGAAGTCCTCGGCGCACGCGGGATCCTCGGGCATGCAGCCGAGCGACAGGCCGCCGTCGATCGCCGCGGTCGCGACCTCCTCGGCGACGTTCATGTACGCCTCGACGTGGCGATCGGTGACGACCTCGGCGTCGGCGTTGTTGTCGAAGCCCTCGATGATCGGATCGATCGGTACGTCGGCGAGCGTGAGCGGCTCGACGCCGAGCAGGTCGACGATCGTCTGGTGGTACTCGCGCCGCGTCAGCAACCGCAGGCGGCGCGGGCCGTACGCGCCGGCCTCGCAGTCGACGGGCGCGGGCCCATCGTCGCCCGCGGTGCCGTCATCGCCCGCGGTGCCAGCGGTGCCCGCCGCATCGTCGCCCTCGGTCGCCGCCGCGCTCCCGCCGTCGCCCCCGTCGCCGCCGTTGCCCTGGTAGCAGCCGCCCAGGAGGCCCAGCACCACCACGCCGCGAAGTCGTCCCTGCATGCGTCGGGTGGGTGGGGCGCTCGGTCGACGACTGGATGAAGGAATTTCTCCGCGCAGACCGCGACAGATCATCGTGTGGCACGGCGTACGCAATCTCGGCAGCCGCCCTGCGCGGCGGGGAACCCGGGGCTGCGCCGGGCAAAGGGTCCCGTGGACGCCGGCACCGCGCGGCGTCGCCACCGACCATGACGACCCGACGCCCGACCCGCCCGATGTCGCCCTGGAGGCTCGCCCTCGCGCTGCTCGCCGCCGCGCCGGCGTGCGACGAGGCCTCGCCGCGCGAGGCCGGGTTCGTCGACCACGAGGAATCCCGGGATCTCGATCCGATCGACGGCGGGAAGTTCGACGGCGCGCTCGCGTACTTCAACCCCGATCTCATCTGGGACGACGCGATGTTCACGAACACCGAGGTCGTGACGGTCGCGGGGATCCAGGCGCTGCTCGAGGACACGCCCTACGGCAAGCGATCGTTCCTCGCCGACGAGCAGATCGGCGGCCGACCCTTCTCCGAGGTGCTGGTCGAGGTCGCGCACGGCAAGCAGCTCAACCCGATGCTGCTGCTCGTGCGATTGCAGGTCGAGAAGTCGTTGGTGTCGAAGGCCAATCGGCCCGGGGGCAACGCGGTCGACTTCGCCCTGGGCTGCGGGTGCCCGGACGGGCAGGCGTGCAACGAGAGCTACCGCGGCCTCGACAAGCAGCTCGACTGCGCGGCGGGGACCCTGCGCACGCACTACGACGCGTCGGTGGCCGGCAACGGCGCGTGGCGGATGTTGGTCGCCCACGAGACCCTCGATCCGCAGACCGTGACGCCCAAGAGCCACGGCACCGCGTCGCTGTACGCGTACACGCCGTGGGTGCTCGAGGGCACCGGCGGCAACTGGCTCGTGTGGAACGTGAGCCGCAAGTACATCGGCGCGATGATCGACGCTGGCACCTGGGGCGCGCCTGCGGATCCGATCGAGCCCGAGGCGCCCACCGGATCGTGCGTCGATCACTGCGACTCCGACGCTGCGGTGCTGCTCGGCGACGGTCAGGCGTGCTTCTGCGACGCGGCGTGCGTCCAGAACGGCGACTGCTGTGGCGATCGCGAGGCGGTGTGCGGCGCCTCGGCCGACGACGGGGCCGCCCCGCCGCCGCCCGCCGCGAGCTGCGAGGGGGCCTGCGGATCGAGCACGGCGATCGCGGTCGGCGACGGCAAGGAGTGCTACTGCGATGTCGACTGCGTCGACGCCCAGGATTGCTGCGCCGACTTCGCCCAGGTGTGCGGCGAGCCCGAGCCGCCCGAGCCCGCGCCCGGCTCGTGCGCACAGGCGTGCGGTTCGAGCGATCCCATCGACGTCGGCGACGGCACGCAGTGCTACTGCGACGACTTCTGCGCGACCAACGGGGACTGCTGCGCGGACCTCGACGCCGTGTGCGGCTGAAGCGTCGCCGAGCGCGGGACTATCCGGCCGGTCTCCGCGCGTCGCAGCGGCATGCGTCGGCTCGCTGCGCTGTCCTGGCTCCTCGTCGCGTGCACCCCTGCGTCGCCGCGGGTCGAGCCGGAGGCGATGCCGGCGGAGTCGCCGGCCCCCGCCGCGATGCCCGTCGCGCCCGTGATCGCGCCGGCGCCGACGGTCGTCGCTGCACCGACGACCGCGCCCGCGCCAACGCCCGTCGTCGCGTCGCGCCGCCCCGCCGCCGAGCTCCACATCGCGTATCCGCGGGCCGACCTCGGCTGGACGGTCGACATCATCGACCTCGACGCCGCGATCATGGAGGCGGCGATCGCCGCGGCCGACGGGATCGACGACGGCGACGACGCGCCCGACCTGCTCGCCGCCGACTCGCCGGCGATCCCCCGCGGCTGGAAGGCCGGCGACACGTGGAGCCTCGTCACCCGGGACGGGGTGCTGCGACGCTCGGTCCGCGGGTTCATGGTCTCGGGCGGCGCGAGCGAGTCGCACTTCGAGGTCGTGCTCGGCGGCGCGAAGACGCCGGCGACGCTGCCGGTGCTCGCGATCCGCGGCCGCGACGTGCCCGAGACGCTGCGCTTCACCAAGCCGCCCAAGCGCGACGCTGCGCTGCTCGGCGACGATCCCGTGGCGGCGGTGCGGGCCGCGATCGTCGCCGCGGTCGATGCCGAAGGACGCCCGCTGTTCGAGCGCGCGGCGATCGGCACGCGGCACCTCGCCGTGTACGACGGTCGCTTCCCCGACGGTCGCACCCAGGTGGTGGTGCTCGATGCACCGCTGCGGCGGACCGACCCCGAGGCGGAGCTCTCGCGCGCGTCGGCGCTGTTGATGCGCCGCGACGACGGTACGCTCGAGTTCGTCACGCGCGCGGGCGTCGACGGGACGATCGCGCTGCGGGCGATCCTCGACGTCGATGGCGACGGCCTCGAGGAGGTGTTCTACGAGGACGCCTACTACGAGGGGTCGTACGAGGCGGTGCTCCAGTGGCGAGACGGTGAGCCGAAGACGCGCCTGCTCGCCGGCGATGGGGCGTGAGGCCGACGTCCGCGTCCGACGCTGCGCTGGCGGGCGCGGCCGCTTGCCGGCATGCTCGCGGGCGATGTTCCTCGGACCCCCGGCGGTCGAGCCCACCGAGCGCGCGCGCGCCGAGGTGAACGAGCGCGCCCTGGAGATCTACGAGGACACGAAGCGCGACGTCGACGCGGAGGTCGCCCGCCTCGACGCCGCGAAGGTCTGGGCGATCGCCGAGATGGACCGCGTGACCGCCGAGGCGATCCGCCGCCTCGACGCGGGGGGCGATCCGGAAGTGGTCGAGCGCTGGACGACGCAGGAGATCGCCGCCGTCGTCGAGCGCGCGTCGGCGCCGGGGTTCGATCCGCGACCGGTCCCGACGCCGTCGCGCCCGGTCGAGCACGCAGCAGCGCCGATCGTGCCGACGCCGATCGCGGCCGCGCCGATCGAGGCGCCGTCGATCGCCCCGCCCGCGGGCTCGGCCGACGTCGCACCGACCACGTCACCTCCGGTCGCGGCGTCCGGGTGCGAGGCGCACGGCTGCGGGCTGGGGCACGGATCGCGTGACGACGCGATCGCGGGGTGGATGCCGTGGATCCTCGCGCTGTGGCGACGCCGACGGACGCACGCAGCCCCGCCGCCGCTTGCGGATCGGGCACCGTCGGTGTGCACTGTACGGCGGTGATCGACGCGGACGCGCAGGGCAACTCGACGGACGCGCTCGGGCGGCTGTTCGCGGCGCACGAGGCCGGCGGCCGCTCCGAGCAGCACGCGGCGGCCCGCGTCCGCGCCGCGCTGCTGGGTCGGACCGCCGAGATCCCGGGGCTGGCGCGCTATCGCCTGCGACGCGTGCTCGGCGAGGGCGCCATGGGCCAGGTGTGGCTGGCCGACGATCCCGAGCTGTCGCGTTCGGTCGCGATCAAGCTGGTCCGCGCGCAGACGGGCGAGCGCAGCCGCGTGCACGCGCAGCGCCTTGCCCGCGAGGCCCGGGCGATGGCCCGCATCTCCCACCCGAACGTCGTGCAGATCTTCGACGTCGGCACGCCAGGCGACGACACCGAGGTGTTCATCGTCATGGAGTACGTCGACGGTGAGACGCTCGAGCGTTGGTTGTCGCGGCCGCGTGGCCGCACCGCGCGCGACCGCACCGCGCGTGACCGCACCGCGCGTGACCGCACCGCGCGCGAAGTGATCGGGGTGTTCCTGCAGGCGAGCGCGGGGCTCGACGCGGCCCACCACGCGGGGATCGTGCACCGGGACTTCAAGCCCGCGAACGTGCTCCTCGGTCGTGACGGTCGGGCGCGCGTCGGCGATTTCGGTCTGGCGCGCACCGACCACGAGGCGCGGCGTGCCCACGCCACGGGACCGCTCGACGACGAGCTCAGCATCACGCAGGGCGGCTCGCTCACCGAGAGCGGAGCGGTCGCCGGCACGCCGCTGTACATGGCGCCCGAGCAGCACGCCGGTGGTGACGCCGACACGCGCAGCGATCAGTACGCGTTCTGCGTCGCGCTCTACGAGGGGCTCGCGGGTCGACGACCTTTCCAGGGCAAGCTCGCCGAGGTCTCGCGGGCGAAGTTCGCCCGCGAGCTGGTCGCACCCCTGCCCGGGCGCACGATCGCACCGGCGGTGCTCGAGGTGCTGCACCGCGGGCTCGACCCCGATCCGCAGCGACGCTGGGGTTCCATGGCCGCGCTGTCGTCGGCGCTGCGACGGGCGAGCGCGCCGCGGCGCCGCTGGCTCGCCGGCGGCGTCGTGGGGCTCGCGGCGGCGGCCGTGCTCGGCCTGACGCAGGAACCCACGAACACGTGCGCGACCGGTGAGATCGACTGGGGTGGGGCCCGAAGGGCGGGCGTCCTCGCGACGCTGTCGGCGTCGAGCGGCGACGTGGCGGCTGCGAACGTCGTGGACCGACTCGACGAGATCGCCGTCGCGTGGCGAGCTCGCGCCGCCGAGGCCTGCGAGCGCGTCGATCGGCGCGCGCAGGTCTGCGTCCGCGACGTCGGCACGCAGTTCGACGCGGCGGTGGAACTGCTCGTCGCGGGCGACCCCGAGGCGGTGCGCCGCGCGGCGGTGGCCGTGGAGGGGCTGCCGAGCGTGCAGGGGTGTGCGACGGACGGCCAGATCGATCCGGGCGAGCTCGACGCGCGTGCCCTCGCGTGGCGCGACGACCTGGCGGCCGCATCGGCGGTAGGTCGCGCCGGCTCGGCCGAGGACGCCCTCGCGCTGGCGATGCCGGTGCGTGAGGCTGCCGTCGCCCAGGGCGAGCAGGGCAGGGCGCTCGCGGTCGCGGCCGCGCTGGAGGTCGGCTTCGCGTACCAGCGCTCCGACCGGCACGACGAGGCGATGCCTTGGCTGCGCACCGCCTACTTCGAGGCGCTCGCGATCGGGGACGATCGCACCGCCCTCGCCGCGATCCCGCCGCTGGCCATGTACATGGCGTCGAGTCGAGACTTCGAGGCCGCCGAAGAGTGGTTGCGTCACGCCGATGCCCTCGTCGCCCGTCGGCCGCCGACCTTGGTGGCGCAGCGGATGTTGATGACCGCCCGCGCTGCGATCGCGGGGCTCCGCGGCGATACCGAGTCCGCGGCGCGCCAGCTGCGTGCGACGATGCAGCTCGCACAGGAGCAGAACAGCGACGTCGGCTGGCTCGGTTCCGCGTCGAACCTCTCGGTGACGCTGCTGCGTCAGGGAGCGCTCGACGAGTGCCTCGCGCTGCGGCGCGAGATCGTCGACCGATCGATCGCCGTCTACGGGCCTTCCGCGCCGAGCACCGCGGACGCCCGCGTCGCCTACGCCGAGGTGCTGGGGAACCTCGATCGACGGGCTGCACTCGACGAGCTGCGGTTGGCCCAGGCGGTCCTCGTCGGTTCTGGATCCGCTGCGCACGGCGGGCTCGCCAAGGCGTACCTCACCGAGTCGGTGCTCCTCGGCCGGCTCGGTGATTTCGCAGGGGCCATCGTCGCCGGCGAGCAGGCCGTGAGCGTCCTCGAGCGGTTCGACCGCGCCAACCTCGGTCGCCGCGCGGCGTTCCTCGCGAGCCTCGGCAGCGCGCGCGACGATGCCGGGGACATCGACGGGGCGATGCGGGATCTCGACGCTGCGCTCGACCTGCTCGGCGACGGGCCCACGCACGAGGCGGCCGAGATCCACCTCACGCGGGGCTACATCCTGCGCAAGACCGGTCGGCATGCCGAGGCCGCGGAGGCTGCCCGAACGGCGAGGGCGATCCTGCGGGCGCTCGTCAGCCCGACCGCGGGTCGGATCCTCGCGACGTACGGCGACGAGGGGTTTGCCCTGCGATCCGCCGGCCGCTGCCCCGAGTCCCTGGCGTTGCTCGGCGAAGGCGCGGCGTGGGCCCGCGCCACGCCGGTCCTGGGCGTCGAGGCGATCGCGTTCGAGGGCGAGGTCGCCGTGGCGATGCACGCCTGTGGCCAGCCCGCCGCGGGTCTCGACCGGCTCCTCGACGCCCGCGGGAAGGTCCCGGCGGGGTCGCGCGCGGCGGGGGCCCTCGCCGTCGCCCATGCTCGGATGCTCGGGGACGATCGAGCGGTCGAGCGCGGCGTCCACGAGGCGCTGGCCCATGTCATCGCCCTCGTCCACGACGACGCGTACGTGCTCGGCGAGCTCGACGCGCTACGCCGGGCCCACGCGGCGGCGCCGTCGACCCAGCGGCGCCGATGACCCTCGCGCGGTCGCGCCGCGCGTCGGCTTTTGGGTCGCCCGCGGACGACCGGGTAGGATGGGGTGCGAATGGCCAAGGGGGTCGACATCGTCGTCGTCGGCGACGACGGCAGCGTGGCGGCCGAGGGGACCGACGCGCGCTACCGACTGCGCAACAGTGCAGGTCGCTACCGGATCCTGTCCGATACCCCCGGTCTGCTGGTCCTGCGCCGGGTCCTGGCCCACGAGGAAGCCGCGGGGGAGTCCGAGGGCGACCACGACGAGCTCGACGACCTCGAGCAGATGCTCACCGAGGACACGAGCCCGATCGAGGCCGGGGGCCGGGTCGTGTTCGCCGGCGAGATCCTGTCGCCGATGACCCTCTTCCAGGTCATCGAGATCGTCGCCGAGCGGGGCTTCGTCGGCGAGATGCAGGTGTTCTCGTCGGGCGGGCGGTGGTTCCAGCTCACCATCGATCGCGGCACCCTGCTGCACGCGCGCAGCAACGACCCGGCCGATCGCCTCGGCGAGGTGCTCGTGCGCCACGACGTGCTCGAACGATCCGAGCTCGCGGCGATGCTCGACGATGTGACCGCCAACCACCGGCTCGGGCAGGTCTGCCTCGATCGCGCGGTGGTCGACCCCGAGCGCCTGTTCGCCCTGCTCGGCAACCAGATCACCGGGATCTTCCTGCGGACGCTGACCGTCGGCGACGGGGCGTTCGTGTTCTCGACGCCGGATCCGACCCAGCCGCCGCCCGATCACACGGTGCACCTGTCGGTGCGTGCGCTGCTGATGGACGGCGTGCGCCGCCTCGACGAGATCGAGATCTATCGCCGGCTGGTCCCCGGCAACGACGTGCGCCTGCGCGCGGTCGAGAGCCCGCGCCTCGGGGCGCTGGACGCCGATGCGCAGGCGGTGCTGGCCCGCTGCGACGGCGCGACCAGCCTCGGCGACATCGCCCGCGCGCTCGAGCTCGACGAGTTCGCGGCGACCCGCGCCGCGTACTTCCTGGTCAAGAGCCGCAATGTCGAGATCGTCTCGCGCGATCGCATCGACGAGGCCGAGGTGCGGCGGCTCGCGGGGCTCTTCAGCGAGATCCTCGGTGACGTGTTCCTGGCGATCTCCGCCGCGGGCGGCCTCGAGCAGGCCCAGCAGATGCTCGGCGCGTGGGTCGACGGCTCGGGCTACGGCGCCTTCCTCGGCCCCGACGTCGCGAGCTCGGGGCGGATCGATCCGCAGACGGTGCTCGCGACCGTCCGAGCCGCGCGCGAGGACGATCCGCTCGCGACGTTCATGCACGTCGCCCACGAGCTGGTCTCGTTCGCGCTGTTCTGCGCGGGCTCGGCGCTGACCCGAGAGCGCGAGATGGCGCTGTCGAAGGACGTGAACGCGCGTCTCGAGATCGTGCGTCGGTCCTGATCGGCGGCCAGACGGCGATCGGGCGGCCAGACGGCGCCAGATCGGCCATTCGTGGCGGATCCGGTGGATCTTGAGCCGTTTGTAGGGGCACGATCGACTCCCCTGCCGCCGTGATCTCCCCTGCCCACCGGCTCGCCCGCGGCGCCAGCACCGACAACGTCCAGGTGCTGCCGTGGTCCGGGGACGAGCACGAGCTGCTGGCGATGGCGCAGCGCGGCGGCGCCACGGCGGCGGCGGTGATCTACGACCGCTTCGCCCCCGACGTGCACCGCGTCGTGGCCCGCTGCCTCGGGCCCGACGCCGATCGTGACGACGTCGTGCACGACGCGTTCGTGCAGATCCTCCGCGGCGTCGCGCGGGTGCGCGAGGCGGCGGCGCTGCGCGGGTGGATCACCGCGGTCGCCGTGAACACGGCGCGCTCCGAGCTGCGTCGCCGTCGATTGCGACGCCTGCTGTGGTCGAGCGAGCCGGTCCCCGACGCCGCGGGTGTCGAGGCCGATCCCGAGACCCGCGATCTGCTGCGCCGGGTGTATCGCCACCTCGATCGCCTCGACACCTCGCTGCGCCTCGCGTTCGTGCTGCGCTACATCGAGCGCCACGAGCTGCTCGAGGTCGCGCGGCTGATGGACTGCTCCCTCGCCACCGCCAAGCGTCGGATCGCGCGGGCCACCGAGCGGTTCTCCGCGCTCGCCAGCGACGATCCAGAGCTCACGCGGCGCTTCTGCAGGGGGACCCCATGACCGAGGCGAAGCCCACGATCGATCTCGACGCCCTCGGCGACTTCGTCGGCGGTCACCTCGACGGCGGCCGGTCGACGTCGTCGCGCCTCGCCGCCCGCGAGCGACTGATCCAGGAGACGACCCGCGATGGCGCCCCGTCGCGCCGCGTGTGGTGGGTGGGCCTCTCGGCGATGACGGCCCTCGCCGCGGCGATCGTGGTGGGCTGGGCGTGGACGCGGGCCGATCACCCGGCGGGTGAGCTCGACGCCGCCCCGATCGCGCGCACGTCCGATGGCGAGTGGGTCCAGGCGCCCGCGCGTGGCGATGCGGCGCTGTCGGTCGGGCCGGGGGCCGCGCTCGCGCTGCACGACGGCGCGCGCGGCCGCGTCTCCGTGGCCGACGACGCCGAGGTCACCGTGGTGCTCGAGGCCGGCCGGCTCGAGGCCGAGGTGGATCCCGAGGCGCGCCGCCGCGTGTCGATCGACGCTGGACCGTACCGCGTGGCGGTGGTCGGCACGGTCTTCCGCGTCGAGTGGGAGCCGGGGGCCGGCAGCTTCGCGGTCGAGGTCACGCGCGGCAAGGTCGAGGTGCATGCGCCCTCGAGCAGCGCGCCGATCTCGGTCGACGCGGGCCGTCGCCTCACCGCCGGCTCCGATGGCGCGCTGCGCCTCGGCGCGATCGAGCCGGTCGTGCCGGTGGCGGTCGAGCCCGAGGTCGCGCTCGAGGCCGTTCCGACGCCGCCGACGCTCGAGCTCGATCCTCCCGCGAAGCCGAAGCCGCCCAAGGCCAAGCCGAGCGCCGCGGTCGTTCCGGGGTGGCAGGCGCTCGCGGAGGCGGGCAAGTACGCGGAGGCCCTCGCCGCCGTCGAGGCCGCCGGCTTCGACGTCGCGCTCGCGGGGCTGCCCAGCGCCTCGCTCGAGCAGCTCGGCGACGCCGCCCGGCTCGCGGGCAAGGCCACGCGCGCCGAGCAGGTCTACCTCGCGGTGCGCAAGCGGTTCCCGCGCTCGCCCGCGGCCGCCCGCGCGGCGTTCCAGCTCGGACGCGCGGCCTCCGACGCCAAGCGCGACCCCGAGGCCGCGATCCGGTGGTTGCGGACGTACCTCGACGAGGCGCCGCAGGGCGGCTTCGCCAAGCTCGCGCGCGGTCGGCTGATCGGTGCGCTCGTCGACGCGGGGGATCGCAGCGCCGCGCGGGAGGCCGCGCGCGTCTACCTCGATTCCTATCCCGACGGTCCCCATGCGAAGATCGCCGGGGCGCTGCTCGAGTAGCGGGCAGCGACCGCACGGCGATGATCTCCGCTCCGGTAGCGCTCGCGTACGTGCTGGCGATGGCCCCCGCCACGGCGGCCGACGCATCGACGCCGGGCGACGCGTCGACGCCGGTTGCATCGCCGCCGGGCGACGCGTCGACGCCGGTGACCCGGCGCACGATGTTGCTCTGGGCCGATCCCGCGGCGGGGGACGACGCGCGCTGGGCGACGCGCGTGCGTCGGGTCCAGGCCGAGCTCGAGGCCCTCGGCATCGCCACCGTGTTGTTCGTGCCGCCCACGGGGCGCGGCGCGACGGCCGACATCGCCCAGGAGATGGCGACCCACGGGGCGCGCGTGGCGATCTGGATCGCGGCCGATCGCGATCGGGCCGAGCTGTGGCGTCGCGAGGCCGCGCGGCTCGAGCACGTCGCGATCGTCACCGGCGAGGACACCGGCGAGGCCGGCGACACCACGTTCGCGCTGCGCGTCGCCGAGGTCGCCAGCGCGCTCTCGATCGAGGTGGTGATCCCGGAGGCGACCCCGCGGCCGGCCGTGCTCGCGCCGATCCCCCCGGTGCCCCGCGCTCCGCCGGCGCCGCGCTGGGACGCGCGCGTGGGCCTCGACGCCGGCGGTGCCTCGCGCGACGTCGGTGCGCTGCTCGGCCCCGTGCTCGGTGTCGGCGTGCGACTCGGTCGCGGTCGTCGCCTCGGCCTCGACGCCGAGTTCACCGCGACCGCGCTGTCGGGCCGGGTGTCGGGCGAGGGCGGCGATGCGCGGGTCGGGTGGTTCACCGCGCGCACCCACGTCGGCGTGTGGCCGGTGCCGCGGGCCCGCGTCTCGCCGATGCTGGGCCTGGGCGGCGGCCTGCTCGTCGCGTGGACCCGCGGCGACGCGGTCGCGCCGTTCCGCGGCCGCAGCGACCGCACCGCCACGGGCTTGGTCTCGGCGATGATCGACCTCGCGGTGCGCGTCAGTCCGCGGCTGCGCATCCGCCCCGGCGTGCGCGTCGGCGTCGCGCTGCCGCCGATCGTCGTCGACACCGAGGATCGATCGCACCGCACCGCGTTGCCCGTGGCCGAGGGCGTGCTCGCGCTCGAGCTGACGCCGCGCGTGCGCTAGCGTGCCGGCGCGCGTGCTCGGATCACCGTCCGTCGAGCACCGCGGCCGCGGCCGCGTTCAACGCCCGCGCCTCGCGACGATCGCCGCCGGTGGCGAGGAGGTTCTTCGCCAGGGACCTGCGCGCGAGGGCGAGATCCGGGTGGTCCGCGCTGAACCGGCGCGCCATGATGTCGACCGCCGCGCGCCACTCGGCCTGCGCGGCGGGCATGCGGCGCTGCGACTCGAGCACGCGCGCGAGATCGGTGTGGCAGGCCGCGAGGAACGGGGTGTCCGGCGCGTCGCTGCGGACGAGGCCGGCGATCGCCACCCGGAGCTCGCGCTCGGACTCGTCGAGGCGGCCCTGCTGCTCGAGCGTGTTGGCCAGCGTCACGCGGCCGTGCAGCACGTCGGGGTGCTCGGGCCCGAGGACGCGCTCCCAGCCCGGGAGCGCCGCGCGGATCGTCGCCTCGGCGCCCTTGGGATCGCCGCGATCGAGCTGCAGCACGGCGAGGTTGCTCCGCGCCATCGCGACGTCGGGGTGCTCGGGCCCGAGCGCGCGCTCCCACGACGCCAGGGCGGCGCGCGCCATCACCTCGGCCTCGTCGAGCTTGTTCGCCGCGACCAGCGGACCGATGAGGTTGTTGCGGATCGACGCGACCTGCGGGTGGTCCTCGCCGAGGCTGGCGATGCGGGCCGCGAGCGCGAGCCGTAGCTGACGCTCGGCCTCGACGTTCTTGCCCTCGGCGTAGAGCACCTGCGCGAGGTTCTCGCGCGAGTCGGTGATCTGCAGGTGTCCGGGCCCCAGCACGCGCAGGCGCAGGGCGAGGACCTCGAGGTGCTCGGCCTCGGCCTCGGGGTAGCGGCCCTGCGCGACGAGGATCACGGCGAGCGTGCTGCGCGTCGTCGCGACGACCGGGTGCTCGGGCCCGAGCAGCCGCACCTGCGCGGCCAGGGCCGCGCGATCCTCCTGTTCGGCCTCGAGGTACTTGCCCTGGGAGTAGAGCGCGCTCACGACCCGCGACCGCGCGCGCGCGACCTCGGGGTGGTCGGGGCCGTAGCGCTCGACGAGCGCGGCGACCACCGCTCGGTGCTCGGCCTCGGCCTCGGGGTACTTGGCCTGCGCGCTCCAGACACTGGCGATCGCGGCGCGCAGCTCGAGCGCGCGCAGCTCGGGATCGCCGGTGAGCACCGCGAGGCCCTCGGCGAGCTCGGCGTACGCGAGCCCCGCGTCGGGCCGCGCGAGCGACACGCCGACCACGGTGGTGAGGCCGATCGTCGCGGCGGTCGCGAGATCCCACTGGCCGAGCCGCGGCGCCGCCTGCAGCACGCGCCGGTGATCGGCGGCCGCGTCCTCCCAGCGGGCCTGCGCCGCACGGACGGCGGCCCGTGCCGCCCACAGCTCGACCTGCAGCGGCGCGTAGTCGATCGCACCGATCTCGGGTGTGGCGGCGTCGAGGATCGCGGCCGCGTCGTCGGCCTTCCCGGCCGCCAGCGTGGCGCGGGCCTCGGCGAGGCGCGAGCGCTGATCCTGGGTCGCGTCCGCGAGCTCGGGGCGCGGCGGCATCACGGCGGCCTGCAGCGCCTCGACGTCGGCGCAGCGCTCGAGGGGGGCCAGTGATTCCAGCAGTCGGTCGGCGTTCTGCAGCACGGCCTCGTCGGCGCGCGTGAGCACGCCGACGGCCGCGCCGAGCTCGCGCCGCGCGTTGTCGAGGCACGTCATGCGCAGATCGAGCGCCTCGGCGGATTGCTCGCGCAGCACCGCGGTGGCCTCGCACGCCGAGGTGTGCATCGCGATCCACCGCGCGCCGTAGTCGTCGAGCGCGGCGGTCACCCGCCCGGCGGTCGACTCGGCGTAGCCGAGGCCCGTGGCCATCAGCGCCGCAGAGGTCTGCGCCGCGTGGGCAGGCGACCACACCTCGGCGAGGCGCTCGGGCGCGCCGGTGCACGGTGCCTGTGTCGACGGCCACACCTGCCATGCCACCGCGCCCGCGATCGCGACGCCGCCCGTGACCGCCGCGATGCGTCGAGCCTGGGCGCGGCGATGGCCGGCCTGCGTGAGCGTCCGCAGGAGCGCGTCGAGGGTCGCGAAGCGCTGGGCCGGATCGGGCGCGAGCCCGCGACGGATCGCCTGGATCACCGCGCGCGGGGCCGTGGCCTGGCTCGGCCACGGCGGCGGGCCGGCCTGCTTGGCCCGCAGGAGCTCGTCCATGCGACCGACGAACGGCAGCGCGCCGGTCAGCGCCTCCCACAGCGACACGCACAGCGCGTACTGGTCGGTCGCGACGCCGAGCTTGGCGCCCTCGTGTTGCTCCGGGGCCATGTACGGCGGCGTGCCACGGACGATCGCGCCCGAGCTCGCGTCGTCCGCCGGGCCGCCGAACTCGCGCCGCGCATAGCCCTCGTCCGACGAGGTCGACGGCGCGGGCACGTCCTCGCCCGCGCGTCGGCTGCGGGCCAGCCCGAAGTCGGTCACGCGGACGCGGCCGTCGTCGCCGACGAGCACGTTGGTCGGCTTGAAGTCGCGGTGGAGCAGGCCCACGGCGTGCGCCGCAGCCAGACCGTGGCCCGCGTGCACGAACGTCTGGACGATCTCGGGCCACGCCCGTTCGCGTCGGGCCAGCCACGCGCGCAGGGTCATGCCGGGGACGTACTCCATCACCAGCAGCACGCCGAAGTCGTCGTCGCTCTCGACGTCGAACACCGCGACGACGTTGGGGTGACTGAGCTGCGCCATCGCGCGGGCCTCGTGGATGAGCCCGCTGCGGGCGGCCTCGGACATGTTGCCGAGGTGCAGCAATTTCAGCGCGACCTCGCGCTGGAGCTTGGGATCGTAGGCGCGGACGACCGAGCCGGCGCCGCCGCGGCCCGATTCCTCGATCACCAGGTAGCGGCCGACGCGGGTGCCCGGGGTCGCCCGCGGGCCGGTCTGGGGCGGAGCTGCGGGGCGAGGATCGTGCACGACCGTCAGATCGGCCGTGAGGTCGTCGTCGCGCGCGTCGGGGTCGGGCTCGGGCAACGTCGCGGAGTATGGCGCGGCGCGGCACCCCGATTCAACGCGGGGGCACGGGCCACCCGCCGGTCCTGCGGTAGACTCGTCGCCGGGATGGAAGGATGAGCATCCAGTCGACCACGCGCAGGGTCGCCTTCGAGACCGCGCGCCTCGCCCTGGCGCGGGTCCGCATCGACACGGCCGAGGACTTCCAGGGCGCCGCCCTCCGAGCGACCAAGATCTGCGCCGAGGCCCTCGGGGTCGAGCGCGTCGGGATCTGGTTGTTCCACGAGGACGGTGCCCTCGAGTGCGTCACCCTGTACGCGCGTGCAGCCAAGGGGCCCATCGCCGCCGCAGCCCTGTTACCGCGCAGCTTCCCGATCTACTGCGACGCGCTCGAACAGTGCCGGGCGATCGTGGCCGACGACGCGGTCCACCACCCGCTGACCGCCGAGCTCGCCGATCCGTACCTGCGCCCGAACGGCATCTCCTCGATGCTCGACGCGCCGGTGTTCCGCAACGGGCGGGTGTTCGGCGTGCTGTGCCACGAGCACGTCGGCGACGTCCGCACGTGGACGCGCGCCGAGATCGAATTCGCGTCGGCCGTGGCGGAGGTCGTCGCGCTGGTCTTCGAGCAGACCGAGCGCGCCCGCGCCGAGGCCGAGCTGCGCGAGAACCTCACCCGCACCCGCGAGTTCGAGCGGCTGCAGGAGGTGCGTCGGCTGTCGAGCGCGGTCGCCCACGACTTCAACAACGTGCTCGGCGCGGCCCTCGGTCAGGTCACCCTGGTGTCCGAGGGCGACGCCGACAGCCGCGATGCGGACCTGGCCGATCTGCGCGAGATCCTCGAGGTCGGGCGTCGCCTCGCCGCGAGCCTCCTGCGGTTCAGCAATCCCCGCGCCGAGGCCGACGGGCGGTGCCAGACGCTCGCGCTCGCGGGCCTGCGCGCGACCGTCCCGGTGCTGGGGCTGCTCATGCGCCCGAACGCGAGGCTCGCGGCCGAGATCACCGGCGACGAGGTCCCGGTCGGCCTCACCGCGCTCGAGCTCGAGCAGCTGGTGCTCAACCTGTGCGTCAACGGCCGCGACGCGGTGGCCCAGGGCGGCACGGTCGGGCTCGTGGCCCACGGCAACGCCGAGCTCTCGTTGGTCATCCACGACGACGGCGTCGGCATGCCCGACGAGGTGAAGCAGCACCTGTTCGAGCCGTACTACACGACGAAGACGACGGGCACCGGCATGGGCCTCGTGGTCGTGCTCGAGCTGGTGCGCAAGGCCGGCGGGACGATCCGGGTCGACAGCGCGCTGGGCCGCGGGACCCGCGTACGGGTCACGCTGCCGCGCGTGTGATCGAGGGTCACTCCTCGACGATCGACTCGAACCCGCCGAGGATCATGCGCGCGCCGTCGAACGGCATGTCGGCGGCCTTCATCCGCGGGTCCTCGCGGATGCGGGCGACGGCGGCGTCGCGGACCGCCTTCGACGGGTACTCGATCCACGAGAAGACGACGACCTCGCCCTCGACCGCCTTCACGGCCCCGCGGAAGTCGGTGACCTTCCCGGCCGGGACATCATCGCCCCAACACTCGACGACGCGCGTGGCACCGAACTCCTTGGCGATCTTCGCGAACCACGCCGCCGACGCGACGTAGGCCTGCTTGTTGGCGCTGGGGACTGCGAGCACGAATCCATCGACGTACATGTTGATTCCTCCGTTCTGGCTCACGCGTGGGCCGACAGGGCGGATGCCCTCGTCGTGGTGAGGTTGACGAGTGTGTCTCCGATAGTTACATTAAGCAACAGAAAAGTCATTTAAAGTGACCAAACCAACCGCGACCGTCGATCGGTGGTACCAGGACGCCTGCGGGGCCGCGCACGCGCTCGAGCTGTTGGGCGAGCGGTGGGCGCTGCTCGTGGTGCGCGAGCTGATGTTCGGGCCGCGCCGCTTCGGCGAGCTCCGCGGCGCGCTGCCCGGCATCAGCGCGAACATCCTCACCCAGCGGCTCCTCGGCCTCGAGGCCAGCGGCATCGTCGTGCGTCGGCCGCTCCCCGGCTCGTCGAAGTCCCAGATGTACGAGCTGACGCTGTGGGGCTACGAGAGCGAGCCGATCTTCCAGGTCCTCGGCCGCTGGGCGGCGCGCTCTCCGTCGCACGACCCATCGCTGCCGCTCAGCGCCGCGTCGCTGCTGCTGTCGTTCCGCACGATGATCCACGCCAAGCGGGTGAAGGACGCCGAGGCGACCATCGGGCTGCGGCTCGACGACGACGACTTCGTCGCCCACGTGCGCGATGGCGGGATCACGATCCGTCGCGGCGACGTGCGCGGCACCGATGTCACCGTCGTCGGTCGCGCGGTCGCCCTGGCGTCCGTGGTGTACGGCGGCCGCCCGCTCGCCGACGCCGAGGCCGACGGGGCGCTGCGGATCGAGGGCGATCGGGGCTTGGCGAGGCGGTTCGTGACGTGGTTCGTGCTGCCGCCGAAGATCGCGTGATGGATCCGCGTCAGCCCGACTTCGCTGCGAGCACGCGGTCGAGCAGCGCGAGCAGCTCGGCGTGGGTCGGCGCGACCGCGAGCGCCTCGCGGACGACCGCCTCGGCGAGGGCGACGTCGGCGAGCCGATCGAGCAGGTTGCGGCCGCGCCGGAGCGCGTGCTGCGGCAGCTTCGGCGCGCGCGCGACGAGCCGCGCGAGGGCGTCGTCGGCGTCCTGCCAGCGCTCGAGATCCTCGAGCGCATCGACCTCGAGCTGCAGCAGCGCCGGGCCGAACCCCGGATAGGCCGCCCACGCCTGCGCGACGAGCTCGAGGGCGCGTTCGGGTTGCTTGGCCGCGCGGAGCCTCTTGGCCTCGGTGAAGCGCTCCTGCGCGATCTCGAGGTCGGTCTTCGGGCGGCGGCTCTGCAGCGCGTTGAAGAAGTGCGCGTCCGGATCGCCGAACCAGTCGATCGTGTCGTCCTTGCCGTACGGCATCCGCGACGCCTGCCACGCGCCACTGCGGACCTCGTCGAGGAGGATCGCGAGCAGCCCGTCGAGGTCGTCGGCGAACACGGCGTGGCTCTCCTCGTCGCGGCCGAAGTTGATGACTTGGCCGCGCGTGCCCTGCTCATCCGGATCGAGATCGAGGCCGATGTAGTCCGCGCGCGTCGGGTCCGACCACCACGGGACCCACGCGGGGTGCGTGTACAGCGGGCGCACCTTGCCCGGGAACACGGATCTGCCCGCGCTCTGCAGGTCGGCGAGTCCGGCCGGCGACTCGCCCGCGCGCAGCTCGTCCCAGACGCGCCACACCTCGACGACCTTCGCGGTGGACAGGAACGACAGCGTCGGGATGCACGGCACCGCCGGCGCACGCGAGCTCGCGATCATCGTCTCGCGTTGCCCGTCGTTGCAGCGCCACACGAGCTTGGCGGCCTCCGGGAGGGTCACCCCGAGGACGCGCTCGACCTCGGCGATCTGCGCGTCGCTGGCGGGCGGTGCCAGGTTCGCGTGGGCCAGGGGTGCGTTGTCTCGGAGCCACGCGACATAGGCGGACCACAGCTCGACCGTCTTCACGGCGCCGATGGTACCAGCGAGATCGCAGCCGAGCACCTCACCGCCGCGTCAGCGTCACCGTCGTGCTCGCGCCCGGGGCGATCTCGACGCCCACCACGGTGGCGATGCCACGCGCGTCGGCGACGATGGTCCCGGCGGCGCCGCGCGAGGTGGTGAAGTCGACGGACTCGCCGGGCTCGAGGCGGAACTGCTGGGCGCGACGTGGGGTCACGTCCACGCTCATCGTCGCGTCGGCGAGGGCGTTGCCGATCGCCGTCGACCACGTGGTGGCGGTGTCCTCGGGGTCGGTCCAGGTGAACCCGAGGTTGATGCCGCCGACCAGATCGCCGAGCGCGGGATCGCCGGGGCCGGGGTCGTCGTCGATGGAGCTGTGCGTGAAGGCGGGATGACTGCGGTCGCGGGCGAATCGCTCGGGTGGGTACCACGCGGCGATCTCGGCGGCCGCGGTACTGCCCCCGCTGTGATCGCCGTCGTTCCACGCGAACGCGAAGGCGAGCCGGTGCTCGGTCATCGCCGCGACCATGTCGACCTGCTCCTGCCAGGTGGCGAAGCCGTCCTGACGACCGCAGTTCCACCCGACGAACGGCAGATCGTCCTCGGCGTGCGCGGTGACGAGGGCGATCGCGTCGTGGTGCTCGGACCAGATCGTGCCGTCGGGCAGCGTGTCGTCGGGCGACGGCGGCGTGGTGATGCTCGTCAGGCTGGTCTGGCGGAAGCGCGGCCGATCCGGGAACAGCGCGGCGAACAGCTCGGGATGGTGCAGGCCGAAGGTGATCGTGCCCCAGGCGCCCATCGAGCCGCCGCTCAGCGTCACGCGCTCGGCGTCGGCGGCGTAGTACGCGATCGACCACGGGATCATCCACGCGAGTCGCTCCTCGGTGAACGGATACGCGTGGCGGACCCCGCCGGGCTCCGCGACGTACCCGAACCACATCGTCTCGAGCGCCGCGGCGCCGCTCGGCTGCACGATCGCGTCGCGGTTGCGCATCATCAGGGTCTGCGGGCCGCTGTGGGTCTCCTCCACCGAGAACACCCCCGGCAGGCCCGACTGCCAGCCCATCGCCGCGTCGCCGAAGTACAGCCAGTAATCGCCGTAGTCGCCGGCGCCACCGCCCTGCGCCTGACTGGCGTGGAGCAGCACCGACAGCGGCAGACCGGGCGTGCCGGTGACCTCGGTGTTGGGGGTGTACTTGCCGCGCGCGCCCGAGTCGTAGACCTTGATCGGCTGCCGCGCGCCCACGCGCTCGGCGATCGGATCCACCGTCGCGTTGACGCCGGGCGCGATCGACTCCACGGGATTGCCCTCGACGTCGGTCGCGACGACGGCGTACCACGCACAGTCGTCCTGCTCGGCGGTGGCGACCGCGAGGCCCGACCACGGTGGGAGCGGTGCGCCCGGGTCCTCGATCGTCGCGGCGGGCAGCACCGCCATCGGGAGCGCGGCGTCGAGGCGCTGCGCCGGCGTGAACGCCCCGCCGAACAGCTGCCCCGAGTGGTTGAGGATGCCGTCGGCCACCGGCGTCAGCGCGGCGAGATCCGCGTCCTCGGTGATCGGCGTCGCGGCGCGGTACAGCCGGTAGCGATACGCCTCGCCCTCGCTGCCCTCGGCCCGATCGCGCCACTGCACGAAGCTCTGGCCGTCGCGGTGCGTGACCGCCATCGCGCTGCCGAGCGTCGTGGACGTCGCGTCGGTGAGCGTGCAGCCGACCACGCCCGTGTCGGACGAGCTGCCGTCGGACGAGCCCGTGCCCGTCGGATCTCCGGTGAGATCGGCGCTGCCCGAGGTGACCATGCCGCCGTCGGTGTCGGGATCGGACGACGACGTCGAGGTGGCCGCGTCCGTGTCGGCGACCGCGGGTGAAGCACCGCCGCACGCCGCCGCGAGCACACCCAGCCACGCGCCGCGACGCATCACCGCGCGCTCCGTCGCCGACGCGCGAGCCCGAGGAGCCCGAGCCACAGCCACGACGAGCCCACCGCCCGGGTCCGGCAACCGCAGCCGCCGCCCTCGCCGTCCGCCGACGCGCCGCTCGATCCGCCGCTGCCGCTGCCGCCTGCGGTCGTGTCCGCCGCGCTGCCGCCGTCCGCAGTGCCGCCCGAGCCGCTGCCGTCCGCGCCCGTGTCGGTGCCCGCCGGGTCGGGCGGCAGCGGCGAGTTCAACAACCACCGCACCGTGCGGCGCAGCTCGGTCTCGTTGCCGGCGACGTCCCGCACGCGGGCGAGGATCTCCACGTCGGGATCCGACAGCGCCGACGTCAGCGGGATCTCGAGCACGTCGTGGGGCAGCGCGCCGCCCTCGGCGAGCGTGCTCGTGCACGCGCCGGCCGCATCGACGATGCACACCTGCAGCGAGTCGACGTCGATGCCGCTCGGGATGTCGACCGTGCCGACGCGCAGCGCCGTGACGCTGTCGCCGTCGACGAGGGCGGCGAGGGTCAGCGTCGGCCGCTGGGTGTCGTCGAGCTCCTGCGGACCGCCCGGCGCGCCGATCTCGATCCACCGCGCGAGCAGCCCGAGCTCCTCGGGCGTGATCTCGGTGGGGTGCGCCGCGCCGAAGTCGAGGTCGATGTCGTCGGGCGGGCTGCTCTCGTCGAACGTGTCGTCGGTGTTGCCGTCGGTGCGCATGCCCGCGGCTTTCCAGTACAGCGGGCTGCCCAGGGCGTTGAACGCCCGCAGGTAGCGGGTGAGCTGCGGCCTGCGGAACGCCGTGCCGTTCGTCGTCGCCATGCGCTGACCCTCGGGCACGCACGACTGGCCGCGATCGCCGACCAGACACCACCACGTCGAGCCCTCCTCGACGCCGGAGACGTCGAGCGCGAGCGAGCCCGCCGGATCGGCGCTGCTGTGGCACGCGTTGCAGCGCGCCTCGAAGATCGGCGCGATGTCCCGCGCGAAGTCGATCTGCAGCGCGTAGCCGGGGACCTCGCGGACCGCCGGGCCGTCGTCGCCCGCGCCCGCGAGCAGCGGCACCATGCCCTGGCCGAGCTCGATGACCGGATACTCGGGCAGCGCCGCGACGGTCTCGTCGAACGACACCCGCGCGTCCTTGGAGTGCACGTGGCACCCGCCGCACGTCTTCATCTCGCCGGGCCGCAGGCTCTGCCAGCTCTGGTCGGTGTTGAGCGTGCGGCCGTCGCAGTCGATGCCCTGCATCAGGTACGGCGTGTTGGCCGGGAAGCGCACCAGGAAGCTCGTGTCGGGGTTGCCGCTGGGATCGAGCAGCTCCACGCCGCCGTCGTCGCGGTTGCGGACCCCGAACTCGCCGAGGATCACCAAGCGCTCGCCCGCGACGTTCGAGATCTGCTGGTAGAGGTTGTCGCCGCGGTTGGGTTGCACGCCGAGGATGCGGACGCCGCACAGATCGTCGTCCGTGTAGTCGATCGTGTCGGTGCCCTGCAGGTGGAACTGGTGCTCGCCGACGAAGTGGATCCCGCCGACGGGGTGGGTCTCGCGATCGAGGATCGACGCCGCCCCGAGCAGGCCGAAGGGCGTGCCCACCGGCAGCGCCGGGTGCGACGTCTGGAGATCGGCGCGCTCGATCGTCGCTGGTCGCTCGACGCCGTGGATCTCCGCGTAGGGCACGACGGCGCGCGGCATGATCTCGTGCCACTCGCGGGTGTCGACGATGGGCGCCAGATCGCTGGGGTGCGTCGAGGGGATCGTCGTGGTCTCGTAGATGCCCGCGTCGCAGGCGGGCGTGTCCAGGTCGAGCTGGGTGAACACGTTCGCCGGCACGCCGTTGCCCGAGCCCGAGGTCGCCGGCGGCGTCGGCCGGCCGAGCGCCGCGAAGATCGAGTTGTCGGCGACGGTGCTGCACGCGCCTTTGCCCCACACGATCGCCAGCGATCCACCCGGCAGGGCGCCGGCGTGGCCGAGCTTGCCCGCGAACACGATCGGGTCGGCGTAGTTGGGATCGACGTACTCGGGCGCGGGCATCGGCCCGGCGAAGCTGTCCGAGCTGCTCGACCACGACGCGAGGCGCACGATGTCGTGCGGCGCGTAGAGATCGGCCAGCGGCGCCGCCGGATCGAGCATGCCCTCGCGACCCTCGGGCTCGGGCATGACGCCGACGAGGTGGCCGAGGCCGCTGTTGTTGCCGCGGTAGTAGTCGGTGAACCACACCCGACCGTCGCCGTCCTGGGTGAGGAAGTGCGCCGCCTTGTGGTCCACGTTGGCGCTGGTGATCGGGGAGTGATCGCCGCAGTGCTGGCCGTAGAACGCGAAGGGGTGGGCGCCGTCGGGCGCCTGCACGTAGATGTTGAACGCGTTGCCGATCGTGCCGAAACCGCCGGGGCTCCCGTTGGTGTAGCGGAACGTGAGCCCGCCGAAGATCTGCCAGCTCGACAGGGCGACGCGACCGTCCTGCAGCACCAGCGGGTGCTGCTCCTGGGACAGCGAGTGGTGGCTCGACAGATCGAGGTTGCGGCCGTCGGGGTCCACCGCCCAGATCCGCGAGCCCAGGCCGGTGCTGTTGGTGCCGAACACCAGCGTCGAGTCGTTGCCATCGCGCGTCGACGTGAACGCGATGCGCCCGTCGGGCAGCCACGCGGGGCCGGCGTCCCACGTCCCCGCGACGTGCGGCAGTTCGGTGAGCTCGCCGGTCGCGACGTCCACGATCACGAGCTGGGCCTCGGTGGCCTGCAGGAGGCGGCCCGGCAGGTCGTGCCAGCCCCCGTCGCCGCCGACCTCGACCCCGAAGTTCTCGCTGCCGTGCTCCAACGCCCCGCGGAACACCGCGAACGCGATGCGCTGCCCGTCGAACGACACCGCCGGATCCATGGCCGCGCACGCAGCTGCATCGGTTGCGCCGCTCGAGCAGTCGTAGAGGATCTCCTCGGTCCCGTCGGGCTGCCGCAGCACGAGATCGCACGGCGCCTGGAACCCCCCGAAGAAGTGGGTCACGTCGGGGAGCACGTCGTAGACGTCCATCCCCTGCAGCGTCGTGCCGTTGGGCAGCGTCAGCGGGTCGGTCGTCCGCTCGCAGCGGATGTACGCGATGGGGTCGTCCTGCGCGATCGCGAGGGTGGGGAGCAGCAACGCGCCCCCTCCGAGGGACCACGCGAGCAGGGGTCGCGCGCCGACGCGGGGCCCGAGGAACGATGGGAACGCGCGCGAGAACGGCATCGCGGCGGCAAGTCGCGCGAGGCCTGCGAAACGGCTCACCTGCGGCGTCGCGAGGGGACCGCGCAGTTCCCGACTGTGCCACAATGCCCAGCTCCGGATGCTCGCGCTGCTGCGACCGCCCACGCTGGGTGACGAGGACGCGACCCGCAAGGGCCGCCTGATCCTCTCGATCCTGTGGACGATGTTCGCCCTCGGGGCGATGGGCTTCACGACCTCGGTGTTGGATGCGCGCAACGACATGCGCGTGACCGCGGCGTTCTACCTGTCGATCTTCGCCGCGCTCGGGGGGCTCGCGGTGCTGGTGCACCGCGGCCGAGTGGTGCTCGCGGCGTGGGCGGTGTCGATCTTCTTCTGGCTGGTGATCGCCGTGGTCACCCTGTTCTTCGGCGGCATGCAGGGACAGAACGCGTCGACATTCGCGGTCAGCGTGCTGCTCATCGGCGTGGTCGTCGGGGGGCGTGCCGCGGTCTGGACGGCGTTCGTGAGCTCTGCGTGGTGCGGGGTCGTCGCCGCGCTCGAGATCGGCGAGCAGCTCCCAGAGCAGCTCGCCGGCTATCGCCCGCTCAACGCATGGACAGCGGCGACCATCACCTTGGTCTTGACGTCGGTGCTGCTGCGCGGCGCGCTCGAGTCGCTCGAGGCCATGAACCGCCGCGAGCAGGCCGCCGCGCGCGAGCGCGACGAGGCGCTGCGCCGATCGATCCACTCGCAGAAGCTCGAGATCGTCGGGACGCTGACCGCCGGCGTCGCGCACGATTTCAACAACCTGCTGACGGTCATCGGCAGCGCCAGCGCGGTGCTGCGCGAGCGCGTGGCCCACGACGCCGAGACCTCCGCGGTGTTCGACGACCTCGACACGGCGACCTCGCGGGCGGCGCTGATGACCCGCCAGCTGCTCGCGTTCGGTCGGGCGCCGGCGGACGAGGCCGTGCCGGTCGACCTCGGCGAGTTCCTGCGGGCCTCGGTGGCAATGCTGCCGCGCCTGCTCGGTTCGCCGATCAAGCTGCAGATCGAGGCCGCCGCGGCGTGTCGCGTGCTCGCGGCGCCCGCCGGGCTCGAGCAGATCATCCTCAACCTCGCGGTGAACGCCCGCGACGCCATGCCGGCGGGCGGGACCCTGCGGCTGGTGGTCTCGGCCACGGACGGCGAGGTCGAGCTGACGGCGACCGACACGGGTGTGGGCATGGACGAGGACACCCGCGCGCGGATCTTCGAGCCGTTCTTCACCACGAAGAACACCGGCACGGGGCTCGGCCTCGCGACCGTGCGCGAGCTGGTGACGCGCTTCGGCGGCACGATCGCGGTCGAGAGCGCGTCCGGTCGCGGGGCCACGTTCATCCTGCGATTCCCACGGATCTCGAGCGAGGTGGGCCCGGTCCGCGGGCGATCGCGACGCGCCCCGGAGGTCACCGAGCACGCGCTGCGCCGCGTGCTCTTGGTCGAGGACGACCGCCTGGTGCGGCGCTCGAGCACGCGACTGCTCGAGCGTGAAGGCTTCGAGGTGATCGCGGTCGCGGACGGCGAGGAGGCGCTCGCGTTCCTGGCGTCGGCGCCAGAGGTGGCGTGCGTGGTGTCGGACGTGTCGATGCCGCGCATGGACGGCGAGACCCTCGC
>LNFB01000342.1 GCA_001464385.1 Deltaproteobacteria bacterium Ga0077550 | reverse complement strand
CGCGACGAACACTGCCTGTGGTCGCCCGATCGCGGCGTCGGCGAGTGCATCGCGGCGCCGGGCTACGACGATCCACCGCCGCTGCAGGTGTTCACCGGCCCGCCCGTCGCCCCCGTGCTGTTCGTCGTCGACGACGGTCCGGGCAGCGCCCACGCGCAGGATCGTCTGATCGCGGCCCTGCCCGCGCTGGTCGACGGCGCCGCGCGACGGGGCACGCGCCTACGGGTGGCGGCGACCTCCGCGAGCGTCGCCCGACCGGGCTGCGACAGCCGGGCGTTCGCGCGCAGCGGTCGATTCGCGCGCACCAGCTGCCTCGATCGCCTCGGCGACTTCGTCGCGGACGACGGCACCAACGACAGCTGGGTGTGCTGGACGAACTGCAGCCTGACGACCGACGAGCTGCCGATCGATCCCGAGCGACCGTGGATCGATCTCGACGCGTTCGCCGATCCAGCCGACGCCGCGGCGGTGCTGGCGTGCCTGGTGCCGCAGGGCACGTCGGGCTGCGCGCGCGGCTCGCCGTTGCATGCGTCGTGGCTGTCGATGCTGCGCGCCAACCGTGAGGAGGAGCCGGAGTTCGGCGCGTTCGCGGAGACCTCGCAGCCGCAGATCGTCGCCGTGACCGACGGCATGGATTGCTCGGTGAGCGACGCGGGCCTGGCGGCGTTCGATCCCGCGGGCGACCGCGCGCTGTGGCCCGATCCCGACGCCGAGGCGGCGACCGAGGCGGTGTGTTGGGCCGCTGGTGTCGCGTGCAGCGGCGTCGGGCCGGTGTACGACGACTGCGAGCCGGTCGATCGCGACATCGAGGGCGAGGCGCCGACGCCCGAATCGCCGAGCGTGTTGATCCCGATCTCCGCGTTCGAGTGGCTCGCGCTCGGGGCCGCGCAGCTCCACCTCATCGCCGGCCTACCGCTGTCGGATCCGCCGATCTACACGACGCAGGGCGATCCCGAGTACGTCGCCGCCCACGGCATCGCGCCGGGCTGCCGCGACGGCTTCATCACCGCTGCGCCCGCGCTGCGGCTGCAGGAGATCCCGTACACCGAGCAGCACTCGATCTGCGAGCCGAGCTACGACTTCGCGCTCGCCGGCGCCGCGGGCCGAGCCTCGCCCAACCTCTGCGTGCCCGCCTGCGCGATCCCGGCGCTCCGCGTGCGGTGGCAGTCGGCCGGCGGGCCCGAGCGCGAGATCCCGACCTGCGTCGGCGACGATCCGCGGCTCGAGATCCCGGAGGGCGCGCCCGCGTGCTGGGCGTGGCGTGCCGACGCCGAGGCGTGCCGCGGCTCCGCGGAGCTCGTGCTCCGCACCCGCGCGCCACACCAGCGCGATCGCTTCACGGTCACGCCGAACCCGCGGTCGCCCGGGACCGTGATCGACGGCTGTCTGCCCCGGCCGTGATCACCCCGCGCTCGGGACCAGGCGGTAGTACGGCGCGGTCGCGTCGGCGATCGCGATCGGCAGGAACACCGGGTACGGCACGCTGCCGGTGAACACGGTCGCCCACGGGCCATCGATCGTGTCGCCCGCCTGCACGTCGTAGTCGACGCCGGGCGCGAGCAGGGTGGTGCGGATCGTGAGCGTGTCGCCGTCGAAGTCGACGGTCGCGCCGGCCCACGGGCGCGCCAGCGGCTCGCCGATGAAGAGGCCCTCGCCGGGCATCGCGACCGACTTCCAGTAGGCCTCGACGAGGGTCTGGCCGCGGAAGTAGTGCGCGGTGGCGACGACGGGGTTGGGGAACTTCGCGGGGTAGTTGCAGGGCTCGACGACGGTGCCGTAGCTGCCGGTCGCGCCGGCCTCGAGCCAGGCGACGGCGCTCATCTGGCTGCTCGTCGGCACCTCGCCGCCGTACGACGTCAGGTGATCGGCCATCGCCCCCGGCAGGTAGGTGTTGGTCGCGATCTGCGGCACGTTCGCGAGCCCGGTGAAGTAGAAGAGCACGTCCGCGGTGTCCTCGAGGTAGTCGAGGCCCGCGCCGTCGGCGTTGTCGAGGTACGTCAGCATCAGGCCGCCGTCGTGATCGAAGAGCTCGACGGTCTGCTCGAACAGCGGCGAGCGGGTGCTGCGGTCGGCGTCGGTCGTGCGGATGAGGTAGCCGTCGCCGAATGGACGCGTGCCGTCGGCCGCGACGCCGCGATCGACGAGCGCCAGCACGGCGTCGGTGTCGGTGCCCGCGAGCATCATCGTCGGCCGGATCCCGAGGTCCGTCCACGGCGCGAGGCTCGGCGAGTCATAGTAGGGCGACGGCGCCGTCTCGTTGCACGGCGTCGAGCAGTACTGCAGGTCGAAGCCCAGGGCGAACGCGGCGGTCACCGACATGCACGCGACGCGGTACGGCTGGGTCCACGTGATTGCGAGGGCCTGGATGTCGTCGCCGAGCGCGGCGTCGACGGTCGCCTTCGCGGCGGCGAAGTCGGTCTCCGGCAGGACGGCTCCGGGGGGCAGCGCGAGGTGGACGACGTTGGCCGCCGGGATGCCGCGCGCCGCCACGTACGCCTCCGCGACCGCGACCGACTGCGGATCGTCGTCGTTGACGAGCACGCCGAGCTCGGCGGCGGCGATCGACGTGCGCGGCAGCAGCACCTCGGGGATCGCCGGATCTCCGGTCGTGCCCGAGGAATCGGAGCCGCTGGTGTCGAGCGTCCCGGTGCTCGAGGTGGCGTCGACGCCGGTGCCCGTCGACCCGGCCGTGCTGGACGACGATCCGCCCGTCGACCCGCCCGTGGACGTGCCGGAGGAGGTGGCCGCTGGATCGGCGCCGCCGCCCCCGTTGCAGGCCACGCCGCACGCGAGCGGGAGCACGAGGACGAGCTGGGGCGGACGCATGGTCGGATCTCCGTCGCGGCAGTGTGCCCGAGCGCTGTTCGGTTGTGGAATCGACCCGGACAGTTTGCAGCGCGCAGCGCAACGCGAGAGCATGGGCCGACCGTCGGCCGGACCGCTGACGCTGGAGGTTCGCATTTCATGAAGATCACATCGCATCGTCTCGTTCGCGTGGCGCTGGTACTCGGCAGCGGAGTCGTCGCGTGCAGCGACGACGCGGGGACCAGCCCCGAGACGACCACCGGCACAGACTCCTCGGGCGGCAACGATCCCAGCAGCGGCGGCGATCCGACGACGACGCCCGATCCCGACACGTCGTCGTCGTCCGGGTCACCCACGTCGACCGGCCCCGATCCCGACACGTCGGGCACGCCGACCGAGTCGAGCAGCTCGGGCGACGAGCCGGTCGGCCCGCCCGCCGAGTTCTTCGTGCGCGTCGAGAACCTCTCGGGCAGCAGCGTGCTGCCGACGACGTTCTCCCCGGGGATGTGGCTCGAGCAGACGACTGGGTCGACGCCGCTGTTCGCCATCGACGCCGCTGACGCAGGCGACGGCCTCATCGCCCTCGCCGAGGACGGCGATCCGGCGCCGCTCGCCGCCAGCCTCGACGGTGCCGCCGACGTCGTGCAGACCGGCACGTGGGCCGAGCCGCTCGCGCCCGGTGAGATGGTCGAGTTCACCTTCACCGCGCAGAACGGCAATCGCCTGTCGCTGGCGACCGGCATCGGCGGCGCGAACGATGGCTTCGTCGCGACCGGACCGGTCGGCATCGGCCTGTTCACCAGCCAGGGGCAGCCCGAGGACGAGCGCGACATCACCCAGTTCCTGCGGTTGTACGAGGTCGGCAGTGAGGCCAACGAGGCGCCGGGGCAGGGTGCGCAGCAGCTCTCGACGCAGTCCGCGGCCGGCGTGGGCATGGACGAGGCGGGCCACGTGCAGCCGTTCGTGGCGTCGACCCGCGCGCTGCCGCAGGCCGCCGCGATCGTCGACGTGCAGTCGACGACCGACGCGAAGACCGGCGAGATCACGCTGACGATCACCAACACCGGTGATCTCGGCCGCGGCACGGTGTTCTCGCCGCTGTCGCCGATGGTCTGGGCGCTGCACGAGGAGACCGCCTCGCTGTTCGCCGCCGACGCCCAGGGCGCCGACGTCGTGGGCCTCGAGGCGCTGGCCGAGGACGGCGATCCGTCGGAGTGGTTCACGGCGATCGACGGCAGCGCCGGCGTGGGCACGGCGGCGACGATCGACACCGGCGCGGCGCCGGGCGAAGCGTTCACCATCGTCGTCACCCCGGATCAGGACAATCGATTCCTGTCGTTCGCGACGTCGATCACCGCCAGCAACGACGCCTTCATCGCGCCGTGGCCCGGCGGCGTGGCGCTGCTCGAGGCCGATGGTTCGGCGCGATCCAACACCGAGATCGAGGACGACTTCCGTCGATTGTTGGTGGTCTGGGACGCGGGCACCGAGGCGAACGAGGTGCCGGGCGCGGGCGCGAACATCCAGAGCGAGCAGATCCTGCCCGACAGCGGCGCGAGCGACGGCGATCCTGCGATCCGCCCCTACTCGGATGCGACCAACGATCTCGCGGGCGCGGATGTCGGCGGCTTCGCGACCGTGACGATCGTCAACGGTGCCAACGCCGGCGAGTTCGACGTGACGATCGAGAACACCTCGGGCGGCACGGTCTTCCCCGGCGCGCTGTCGCGGGTGTTGTACGCGGTGCACGACGACACGGTCACGCTGTTCGAGGACGGCATGCCCGCGTCGCCGTCGCTCGAGGAGCTCGCCGAGGACGGTGACGCCAGCGCGCTGTTCGGCGACGTCGACGGCGCGCCCGGGGTCTCGGACGCCGCGATCTCGCCGTCGCCGCTCGGGCCCGGGGCGACGTACGAGTTCACCGTGATCGCCGATGGGACCACGCCGCGGCTCAGCCTCGCGGCGATGGTGGTCCCGTCGAACGATACGTTCATCGCGCTCGGTGGCGCAGGCATCACCCTGGTCGACGACGCGGGGGATCCACTGTCGGACGACGCGCTCGCGGACGCGGTCGCGGCAGCGCTCGCGGCGTGGGAGTCCGGCACCGAGGCGAACCAGGCCGGGGCGATCGGGCGCGATCAGGCGCCGCGCCAGGCGGCGGACGGAGACGGCGTCGCCGAGGGCAGCGGGCTGGTGCGCTTCGCGGACGACGATCTGGTGTGGGTGTGGCCGGAGGCGGATCAGGTGATCCGGGTGACCGTCGGACCGACGGGGAAGTAGTCCGGGGCTGACGGACGCTGCGGTCCGGGATCGGACCGCAGCGCGGCTCGGGCGTCGCGCGGCGGGGCTCGATCCAGCTCCGGGTGGTGCTAGGATCCCTCCATGGGTTGGAGGATGAAGCGGTATGGTTGGCTCGTGGTCGTGTGGATGGGGTGTCAGCGGCTCGAGGTCGACGACGGCCCAGGGCCGAGCGCGAGCGGTGGCGAGTCGAGCGGGTCGAGTAGCGGCGGCTCCGACGACAGCGGTTCGACGGCGGCGACGACGAGCGCACCGGATCCGGACCTCGCGATCCCGGGGTGCACCGGCGAACCGCCCGACGCGATCCCGGAGCCCAAGACGCATGCCAGCTGCGGCGGGGTCGAATGTGCATGCGACGAGGTCTGCGTGGTGTCGGACGAGTACTGCCGCGAGGGCGGCTGGTACGAGCCGCCCGCCCACTGCCTGGCGCTGCCCGCCGCGTGCGCGGCACTCGAAGGCGCGCAGGCCCAGGGCTGTCTCACCGATCGCGTCTGCGAGGGCGGGTTGTGGGTGGAGCAGTGGGTGCCCGAGCGCGGCGTGTTGACCTGCCAGAACCCGGGTCAAGGCTGCGGCGACACCGACTGACGACGCGGCCTGACGACGAATACCCGCGTCGTGCGGCCGGGCCGACACCCAACCTTCAGCTCCCGTGTCAGCGCAGCGTCGAGCCCCTGGTCCGTCCACGTCGCGATCCGCTCGACGTGGCGCTCGAGGACCCCGGTGCCGGTCAACACGTAGCGCACCGTCGTCACCGTCTCGCAGGCGCCCATCGCCGAGCGCAACGCGTCGCCCGTGCCGCGGTACAGCTGCTCGAGGTCGGCGAGCTCCGCGATCGCGCCGGTGGGCTCGCGGAACAGCACGACATGCTCGGTCGCCTCGAAGTAGTCCTCGCCGAGTCGGCAGGTGAGCGCGAGCAGGATCCCGCGCGCGGCCCCGAGGTCGATCGAGCGCAGGTCGAGCACCCACGCGTCGCAGATCGGGGGCGCGTCCGGATCGCCCAACGCGACGACCATGCGAACTCGGCCGTCCTTCGAGAGGGCGAGCTCCACCGACGGGCCGATCTCCGGGGGCGGCGCCTCGAAGCTGGCCACGAGCTCGTCACCGCCGGACAGCACGAGACTCGCGCGCGGGGCCTCCGGGGTCGCGGCGGGCACCACCTGTGCTTCCTGCTCACCATCGGGGGATGTCAGCGGCGCGGTCGACGACGCGGTCGACGACGCCGGGGCGACCATCGCGGGCGCCTGCGTCCGTGCACACGAGCACGCCCCGACCGCCACCAGATACCCGAGGAACCGCCGCGGTCTCATCGACCGACCCGCAACGTCCCGCGCACCGCCGACGTTCCCGTCTCGCGGTCGCTCGTGGTGCTCGGGACGTCGTCTACGTCGCGTCGGGATCGATGTCGCACTCGAACACTGCACCCGGCGCGACGGTGCGGACCTCGACCAGGCAATCGTACGTATCGCAGCTCCCGCCGCAGTCCGTGCAGGACTCCAGCCACGCGCGTCGAGGGGGATCGAGGCCGTCCCAGGTGTCGCGGCAGGACTCGAGCTCCTCGGCGACGCGCGCGTGGATCGACTCGCGCTGCTCCGCGGTGAGCTCGCCCTCGGAGCGGAACGCGTCGGACTCCCGGATGCGCTCGTCGGCGCAGTCCGTGTAGTCCTCGCAGTACTGCGGAAGTGGGGCCGGGACCGCAGCGGGCGGAGACGCGGGGCGAGTGGCGGATTCCGTGGCCGCGACCCACAGGTCCGATGGGGGACCCGCGGGCGCAGGGGCGCTCTGCCGCGCGACGCAGGCCGTCACCAGGAGTGCAGCCCCGATCGCCGCGCGCGTCATGGGCCGAGGATCGCCCGGCACGCGCGCAGCGGCAAGACCACCGCGAGGAGCCGGCCGATCCGCACGCCGTCCCCTCGACGCACGGGCATCGCAGTTGCGCCGTCTCGCCCTGGGCCGTCGGGTCGGGGACGCCGACGCGTGCTTCCTCGAGGCGCGTGCGCATCGCGTGACGCGACCGGTGGGTGGCGCGTACGCGGTGCGGCCACATGGGCCGACGCGCCGCGGTCGAGCACGATCGCCCGCGCGCGTCGGGCGGATGCGCCCAGTGTCGACGGTGCAGGCCCGTGTTAGCCTCGGGCAGATGTCGAGCGCGAGGAGGCGCAGAGCTGCGTGGCGCATCGCGCAATGGACCGCGGGCAGGAGCGCCGCGGCGTTGCTGATCGCGTCATCGATCGCGTGCGCGGGCGATGTCGTCGAGGCCGACCCGTCGCTCGAGGGGTCGAGCTCGGACGGTGCGTCGACGCAGGGCGTCGATCCGCCGGGGTCGTCGACCGGGTCGAGCACGGGCAGCGGCGGGGACATGACGGGCAGCTCCGGGAGCGGCCCGTCGACGGGCGGCGATCCGACCGGCGACGCGTCGAGTGGCTCCGGCGGCACGACGGGCAGCGACGGGAATACGACGGGCAGCTCCGACAGCTCGGGCCCGGGGAGCACCGAGGGAACGACCGCGGGCGAGGGCAGCACGACGGAGCTCGGGAGCACGTCGGAGGTCGGGAGCACGTCGGACGTCGGGAGCACGACGGACGTCGGGAGCACGACGGAGGTCGGGAGCACGTCGGAGGTCGGGAGCACGACGGAGGTCGGGAGCACGACGGAGCTCGGGAGCACGACGGAGCTCGGGAGCACGACGGA
>LNFB01000341.1 GCA_001464385.1 Deltaproteobacteria bacterium Ga0077550 | reverse complement strand
AGATCGGCGCACCCGCGGCACGACCCGCGTCGGGCGCACCGTCGGCGACGCGCTCGGCCTCGAGCCACTCGGGGTGCCACTGCACCGCGGCGATGAACTGCGCCGGATCGATCGACTCCGCGGCCTCGACGATCCCATCGGGCGCCCACGCCGTCGCCCGCAGCCCGGGCGCGAGCTCGGCGATCGCCTGGTGGTGGATGCTGTTCACCTGCAGCTCGCTGCGGCCGCCGTAGACCTGCCCGACCCAGCTGTCGGCGTCGACGCGGATCGCGTGGCCGTTCTCGTCGTAGCGGTGCCAGTCGCGGTGGACCAGCGTGCCCTCGACCTGCGTGTTGATGTCCTGCCACAGCGTGCCGCCCAAGGCCACGTTGAGCAGCTGGATGCCGCGGCAAATGCCCAGCACCGGCAGGCCCCGATCGGTCGCGAGGCGCACGAGCTGGCACTCGTAGGCGTCGCGCACCGCGTCGCCGCGCCAGGTGTCGCGCAGCGGCGTCTGCCCGTAGCTCGTCGGGCTCACGTCGGCGCCACCGGCGAGCACGACTCCGTCGACGAGGCCCACCACCGACGCGAGCGCGTCGGGGTCCTTGAGGTCCGGCAGCATCACCGGCACCGCGCCGGCGCGGAAGATCGCCAGCGCCATCCGCTCCTCGAGGTACTGCAGCGTCTTGTGGCGGAACACCGCCCGCTCGGGATCGGCGTGGAAGAAGTTGGCGGAGATGCCGATGCGCACGACGTCCATGGGGCTCCAAGCGGCTCGGTCGTCAGGGCCGGACGACGACGAGCGGGATGCGGATCTCGGCCTCGGACATGCCGCCGTGGCTGCCGGGCATGAACACCGGATCGGTGCCGGGCGGGGTGTAGCCCATCGCCCAACCATCGCGGGCGACGAGCACCACGTCGCCGACGCGGCGGTGCAGCTGCGGGTGCGGCGTGCCGGGGCCGAACGCCCCGAGGGCCTGCAGCGCGCGCCCGTCGATGCGCATGCACGCGCGGGCGAGCGAGCGCTCGAACACGCGGTCGAAGTCGGCGAGCGCGTGCGGCCGGACGAAGAGCGACATCTGCCGCTGGTCGCCGGCGGGCGCGGTCGCCAGGCAATCCATGAGACCATCGACCTCGGCGAGATCGATGCAGTGCCGCGCGTCGACGTCGACCAGCCCGTGGTCCGCGAGCACGATCAACGCGGTGTCGGTGCCCGCGAGCCGCCGGTGCAGCTCGCCGAGCGCCGCATCGATCGCGTCGAAGTGCGCGTCGAGATCGGGGTGCGTGCACCCGACCTCGTGGCACAGCCCGTCGTAGCGGGGCCAGTACGCGTACGCGACCCGACGACCGGGCTCGGCGGCGAACTCGGCGATCGTGCCGACCATCTGCTCGAGATCGTCGTAGCGCCGTCGATCCTGCCACCGCGTGCCGACGCGGCCGAAGGGCGCGTTCGGGATCTCGCCCCACGACAGCAGGGCCATCGTGTCGGTCATCGTCGCGACGTGCGACGGCACCTGGTAGTAGCGCTGCAGGTCGAACGCCTCGGGGAACAGCGGCGTGCCGATCCGCGTCGTCGTGCGCAGCACCGTGGCGATGCAGCCCTGATCGGGCAGGTGCAGGTACCAGCTCAGGATCCCGTGCTCGGTCGGGCTGGCGCCGGTGTCGAACGTGGTCACCGCCGCCGCCGTCGTCGCCGGGAACACGGTCGAGATCGCCGCGGCCGGGTGACGGCCGAAGAACGCCGCGCCCTGGCCCCGGGCGAGGTGGCGCTGCAGCTGCGCGAAGCCGAGGCCGTCGACGACGAGGTACACCAGCGCCCGCGCGTCCTCGAGCATCCGCGCCGGCATCACGTCCAGATCGCGGTGCGGGGAGCGACCGCCGCGGCTGCGGATGATCGACGCCATCAGCTCGACGGTCGAGCCGCCGCCGTAGTCCGGCAGGTACGACCCCGCGAGGGGTCCCTCGGTCAGCCGCGGCATCGCGACCTGCAGTGTAGCAAGCCCCGGGGCCGCGGCTGCCCCGGCGTGATCACAGCAGGCCGCTGCGTCGCAAGAGGGGGGTCACGTCGGGCGCGCGACCGCGGAAGTCGCGGAACAGGGCGTCGGGATCGCCGCTGTCCCCGCGCTCGAGGATCGTCCGTCGGAACGCATCGCCCGTGGTGCGGTTGAACAGGCCCTCCTGCTCGAAGCGATCGAACGCGTCCGCGTCGAGGACCTCGGCCCACTTGTACGAGTAGTAGCCCGCGGCGTAGCCCACCGGGTGCGCGAACAGGTGGCCGAAGCCGGCGATCATCGCGTAGTCGTCGGGCAGGGGCGCGGGTGCGTAGCGCTGCATGATCGACCGCGCGTAGGTCACGACGTCGCCGTCCTTCTCGGGGTCGTAGCGCATGTGCAGCGAGAGGTCGACGTCGCAGAAGCCGAGCTGCCGCATCATTGCGGCCGCGGCGCGGAAGGTCCGCGCGCGCCGCATCGGCCCCAGCAGCGCCTCGGGGATCACGTGCCCGTCGTCGATGTGGCGCGCGAAGAGGTCGAGCGCCTCGCGCTCCCAACACCAGTTCTCCATGATCTGCGACGGCAGCTCGACGAAGTCCCACGCCACGTTGGTGCCGCCCAGCGCCCGCACGCTCACGCGCGACAGCAGGTGGTGCAGCAGGTGGCCGAACTCGTGGGCGACGGTCTCGACCTCGCGGTGCGTGAGCAGGCCGCCCTGCGCAGCGCCGCCGCCACCGGGGCGACCCGGCAACGGCTCGGTGAGGTTGCCGCAGATGAGCCCGAGGTGGGGCTCGAAGCCCGCGGGCGTGGGCCGGCCGGTGATGAGCCCGTTCATCCACGCGCCGTCGCGCTTGGTCTCGCGCGGGTAGGGGTCGACGTAGAACGCGCCGAGTTTGGTGCCGTCGGCGTCGAGGAATCGGTACGCCTGCACCGACGGGTGCCAGACCGGCATCGCGGGCTCGGGCTCGACGCGCACGCCGTAGAGCCGCTCGGCGATGGTGAAGATGCCGCGCTGCACGGCATCGAAGGCGAAGTAGGGCCGCAGGGCCTCCTCGTCGAAATCATAGCGGGCGCGGCGCTGCTTCTCGGCCCAGTACGCCACGTCCCACGGCGCGAGCGCGGGCGCGCCCGGGCCCTCGATCTCGCGGCGGAACGCGAGCAGCTCGTCGTTCTCGCGGACGAACGCGGCCTCGGAGCGGGCGCGCAGCTCGTCGAGGAACGTCCGCGCGCGCTCGCCGTTCTTCGCCATGCGATCGACGAGCACGAGGTCGGCGAAGTTGGCGAAGCCGAGCAGCTTGGCCCGGGCGGCGCGCAGGCGGAGGATGTCGGCCATCACCGGGCGGTTGTCGTACGGCGCCGCGGTGGCGCGGGTGTTGCTGGCCCGCCAGACGTCGCGGCGGATGCCCGCGTCGTCGAGGTACGTGAGCACCGCGATCATCGACGGCGCCTGCAGGGTGAAGCGGAACCCGGCCTTGCCCTTGGCCTGCGCGCTCGCGGCTGCGGCCTCCTTGGCCGACGGCGGGAGCCCGGCGAGCATCGACTCGTCGGTCAGGATCATCTCCCACGCCTGGGTCGCGTCGAGGACGTTCTCGGAGAACTTCGTCGTCGCCATCGCGAGCTCGACGTCGATGCGCTGCAGCTCGGCCTTGCCGGCGTCGTCGAGCTCGGCGCCGTGGCGGCGGAACTCGTCGAGCGTCTTGTCGAGGTGCCGCCGGCGCGTCGGGTCGAGCGTCGCGACCTCGTCGCTCTTGCCGAGCGCCTGCAGCCGCCGCCAGAGCCCCGCGTGCAGCGGGATCGACGACGAGAACGCCGCGACCTTGGGCTGCACCGCGTTGTAGGCCTCGCGCAGCGCGTCGTTGGTGACGACCGACTCGAGGTGGCCGACGATCCCCATCGCGTACTCGAGCCCAAGGCCCGATCGCTCGAGCGCGCCCAGCGTGTTCTCGTAGGTCGCGGGCTCGGTCGCGCTCGCGATGGTCTCGATGTCGGCCCGCGCCCGCTCGAGCAGGGCGTCCACCGCCGGCTCGACGTGGGCGGCGCCGATGCTCTGGAACGGGACCTCGAACTGGACGTGGAGGAGGGGGTTCTCCCCGGCGGGGGAGCCGGTGCGGTCTTCGGTGCGGTCGTCGGTGCTCATGGTGATCTCAGACCATCTTCTTGGGGTCGACGAAGCGATCGAAGTCCTCGGCGGCGACGAGGCCCAGGGCCACGGCGGCCTCGCGCAGGGTCGTGCCGTCCTTGTGGGCCTTCTTCGCGATCTTCGCCGCGTTGTCGTAGCCGATGTGGGGGTTCAGCGCGGTGACCAGCATCAGGCTGCGCTGGAGGTTCTCGGTGATGCGCTCGCGGTTGGGCTCGATGCCAGCCGCGCAGTGCTCGCGGAACATCGTGCATGCGTCGCCGAGCAGCCGCGCCGAGTGCAGCACGTTGTGGATGATGAGCGGCTTGAACACGTTGAGCTCGAAGTTGCCGCTCATGCCGCCGATGTTGACCGCGACGTCGTTGCCCATCACCTGGGCGCAGACCATCGTCATCGCCTCGGACTGGGTCGGGTTCACCTTGCCGGGCATGATCGACGAGCCGGGCTCGTTCTCGGGGATCGTGATCTCGCCGATGCCCGAGCGCGGGCCCGAGGCCAGCCAGCGCACGTCGTTGGCGATCTTGTTGAGCGCGGCGGCCATGCCCTTGAACGCGCCGTGGAGGTTGACCAGCGCCTCGTGTCCGGCGAGCGCGGCGAACTTGTTGGGCGCCGACACGAACGGGAGCCCGGTCAGCGTCGCGATCTCGGCGGCGGCCGCGACCGCGAACTTCGGGTGCGTGTTGAGGCCGGTGCCGACCGCGGTGCCGCCCAGGGCGAGCTCGTAGACGTCGGGCAGGGCGCGGTTCACCGCTGCGATCGCGTGGTCGAGCTGATCGACCCAGCCGGAAATCTCCTGGCCGAGGGTGACCGGCGTCGCGTCCTGCAGGTGCGTGCGGCCGATCTTGACGATGTCGGCGAACGCCTTGGCCTTGCCGTCGAGCACGTCGCGCAGGGCTCGGGCCGCCGGCACGAGGTGGTGCACCGCCTGCTCGGCGGCGGCGATGTGCATGGCGGTCGGGAAGGTGTCGTTGCTCGACTGCCCGCGGTTGACGTCGTCGTTGGGGTGGATCGGCTTCTTGCTGCCCATCACGCCGCCGGCGAGCTCGATGGCGCGGTTGCTGATCACCTCGTTGGCGTTCATGTTGCTCTGGGTGCCCGAGCCGGTCTGCCAGACGTGCAGCGGGAAGTGGGCGTCGAGCTTGCCGTCGATGACCTCGTCGGCGGCGCGGACGATGAGCGCGACCTTGTCGGCGGGCAGCACCTCGAGCTTGCCGTTGACGATGGCGGCGGCCTTCTTCAGCAGGCCCAGCGCGCGGATCATCGGCCGGCCGAAGGTGTCGTGGCCGATGTCGAAGTGGTGCAGCGAGCGCTCGGTCTGCGCGCCCCAGTAGCGGTCGCTCGCGACCTCGATCTCGCCCATGCTGTCGGTTTCGATGCGGGTACTCACGTTCGTTCGCCTCGGTGTGGTGGCGTCGTCGGGCCGTGGCAGGCGGCGCCCTTGGACGACGCGCGGAGGCTAGCAGACTAAGGGGGCCGCCTGCCGGGGCCCGTGGGCGGGCGATTTGCGGCTATCCTCCAGCCCGCTCGCGCATGCGCACCCGATTCGGCACGCGGTTGCTCCGCTGGGGGTTGCAGTGCGAGCGCCTGCTCGAGCGCCGCCCGATCCGGGTGGTGCTGAGCCTGGCGATCCTCACCAGCCTCCTGCCCGTCGCGTTCGTCGAGCGGCTCGAGTTCGGGTTCTACCTGCTGTTCCAGGTCGAGTTCATCCTGCGCGTGCTCGCGGTGGCGGCGACGTCGGCGCCCGAGGGGCCCGACGGCGAGATCGTGCCGACGCGCTCGCGCATGTCCGGGTTCGGCATGCTGATGCTCGACGCCGTCGCGCTCGCGTCGTTCCTGCCGCTGCCGGTCGGGGTCGAGGGCGCGCGGTGGCTCCGCGTGTTCCGCCTGCTGCGGCTGCTCGCGCTGGTCGGCTACTGGCGCCGGCTGCTGCGCGACACATGGTCGATCCTCGCCCGGCGCGAGCGGCTTCGTCAGGTCGCGCTGATGGGCGTGGTCGTCGGCGGGCTCGCGTTCGCCGGCGCGGTCGTGCTCCACCACGTCCACGACGTCCCGTTCGACGCCGACGCCGACGGCGAGATCGACGCGGACGACCGCAGCTTCTGGGTGCTGCTGTGGTGGTCGTTCCGCCAGGTGCAGGACCCGGGGAACATGCTCGAGTCGCCGCAGGCCCTGCCGGCGGTGCTCGTGAGCCTCGGGCTCACGGTGTTCGGGCTGTTGCTGGTGTCGTTCCTCATCGGGTTGGGCAGCGACGTGGTCCGCGAGCTCGTCGAGCACTCGCGCATGCGTCCACCGGGCTTCGTCGGACACACGGTGATCGTCAACATCACGCCGCCGACGCAGCGGCTGTTGCACGAGCTGGTCGCGTACTACCGCAAGCTGTTCCCCAGCGGCGCGGCGTTCCTGAGCCGGCGCTGGCGCGCGGACCTGCTGCGTCGCGGGCTGCAGCGGCCGCGGTTCGTCGTGATCGGCGAGGGCAACGAGACGCCCGACTTCCTGCGCCACCACGATCGCGTCGCCTACCGCGTGCGGCCCGAGGACGAGGAGGGTCTCATCGTGCGGTCCGACCTGCTGGCGGCCAAGCGCGTGCTGTTGCTCGCCGAGGGCAACCACGCGCACCCCGACGCGCAGACGATCCGCACGCTGCTCACGCTCGTCGAGCGGGTGCGGGCGGGCGAGCGTGCGCGGGTGCCCGGCGTGTCGCGGCGCACCCGGGTGGTCATCGCGGAGATCCTCGACGAGAGCAACGTGACCGCGGCCCACGCCGCGCTCGCGACCGCGGGCGAGAGCTTCCGTGGCTGGGTCGTGCCGACCGAGAAGCTCCTCGGGCTGTTCTTCGCGGGGGTGGTGCGTCGGCCGGGGCTCGGCGATCTGCTGGCGATCCTGCTGACGTCGATCGGCCACGAGCTGTACACGTGCTTCTTCGACATGCCGGGGCTCGGCTTCCAGGTCGCGCGGCCGGCGGGGGTCGGTGGGCACGCGGGCAATCTCATGCGTCGGCTCGCGGAGGTCGGTGCGAGCGTGGGGGGCGAGCGCGGGCCCGTGATCCCGCTGGGCGTGCTGCTCGATCGCGCCGGCAGCACGTTCGCGTTCGACGTCGTCGTGAATCCGGACGACGATGTGGTGCTCGACGAGTCGCGCGTGCGGGGCTTCATCGGCGTCGCCAGCGACTTCCTCGCCGTGCGGCGGTGGGTCGACGCGTTCGCGTCTGCGCAGGCGGTCGCGGTCGCGACGCCCACGGGGGAGGCGCCGGTGCTCGCCCGCACGCGGCGGCCCAAGACCACGCGCGTGCTGGTGTGTGGGTTCCGGGCGGGCACCATCTACATGCTCGAGGAGCTGTTCCGCAGCGATCCCGGCGGCGAGGTGCTGGTGCTCGTCGACGACGACGCGGCGCGGCGGGCTGCCACTGCGAGCATCGACGCGCACACGCAGCTGGTCGCGCGCAAGCTGCTGCCCGGGCGCCACGGGGTGTTCGAGCCGGTGGGCCTGGCCGAGTACGACGTGCGCCTGCCCGAGTCGCCGCAGGTGCGCGGCCGACTGCGCCTCGAGGTGGCGGACTGGATGGCGAGTCGGACGCTCGTCGACCTGCCGGGGAAGTTCGGGCACGTCGCGGATCTCGACGCGATCGTGTTCGTGGCGGGCGACGCCGAGGCGTCCGATCCGCGGACGACCACCGCGCTGCTCAAGCTCGAGGAGCTGTGCCGGATGGGCCACGCGTCCGCGGGCCCGGTGGTGGTCGCGGAGGTCTTCGACGCCGCGCTCGCGGCGAGGCTGGCGGCGCGCGCCCGCGCCCTCGGTCAGACCAACGTGCAGGTGTTCTCGAGCCAGGAGCTGCGCGCGTTCTTCCTCTTCCAGGCCGTGGTGGTGCCCGGCTTCGACGCGGTGTACGGCGAGCTGCTCGGCGCGTGGGGGCAATCGCTGGTCCACATGCACGTCGAGACCGCCGGCTCGGGCATGTGCACGTTCGAGGACTTGAGCGCGCGGCTGGGCCGCGACGGTCACATCCTCATCGCGGTCGAGATCGACGACGGTCGCGGCGGCGTGTCGCTGTGCGTGGCCCCGGGGCCGGCCGAGCCCGGGCGGTCGTTCGCCGCAGCCGCGCTGCGCGGCGCGTGGGTGGTGGCGCCGGACTCGGGCGGGCCGGGCTGACCCCGCGGGACAGTCGCCCGTGCCGCGGGGCGTGTGTCATGATCGGGGCATGAACCGAACTTGCGCCTGGATGGTCGCCGTCGCCGTGCTCGGGCTGGGATGCACCGAGCCGAACCCCAACGCGATGGGGGCCGAGTCCAACGGGGACTCGACCAGCGCCGCGTCGAGCACGGAGGGCATGACGACCACGCCGGATCCGACCGCGACGACGAGCATGACCTCGGTGACGACGGCCGTGGACACGACGGCGACGGAGACGGGCGTCGACACGACGATGGGGACGGATCCGACGGGCGATCCGACGGGCGACCCGACCGGGGACGCGAGCTCCACCGGCGACCCGGTGTGCGCCGCGGGGACCCACGTGTGCGTCGCGGAGACTCCGGTCGGGTGGACCGGGCCAGTCGCGCTGCTGCCGAGCGACGGCGCGGCGAAGGAGCCGGCGTGCGAAGGGGAGTGGGGGGAGCTGAGCGCGACGGCGTTCACGGATCTGCAGGCCAGCGCGGCGGTGTGCGACTGCGAATGCGCAGAGTCGGCGAACGCGACGTGCTCGACGATCACGCTCACACGGCACGCGAACAACGACAACGATTGCAGCGCGGTGCAGGCGACCTGGAACACGGGGACGGCCTGCGCGGCGATGCCCGCGTCTTCGCCGGACATGCAGGAGGCCGGCAACGCGCACTACTGGCAGGCGTTTGCGGATGTGTCCGCGGGGACCTGTGCGCCGATGCCAACCGAGGAGATCGCTCCGGCGGCGTTCTCGGCTCGGACGAGTCTCTGCGCGGCACCGGCCGGGACGTCGGTCGGGTGCGAGGCCACCGAGCAGTGCCTTCCGATTCCCGCCGGACCCTACGACGGTCGGATCTGCATCTGGCAGGCGGGTGATCTCGAGTGCCCGGACGGAGCGTTCACGGAGCGCACACTGCTGCACGAGGACATCGCGGATGATCGCGACTGCAGCGCCTGCACCTGTGGCGATCCCTCGGGCGAGTGCCACGGGACACTCTCGCTGGCGAACGCGTCGAACTGTGGTGGTCAGCTCGTCATCAACGTCCCGATCGACAGCGCTGACTGCACGATCGGAGTCTCGGGGCTCAGCACCCTCGGCGCCGTCGTCAACGGCGGACTCACGGCGGACAACCCGACCTGTCCGCCGTCGAACTCCTCGCCGATCGGCGACGCAGAGGCGATCGATCCGATCACGGTGTGCTGCCTGCCGTAGCGCCTCGATCGCCCGTCCGTCACACCGCGACGGCGTCGCGGAAGCTGCGGCGCGCGTGCCCGAAGTCCCCAACCCGCGGCCGCGGGCTCACCCGCGTCGACGCCGGGATCGCCTGCCGCAGCATGTGCGCGAGGGCCTCGGTCGCCAGCTCGCGGACCTCGTGCGCGTCCGTGGTGTAGCGCTCGGCCTCGTCGAACATCGCGGCGACGACATCGCCGAGGGGGGAGGTGAGTGGAGCGTGGATCATCATGGCGTCGTCAGGCGCTGCACGACGCGTACCGAGCCCATCCCGAGTGTTTCCACCCCGCCGGGCGGCCGAGCCGCTGGATCGCTCGGCACCCGCGGCCCGCCCGTGCGCGGGCGCCCGATCGCACCCCCACGCCGCGTGCACGGGTTGCGTGCGCCGACCCGCGTACTGCTGCGGGTGGGCATCGCCGCGCTTGCTATCGTCGCGGGATGACGACGGGACTCGACGAGGCCGCGGGCCTGCGCTGGGCGACGCTGCTGCTGAGCGTGGCGGCGATCTACATCTGCTGGCCGCTGTGGCCGGCGCTGGTGCTCGCGGCGTGGACGGCCTCGCTCCTTCGGCCCGTGCTCACGCGGCTCGAGCGACGGCTGCACGGCCGCAGCGCGGCGGCGGCGGTGTTGACGTCGATGGTCGCGTTGCTGCTCGCGACCCCGACCGCCCTCATCGCGATCGGCGTCGTGGTCGGCGCGACCGAGCTCGGTGACGTGATCGCGGCCGCGTCGACGGCGTCGGGCGCCCTCGAGACCATCGCGACCGGCGACGCCGGAGCGGAGCTCGCACCGCTGCACGTGCCGCAGACGCCGGCGGAGGCGGTCGAGCTCGCGCAGCGCTACGGCGCCGAGGCATTCGGGTTCCTCTCGGGCCTCGCGGGCGCCGCGAGCGAGGCGCTGCTCCTGCTGGTGGTCTACTTCGCCGGCACGTACGTCTTCATGCGGCGCGGCCCCGCCGACTGGCGTTGGATCATGCGGCGGCTCCCGCTCGAGGAGCGCCACCTCGAGCGCTTCGCGGACGCGTTCGAGGAGACCGGACGCGGCCTGCTCGTCGGCGTCGGGCTCACCTGCGCCGCGCAGGGGGCGGTGGCGAGCGTCGCGTACCTCGCCCTCGGCGTGCCGCAGTGGTGGGTGCTGGGTCCGGTGACCGGCCTCGCCGCCGTGATCCCGGTCGTCGGCTCCGGGATCGTCTGGGGCCCGATCGCGCTCGGCTTGCTGCTGACCGCACACCCGATCAAGGCCGCGATCCTCCTCGTCGTCGGCGTCGGCGTCATCGCGACGATCGACAACCTCCTGCGCCCGGTCTTCGCCCGCATCGGCACCCTCCAGCTGCCGACCCTCGTGCTCTTCGTGTCGGCGTTCGGCGGCCTGCTCGTGCTCGGTGGTTGGGGGGCGATCCTCGGGCCGCTCATCGTGCGCCTGATGATCGAGGGGCTCGCGATGGTCCGCGAGCAGGAGGGCGCGCGCGTGTCGAGGTCGCCCGATCGTGCGACACCGCCCGGCGCCGCCGAGGGCGCGCCGCTCCCCGACGCTCGATAACGCGGCGCAATCATGGTGGTTCGGGTGGGCGCACGCGTTGTCCCACCGCTTGCTTTGTGGCCAGGCATGAGCGTTCCGTTCACCAACATCTCCCGCGACGACATCCTCTCCGCGATCGGCCTGCAGACCCGGCGGAGCCTCGCGCAGACCCTGCTCCCGAACCTCGGCTTCATGGCCGCAGGCGTCGTGCTCGGCGGCGGGCTGGCGCTCCTGCTCGCGCCGCGCACCGGGGCGCAGACACGCGACGTCCTCGGCAACGGGCTGCAGGGCCTCGCGCGCAAGGTCGCGTCGACGGTCCGCCCCAACCGTGACCTCGCCGCGGACACCGAGCCCGGCATCGACGTCACGCCGCGCACCGAGCCCGTCACCGCGAGCCGCCCGGGCATGCACGGCGCGAGCGAGCCCGCGCGCAACGGCTCGGCCGCCCACCTCATCGGCGGGCTCGGGGGTTCGAAGCCATGAGCAAGGCCAACACGAACCACCACGCCGAGGTGGTGTCACCGCCCGACGCGGAGCACGGCGAAGAGGGCAGCGCGCCGGTCGAGTGGATCGTCGCCGCGCGCGAACGGGTGAGCGACGCGCTCGCCCGAGTCTCGGACTTCGTCGAGCGGCAGCCGCTGCTCGCCGTCGGGGCCGCCACGACCGTAGGCTTCCTGTTCGCGAGGCTGGTGCGACGATGAGGGCGCCACCGATCCGAGACTCGGTCCGTGGTGGTGCGTCCACCGGGCCGAACGGCGCACGCCACCGGGCCGACCGTGGCGCGGGCACCGACGGGGGCGAGTCGACGTTCGATCTCCATCGCGCGATGGACTTCGTCGTCGGGCAGGTCCGCGATCAGGCGCACGCCCATCCGCTGCGCACGCTCGGCGTAGCTGCGGGCGTGGGCTACGTCCTCGGCCGCGGGGTGCCGTCGATCGTCGTGCGACTCGGCATGGTCGCGATGGCACGGATGGCGACGGACTCCCTGTTGTCGAACACGTTCGGCGCGACGCTGGGTCCCGGCGACGACGAGCGGGCCGGCGACGACGAGGAGGCGGTCACGGCCGTCGCGGACGACGCGCCCGACGAGTCCGCGGAGGGCACGGCGACGGGGAGTTCGCGGCGCGGCCGCGGACGGCAGCCGCCGCGCAGCGAGGGCATGAGGAGCTCGACCGATGACTGACGTCGCTCGCGCGCGCCACGATCTCGACCATGGGCCGCGCGGCGGGCACGGCCCGCTCGTGGCCCGCCCGCGCGCGGTGCCGGAGTCGGCGGCCGCGCTCGTGCGCGGCGCGGTCGACGACGTCCGGGAGCTCGCGCAGGCCGAGGTCGCGCTGGTGAAGCTCGAGATCGGTGAGCGCATCGCCGGCGTCCGCGAGCAGCTCACCCACACGTTGCCGCGCCTCGCGGCCGGCGGGGCGCTCGCGTCGCTGGGGGCGGTCGCGACGTTGGTCGGTGCCGTGCTCCTGCTCGACGTGTGGCTGCAGGCGTGGGCGGCGTGGATGATCGTGGGCCTCGCGTGCTCCATCGGAGGATCGATCCTGCTCCTGCGTGCGATGCATCGACCCGCCGCGGACGCATCGCTCGCGTTGACCCCGTCGCCCGTGGCGCTGGACGTCGCGCGAGGGAGCGACGACGGATGATCTCGGTCGAACGAGCGGCGCTGCGCGAGCGCGTGCGGTCCGGACGGGCGCGCGTCGCCGAGCGCTTCGAGCAGGTCGAGCAGCGGCTCGAAGTGGTGACCGCGTCCGCCGTCCGCACCGCGCGGATCACCGCGGGTGTCGTGTTCGCCGCGGCCGCGATCGGCATGGTGTTCTTGATGATCCGCGGCCTCGTCGACCGGGTCCGTCGTCGGCGATAGACCCCGCGGCGCCGGGCGTGCGATCCTCCGTGCATGAGCGACGCACCCGTGCCCTTCGACGAGACGCAGAAAGCCACCCGCGCGAAGCTCCGTGCCCGACTCCACGAGTCCGCGGAGGATCTCCGCGCGGTGACGACCCAAACCGAGGGCGGCACGCGCCTGTCGGTGAAGTCGCGCATCGAGGCGCTCGGGTTCACCGGCCAGGCCGCGCAGATCTTCGACCTGCTGCCGCTGGTGCAGGTGGCGTGGGCCGACGGCAGCGTGCAGGCGGGTGAGCGCGCGACTGTCTTGAACCTCTTGAAGCTCCGCGCGTTGCCCCCGGGCGAGGCGTGGACCGTGATGGAGACGCTGCTCGAGGAGCGCCCGAGCCAGGCGTACCTCGACGCATCGCTCGATGTGCTGAAGGAGCTGCTCGCCGAGCGGAACGACGACGGCCGCACGGTGGTGGGCCTGTGCATCCTGCTGGCGGAATCGGCGGGCGGCTTCCTCGGGCTCGCGACGATCTCGAAGGAAGAGCACGAGATGATCGAGAAGATCGCGGCGCGCCTCGGGACGAAGGCGCAGTCGGAGTTCCACGCGCGGCTCGGGTGATCGACGGCGTCGCGAACGACCGCGGGCGGATCTGACACCATGGGCGCATGCGCTGCGCGAGCTCGCCCGTGTCGACGTCGGACGATCCGGCGTTCGGTGTGCCGATCGTTCGGTCGCAATCCGCCCCACTCCAGCGTCGAGGATGACATCCGTGTCATGTGCCACACCGTCTCTCCATGAGATGCGCCATTGAACGATGTTCGGTCGCCGATCTCTCGGTCGTCACGATCGTGCACGCCGAGCACTCGATCGGTGGCGCGTCCCTGGTGCGATGCGCTAGTCTCCGCCCCCATGCAACGAACTATTCTTCGTTCCTTCTCGACTCTTGGCTTGGCGCTGGCTTGCACGACCGGATGCCCCGCGGGCGATGACACCGACACGGGCGCCGATACTGGCACCGGCGACACGACGGCGACCGGCGGCAACCCGACGTCGAACACGATCAGCGCGACCGATCCGGACACGACGGTCGACACCACCGCGACGGAGCCCGCCACGACGGTCGACACCACCGCGACCACGACCGACACCGCTGGCGGCGTCGCGCAGGTGCGAGTCGTCCACGCCGCTCCGGGCGCGGGCAACGTCGACGTCTACGCGATGGGCTCGACCGAGCCGCTCGTCACCGACCTCGCCTACGGTACGGCCACGGCGTACGTCGAGGTTCCGTCGGGTGACTACGTCTTCGAGATCCGCCCCACCGGTGCCGCGCCCGAGGACGCGCCGCTGTACAGCTCCGACACCGTGACCGTCGCCCCCGACACCCTGTCGACGGCCGTGGCGGCGGGCGTCGTCGGTGCGAAGGACGAGGCCTCCGCCTTCCGCATCCTCGCGCTCACCGACGAGTTCGAGGCGCCGACCGCCGGCACCGCCCGCGTCCGCATCCTGCACGCGGGCGCCGATGCGCCGGACGTCGACGTCGATGTCGGCAACGACGGCACCCCCGAGATCGAGGGCCTCGCGCGCTTCACCGCGACCGACGCTGCCGGCGTCGAGCTCCCCGCGGACGCGCCGCTCAGCGTCGGCGTGTGGGCCGGTGGCGAGCGCATCACCCAGTTCTCGATCCCCGGCCTGCCGGACGGCGCGACGATCCTCGTCGCCGCGACCGGCCTCGTCGTCTCGCTGCCCCGCGAGGAGACCGGCTTCGGCCTGCTCCCGGTGCTGACCGAGGCATCGCTGCCGATCATCCGTCAGGACCCCCGCGTCTACGCGCTGCATGCCTTCTCGGCGGCGGCCGCCGCCGAGGTCGACGTGTGCTTCGACGGCGCCGTGCTGGTCGATGGTCTCACGTGGGCCGATCCCACGACCTCGATCGGGTCGTTCCAGGTCGCGCCCGGCGACTACGACATCACGCTGCAGGCGGACGCCGATGACTGCGTCGGCACCGACCTCGTCGGCCCGGTGGCGACCGGTGCCCTCGCCGCGGGCGAGCAGTACCTCGCGACGGTCGGTGCGACCGCCGCCGGTGAGCCGCAGCTCGTCGTCGCGACCGAGGAGTTCTCCCTCGACCTCGCGCCGCAGGCTGCGATCTACGCGGTGCATGCCGCGGAGCTGGGGACCGTCGCGGCCGGCGTCGTCGACGAGAACGGTGAGATCGCCGTGCCCCTCATCGTCAACCGCGGCAACGGCACCGTCGTCGGCGAGCTTCCGCTCGACGCGGGGACCTACTACTTCGGGTTGACCACCGACAACGTCGGGGCGTTCGATGCGCTCGGCGCCGCGGACGTCACGGTCGTCGGTGGCGAGCGGCAGTGGCTCGTCGTCGCGGGCAACGGCGCCTCGGTCGGCGCTGGCAATGCGGATGACCT
>LNFB01000340.1 GCA_001464385.1 Deltaproteobacteria bacterium Ga0077550 | reverse complement strand
CGGGTAGAGAGGCATATAAACCCTTGAAATTGCAAGAGTTTATTTGCAAGCGGCCGAAACGCCGTCCCGTACGACTACCACCTACAGAATTGGAAGTCAAAGCCCGATTTCGCGGAGAATCCCGGCGCTTGGCGCGATCTGTCCCACCTTTGGTTGCAGTCCTGGCGCAACTCCGCGCATGCTCGCCGGCCCTCGCGGTTGCCCTGCTCCTCGGATGCCGGCCACAGGAGCCGCGGAACGATGATCCGCGCTGTGCCGCGGACGCGGACTGCCCAAAGGGACAGCACTGCGCGGCCGGGTCCTGCGTGGCCCCGCCACCGGGTGAGGTCGTGAGCGAAGCCATCGTCGGCCCCCAGGAGCTGCCGACGCTCGTCTGGGACGTCTCGACCGGTGCGGCGATCACCGGGCGACCGCTCGTCGTCGACGGCAGCGAGCCGACGGTGTTCGTCGCCAACCACGCCGGCCGGGTTCTCGCCCTCGACACGACCCCGACCGCGACCGACCGCGTGCGCTACGAGGTCCTGCTCGACGGGATCGTCTGGGGCCACCCGACGCGCGACGGCGCGGGCCGGCTCTGGGTCGGGGCGGACGACGACACACTGTACGGGATCGACCCGGGCGGCGCGATCGCGGTGCGGCTTCGGCTGGGGGATTGTCAACCCCCCCGCGCGGTCGGGCCCGAGGGCACCCGCTGCGACGTCGATGGGGGACCGACCGTCCTGGCCGACGGGGATCTGCTCGTCGGCGCCGACGGCGTCTACCGCATCGGCCGCGACGGGGCGATCCGCTGGCACGGGCCCGGGGGCCCCGACGCGCGCGCGCGGCACGTCTACAGCACCCCGACACTGCTCGGCGAGCTCGTGGTGTTCGGCGGCTACGACGGGAACGTCACCGCCCTGTCGCCGAGCGGAGAGCCGCGATGGAGCTTCTCGATCGGTGCCGACGTCGATGGGTCACCGGTCGCGAGCGCGAGCGGTGACCTCTACATCGGCGCCGACGACGGGCGGCTGTACGCGCTGACGTCCACCGGCACGATGAAGTGGTCCTTCGCGACCAAGGGCGAGATCCGCAGCGCCGTGTCGCTCGCCGCCGACGGCACCATCTACGTCGCGTCCGCCGACGGCACCGTGACCGCCCTCGATCCCGCGGGGCAGCGGCGGTGGAGCTTCGCGGCTGGCGGCCCGGTGGTGTCGGCGCCGACCCTCGATCGCAGCGGCACGCTGTACTTCGGCAGCCAGGACGACACGCTGTACGCGCTCGCGCCCGACGGCCGGCAGCGCTGGGCCCTGGCGTTCCCCGCGGACATCGACGCGCCCGTGGCCATCACCGCCGACGGATCGCTCGTGGTGGCGTGCGATGACGGCGTGGTGCGTGCACTGGCGGCGACGCCGTCGACGCGGTAGCGTTGGCGCGTTCCTTTGGCGCGCAAGAAAAATCAACGTCGGGCCGACGCAGGCCACAAATCCAACTCCAAACCTTCCCGCGCGGGGTCCGACCCGTCGGCCAAGCGTGGCCGCCCCGCCGCACCCGCGGCCAACCGCGGACGCAGCATCGCCCCGCCGATCCGTCCGCAGGCGCAGGGCACCGGCATCCGCCGCGAGGTCATCCGCGATGGTGTCGTGGTCGCGAGCGAGGGACCCGAGGTCCCGCCCGCCGCCGACACCGTCCGCTGTCGGCTCTCGCTGCATCCCCAGGGCTTCGGCTTCGCCGAGCGTGAGAATCGCGAGGGCACCATCTTCATCCCCGCCGCCCATCGCGGTGGGGCCATGGACGGCGACGAGGTCCTCGTCGCCCACTGGCAAGCCGATCGCGGCCGCGAGGGCGCCGTGCGCTCGGTGGTCACGCGTCGGCGCTCGCGGTTGTCGGGCGTGCTCCGCAAGCAACGCGGCCGGCTCGTGCTCGAGCCCGAGGACCCGCGGGTCGTCGATCCGGTCGACGTCGTCGGTCAGCTCCCGCCCGAGGCGTTCGGCATGGTCGTCCTCGCCGACATCGTCGAGTACCCGATCCCCGGTCGACCGGTCGTGCTGGTCACGATCGATCGCGTGATCGGACCGCCCGGTCGCATCGCCACCGAGACGCTCAAGATCCTCATCGAGCACGGGGTCGATCCCGAGTTCCCGCCCGGCGTGCTCGCGGCGGCGACCTCGGTGCCGACCGAGGTCGTGCCCGCCGATCTCGAGGGGCGCGCCGATCTCCGCCACCTGCCGTTCATGACCATCGACCCGCCCGACGCGCGCGACTTCGACGACGCGGTGTGCATGGAGGCCGGCGCCGACGGTGCGGTGCGGCTGCACGTCGCGGTCGCGGACGTCTCGCACTACGTGCGCGAGGGCGATCCGTTCGACGTCGAGGCGGCGCTGCGCTGCTTCTCGTGCTACCTGCCGGACCGCGCGGTGCCGATGCTGCCGCTGCAGCTGTCGAGCAACATCTGCTCGCTGGTGCCCGACGCCGATCGCCTCGCGATGGTCGTCAGCATGGACGTCGATGCCCGTGGGGCGGTCACCGACGCCGAGGTCGCCGCGTCCGTCATCCGCAGCCGCGCGCGGCTGTCCTACGAGCAGGCGGCCGAGATGCTCGAGCACGGCCGCGGGCCCGCCGAGCAGCGCGCCCGCGTGGTCGAGCTGCGGGCGCTGGCCGATCGCATGCGCCGGGTCCGGCTGCGCCGCGGCGCGATCGAGCTCTCGCTGCCCGAGGTGAAGGTCCGGCTCGACGAGGACGACCCCGAGCGCGTCCGCGCCGTCGAGCACACCCGGGCCAAGCCCGAGATCGCCCGGGCGTACAACCTCATCGAGGAGCTCATGCTCGCGGCCAACGAGGCCGTCGCGCGCATCGCCGGCAAGGCCCGCCTGCCGGTGCTGTACCGCGTGCACGCGGCCCCCGACGAGGAGCGCATCGAGCGGTTCTGCTCGGTCGCGGGCCTGCTCGGCATCGACGTCGACCCCGAGGTGCTGCGCACGCCGAAGACGATGCAGGCGTTCCTGCGCAAGATCGAGAAGCATCCGCGGCGCGTGCCGGTCAACGGGCTGCTGCTGCGGGCCTTGGCGCAGGCCGAGTACGCGACGGCGAACGTCGGCCACTTCGCGCTGGCGAGCGGCGGCTACCTGCACTTCACCTCGCCGATCCGTCGCTACGCGGACCTCGTCGATCACCGGGTGCTGAAGGCGTACCTGCGGCGCTCCGGCGGCTTCGCCGGGCCCGAGCCCACGCCGCGGCTCCCCGAGCGCCACGTGGCCAACGCGATCGCGTCGCGGGCCAGCGAGCGCGAGCGCGAGGTGGCCCAGGCCGAACGCGACGCCAAGGCGATGCTGTGCGCCGCGTTCATGCGCGACCGCATCGGCGATCGGTTCGAGGGCACGGTGGCCGGCCTGTCGCAGGCGGGGGCCTACGTGACGCTCGATGATCCGCCGGTCGACGGCATCATCCGGCGCAACGCCCTCGAGCGCGAGACCCGTGAGACCTTCGTGCTCGACGACCTCATGGCCCGGATGACCGGCGAGCGCAGCGGGACCACCGTCGGGATCGGCGATCGCGTGATCGTCGAGCTCGTCGACGCCAGCATCGCGCGCCGGCAGATCGAGTTCGCGCTGATCCGGAGGCTCGCGGTGTGAGCCCAGCCGGCGCGGGCGTGTCGCCGTCGGGCGCCCATGCCCGTGACTCACGCCGGTTGGCGGTGATCGGGGGGCTCGCAGCGACGCTCGCCGTGGTGCTCGGCCTCGTCGGGCTGGCCGACGCGAGCCTGTGGCTCGACGAGACGTTCTCGGTGTTCGACGCGCGCCGCAGCGTCGCCGACATCCTGGCGATGCGCGGCGAGGCGTTTGGCGGCGCCCACCACCCGCCGGGCTACTTCCTGCTGCTGAAGGGGACGATGGCGATCTGCGGGGCGCACGAGGTGTGCGTGCGCGCGCCGTCGGTGCTCGGCAACGCGGGCATCGCCGCGGTGCTCGTGTGGATCGCCGGGCGATGGTTCGGGCTCGTGCCCGCCGTCGCCGCGGGCGTGATGTGGGCGAGCACGCCGTACGCGATCAAGTACGCCCAGCAGGCGCGGCACTACACGCTGCTGGCCCTGGTCGCCGCGGTCGCGCTGCTGCTGCTCGTGCGTGTGCTCGGGCTGGGGCGTGACGCTGCGGACAAGCCCTCCGATGGCGCGTTCTGGGCGCTGGGGCTCGTCGCGTCGGCGGGCCTGTGGCTGCACCTGTTTGCGCTGCCGATGCTCGGCGCGCTGGCGCTGCTCGGCATGGTCGCGGTGGCGACGTCGGCGGATCGCAGCCGGCTCCCGACGCCGCGGCAGTGGATGACCGCCGTCGGCGTCGCGGTCGTCGCCAGCGCGCCGCTGCTGCCGGGCCTGTGGCGGGTGTGGATCACCGGCGGCGGCGGTCAGCTCGCGTCGAAGGCCGGGCCTGTCGAGAACGCCCGCGAGCTCCTCGTCGATCTCGCGACCTTCGGCCTCGATACACCGTGGATCCCGGTGCTGTGCGCCTGCGCGTTGCTGGTGCCGACCTGGCGCGGGCGGGCCCAAGCGCTCGCGCTGGCCGTGCTGGCGGCGCTGCCGATGTCGGTGGTGTTCGTGCGCAACCCCGAGCACTTCGTCGCGCTGCGCTACTTCATGCCGTCGCTGGTGCCCGTGGCGCTGCTCGTGGGCATGGGCGTCGGCGCCATCGTGGATCGTTCGCGACAGCTCGCCTCACGGGTCTCGCCGCGGCGCGCCGCCGTGCTCGGTGCCTCGCTGGGCGCGCTGCTGCTGGCGGTGCCGGTCGCTCGCATCGGTGCACTGCACGTCGCCGGCCTGCGCAAGCAGTGGGCGACAGCGGGCTTCGAGCCGTGGCGGGACGTGAGCGCGGCGATCCGCGAGGCCGCAGGGCAGGGCGACGTCGCGGTGCTCGTCCCGTTCGAGCTCGTCGAGTACCCGCTGTTGGTCTACCCGCCGTCGATCCCGAGCGTCGCCCCCGACGAGCTCGACGCCACGCTGGCCGAGCGACCGCCGGGGGTGTTCGTGGTCACGTCGCACATCGATCGGCCCGAGCGCAGCACGGCGCGCCGCGAGGTGCTGCGGCGGGTCGCGGGCGCCGGCTACGTGCGCACCGAGCTGGACGGCGTGCCGGCCCAGCGCGCGATCGAGGTGCTGTTGTACCGCCCGCGGCGGTGACGGAGGCGCCTGACCGCGGCGATCAGAACTCGATCGCGAGCCCGCCGAAGAACGTCTTGTCGCCCAGGTCGATCGAGTTGCCGACGCCGAAGTTCCGCAGCCGCGACAGCTGGAACTCGCCGAAGATGTACGTGTGGTTGATGCCGGTCGAGACGTCGAGCTTCTTGGCCGAGCCGCGCTCGATGAAGTCGAGGCGGAGCATGAGGCCGGGGTTCATCTGCCAGCCGACGACGCCGCCGCGGCCCTTCTCGCCCTGCTCGTTGACGGCGACCTTCTTGGTGCCGTCCTTGATCCACCAGAACGAGTAGGCGACGCCCGCCTTGATGTACGGGACGAGCGGGACCTTGAAGTAGTCGGCGACGAGCTCGAAGCGGTAGGTCGCGAGCAGGGCCATCGGGACCATGCCGAACGTGACCGTGTCGGCGCGCGAACGGATGCTCTCGCCGGCGACGGGCTCGGCGAGGAGGGCGTCGGCCCGATCGCGGAAGAAGCCGATCTGCGTGCCGATGCCGATCGGTCCCGCGAGGTAGGCGAACTGCCACTCGAACGCGACGATCGGCATCACCCCGAGCTTGGGCTTCTTCACGGTCTCGCCGCGCGAGTTGGTGCGGCCGAAGATCGTCGCGTACGGGCCGAAGCCCGAGCCGGAGTAGCGGGAGTCCACCTCGGGCAGGTACGGGCCGATCTTGAACTCGACCGCGAAGCGCTGCTTCGTGCCGGTGCGAGCGGTGCCGCGGATACGGCTCTTGCGGCTGCGATCGATGGGGGTGACTCGGCTGTCGCGGGCGATCGCGGCCTCGCTCGGCACGGCCTTGGGGCCGACGGGCTCCGGCGTCGGGACCTTCGGCGCGGGCTCGCCGGCCGCGGGCGGTGGCGACTCGGGCGTGACGGTTTCGCCGGCCGCTGGCGGCGGGGACTCCGGCAGGACCGTGTCGCCAGCAGCGGGCGACTCGGCCGGCGCGGGCTCGGCCGTCGGTGCGCTCGGCACGGGCGACGCGGCGTCGGGCTCGGCGGCCGCACCCGCGAGGAAGAGCACGAGCGCCGCGGTCACGATCGCCTCCGTCGCCGGGCGACGGCGAACAGCGGAGCGAGCAACCACCATGCGTCGGTCGCCTGCGGATCGGCGGTGCAGTTGCAGAACCCGCCCGAGCCGCAGATGTCGCCGTCGATCTCGCACTGCTCCCAGAGGTCGATCGTCTCGCGCGGCGTCGCCTTGATGACGTCGGACGCGGCGATGGGGTTGCCAGCGACGTCGTAGGCGACGACGAGGAACTGGTACTCCTTGCCGTTCTCGAGGCCGTCGACGCGGGCCTCCTGCGAGGTGCCGCTGTAGTGGCCGCTGCAGATGTAGTCCCAGTCGAGGGACGCAATGCCGGTGGACGGCAGGCCGCCGTCGGTGGTCGAGCCGCCCGAGTCGCTGCTGCCGGAATCCGCCCGATGGGGCCCGTCGGATCCGATGTCGCCCGTCGAGCTCTCGCTTCCGCCGCTGTCCGTCCCGCTGTCCGTCCCCGAGTCGGGGGCCTCCTCCTCGAGCATGAACGGGCCGTCGGGGCAGAGGTTGCCCTCGGTGAAGTAGATCGTGCCGCGGTTGATGCCCGTCAGGCTCGGCTCGTCGATGCCCATGCCCGGCAGCGGCTCGCCGTCGGCGTCGGCGCACAGGATGCGGAACCCCGACACGTCACCGGTCGAGATCTGGTCCCACTCGATGATCACTGCGCCGTCGCCGGAGTCGGAGGTGAAGTTGGTCGGCAGCGTCTGCGGCGGGTCGAAGTCGTAGTGGATGGCCTGCGCCATGTCCATGGCGCTGTTCTTGTTCTGCGTGCCCTGGACCTGGAACTCGTCCGACTGGCAGTCGGGCTGCATGCCGTTCTCGATGCAGATCCAGATGCCGGCGTCGCCCTGGCCGCTCTCGCAGCTCCCGGTCGGCGTGGCGTCACCCAGGTCCTGCGAGCCGGTGGGGACCGTCCCGCCGACGAGCCAGATCGGCGAGAACTCGAAGTTGACCGCTTTGGTGTACTCGTTCGGGGCGGCGCTCAGGATCCGCACGCACGGCTGCACCTGGTCGTTGTTGCCGACCTGGCCGATGTCGCATCGGCTGCCGACGAACGACTGCACGCGGACGCTCGGGTCGTAGCTCGTCATCGCGCGCTTCAGCAGCACGCGCGTCGAGATCGCGTGGTTGCACTGGCAGCGCGCCTGATTCACGAAGCTCGTCAGATCCGTCGAGCCGAACAGGCGCCCGCGCTCGGCGGTCTCGTTGGTCGTGTAGTACCAGATGTCGAAGTTGGCCCCCGTGGGGGCCTCGGCCGCGGCCGCGGGCCGCGAACCCACGAGGGCACCGGCGACCAGGGCGGTGGCCACCGCGATGCGGCGAACGGAGGCGACTGCGGGACGGCGGGGCATCGATGGGACGGCCTTGAGATTCGTCCGTCTGCGTCCGTCGTGCAACCGCGATGCCACGCCGCCTCCGCGGGATCGCTGGCCCACGCCCACGCCGCCTGACGTCGGCGATGACAGGATGTCACGGGGCTCGCACCGGCCTTGCCGCGCCGGCATCGCGCCGAGCCCGCGAGGCGACCGTGGCGTCAGGGCGTCGGCGACTCGCCGCGGTGCCACACGCCGTCGATCGCCGCCGCGAGCACGTCCGGCACCTCCTCCTGCAGGAAGTGCCCCGCCGCGGTGACGGTGACGACCGCGCGGGGGAACGCCGCGCGGTGCCGCGGCAGCGCGCGGCCGAGGATCGGATCGTTCGTCCCCCACACGAGCGCCATGGGCCCCGTGAACCCCTCGACCCAGCGCTGGCCGCGGCGCAGCGCGTCGATGCTCGGGTGCCGGAGATCGTCCGGCACCATCCGCGCGAGCGCCAGGGGCCCGGTGCGATCGGCGAGCCGCCGCAGCGGCCAGCGGTACGCGGCCGCGACGCGACCGCCGATCGATCCGCGATCGTGCTGCATCGTCCACATCGCCCGCTGCGGCAGCCCGAGCCCGATGAACGCGACCTCGGACACGCCGGGCAGCCGCGCGAAGCGGTGGAACCACGTGCCGCGCGGGCGCTCGGGCACGAGCACCGACGTGTTGCCGAGCACGAGGCCACGCACGCGCTCGGGCATCCGCGCGCCGATCGCCGCGCACAGCGGACCGCCCCAGTCCTGACCGACCAGCAGCACGCGCCGCAGCTGCAGCGCTTCGATGAGCTCGCACAGCGCGTCGGCGTGGCCGTCGACGCTGTGCTCCTCGATCCGCCGCGGCTTCGACGACAGCCCGAACCCGAGCAGATCCGGCGCGACGCAGCGCCGGTGCGGCAGCCCGAGCATCACCTTGCGCCACAGCAGCGACCACGTCGGGTTGCCGTGGACGAGGAACACCGCCTCGGCGTCGCGCGGGCCGGCGTCGAGGTAGTGCAGCTCGAGCCCCGCGTGCCGCCCCCGCGTCAGCTCGTAGTCGGCGCGGGGGAACGGCAGCAGCGCCGCGATGCGGGCGGGCAGGGGCGGCGCGGGGTGGAACGGCATGGCGCCGTCGGTTCTACACCTTCTCGAAGAAGGTCTTGCCCGCGCTCGCCATGTCGCGCAGCAGCTGCGGCGGGGCGTAGCGCGGACCGCAGGTCTTCGCGAAGCCGTCGCAGTCGGCGACGAACTGCGCCAGCCCGCGGCGATCGATGTACGACAGCGGCCCGCCGGTGTTCGGCGCGAAGCCAACGCCGAAGATCGCACCGACCTCGGCGTCGCGCGGGTTCTTGACCACGCCCTCGGCCACGCACCGCGCGGCCTCGAGCGCCTGCAACGTGAGCAGCCGGCGCCCGATGTGCTCGACGCCGGTGACCTCCGGCTTGCCCACCGCGAGCGCCGCGAGCCCCGACCACAGCGTGCGTCCGTCTGCGCCGTACTCGTAGAAGCCGCGGCCCGCCGCCTTGCCCGGGCGATCGTGCGTCTCGACCATCGCCTCGACGAGCGCGACGCCCGGCAGATCGAGCGCCTTGCCGTAGTGTCGGCCCTGCTTGAAGCCCTTCACGCCGAGGGTGAGCGTGACCTCGTCGAACACCTGCAGCGGCGGCACGACCATGCCGACCTTGCGCGCGGCCCACTCGATGACCACCGGATCGTGGCCCTCGGCCACGAGCTGCGCGCCCTCGAGGATGTACGCCGAGAAGACGCGCGTGGTGTAGAAGCCGTAGCCGTCGCCGACGACGATCGGCAGCTTCTTGATCGCGCGGGTGTACGCCAGGCTGCGGGCGAGGGTCTCGTCCGAGGTCTGCGCGGTGGTGATGATCTCGACGAGCTGCATCTTCTCGACCGGCGAGAAGAAGTGCAGGCCGATGAAGTTGGCCGGGTTGCTCGACACCGTGGCGAGATCGCCGATCGGGATCGCGCTGGTGTTGCTGGCCCACACGCCACCCGCGGCGAGCTTGGGCTCGGCCTCCTTGGTGACCATGTGCTTGAGCTCGAGGTTCTCGAACACCGCCTCGATGATCATGTCGCAGCCGGCGAGATCGTCCGCCGACAGGGTGTAGCGGATGCGATCGAGGATCGCCTTCTGGGCGTCGGCCCCGAGGTGCTTGGCCGCCTTGCCCTGCTCCTCGCAGTGCGCCCGCGCCTTGGCGAGCTGCTCCTCCTTCACGTCCTTGAGCACGACCTGGTAGCCGGCCTGCGCCGACACGAACGCCAGGCCCGCGCCCATCATGCCCGCGCCGAGGATGCCGATCTTCGACAGGCGCGGATCCTCGATCTTCGGCAGGCCCTCGTGCTTCTCCGCGGCGGTGCGGTGGTACCAGAGCGTGCGGATCATGTCCTTCGCCTGGTCCGAGGTCGCCAACTTGGTGAAGTAGCGGCTCTCGACCTCGATGGCGCGATCGAACGTCAGCGGCAGGCCCTCCTGCACCGCCGAGATCGCGAGCTCGGGGCCAGGGAAGCAGCCCGAGGTCTTCTTGCGCAGCATCGCGCAGCCGGCCATGAGGATCTGCCGGGCCTCGGCGCTGCCGGGCTGCGGTCCGGGGATCGGCGCGCCGCGATCCCACGGCTGCTTGATTCCCTTGTTCGCGTGGATCCACGCGATCGCCTTCTCGCGGAGTTCCTCCGGCGTCGCGGCGAGCTCGTCGACCATGCCGTTCTTCACCGCCTTGGGCGCGCGGACCATCAACCCCTGGGCGATGTGCTCGAGGGCCGTCTGGATGCCGACCAGCCGCGGCAGGCGCTGCGTGCCGCCGGCGCCCGGCATCACGCCGAGGCTCACCTCGGGCAGACCCACCTGCACGCGCGGGCTGTCGAGCGCGATGCGCCGGTGACACGCGAGCGCGAGCTCGTAGCCGCCGCCGAGCGCACTGCCGGTGAGCGCGGCGACGACCGGAACGCCGGAGGTCTCCATCGCGCGGAACAGGCCGTTCAGCTCCTTCAGCCGCGCCATCATCGTCGCTGGATCGCGCTCGCGATACAGCCGATCGATGTCGGCCCCGACGCAGAAGTCCTTGTGCCCGGTCGCGAGGATGACCCCGCGGAGGTTCGGCTGGGCCTTGGCCCACGTCCACGCCTCCTGCATGGTCGCGCCGAAGTGATCGTTGATCTTGTTGACCTTGCCCTCCATCGCGAGCGTGATGGTCGCGACGCCGGTGGCGTCGTCGAAGGCGAGGGTGGCCATGCCATTGGCAGTGGTGGTCGAGGTGGTCATGGTGACTCCTTTGCGTTCGGGCGGCCTAGACGCGCTCGATGATCGTGGCGATGCCCATGCCGCCGCCGATGCACAGCGTGACGAGGCCGGTGGAGAGGTTGCGGTCCTCGAGGGCGTCGAGCACGGTGCCGAGCAGCATCGCGCCGGTGGCCCCGAGCGGGTGGCCCAGGGCGATCGCGCCGCCGTTGACGTTGACCTTGTCGTGGGGCACGCCGAGCTGCTGCATGAACGCCAGGGGCACCGCGGCGAAGGCCTCGTTGACCTCGAACAGGTCGATGTCGCCCACGGTCATCTTGGCCTTGGCGAGGGCCTTGCGCGACGCGGGCATCGGGCCGGCGAGCATGAGCACCGGGTCGGTGCCGCAGATCCTCGCGCGGGGCTTGAGGCCGAGCTGCTGGCCCTTCTCTTTGCTCGCCACCAGCACCGCTGCGGCACCGTCGACGATGCCCGAGCTGTTGCCCGCGTGGTGGATGTGGTCGATGCGATCGACCTGCGGGTAGCGCTCCTTGGTGAGCGCATCCAGGCCGAACTGCCGGCCCATCATCGCGAACGACGGCGCGAGCTCGCCGAGCTTGTCGACCGTGGTGTCGGGGCGCGGGTACTCGTCGCGCTCGAGGATCGGCAGGCCGTTGACGTCGCGCACCGCGACCACCGAGCGGTCGAAGCGGTGGTGCTCCATCGCCATCGCGGCGCGCTGCTGGCTCTGCACCGCGAAGGTGTCCGCGTCGCGGCGGCTGATGCCGTTCAAGGTCGCGAGCAGGTCGGCGCTGATGCCCTGGGGCACCGAGCCGACGTTCCACTGCGTGGCCGGATCCCAGATCGCCCCGCCGTCGCTGCCCATCTTCACCCGCGACATGCTCTCGACGCCGCCGGCGACGACCATGTCGAAGTAGCCCGAGGCGACCATCGCCGCGGCGGTGTTGACCGCCTGCAGGCCCGAGCCGCAGAAGCGGTTCTCGGTGACGCCGGGGGCGTCGACGTCGTAGCCGGCCTCGAGCGCGGCGAAGCGGGCGATGCAGGCGCCCTGATCGCCGGACTGCGTGACGCAGCCGATGACCACGTCGTCGACCTGGTCGGTCGGCAGGTGGTTGCGATCGCGCAGCGCCCGGAGCGAGGACGCCAGCAGATCGATCGGCCGCACCGTGTACAGCGAGCCATTTTCCTTGCCGCGACCCCGGGGGGTGCGGACCGCGTCGAACAGGTAGGCTTCGGGCATCGGAACTCCTTGCGCGGTGAAACTAAGCATGCTTAGTATTTCGCGGCAAGGCCGAATCGGCCGGCACACCCCGGTGGCGAACTCACGTAAAGCCCGAGCCGCGGCCTCGACCGCAGCTTTGCAGTCCGACGCTGCGGCGACGCCCAAGCAGGCGGTCATCGCTCGGCGTCGCGTGCAGGCCGAGGCGTACCTCAACCTCAGCCGCATCCAGCGGGAGATCGAGCGGCGCACGCAGGACTTGCTCGCCGAGCAGGACCTGCGGGAGGTCACGCCGGCGCAGGCCGGCGCGCTCATGGTGCTCTTCCAGGCCAAACGGCCGCTGCGGGCCCGCGAGCTCGCGGGACTGCTCGTGCTGTCCGAGGTGACGGTCGGTCGCTTCGTGCACGCGCTGCACGAGGCTGGCTGGGTCCGACGCGACCCCGACCCCGCGGACTCGCGCGCGGTCCTGGTCGCGCCGACCCCCAAGGCCTACCGGGCCCTGCCGCGTTTCATCGCGGTCTCGAACGCGCTGCTCGACGAGGCCTTCGCCGGCTTCTCGGCGGACGAGGTCGCGACGGTTGCGAGGACGACGGAGCGTCTGCGCAAGAACATCGTCGGGCCGTGACCCGGGCCCACGGGCCGACGTTCTTCTTGCCGTGCCCGTCCCCGCCGCTTAACGCTATGTCTTGCCCGACATGCTCCGCCGCCCGACCGCGCTCCTCGCTGCCCTCCTCCTGACGATGTCGTGCAAGCCCGGCGGGGCCCCGGTCGCCCCCGACGGCGGCGGCGCGGCCACCGACGGCGCCGGCGTCGGCGGCGGTGATCTCATGGCGCCCTTGGCCCCGATCACCCGCGCGGCCGAGCTGCTGCCCGCGAACACGATGATGCTGATGGACGTCGCCGGGCCGACGCGCATCGCCGAGATCCTCGGGCGCGACGCGCTGGTCCAGCAGTTCCCCAAGGAGTACGGCGAGATCGTCCGCGAGATGACGAAGGAGACCGGCGTCGATCTCCTCGACCCGAAGGAGCTGACGGGCATCGGCGTCGACGTGAAGGGCCGCATGGGCGTGGCGGTGATCGGTGTGCAGCCCTTCACGGTCGGGCTGTACTGGTCGCTGTCGGACGCCGGCCGCTTCCGCCAGTTCGCCGTCGAGATGCTCCGCCGGCAGCAGAAGGAGATCATCAGCGTGCCGATGTCGGGCGCCGAGCTCCTTCGCCTCGACGGCATGCGTGCCGCGCTGATCCTGCGCGGGCCGCTGGCGATGGTCGTGGTCCGCGACGGGCCCGAGGCCAAGGACGATCTCGCGCTGAAGATCGCCACGTCCGATCCGAACCTGTCGCTGGCGAACGACCGCGCCTTCCGCAAGGCGACCGGCGCTCTCGCGCCCGCCGACTGGACCACGTACCTCGACGCGGGCGCGATGTGGTCCCGCGTGCGGTCGGCCGAGGAGGAGAAGCCCGAGTCCGGCAACTGGGCCCGCGAGGAGCTGAAGACCGCGAAGGCCAACGGCGCGACGCCCGAGCGCATCGCGGAGCTCGAGCAGCAGGCGAAGGACATCGACGCGTCGGAGAAGCAGTGGGCGGATCGTCGCAAGGCCGAGCGCGACCTGGTGGAGAAGATCGTCGGGGAGAGCGGCCACATGGTCTGGACGGTCTCGTCCAAGCCCGGCGGCCTCGTGGGCGAGGGCCAGCTCGAGCTCGGCGCCGACGGCATGGTGATGAAGGTGCTGCGGAATCACCCCGGTACCCCTGCGCTGCCCAAGGCGCTGTCGGGCCGACCGATCGCGATGTTCACCGGGGCGACGGACGTGCCCGAGCTCATCGCCCTCACCGATCTCTTCTTGCGCACCGAGGGCACCAGCTGGGCCGAGCTCGGCGCGGAGGTGAAGAAGGACTTCGAGCTCGACGTCGACGCCGATCTGAAGCCGTTGCTCACGGGCACCGGCGGTGCGGCCGTCACCCTCGACGGCAAGCTGACCACCCTCGGGCCGGACCTCGCCAAGCAGATCGGGATGGCGATCGACGTCGAGCTCGCGGACGCGGCCAAGGCCACCGCGCTGCTCGATCGCGTCGGCAAGCGCATGGTGGCCGAGATCCGCCGCCGCAAGTCCACCGACGTGGCCGTCAAGCGCGACGCGAAGAGCGGCGCGTGGATCGTCAGCGTCGCGAAGTGGCGCAACGTCTACGTGCAGGTCGCCGGGCACCACCTCGTCGTGAGCACCGACCTTGCGCTCGCCAAGCGGATCACCAGCGGCGCGGCGGGCGACGCCGCCGGACAGACCCCGTCGGCGGCGCTGGCGGCCGCATCGCTCCCCGACGCGGCGTTCGGCGGCCTGCTCGACATGGAACTGCTGATGCTGGTCACGATGGGGCGCTCGAGCTTCGATGGGCCGTTCAGCGCGATGGCCGAGGACTCCGAGTCGGCGAAGGTGCCCAAGTCGAAGGCGTACAAGGCGAAGCAGCGCGAGCTCGATCGGGCGCGCGCGGACCTGAAGAAGGCGCGCGACGCCCAGGCCGAGAAGGAGGCCACCGCGATGGCGTCCGCGTTCTCCCCGTGGGGGGCCATCGGTGGCAACGTCACCGAGCAGGCGCAGGGGCTGTTGGCGCGCGGCGGGCTGTTCGTGCGCTCGAAGGGCGGCATCGCGGGTGCGCTGCTCGAGTCGCTCACGGCGGTCAAGGCGATGGAGGAGCGCAGGTCCAGCGACGCCTTCATGGCCGAGCTCGATCGGGTGCAGCGTCTGGAGACCGAGCTGGCCAACATCCGCGCGGCGGACGTCGCCGCCTGGCGCGCGAAGCACGGCGGCCCGAAGGTCGAGCCCATCGTGCCCAGCCCCGGCGGCTGATGCCGACGTGTCGGCGTTGTCGGCGTTGTCGGCGTGGATGGTGCGGACGCCGGCGCAGCGGCGTACGATCCACGCATGACTGCGGACGGGCGTGCGACGAGGTTGCCCTGGCGCGTGACGCTACTGGCCCTGGCCCTGGCCGCGTCGGTGGCCCTGCCGCTGGCGGCGGACGAAGACACCACGCTGCTGCGGGTGATCCTCGAGTCGTTGCGCAACGACTGGCTCGGCGGCCTGCTGTTCGCGATCGTGTTCGGGGCGCCGCACGGCTTCGCCCTGGCGGCGGCCTGGGCCTCGCGCACCGGGGGCGCCTATGCCGGCGCTGCGGTGCGCGCGTGGGTGGCCCTGCTCCAGACCGAGGTGGTGGTGATCGGGCTGCTCGTGCTCCGCAACCTCGACGAGGGCAACGTGCGCGCCCCCTTCGCGATCATCGGGTTCGCGGCGGTCACCGCGATGTTCTTCGCCTACCGCGTGTCGAGCCCGGACGTGCCGCCGCACCGCCGCGACACGGGCTTCTTCGCCCGCTGGGGCGCGCTGCTCGTCGTCGGGGTGTTCGGCTGGTTCGAGCTGCAGTGGGTGGGCGGCGACGCGGCGCCCGGTCCGTGGCTGCACGCGACCTTGGCGGCCGCGTTCGGCCTCGCCGCGAGCGTGCCGCGGGATCGCTAGTCCCGGTGCACTAGCTCGGCGCTCGCTCGACCCCGCAGAACGCCACCTCGCTGCGGTACCCGTCGGCGTCGTAGCTCCGCACGCCGAAGAAGTGCTCGTCCTTCGCCCAGGGCAGCGTGATGGTCGTCGCGGCGCCGACGTCTTGCACGTGCTCCCAGCGCGCCGCGGTGGTCTCCCGCCACACCACCTCGTAGCCGGCGACGTCGGGCTCGGGCGCGGTCGTCCACCGCAGAACGGTGTCGTGCTGCAGCTCGAGCGCCACGATCCGCGGGTCGCCGGGGGGCGAGGGCGCGTTCGCGAGGTGGATGAGGGCGATCGCGGCGAGGCCGGTGACACCGGCGACGTACTGCGGATCGACGAACTCCGCAGTGTCGCCGAACTCGCGCTCGCCCTCGCGGCGCGGGTCCTGGTGCTGACGATCGTAGTTCTCGCCGAACTCGGTGAAGCGCACCGCCGCGATCCCGAGCTCGTTGAACGGCGTGTGGTCGCCGCCGCGCAGGAATCGATCGGGCCGGAACACGAGCGTCGGCTTGACCGCCGCGTCGTGCCAGCGTGCGAGCATGTCGACGTGGCGCGCGAGCTGTCGCGAGCGCGAGTCGGACTCGGCGCCCTGCAGGCGCAGCGCCGCGTTGTCGACCGGGCCCGCGGGCAGACCCTCGGAGAACAGCCGGATGCCGTCGATGCGCGGCGGACCGCTGGGCATCCGCGGATCACCGACGATGTCGAAGCTCAGCACCGCGCGGACGTCGACGGCTGCGGCCGCGCGGGCCTTGGCGTGCGCGCGGCTGCCGAGCAGGCCCTGCTCCTCGCCGGCGGCGGCGAGGAGCACCACCGTCGCGTCGAGCTGGCGATCGGCGAGGATGCGGGCGAGCTCGAGCAGCACGGCGACGCCCGAGGCGTCGTCATTGGCCCCGGGCGCGTCGCCCTCTGCGTCGAGCGGATCGCTGCGCCGCGAGTCGTAGTGGGCCACCGCGTAGTAGTGGCGGCCCGCCGCCTCGCGCATCGATCCCGGGAGCGTCGCGACCACGTTCACGACGTCGACGTCGCGCGTGACCCGGCGGCCGTCGGCGGCGGCACGGTGGGGATCCATCGCCACCTGCCAGCGGCGGGCCGGTCCGCCGGCATCCGTCAGTCGCTCGGCGATCCAGCGCCGGGCGGCGCCGATGCCCCGCGTCGGGCTGGCGGTGTCCGACAGCGTATGGCGGGTGCCGAAGCCCGCGAGGCGATCCACGTCTTGGCGGATGCGCCCGGGATCGATGGCCTCGAGCACGCGGGCGATCCCCGGCGGCGGCGGCGGTCCGGGGACCTCGGCATGCGCCCCCACGGGCCCCACCACGTCGATCCCGGCGGTTGTCGGCACGGAGGCTGCGGGGGCCTCGGGGATCGTCAGCGGCTTGCCGCAGGCGGACACGCTGACGCTGCAGGCGACGAGGGCGAAGAGTCGGTTCGACGCACGGCGGAGCATGGTGCGTGGCGACGGTACGGTCGCGCCGGGTCCCGTGGCAACCGCACCGCTGCGCGTCGCCGGTCGGTCGCGAGGCGCCCCGCGCTCGGCGCAACGTCGCGTCCGGTGGTACGCTCCCGGCGTCTTGACCGAGTCTCCCGCAGCCCGAGCGTTCGTCGCGGGCGCCACCGGGTACACCGGTCGAGCGGTCGTCGAGGCGCTGCGCGCCCAGGGCATCGAGACCGTCGCCCACGTGCGGCCCGACTCCTCGCGCAAGGCCGAGTTCCAGGCGCGCTTCGCCGCGCTCGGGGCCACGGTCGACCACACGCCGTGGGAGGCCGAGGCCATCGGCGAGACCCTGCGTCGGGTGCAACCGACCCTCGTCTTCGCGCTGCTCGGGACCACCCGCGCGCGGGCCCGCAACGAGGGCATGGCGGCGACGCAGGCGTACGCGCGCGTCGACTACGGCCTCACGAAGTGGCTCGTCGACGGAGCGGTGACGTGTCGACCGCAGCCGCGGTTCGTGTACCTCTCGGCCGCGGGCGTCGCCGCGGACGCCCGCGGCGCCTACGTGGCCGCCCGCGCCCGCAGCGAGGCGGCGCTCCGCGACAGCGATCTTCCGTGGACCATCGCGCGGCCGTCGTTCATCACCGGCGTTGATCGCGACGAGTCGCGGCCGCTCGAGCGGGTGGGCGCGGCGCTCGGCGACGGCCTGCTCGCCATCGCGGGGCTGCTCGGCGGCCGACGACTGCGCGAGCGCTATCGGTCGACCGACGCGTCGACGCTGGCGCGCGGGCTGGTCCGTGTGGCGCTCGATCCGGCGTTCGAGCGCCGCGTCGCCGAGTCCGAGGATCTGCGCTGATCGACTATCGCCGCCGCGCACGTCCGAGCGCGGCGATGACAGCCGCCGCCGCGTCCCGCAGCGCCGCGAGGTCGTCGGCGGTGATCTGCGGCGCGAAACGACAGGCCTCGTAGGTGCGCATGAACGTCGACACCGGCGCTGCGATCGGGGGCTCGGCGGCACCGATGCGCGCGCCGAAGCGCCGCGGCGACTCGTCGTCGCGGGGGCTGTAGCCGCGCCGCGCCAGTCGCCGGATCACCGTGCGCCAGATCGCGGCCTCGGGGCGGGCGCGGCCCCGTCGCCACTTGCGGGCGCGCGCGCCGATCCACACCGCCGCCCCGAGGCCCACCATCACCGCCAGCAACCACCGCCAGCGCAGCAGGCCGTTGTCGGCCTGACGATCGCGCAGGCCGAGGTTCTCGAACAGCGTGAGCTGCTTGCCGAGGTCGTAGTCGATGACCCAGTCGAGGTAGGTGTTGCGCACCGCGTCGATCCACTCCGACGCGCCGGGCCACCACGGCGCGTCGTCGCCGGAGGTGCGGCCCGACGGCGGGGTCGGATCGAACGTCACCCAGCCCAGATCGCCGAAGTGCACCTCGATCCACGAGTGCGCGTCGGCCTGCCGCACCGCGTAGTACTCGCCGACGCCGTTGTAGTGCGCGCCGTAGTAGCCGTTGACGAGCCGCGCCGGCACGCCGATCTGCCGCAGCAACACCACCGCCGCCGAGGCGAAGTACTCGCAGTGCCCGGCCTGGGTGTCGAAGAGGAAGCCCTCGAGGGGATCGGCGCCGTCCAGGACCCGCTGCGACGGCCGGAGATCGAGCGAGTAGGTGAAGCCGCCGAGGTGGGCCATGATCGCCTCGACCTTCGCGCGGCGGGTGCTCGCGCCCTCGGTGAGGCGCTGCGCCAGGGCGGTCACGTCGTCGGAGAGCCCGGGGATCGCGGCCGTGTACGCCGCGAAGGCGTCGGGCACCGCAGGATCGCCGATGGCGTCGAGCTCGGCCTCGGTCGGCGTCCCGATGCGCGACACGAACTGGTAGCGGATCGGGCCCGGGGCCTTGTCCACCCGGATCTCGTCGCTGCGGCCGCCGCGGACCCGCGCGCGGCTCTCGATCACGCCGCGCGGCGACACGCGCACGGCCAGCGGCTCGCTGGGCACGAACAGCACGTCGACGCCGATGTCCTCGAGCGTCACGGTCGCGAGCAAGGTCTGCTTGGAGGCCGCGAAGCCCGGGACCGCGACCGCCTCGGGCACCGCGCTGCGACTGGGCTTGAGCGTGGCGCCGCCCCTCAGGTCGCGCAGGGTCTGGTAGCCGAACGGTCCGCCGGCGATCGTCGCTTCGACGTCGCGCTCGTGGAACCAGCGGCCGCCGGCGTAGGCGTCGAAGCTGCTGCCGCGCAGGTGCCAGTCGGTGCGATCGCCCCATGCGCCGCGCACGTCGGGCTCGATGCGCATCACCACGGTGGCGTCGGACTTGATGCGGCCGAAGTCGCCGAGCTCGACGGTGCTCGAGAACCCGCTCTTGCTGTCGCGGGACAGGCCGCCGCGGAAGAACGCGCCGACGCCCCACCTCGGGAACGCGACGAACGTGACGATGGCGCCGATCGCCGCGATGGCCGCGACCTGACCCGCGGCGCGCCACAGGAACCCGCGGGCGCGCATGCCCTCGCGCGACAACGTCACGGCCGTACGCGCGCCGAGCCGCTCGCCCTCGGCGACGAGGTGGTTCAGCAGCAGCGTCATCGCGGCGACGACGAGGTAGAGCGCGAACAGCAGCGGGTAGTTGAGCCCGGCGTTGATCACCGCGCCGGCGACGACCAGCAGCGACCCGAGCAGCAGCAGCTGCATGTGCTCGCGCGCGCGCTGGCGGTTGAAGAGGCGCTGCACCACGAGCAGCAGCAGGAAGTCGAGGCCCGAGTCGAGGAGCTCGGCCGTCAGTACGGCGCGGGTCAGCGTCGCCACCAGCGCGACGCCGACCAGCAGCGTCCACGCCCGCTCGGTCGCCTTCGTGGTGACAGGCGGCAGCGGGCGCACGAACGCCCAGGCGCACAGCACCGCGGCCAGGGCGAGCGACCACGGGGCGATGCCACCCGCGACGCCGACCGTGGCGGTGGCGACGGCGATCTGCGCGAGGCTCATGCGATCGCGCAGGCGGTGCAGCGGTGTGTCGACGCCGATCATGCGTCCACCGCCGTCGCGCCCTTCGGCGGATCCCCGACCACGGCGAGCGCCGCGAGCACGCGCCGGCGCTGCTCGTCGCCGCTGCCGGGCGTGACGAGCAGCTCGCCGGCGTAGCGAAGGCCCACGGCCAGCGCGTCGCGGCCGAGGGCGGCGACGGCCACCGACGCGCACTGCTCGACCTCGGCCTCGAAGCTCGGATCGCCGGTGGTCCCGCGGCGCAGCTCGAGCATCATCTGGCGATCCCCGTCGGCCTCGTACTCGCGAACCACCGGGCGACCGAGCCGCGCGACCGCGGGCCAGTGGATGCGGCGCAGATCGTCGCCGTCCCGGTACTCGCGCAGCGCGAAGAACTCCCCGGCGCGGGCGCGTCGCCGCGGCGCATCGCCGAGGTCCGTGCGCGGGTCGTCGGCCATCGGGGCGGGCGCCGGCACGAGCCGCGGGTAGACCAAGAGCGGCGCGCCGCGGGGCAGCTCGCGACGCTTCACGAAGAGCCCGAACGGGAAGCGCGTGGCCACGACCGCGGCGGGCATCGCGTGGCGGCCCCGCTGCGACAGCGTCACGGTCGCGGGGATCTCGACGGTGCGGCCCGCCCCGATCCGCACCGCGAACACCGGGGCGCACGCATCGTCGGTGGCGCTGCGGTCGTCGTCCTCGACGCTGACCGAGAAGACGTCGACGCGCGGATCGAGGTTGGTCAGCTCGACCCGCACCGCCGCGGCCTGGCCGGCGTAGATCTCACCGGCGGCGACGCGCCGGGCCACCGTGCGGCGGACCATCGATTCGCTCAGGATCCCGCTGCCGACGATGAGCGCCATCTGGGCGCCGAAGATCGCGTGCAGCAGGTTCGCGCCCGAGTTGATCGCCGCGAACCCGACCGCCAGCGTCAGCAGGATGAACAACCACCCCGCGCGCGTGATCTCGAGGCTCCGTCCGCGGGCCGTGAGGGCGCGGCGCAGCAGCGAGCGCTTGCGCCGGGCCATGGCGCTACCGCGGCACCGCCGTGGTCGCGACGATCTCGCGGACGCGCTCGGCCGCGACCGCGACGCCGTCGTCGGTGCCCGCCGACGCGATGAGCCGATGCGCGAGGGCCGGCACCGCGAGGTCCTGCAGATCGTCGATGCCGAGCTGGCCGCGGCGATCCATCCACGCGCGGGCCTTGGCCGCGCGCATCCACGCGATGCCGCCGCGGGTGCTGACGCCGAGCCGGACCCCGGGGTGATTGCGCGTCGCGTGCACGACCCGCTGCGCATACGCGGCGAGGTCGGGGTGCACGAAGACCTCCTGCGCGCCGAGCTGTGCGGCGAGGATCGCGTCCAGCGTGCAGACGGGCTCGGGGGCCGGCGCCGCCTCGGCCGCGCCGCCGAACAGCGCGGCCTCGACCTCGGCGATCGCGTAGCCCATCTCGAGCCGCAGCGTGAACCGGTCGCGCTGCGACTCGGGCAGCGGGTACGTGCCGTAGTGCTCGGTCGGGTTCTGGGTGGCGATCACCATGAACGGCACCGCCAGCGCGTGGCTGGTGCCGTCGACCGAGACCGTGCGCTCGCCCATCGCCTCGAGCAGGGCGCTCTGGGTCCGCGGCGGCGCGCGGTTGATCTCGTCGGCGAGGACGAAGTTCGCGAACAGCGGGCCGGGTCGGAACTCCGACTGGTCCAGCGACGGGCGGAGCACCGAGACGCCGACGAGGTCGGCGGGCAGCAGATCCGACGTGAACTGGATCCGCCGGAACTCGCCCCCGACGACCTGCGCGAGCGTGCGCGCCAGGGTGCTCTTGCCGACGCCCGGGATGTCTTCGATCAGCAGGTGTCCCGCCGAGACCAGGGCGACCAGGGCGAGATCGATGACGTCGTCCTTGCCGCGGATGACCTCGGCGACGGACCGGCGCACGGCTGCGATGGCGGCGTGGGCTTCGGGCCGTGGCGCCTGCAGCACGGAGTTCATCGCCGCCCAGTCTAGGCGGTTCGTCGCGGGATGCAAAGCGGCCCATCCGCGGACTGCCGCCCGACGGCGCGTCGTCGTGCTCGACTAGCGTTTGCGCGCGAGCATGATGCCGTCTCGCACCGACAGCAGCACGTGATCGACGCGGGGATCGTCGTGCACCCGCGCGTTGAAGCGCACGATCGCGTGATCGCTGTCGTCGCTGGGCGCGACGACCTTGCCGCTCCACAGCGTGTTGTCGGCCACCACGAGGCCCCCCCGCGGCAGCAGGTCCCAGCACGCGTCGTAGTACGCCGAGTAGTTGGTCTTGTCGGCATCGATGAACACGATGTCGAACTGTCGATCTCGGCTGCCGGGAGGGCGCGCGTCGGCCCTCAGCTGCGCCAGGGTGTCGAGCGCGGGGCCGAGGCGCAGCTCGATCTTGCCGCCGTGGGGACTCCGGCCGAAGAACTCGCGCGCCAGCGTGGTCGCGACCGGATCGATGTCGCAGGTGACCAGCGCGCCGTCGTCGGGGAGCGCCTCCGCCATGCACAGCGCCGAGTAACCGCTGAAGGTCCCGATCTCGAGCACCCGCCGCGCTCCGGTGAGTCGCACCAGCATCCGCAGCAGCGCGCCCTCGACCGGACCGACCTGCATCTGCGGCATCGCCAGCTCGGCGTGGGTCCGCTCGCGCAGCTCGGCCAGCAGCGCCGGCTCGGCCGGGCTGTGGGCCCGCACGTACTCCTCGATGGCCGGGGGGACCAACGTCAGCATGCCGCAGCGTACCGCCGTTTTCCGTGGGGGCGCCGGGCCGCATCCGCCGCTTCGCGCGACGCTGCGGTAGCATCCCGTCCGGGACCCCGACCCCATGGCGACGCACCGCACCTCCTCCGTCTCCCGGCCCGTCTCCCCGCCCGTCTCGTGGGCCGGCTCGATGCTCGCACCGGCCCTCGCGTCGGGCCTCCTGCTGGGCGCGTCGGGCTGCGGCGGCGACGGTGCGTCCCCGGCGGCGGGCACGTCGACCGGCGCGGCGAGTTCCGCGGTGACCACGTCGAGCGGCGGCGCGACCGAGGCCACCGCGAGCGGGACGGGCCCGACGTCCACGGGCTCGGGCGGCGCCGACACGACCACGGGCGAGCCCCAGGGACCGTGGCAGCCCGGCGACGTCTACCCCACGCCGCCGGGACCCAACGCGCGCGGCTGGCTCGAGCGCCGCGGGCTCGTGCACGCCCACTCGGTCTACTCGCACGACGCCTGCGACGGCGAGCCCAACGACGGCCAGGGCAACATCAACGCCGAGTGCTACGAGGATCTGCGGCGCGACATGTGCCTGACGCTGCACGACTTCATGATGCTGACCGATCACAGCGAGTCGTTCGCGTCGACCGACTTCCCGACCAACATGCTGTACGACGAGGCCCGCGGCGACGTGCTCGTCGATCGCGACGGACCGGTGGCGAACTGGGCCGCCTGCGGCGACGATCGGGCGCTGCTCGTGCTCGCCGGCGCCGAGTCGGGCCTGATGCCCGTCGGGATCGAGCGCCACGTGCCCGGCGGCGACGCGGTCTACGGCGTGCGCACCCCGGAGGCCGCCCAGATCCTGCAGGACAACGGCGCGGTGGTGTTGCTCGCCCACCCCGAGGACTTCACGATCGAGGAGCTCGAGACCCTGCCGATCGAGGGCTTCGAGATGTACAACCTCCACGCCAACACGCTGCTGGCGATCCTCGCCGTCGCCGAGCTGCTGGACAAACTCCACGACGACGACCCCGGGCTGCCGCACCCCGACCTCGCGATCTTCCCGCTGTGGTCGGAGGACCCGCGCTACCTCGAGCGCTGGGGCACGGTGCTCGCCCATGGCGGCCGCCCGATCTCGACGATGGGCACCGACTCGCACCGCAACACCTTCCCGCAGCTGCTCGGCGACGGTGAGCGCATCGACAGCTTCCGGCGGATGCAGAAGTGGTTCTCGAATCACCTCCTGGTCGCGCCCAACGGCGACGGCGGCTTCGACGACCTCGCGCTCAAGGAGGCGCTGCGGGCCCGCCGGGTGTTCGGCGTGTTCGAGTACCTCGGCTACCCCGAGGGCTTCGACGCGCGCGTCGAGACGCCCGACGCGATCCTCGAGATCGGCGACTCGGTGCCGCTGCCGAGCAACCCCGAGATCGTCGTCGTGCCGCCGACGGTGACGAACCTCGACCCGGCCGCCCAGGCCCCGATCATCACCGCCCATGTGCTGCGGGCGATCGAGGGCGGCTTCGAGGAGGTCGCGATGTCCGAGGGCGAGCTGCGCTACGCCCCGGACGCGCCGGGCGCCTATCGGGTCGAGATCCGGATCACCCCGCGGCACCTCATCGAGCACCTCGGCGACTACGCGCCGCTGGGCGAGACGCCGCGGGTGTGGATCTACGCCAACCCGTTCTACGTCGAGGCCTGAAGGCTCGCGGGTCGAACCCCTCAGGCGTCGCGGGTGGATCCGGCAGGACCGCGCGTCGAGCCGCGCTGCGGATCGGTGCCGCGCCGCAGCTCGAGCGCGCGCAGCTCGACGCGGAAGACCATCCTCGTCTTCGGGGGCGTGCCCGGGGGCGCCACGGCGGGCGTCGCCGCGCTCGCGTGCGCGCCGGTCGGCCTCGTCCCGCGGGTCGACTCGCGGATCGACAGCGTGCCGCCCTGCAGCTCGAGGATCGCGCCGGCGATCGGCAGCGACAGGCCCAGGCCGCGGTGCCCCGGCAGGCGATGGAACCCGCGGCGCGCCGAGCCGAGCTGCTCGGCGCTGGCGGGCGCGACCGGGGTGCGGATCTCCACGACGATCATCCGTCGCCGACCCGAGGTGGCGAGCTGCGCCCGCACCGTGATGACCCCGCGTTCGACCCGCACCGCCGCGAAGCTGAGCACGTTCTCGAGCGCTTGCACGGTGCGGTACGGGTCGACGAACGCCGGTGGCAGCGTGCTCGACGTGTCCACGTCGAAGTTGATGCCGGGCCCGAGGCGGCGCTTTGCGTTGACCACCGCGCGGTTGATGAGCGTCGCCGGGGGCGAGGGCTCGGGGTGGAGCTCGAGCCTGCCCGCGTCGAGCTTGGCGGCGTCGAGGATGTCGTCGATCTGCTGCAGGAGCTCACCACCGCTGCTGTGGATCACGGCGACCATCTCGCGCTGCTCGTCGGTGAGCGGGCCGTCGATCCCCGACAACAGCAGCTCGGAGAACCCGAGGATCGAGTTCAGCGGCGAGCGCAGGTCGTGGCTCATGTTGGCCAGGAACTGGCTCTTCAGCCGGTCGGCCTCCTTGGACTTCTCGATCGCGACGTACTTCTCGACGTTCGACTCGGTGATCCGCGCGACCAGACGATCGACCGACTGCACGAGTCGACGGATCTCGGCGGTCGACAGCGCCTGCACGGCGAGGGCAGGGGGCGCCCGGCCCTCGGCGACGGCGGCGACCTGGGACTGCGCCCGCAGGATGTCGCGCTGCGTGTCGCGGCCCAGGGCGACGCCGGCGATCGTCGCCGCGACGATCGCGAGCAGGCCGACGAGGGCGAACGGCAGCGTCCGCACCGGCGCCCGCGGCCCGAGCGGGACGATGACCTGGACCGGGTCGGTGCCCGCGACGACGCCGTCGACGACGCCGTCCTCGTCGAGATCGAGGGGCCCGGGCGGCTGGGGCCCGATCCACCGCGCCGGACCGAAGCGGCGCGCCCCGAGCTCGACGGTCACGTCGGGGGCGCGCGCGAGCAGCCGGCCGAGCGCGAGCTCGTCGCCCTCGGCGATGACCGCGAGCAGCGACGCGGCGCGCACGGTGGCGTCCGCCACCGCCGCCCGATCGCGCTCGGCGATCGCGAGCAGGCTCCCGCCGGCGGTGAGGGTGAGCAGCCCGCCGATCGCGGCGAACGAGGTGAGCAGCTGCAGCCGCACCGACACGTCGTAGGCGCGTCGCGACGGGATCGCCGTCGCCACCGTGATGACCTCGGGCCGCAACGCGCGACGCATCGCCCCCGCCAAGGCCACGGCGATCGGGGCGACCGCGCCGATCCACACCAGCGCGAGCGTGAGGTCGATCGCGGTCATCGCCGGCCGTGCGGTGGCGAGCCACACGGCCGAGACCGCGAAGCCGGTGGTCGACCACGCCAGCAGCCGCAGGGCGGTCCAGTACGGCAGCCGCAGCAGCCGCGTGTGGGCGCCGACCATCGTCTCGGGCGCGGGCGATGTGCGCCGCGCCGCCCGATCACGGCGCCACATCACGAGCGCGACCGGGGCCATCACCCAACCGATGAGGGTGAACGCCCACGGATGGCTTCGCGCGGTGAAGCTCCCCGTGCGATCCCAGCGCGCCGCGGGCAGCTCGACCAGCGTGCGCATCGACAGGCCGGCCAGGGCCATGAATTGCGGCACCAGCACGCGGCCGAGGTCGTCCAGCGCGACGGCATCGGCGGGCCGCGACAGGAGGAGCCAGACCGTGCCGTGGATCGACACGAGCAGCCACGCGAGGCACAGCAGGCCGAGGATCTGCAGCTCGACGCCGAGCCGACCGGAGCTGCTCATCCGCCGGCCGAGCGCCGGCGGCGGCACGACGTGGGTCTCGGAGGTCGTCCCCGAGAGCTCCATGCTCGAGTCGGACGCGAGACGGTCGTCGGTCACCGGGTCACCTGTCCGGCAGCGCCGCCGCGCGGGTCTTCTTCGACGCTCTCGCCGCGGTTGCGCGCGCGGACCAGCGCACGCGCGGCCTCCTCGGCGATGTCGATCGCCGCGGGCCGTCGCGGCGGGTCGATCGGCAGCACCAGGGTGAACGTCGAGCCGCGGCCGACCTCCGAGCGCACGGCGAGCGATCCACCGTGGGCCAGCGCGATGCTCCGCGCGATCGCGAGGCCGAGCCCCGTGCCCTTCTTGCGCCGCGAGATGGTCCCGGCCTGCTGGTACTCCTCGAAGATGAGCGGGAGCTCGTCCGGGGCGATGCCCACGCCCGTGTCGGTGACGGCGATCGACACCGTCCCGTCGCCCGGGGTGTCCGACCGGACGATGATCTCGCCGCGTTCGGTGAACTTGATCGCGTTGCTCAGCAGGTTGGTGAGGATCTGCGCGATGCGTCGCCGATCGCACACGACGTCGGGGAGCTCGACGAGCTCGGCGCCCAGCCGCACCGCCCGATCGCGCACGAGCGGCTGGTGGATCCGCACCACCTCGTCGACCAGCGCGCCGAGATCGGTGCTCGCGAACGACAGCCGCAGCTCGCCCGACTCGATCATCGACAGGTCGAGGATGTCGTTGACGAGCTCGAGCAGCTGGCGACCGCCGGCCTGGATCAGCCGCACGTCCTCGGCTTGCGCGTCGGACAGCGGCTTGGCGATGCCGGACAGCAGCACCTGCGCGTAGCCGCCGACGGTGTGCAGCGGCGTCCGCAGCTCGTGGCTGACGGCCGTGAGGAAGTCGGCCTTGGCCGCGTCGGCGGCCTGCGTGCGCTCGAGCGCGTCCTGGTAGAGGCGCTGCTCGTGGTCGAGCCGCGCGCGCAGGCGCTCGAGCTCGCCGAACAGCTCGCCGGTCTGGTCGAGATCGGTGGGCACGATCGCGGTGCCGCTGCCGGGCGTCGCGTCGTGTCCGAGGGCGTCGAGGCGACGCGCGATCGACTCGGCATCGGCGCCCACGCCCCGACCGGTCAGCACGCCCGCGAGCCAGGTGAGCCCGAGCACCGCGGCGAGGGCCGCGAGCGCGACGCCACCCTCGGGGCGGCGCGCCCACTCGAGCGAGGTCTCGGAGACGTTCGCGATCGCGATCGCGAACGAGGCCAGGCCGGTCGCCATCAACGTCCATGCGATCGCGGCGGCGATGCTCGGGGCCGTGGTCGCGTCCGGCGACTCGAGCACCCCGCGGACGACGAGCGCGCGCAGGGCCGGGGCGATCACGGCGGCGGTGAGGAGGCCCGCCGCCGTGCTGCTCGCCATCGGCGCCGCGACGCTGCCGAGCGCGGCGTCGCCGGAGAACCACAGCGCCGCGGCGGTGACCGTCGGCGGAATCCCGACCAGCAAGACCGGGAGCTCGCGGGCGAGGTGGGCGCTCGTGCCCGATCGCGCCCGCGCCCACAGCCGCACGAGGCACGCCGCCCCGGTGACCACGACCGCGACGTCGACGGCGTCGCGGCCGGCGTCACCGACCCGACCGACGCCGCCCTGCGCCGCGAGCAGGAGGCGCGCCAGCACGAACAGGAGCGCTGCGGCGGCCAATGCCACGCCGAGCGCCCCCGAGGCGTCGCGGGGGCGGTCCATCGTCGGCTCGGTCACCATCCGCGCCGCGATGGTACTGCGGCATCAGCCCTTCCGGGCTCGAATCAGCTCGGTGAGGCGGGGGACGGCGTCCTCCCACTTGGCCACGAGCCCGTAGTCGGCGATCTGGAAGATCGGCTCCTCGCCGTTCTTGTTGATCGCGACGATGACCTTGCTGCCCTTCATGCCGGCGAGGTGCTGGATCGCGCCGGAGATGGCGACGGCGATGTACAGGTTCGGCGCGACGACCTTGCCGGTCTGCCCGACCTGCAGGTCCGCGGGGACCATGCCGGCGTCGGTCGCGGCCCGGCTCGCACCGAGGGCGCCACCGAGCAGGTCGGTGAGCTCCTCGAGCACGCGGAAGTTCGCGCCTTCGCGCATGCCGCGGCCGCCCGAGACGACGACCTTGGCCTCCGTCAGGGCCGGGCGCGCGCTCTGGGTCTTCTCGATGGAGAGGACCTGGACCCCGCGCTGGTTGGCGGCGACGCCGTCGACCGAGGCGACGCTCGCGGCCGCGCCACCGGGCTGCGCCGGCGCGAACTCGCTGGCGCGCGCGGTGAAGAAGAACAGGTCCCCCTCCATCGCGAGCTCGGCGAGCGCGCGGCCGGCCCACACCTCGCGGGAGAAGATGCGCGGTCCCTTGACGCCCGTGACCTCCGGGGCGAGGGGCGCGCCGAGCAGGGCCGCGGCCCGCGGCAGCGCGTCACGCAGGGTCGAGGTCGCGGTGCCGCCGATGGCGGTCGGACCGATGGCCCGCGCCGCGACGACGATCGCGTCGGCCCACGCCTCGGCGGTGAACGGCTCGAGTCCGGCGTGCGCGGCGACGTGCACCGTCTTCGCGCCCCAGCCCTCGGCGGCGATCGCCTCGGCGGCCGCCTGGGGCGACGCGCCGAGCACGAGCAGGTGGAGCTCTGCGGAGAGCGATGCGGCCACCTGCTGGCCCGCGGTGATGCCGGGCAAGCTGTGGGCGCGGAGCTTTCCGTCCCCGAGTTCGACGACGACCAAAACCTTGCTCATAGCACCTTCGCCTCCGTTGCGAGCTTCTCGACCAGTTCTTCGACCGACGCGACGAGCTTGCCGGCCTGCCGCTTGGGCGGCGCGACGACGCTGCGGGTCTGCACGGCGCAGCCGACGGTGACGCCGAGATCGGCGGGCTTCAGGACCTCGACCTTCTTGGTCTTGGCCATCGTGATGCCGCGCAGCGACGCGAGCCGCGGCTTGTCCGGATAGGGGTGGTTCTCGGGCGTGGCGCCGTTGCGGACGCTGGTGGGCAGGACGATGCGCAGATCGACCGAGAGCACCGCCGGCAGCGGCACGCGCTTGGTCTCGACGCCGTCCTCGACCTCGCGCGCGACCTGCAGCGCGTTGCCCGACCGATCCCAGGTGACCTGGGCGGCGAACGTGGCCTGCGGCAGATCGAGCAGGCCCGCGACGCGCTGGGCGAGCTCGTTGCTCTCGCCGTCCTGCGAGAGCTTGCCGCTGATCAGCAGGTCGCAGGCCTCCTTGCGGAAGACTGCGGCGACCAGCTGCGCGATGCTCTGGGCGTCGAGGGTGGTGTCGTCGGCCTCGACCACGACGGCCCGGTTGGCGCCCATCGCCAGGAAGTTCGTGACGTGGTCACGCTTGCCCGGGGGGCAGATGCTGAGGACGACGACCTCGGCGAGGCGCTCGGTGCCGCCGCCGACCTCGGCGAGGCGCAGCGCGGTCTCGATGCCGTACTCGTCGAACTCGTTCTGGACCCACTTCGACGTGGCGGTATCGAGCTGTCCGCCGGCGAACTTCGGTGGCTCGACAGGATCGGGGATGCGCTTGACGGTGACCAGGATCTTCATCGAGACCCTCCTTGCCGCCGGGGTGTATCGCAAGCCGGTGGCCGCGCTGTCAAACCCGGCGGGGCTCGCCGCGCGCGCGCCGTCAAACCAGGGCGCTGCGCCTCGCCTGGGGCCCCGGCACGTCCGGCGCCCCCGCGCCGGTGAGGGGCCGGCCCCGCGGTTGCGGTGCGCAGGGCCGTGCGCTAGCTTCGCCCCGTTGCGACGGTACCCGCACATTCCGCTGTCGTTCGCGTTGCTGGCGATCACCGCTTGCAGCCCCGCGTGCACCCCTCCGGACGCGAAGAACCCGGAGGGCACCCCGTCCGGCTCGCCGGCCGCCGACGCGAAGCCGTCGGAGCGCGACAAGGCCCGGGACTCCCTGCCCAAGGGCGAGGAGCTCCGCGAGGCCCGCGGCGTCTCCCTCGACAAGCTGAGCGACTCGCAGCGCGAGACGTTCTTCCAGCTCATCAACTCCGAGCCGAGCGCCTGCGACAAGCCGCACAGCATCGCGGTGTCGCTGCGCGATGACTCGACGTGCCGCGACTCGATGATCGTCGCGCAGCTCATCGCCGACGCGCTGTCGGCGGGCGCGGCGACCTCGGCGATCCGCGAGGCGCTCGACATGGTCGTCGACAGCCTGAAGCCCAAGACCATCCCGATCGACGGTCGGCCGGTGTGGGGCAGCGAGAACGCCCCGGTCACCGTCGTCGTGTTCGCCGATTTCACGTGCCCCCACTGCCGCTCCGAGGCGCCGAAGCTCCGCGCCGCCGTCGAGCAGTTCCGCGGCCGCGCGAAGCTCGTCTACAAGTACTTCCCGCTGTCGGGCCCTGGCCACGATCGCGGTCGGCCCGCGGCGATCGCCGCCGAGGCGGCGCACGAGCAGGGCAAGTTCTGGGAGATGCACGACCAGATCTTCGCCAACCCCGACGCGATGGAGGACGACGATTTCGTCGCGTACGCCGAGCGCATCGGCCTCGACGTGCCGAAGTTCCGCGCGTCGTACGAGGGGAAGAAGGGCGAGGCCCGCGTCGATGCGGATCGAAAGGACGGCGAGACCCTCGACATCCGCGGCACGCCCGCCGTCTACGTCAACGGCCGGCTGATGAACGAGCTGCTCTTCGGCGGCACGGTCGGCGGCTGGATCGACGACGCGCTCAAGCGCTGACGCGACCGACGGCCCGCCGATGACCAGCCGAGCCCGCCCCTGGATCGAGGCGTTCGCCCCCGCGACGGTCTCCAACCTCGGGCCGGGCTTCGATTGCCTCGGCCTCGCGCTGCGGGCCCGCGGCGACGTCGTGCGCGCGCGCTGGCGCGAGGCGCCCGGCGTCGAGCTGCTGCGCATCACGGGCGATGGCGGCAAGCTCAGCCGCGACGCGACGCTCAACACCGCGGCGGTCGCCGCGACCGCGCTGCTGCAGCGCTGGGCGCCGAACGCCGGCGTCGAGCTCGAGCTCGACAAGGGCCTGCCGCTCGGCAGCGGGCTCGGCTCGTCGGGCGCGAGCGCGGCCGCGGCGGTCGTCGCCGTCGACGCGGCGCTCGAGCTCGGGCTCCCTGCCGTCGCGCTCGTCGAGGCGGCGCGCGCCGGCGAGGCCGCCGCGTGCGGGGCCGGCCACCCCGACAACGTGGCGCCGTCGATCCTCGGCGGCATCGTGCTGGTGCCGTCGCTCGATCCCCTGCGGTTGGTGTCGCTGCCGGTGCCGCCGTCGATGTGGCTCGCCGTGTACACGCCGGGCTGCTCGTTGCCCACCGCCGAGGCCCGCGCCGTGCTCCCGCGCATGGTCGAGCTCGCCGCGGTGGTGCAGCAGGCCGCGCGCCTCGGCTTCCTCGTGCACGCGCTGCACGAGGGCGACCTCGCGATGCTCGGCGAGGCGATCGTCGACGACATCGTCGAGCCCGCGCGCGCCGGCCTCATCCCCGGCTACCTCGAGGCCAAGGCCGCGTGCTGCGAGGCCGGGGCCCTGGCCTGCAGCATCAGCGGAGCGGGCCCGACGACCTTCGCGCTCTCGTCCGATCGCGGTCGAGCGGAGGCGCTGCTCCGGCTGCTCGACGAGGCGTTCGTGGCCGTCGGCGTCGGCGGCACCGGCTTCGTCGATCAGGTGGGGCAGGGCGCTCGGGTCACGAGCGACGTCCTGCACTGACGTCGGCTCACTCGCCGGCGGGCTCGCGGGTCGCCGCGCCGTGGTGCGCGTCCTCGACGGACACCAGCGCGAACGAGGAGAGGTACAGCGCCGAGGCCGAGACGGTGCCGTCCTCGAGGTCGACGGCGCGGTCGGCCAGGAGGTCCCAGCCGTGCTCGCGTCGGCCCGAGAGGGCGAGGTGATCGACGGTGACGCCCGCGACGCCGTCGGCGTCGAGCTCGAACGTCACGCGCGCGGGGAACAGGAACGCGGTGCCGCGGGGACCGACCTCGTAGCAGGACCCGAGCGCGGTCTGGTCCATCGCGCCGCACGCCACCGTCGCGATGGTGACCTCGACGTCGTGGTCCAGGGCGCCCGGCGCGATCTCGAGGGAGAAGCGCCCGTCCTCGGAGACCACCGTGCCGCCGCGGGGGCCCATCGTCTCGCCCGCGAGGTCACACCCCGTGGCGAGGACACAAGCGACGAAGAGCATCTTCGTGAGTCGTGCCATTGATTCCCCTCTCGTACACTTCGACACCACGGGCCCCGGGCTTTACGGTCCGGCCCCAGGATCCCCGTGCGAATCGCCCAGAATGTTCCTGGCGAGACGCGCGTTTCTCGAGCTTTTCGCCCAATCGAGCGAATTGGGGACGGTCGCGAGCGTTGGCGCCATTACGGGCCTGCGAACGCACGACGCGGGGGCGGGATCTCGGGCGCTCGGGCACGTGACCGCTCGGGTCACGCTCCGGTCGAGGAGGTTTCCATCGCGTCCGGGCCGGTCGTGCCCTGGTACGCCTCGCAGGACACCGGCTCGAACGGCAGGCAGCCGTGGTTCTTCGCGTGGCACGGCGAGCAGAACGGCGTCGCGGAGTTGATGCCCGCGCAGTAGTCGTTGCCCGCCTGGTCCTGGTTGGCGCAGTGGTCCTCGTTCGGCAGGCGACACGCCCCCAGGGCGAACCCCAGCACGAGGCCGGCGAGCACGGCGACGGTACGCGCGTTCACGGTGTGATGACTCCGAAGCTCATGCGCGGCCGCCACCACGCGGTGCGGCGCATCGACTGGTCGCGGCGGTGCGAGGCGAGCCCGGCGGCGAGCACCGCGACGCCGGCGATGATGAGGCTCCCGCCGACCGCGATCATCGCGTAGCCCGGCGGGCGGAAGCTGGTGACCCGCGTCGGATCCTCGCGGACCGGCGTCACTGGACGCGACGCGAGGATCGCCCCGCCCACGCCGACGGCGAGGCCGGAGGCCGACATCGCCACGCCCGCCAGCACGAACGTGCGGCAGCGGGATTGCGGCGCGAAGCAGGCCCCACTCGCGCTGGGTGCCGTGTCGGACGCGCCGCCGCCCCGCGGTCGTCGCTCGCGCTTGCGTCGCTGCCTGGGCTGGGGCTCCTCCTGGATCGGCTTGGCCTTGGGCCCGTCGGTCTCGGTCCCCGGCAGGATCGGTTGCGGCCCCGTCGGCAGCACGGGCGTCGGACGCACCGGCGTGGGCGCGACGGGCGTGGGCATCACGACCGGATCGCCCTTCGTCCCGGGCATCGTCACGCGCTTGGGCGCGCCCGGCTGGATCGTCGGGCCGGGGATCGTCGGCGCGGGGATCGACGGCTCGGTGGGCGCTGGCGTCGTCGGTTCGACCGGCGTCGGCTCGACCGGCGCCGTCGGGCCCGGCGCGGGCGCAGCCGGTGGCGGTGGCGGTGGAGGGGGCCCGAACGCCAGCGACAGGGCGATGACCGCTGCGACCGGTGACATCACGGGGCCATGGAATACCACAGCCCGCGGGCCGAGGTCAGGGGGTCGAGGCGGTCGTGCCCGCCGTCGTGATTTGGGCGAAGTCCGCGATCGGCCCGAGCATCGCGCGGGTGAGCGCGCGGGCCCACGGCCGCGGTGCGATCGCCCGCGCGAGCGCGGGGCTGTTGGCGTAGTAGAACTCGATCATCGCGTAGCCGAAGCCGGTCTGCCGCATGTAGAGGTCACGGAAGTACCGCAGCGCCTGCACGCGCCCCGTCCACTGCCCGCCGTACGCGGCGGTGGCGATGAAGCAAAACCCCTCGACCGTCTGGAACTTCTGCGCCGGAGTTTGCACCGCGTCCGCGACGAGGGCGCTCTTGTTGCTGCAGTTGTCCTCGTACTTGAGGCCGATCTGGTAGTGGTAGTTGCCGAACAGCTCGTGCAGGTCGCACCACGCGGTGCCGCCGGCCTCGACCGGGCCCGAGCACTCGGCGTCGTCCGGGACCGCCTGGATCGCCGACGACACGTTCGCCTCCGAGAGGTCGATGTCGCCCGTGCGGTAGTACAGCCGCACGTTGCGGATCTCCGGCCCCGCGTCCTCGGGGATCGAGAAGTGCACGCGGACGGTGTCGAACTCCATCGGCTCGAGCTCGAAGAACTGCGGCGCCGGCAGCTCGCGGATCTCGCAGCCCCAGCCATCGCCGGTGTCGCCGGTGTCCCCGGAGTCGCCGTCGGAGTCGCCGCTCGTGTCCGTCCCGCTGTCGCCGCCGGTGGGATCCATCCCGCTGTTGGGCCCGTGGCTGTACACCCCGAAGCGGAACGTCTCGTCGTTCTTCGTGAACAGCTGCAGACGATCGGCCCCGCTGCCGCCGTTGGTGCTGATGCTGTCGTCCGGCGGGTGCATGTCGCCCGAGCTGCCGTCCCATTCGCCGTAGCCGACGAACATGTCCGTGCCGGTGAACGCCTTCTCCTGGGGGTCGAACTCGACGGCGTACACGACGGAGGGCTGCCCGAGGTACTCGACGCCGTAGCCCGAGAGCCGCGAATCGACGAAGTGGTCGGTCTCGCGATCGAAGGCCCACGCGTCGTTCTCGTCGGCCTCGATGTTGATCTCGATGTACGCGGTCATCGGGCCGAGCTCCGCTGTCGCCTTCGGCACCACCGCGGTGAAGAGCTCGGGCTCGTTGCCCGACGGTGTCGCGCTGGTGACCGCGTCGAGGTCGTTGAGCACGCTGAACATCTCGACGTCGACGTGGTCGCCGCCGTCCTCGAACGTGACGAGGTCGTTGCGCGGCGGGTAGGGGCTGTCGCCGTCGTCGAAGCGACCCTTGTCCGACTGGAACGTCGCCGGCGACGGGCACGTCATCGTGTCGGTCGAGATGGTCTCGTTCTCGGCTTCGGTCAGCGGTCGGCAGAAGTACGGCTCGGGCGAGCTCGAGTTCTCGTGCCACCCCAACGACTCGAGGTCCGACGGATCGTCGTCGTGGAACACGAGGTTCGGGTAGCTCTTGCCGCGGGCGTGGGCCCACACCGGCAGCACCTGGGGCCGGGGTCCGTAGGGGAACCGCCAGCTGGACAGGAAGTCCCAGCGGCCGGGGCGATTGCCGATGCCCAGCGTGCCCGTGGCCTGCGTGACCATGACGTCCTGCACGAAGGCCCCGTTGGCGTCGACGAGCCAGATCGCGATCTGGGCCCGCGGCACCGGCTGGAAGTGGAACTCGACCAGCACGTCCTCGGCGGCGCGGGCGTCCGTGGCGAAGGTGCCGACGGCCGCGAGGGCCGCGAGCACGGCGAGGGTGGACGGACGCACGCCAGAAGCCACGGACGGAGTATAACGAAGGGACGTGAACTTGCCCGAGCAGCCCACCGGCGCCGGCGTCCACGCGCGCCGTCGTCGGGACCGGACCTGGATCCGGGGCCTCGGCTGCTGCCTCTGCGTGGGCGCGACGACCGCCTGCGGGACGCCCGTGCCGCGACCCGCGGGGGCGGCCGCGGTGACGGTCGCCGCCGGATCGCTGCCCTCCGGGCCCCCGCCCTCGATCGATCGCCTGCCGATCCCGGCGCTCGACCTGCCGTGGCAGCCGCCCTCCGCGGTCGCGGGTGACGTGCGTGCCCTCGGCGATGCGCTGAAGCCGGCCACCCGCATCCACGTGCAGCTCGGGCCGCGACAGGACGGCGAGCTGTGGCGCGCCCGCGTGCCCGCGGTCCTCACCGCCCTCGGCGCCACGGGGACCGTCGCCTTCCTCGAGGGTGGCCAGGCCAGCGCCGCGCTGGTGCGACCGATGCCGCTGCGCTCGATCGCCACCGGGCCGGCCGATCCCGCCGAGTTCGAGCTCGCGGCGCCCTGGCGCGCGCGCATGGGCCAGGGCGCCGCGGCCGGCACGCTCGTGTTGATGATCGACGACGCCGTGCTCGACGAGGCCAAGTGGCGCGCGCTGCCGGCCGCGTCGGTGGGCACCTGCGACGCGCCGATGCAGGCGCTCGCCGTCGGCCAGGAGCAGAGCCTCGCCGAGCTCGAGCCGTTCCTCGACCACGCCGACGCGTTGCTCGGCCAGCTGTGGCGCGCCGAGCTGCGCGCGCTGCTGCCCCGGCTGCGCGCCGAGCTCGAGCCCCACGCGGCCCCGCGCCCGCGCAAGGACTTCGCCGACGCGTCGGCGTGGCGCGAGCACGAGTGCGGCCACGCGCTGTGGCAGTACACCGAGCCGTACCACCGCTGCGCCGAGGCGGCCGAGGCGTGCGCCCTGTCGCCGCGCGTGCTGCTCGTCGGGGGCCTGCGCATCGGCGCGCCCGAGCCCGACGTGTTCGTCCCCGATCACTGCGCCGAGGCCCTCGGTCAGGACGTGGTCGGCAAGCTCCGCGAGTTCGGTCGCGACGCGGCCGAGGCCGCGAGCGCGCGGCTCGATCCGCGCTGGGTGGTCCTCGCCGATCGCCTCGGCGCGCTGACGGAGGTCTACGCCGCGCTCGAGGACGTGTGCGCGCCCCGTCGACGCCGCTTCGCGCCGGTGGATCTCGACGACGCGCAGGCGCGGCTCGGCGCGATCGGCCGGGCGCTGGGATCCGACGAGCCGCCCCGCGACGGGCGGTGGACCTCCGAGCCCGATCAATTCCACGTCCCCGGGACCGGCCCGGTGCACGCGCTCGCGCGGTACGACGCAGGCCCGGGCTCACCGTCGCGCGCCGCGATCGAGGGGGCCCGGTCGCTCCGCGAGTTCGTGCTGTCGCGATCGCTGTGCCGCGCGGGCGTCTCGGCGTTGCCCCTGGTCGTGCTCGCGTACGAGCCGGCCGCGACGGCGCTGCGCTACTACGGCTACCTCTACGAGGAGGAGCTGTCGTGCGGCGAGCTGGGCCCGCTCGTCGGCGACTGAGCCTTCGCGCGCCACCGCTGGATCCGCGACCACGCGAACGCCCCGACGGCGGCGTAGACCTCGAACGCGAAGAACAGGAACAACAGGTCGTACGACGCGCGGTGCCGCGTGCCGCCGAAGTACATCGCGGCGACGACCATCACCGCGAGCATGTGCACGGCGACCCAGCCCTGCCGGACCCAGCGCCGCGGCCCGAGCGTCACGAGGAACAGCACCGAGGGCAGGGCGAACAGCACCTCGTGGGCCTTCGTCCACCACCGCGACGGTTCTCGCCACTGCGCGCGCCCGGAGTCGGGCCACGGCACGTTGTAGCGCCACAGCAGGATCAGGTTCACGTAGCTGTACTCGACCTGCTTCCACAGCGTGGTCTTGTGCAGGCACTCGCGGATGTACGCGTCGTGCCGCTCGCGATCGCCGATGTACCCCTTGTAGTTGAGGACGTCGCCGATGACCGGGTCGAGCTTGATCGGCGGCTCGAGCCCCTCCTTGCGCTTGCGGTCCTGCAGGTTGTTGAGCTGCAGGAACTCGGGCGGCCGGAAGTGGACCTTGCCGTGGCCCTTGCCGTCGGGCAGCGACTCGATCTTCGAGTTGTGGCACCGGCCGAAGACCATGTTGAACGGCCCGTTCTCCGAGACGAGGCCGGTGCGCTTGGTCTGGAAGCGGAAGTGCGCCATCGACAGGCCGAGCAGGATCGCCAGCGGGATCCCGGCGCCGACGAGGTGCTTGAAGCGGACGTTGGGCAGGGCCCGGTGCCGGACGAGCCAGAACGCGCCGAGCAGCGCGACGGCCATCAGCACCTGCGGCCGCACCCACGCGGCGAAGCCCGCGAACACGCCCATGAGCACGGCGTCGCGCATCTTGCCGTGGTCGAGCAGCCGGACCGAGCACCACACCGCGGCCATGAACAGCGCGGAGAACGGCAGCTCGGACAGGAGGTACCCGCCGGTCGACAGGTGCGGGTAATAGAAGATGCCGAGCAGGCCGACCGCGGCCGGGACCCAGCGCGAGCTCGACAGGGACAGCGCGATGCGGTGCGCCGCGAGCACGCAGATCGCTCCGCCGAACGCGTAGGTGATCCCGATCGGCGTGAAGTTGTCGGGGCCGAACACGGCCTTGAAGCCGGCGACGAGCAAGTGGGTCCCGAACGGGAAGAACGCGTGGTACTCGTAGGCCGTGAACGGGTCGCGCACCAGCCGGTCGGCGCGCGAGTTGTACCCGTTCATGTCCGAGTAGATGTACTCGCCCAGCGGGTGCACCACGAGGTTCCAGTGCAGGCGCACCACGAGCGCCGCGAGGAAGATCGCGATCGACCAGCGGTGGTCGAACGCGAAGCGGCGCAGGCGGGCGAGGCGGTCGGGGGCCACGGGCGACGCGGGTTCTACCACACCGCCGGCCGGGGGACCCTCGGGTCCCCCCGAAGGTCCGCAGCCTGCTAGCGCCGCAGGCCGCGGTAGTGGAACTCGACCTCGAGCCGCTCGTCGTCGCCGAACGCCAGCAGCTTCTCGTAGTGGGTCGCCTCGCCCGACAGCGGCAGGTTGACCGCCACCGGCGCCGCGCCCTGGCCGAGGGCCGCGTTGCCGTAGGCCGGGGCCTGCTGCTGCGGCATCTCGGCGTCGGCCGGCACCTCGAGGTTGACCGACGTCACCGGGATCGGGTTCGACAGGTCCTTCACGTGGCGGAGCGTCCCCTCGTGGGAGAAGCGCCCGACCTTGGTGCCCTCGGGGGAGTGGACGGTCCACGCCACGTAGGTGCTCGGCACGTCGGGCTGGGGCAGCGTCGCCTTGAAGGTGCCGCGGCCGCCGTCGTCGGTCGGCTCCCCGGTGTCGACGTACACGACCTCGACGTCGAACGCCGAGAGCGCGCCGCCCTGCTCCTGCGAGCGCAGCAGCGGGATCATCACCCGGCCGTCGCTGGCCTTGGCCGGCTGCACGCCGCGGCCGCCGACCGACGCGCTCCACAGCTCGGCGCCCGTGGGCAACGCGAGCCGGAGGAACTGCCGCCGGTTGTTGCGGACCTGGTAGCGCACCGACGTGAGGCGGCGCCCCTCGCGGGTCCACATCGTGTGGGCGACGGTCTGATCGACCAACGTCACGAGCACGTCGACCTCGGCGTGGGCGCCGGTGGCGACGTCGATCTTCGGCTTGCCGCCGACGTACTTGAAGCCGAACAGCAGCGGCTGATCGGTGATGCCGAGGATCGCCGCCGGCAGCGCGCGCACGTCCAGCGGAGTGGCGCCTTCGACCGTGCCCGAGGCGATCTCGAGGTTGCCGCGCGACTCGATCCCCACGTACCCCTTGGCCCGCTCCGCGCCGGTCGGCGTGATGACCGGGACCGAGAGGCTCTTGGCGTCGTCGGTCATGGCCCGCTCGAGATCGATCGACACCACGTAGCTGCCCTCGGCGGCGAAGTTCAGCGCGACGTCGAGCTTGCCGTCCTCGCCGAGCTTCCAGTCGCGGATGCCCGAGCCGCGGACGTCGAGGACCGTCATGCCCTTGGGCACCTCGTACGAGAGCTTGTCGAGGCCCGCGAAGAGGATGGTGTGCTGCACGGTCGCGCTGGCCCGCAGCACGCCCTCGCCGAGCGACACGAGGGTCTGGACCTCGGCGTACATGCGCGCGCTCTTCTTCTCGGCCTCGGGGATCTCGCGCTGCCACTGCACGGTGAGCGAGCCGGTGGCCGGCAGCGTGGCCGTGACGACGCGGTTGCCGCCGACGACGCGGTCGGACTCGAGCTGCGCGCCGATGACCGTGAAGTCGAGATCCTCCTTGGCCGGGACCGCGAGCTCGACGTCGGTCGCGCCCGAGGGCGCGAGCTGGAACGAGATGCTGCTCTGGCCCTCGGCGGTGCTGACCGCGACGCCGAACTGCAGGTCGAGGTCGAACGCGCCGCGACGATCGGTGACCAGCGTGTAGAAGCCGCCCTCGATCACCACCGGCGCCTCCTTGCCGCCGATCTTCGCCGACTGGAGCGCGACCGAGGCCGGCAGCAGCGGCACGCGGGCCCAGCCCTTGGTGCGCAACACCTCGATGTGCTGCTTGGCCTTGAACACGGCCGCCTGCGGCTTGCCGTCCTCGAACACGACCTCGCCGCGGTAGCGCGCCGACGCCAAGGCGCTCTCACGCGGCGGCTCCTCGTCGCGCTTGCGCGTGATCTCGTAGAGCCGGAGGAACTCCTCGAGCTTCATGATCACGCGCTCGGGTGGATCGTCGGCGCGCGCCATCGTGGGCGTGGCGAGCGGGAGCGCGAGGGCGAGGGCGAGGGTGCTGGCGGTCAGGGAGCGGAGCTGCATGGGGGTCCTTGGGGGGCGAACGGATCAGGGGCGGGGTCGTCGGCGCTTGGCCTCGACGACGAGGGCGTGGCGGCTGCCGGGCGCCCAGAGATCGAAGGCGTAGACCACCGTGTCTCCGCCGCGGGTCGGCATCAGCACGCGGGGTCCGTCGTTGGCGGGCGAGGGGGTCGGGGTGCGGGCGACGTCGAGCGCGGACGCGGTGGTGATCCACGCGGCGCCCAGGCCGAGCTCGCCGTCCTCGGCGTCGAAGCTCGGCGCGAACTTGGTGCTGCTCTGGGCATCGATCGCGCTGCGCGCCGCAGCTTCGGTCTTGGTCGACTCGAGCTCGGCCTCGAGCTCGTCGTTCTCGAAGTCGATGGTCGCGGACTCCTCCTGCTCGAGGTTCTCGAGCTTGCGGTTCTCCTCGATCACCTGCTTGTACTCCGCCTCGGCGGCCGCGTAGTCGCCCTTGGCGCGCAGCTCCTTCGCCTTCTTCTTGCGGGTCGCGTTCTCGAGGACCTGCTTCTGGCCGCGGGCGCGGGCCTGGTCCTTGATGCGGCGGAAGATGCCGGCCTTCTCGGGGCGCGGCGTCGACGACGACGACGACGACTGGAGGATCATCTCGCCGGAGATCGGGGAGGCTTCGATCGGCGCGGGTGCAGGCGCGTTGACGATGTCGAGGTTCGACTGGAGCTTCTTCGCGTCCTCGTCGGCGAGCCCACGGTCGCGGAGCTCGTCGAGGCGCAGCTGGGCGTCGTCGAACTCGTTGCGGTTGTACGACTCCTGCGCCTCGCGCAGCAGACGATCGGTCTCGGCCTGATCGAGCTCGGTCGACCCGCTCGGCTCGGCGCTCGAGGGGCCGGCCGTCGCCCCGCCGAGGCTCCCGTCGTCGAAGTCGTACGCCTCGATCATGGTCGCGTTCTTGGTCGCCCGGCGATAGGCCCGTCGGTGTCGCTGCGGACTCGGGGCGCGCGCGATCGAGGCCACGCCGTCGTCGCCGACGTCGATCGTCGCGCGGACGTCCCGGGGCAGCAGCCACTTCGCCGTCACCGCGCGGATCGGGGCGTCGACGCTCGGCAGCGGCAGCTCGCGGTGCTCACGGCGCTTCCACGCCCGCTCGGTCACCGCGAGGCTCACGACCACGGGGATCGCGACGAGGCCCTCCATCGTCTCGAGCGAGCGCGGGATCGGGACGAGCAGCGCGTCGCCGTCGCGGGCCACGCGGGCGTCGGTGCCGGCGACCTCGATCGCGAGGACGCGCGACGACGGCGGTGGGACCACGCGCAGGTGCGAGGCCCGCTCGTTGAGCACCTCGTAGCGGGCCTTCACGAGTGTGGTGCCGTGATCGGCGCTCGCGAGATCGAAGCTCGCCTCGCCGATCACGACCTTCGGCGCCTCGACCGGGATGAACCGCAGCAGCTGCAGGCGCCCGGCCTCGGCCGTGCCGTGGCGGGTCCACGCGGCCGCGGGCGTGCCTTCGATCAGATCGCGGCCCCACGCCGGCAGCTGCACCGCGGCGACCTGACGCCAGCCCGGCAGCTCGGGGACGACGTCGACGTCGCCGTCGCGGCCGAGCTCGAAGCTCGCGTCGGTGCGGCTCGCGTCCTGCAGCTCGAACACCGGCGGCACGACGGTCGCTTCGCCGGGCGGCGTGCGCTGGGACCACGTGGCCTCGAGCGCGACGACCGAGGCGACCGGCCCCTGCAGCTCGACCTGGACCATGTCGCCGGTGCGCGTCACCTCGCGGACGTCGGGCCCGACGACGGTGAAGTCCTCGCCGACGCCGCGCGCCACGAAGGCGACGCGCGCGAGCTCGCCGCGCCGCAGTGTCCACTGCAGCCGCGCGCGCCCGCGGATCTCCGCGTCGCCCACGAACAGCCCCACGCCGATGCGGCCATGGGCGAGGACCGACGCGTCGGGGACCGGTGGCGTGCGCACCACGAGCTGCAGCTCGGTCGGCGCGCCGTGGGTGATCCCGGGCGTGGCCGGGCTCGACCCGCGGAGGCCGGGCGCGGTCGAGATCGACGCGCCGAGATGGATCGCGGCGCCCGTGGTCGGGTCCGGCGCCTCGAAGCGCCAGGTCGGTTCGCCGGCGACGGTCGCGGTCCCGCGGGTCGCCGCGAGCAACGCCAGGGGGACGGGGCCACGCGAGGGATCGCCCCGCAGATCGGCGACCAGCTCGAGGGTGGTGGGCCCATCGATCCACGCGGCGACGTAGGTCGCGGACGCGTCGGCCGCCGTCGCCGCCGGACGCCCACCGATCGTGACGCTCCGCACGCGTACATCTCCGCGCACGAGCTCGCCCGCGAACCACCCCGGTTTGTCCGCGTCGAGATCCCAGCGGACGCGCAGCTCGAGCCGCTCGCCGCGTCGCTGCAGTCGCACGGATCGCGTCGCGGCGCGGGGCCCAGGCGCGATGCCAGATTCGGTGGGTTCGAGCAGGCCCATCGCGCGCGGGCCCGACAGCTCGACGCTCGCGCCGCCGGTCGGGGCGAGCACCGCGAGCGCGCGCTGCGGGGCGAGCATCGCGAGCACGCCGAGGAGTGTCGAAGTGACGAGGGAGGGGGGGGACATCGGAGGCCGGAGGCCAGAGGCCGAGCGAGAATAGCGGCGGGGCTCGAACGCCGCGAGCGCCGCCGGGCTTTCACGCGGGGCACGGGCGCCGCCCGCGGATGTTCCCGGGGGAGTCACCGCCGTGTGAAGTCCTGCCGAGAACTCGCACCAAACTCGCACCAAGAGGGCGCACACGGGTTATCCTGCGGCATGCGCTTCACTCTGGTCGGGTTTGCTCCGCTCCTCACCCTTGCCCTCGCGTGCTCCGACGAAACGTCCTCGACCGGCACGACGACCGATGCCACCGGCAGCTCGACCGACCCCACGACCGCGGGTCCGACCACCGAGCCCACCAGCCTGACCAACACGACGGAGGATCCGTCGTCGAGTGGCACGCCGGTGACCGAGTCCTCGGGCGACACGTCGCCGGACTCGTCGTCGACCGAGCCGCCGTGCGGTGCCCTCTGTGGCGACGGCATGATCTGTGGCGCGGAGGAGTGCGACTGCGGTGGCTTCCCGTGCACCGCGGACAACCTCGGTGGCCTGAGCTGCCTCGACGTCGTCGATCCGACGATCCCCGGCGTGCTGACGGGCGGCACCCTGGGCTGCAACGCGGCGAGCTGCCGCTTCGACACCTCGATGTGCACCTACTGCGGCGACGGCGACGTCAACGGCAACGAGGAGTGCGAGGACGAGGACGACATCAACACCACGTGCGAGGCCCTCGGCGCGGGCACGGCCGGGCCGTTGAGCTGCGACGCCTCGTGCAAGATCGACACGACCGCGTGCACCGACTGCGCATTCTCGGTGCAGTTCGAGCTCGACTCGTGCCCGGATGGCTTCTCGACGCAGTCGCTGAACCCCGGCGCGGCGGCGAGCAGCTGGGCGTGCGGCGAGCCGACGGTGTACGGCCTCGGGCCCGGCGTGATGGCACCCGGCACCTTCGGCACCAACCTCTCGGGCCCCTACAACGCCAACGAGATCAGCGCGCTCGTCTCGCCCACCATCGACGTCTCGTCGTGCACCGACGCCGGCCTCGTGATGAGCCTGCGGCACTGGCACAACTTCGAGGGCGGGGCGTCGAACGCCGACGGTGGCATCGTGCAGGTCAGCGAGGACGGGACCACGTGGACCACGATCGCCCCGACGGGCGGCGACCTCTACGACGACTCGCCGATCACGGCCACCTATGCCCCGGTCAACGGCGTGCTCGGCTTCACCGGCAGCCAGGACGACAACCAGTGGAGCCTCTCGGAGTTCGACCTGAGCGAGTTCGCCGGGTCGAGCTCGCTGCAGGTCCGCTTCGTGTTCGGCAGCAACGGGTCGGTCCAGCAGGGCGGCTGGTACATCGACTTCATGGAGATCCTCGGCAGCGGGAAGTGATCGGGCGGCTCGCGTCGGACCGCGGTGGGAGCCGCGGTCCCGAGCAAGCCGTCGCCGGTCGCGAGTGACGCGGATGCGCCCGCGCCCTCCTGGAGCCGCGCGGGGCGCCCTTGCGAGGCCTGCGGACGGGCTGCTATGCCAGCGGCCATGTCGGCCCGGCCTGCGCTCCGCGGAAGTCTGATCGCCCTGCTCGGGCTCGTCGCATGCCAACGACCGCGCGGCACCGAGGTGCCCGGCGACACGACGCCCGCCGTCGTGGCGCCCGCGGACGATTCGGCCGCCCGCGCGGCGATCCTCGCAGCGTCCGATCTGCCCGACGTCCAGGCCACGCCGCGCGCCGACGACCCGATGGACGTCACGATCCACCGGCTCGGCAACGGCATGACCGTGTACATCAGCCCCGAGCGCCAGGCGCCGCGCTTCACCGCGTGGATCGCCGTGCGCGCGGGCAGCCGCCACGATCCGCCGAACTCCACCGGCCTCGCCCACTACCTCGAGCACATGTTGTTCAAGGGCTCCGACGAGCTCGGCACGATCGACGGCGAGGCCGAGGGCGTGCACGTGGCGAAGGTGCGTGATCTCTACGTGAAGCTCCGCGAGGCCAAGGATCCGGCCGCCCGCAAGGCGCTGTTCGCCGAGATCGACGCGCAGACCCAGGCGATGGCGAAGTACGCCATCCCCAACGAGTTCGATCGGGTGATGGCGCTGATGGGCGCCGAGGGCGTCAACGCGTACACCTCGAACGACGAGACCGTGTACATGGGCGATGTTCCGACGAACCGCCTCGCGGCCTGGGCGGCGCTCGAGGCCGAGCAGTTCCACGACCCGGTCTTCCGCCTGTTCTACCCCGAGCTCGAGGCGGTCTACGAGGAGAAGAACCTCGCGCTCGACGACCCCGACGATCGCGTCTGGGAGACGATGGCGCGGGCGCTGATGCCGAAGCACCCCTACGGCAACCAGACGACGATCGGCACGGTCGAGCACCTCAAGACCCCGGCGTACCAGGACATGGTCGAGTTCCATGCGCGGTGGTACGCGCCGAACAACATGGCGATCGTGCTGTCGGGGGACGTCGATCCGGCCACCGCGATCCCGGTGCTCGAGGCCGCGTTCGGGACGGCGCCGCCGCGGCCACTGACGCCGCCGCACCCCGGTGAGATCGTGCCGCTGCGCGGCCGCACCGAGCACGTGGTCCTCGCCGAGGGCGAGGAGGCGGTCACCATCGCGTGGCTCACCGTCCCCGAGGCCCACGCCGATCAGGCGGCGCTCGCCGTGATGGATCGCGTGCTCGACGACGCGAAGGTCGGCCTCATCAACACCGAGCTCGAGCTCACGCAGAAGCTCCTCGGCGCGGGTAGCTTCGCCGTGCCGATGCGCGAGGCCGGCTACGTCGGGATGCAGGGCACGGCGAAGGACGGGCAGACGCCCGCCGAGGTCGAGGCGCTGCTGATGGGCGTGGTCGCGAAGCTGCGCAAGGGGGAGTTCACCGACGCCGACGTCGAGGCCGCCAAGCTGCACCACGCCGTCGAGCGCAAGCTGAGGCTCGAGTTCCCGGTGGTGCGCGCCGCCGAGATGACCTCGGCGTTCGTCGGGCACCGGCAGTGGGCCGACGTGCTCGCGCGCGAGCAGGCGTTCGCCGCGGTGACGCGCGCGGACGTCATCCGCGTGGCCGAGCGCTACCTCGGCGAGGATCGGGTCGTGGTGATCCGCCGCGACGGCAAGCCCGAGATCCCGAAGATCGAGAAGCCCGAGATCACGCCGGTGCCGATCGACCCGGGCCGCAGCAGCGCGTTCGCCCGGCGCATCGCGGAGATGCCGGCCGCCCCGCTCGAGCCGCAGTGGGCGGTCGAGGGCACGCACTACGTCCGGCGCGAGCTGCCTGCGGGGGATTTGTTGACGGCGAGCAACACCCGCAATGATCTCTTCAGCCTCACCTATCGCTTCGAGCGCGGGTTCCGGAAGGCGCCGCTGCTGTGCTATGCGCTCGATCTGCTCGAGCTGTCGGGCGCGGGGGCGCTCGACGTCGACGCGTTCCAGAAGCAGATCTACGCCAAGGGCGCGAGCATCGAGACCCGCTGCGACGCCGAGACCACGACCGTGAACGTGTCCGGCCCCGACGCTCAGATGGAGGCGGTGCTGGCGTTGATGGATCAGTGGTTCGCGTCGCCGCGGTTCGAGGCGCAGACGCTGGCGCGGCTGTACGACAACACCCTGTCCGAGCGCAGCGACGGCATGCAGGAGGACTGGCGGCTCGTGTCCGCGCTCGACGGGTTCGCGAAGTACGATCGCCGCTCGGCCTGGCTGCAGGCTCCGAGCAACCGCGCCCTGGCCAAGGCCCGGCGCAAGGGGCTGCGCGCCCTGGTCTCCGAGCTGTTCGGCTACGAGCACCGCACGCTCTACTACGGCCCGCGCACCGCCGAGGCCGTCGCGCCGATCGTGGCCCGCGGCCGCGATCACCGGCCGACCGGCGACGCGCAGACCCGCGTGTGGCGCAAGGTCGCCGCGCCGCAGATCTTCTTCCTGCACAAGGACGGCGCCAAGGCGACCGTGCGGTTCGTGCTGCCCGACGGCGCGGCGCCCCGCGACGATCGGCCCGCGGCCGAGCTCTACTCCGAGTACCTCTCCGGCAACATGAGCGCGCTGGTGTTCCAGGAGATCCGCGAGTCGCGGGGCCTGGCGTACAGCGCGTCGTCGTACCTCGACACCGGCGATCGCCCGCGCGACGCCGCGGGGTTGCTCGGCTTCGTCAGCACCCAGGCCGAGAAGCTCCCGGTCGCGATCGAGACCTTCTTGTCGCTGCTGCGCGGCGGCGACGTCCAGGCGGCGCGGCTCGAGCAGAGCAAGGCCGCGGTCGAGCAGCGCTACCGCGCGAACCGCATCGATCCACGGGCGGTCTCGGCGTGGGTGGTGTCGTGGGACGACCTCGGCGAGGCCAGCGATCCGCGGTCGTGGCAGCGCGAGCGGATCGCGGCGACGACCGAGGCCGACCTCGAGGTGCTCGCGAAGCGCTTCGGCGCGCTGCCGGTGATCATCGCGGTGGTCGGCGATCGCACGCGGATCGACTTCGCGGCGCTGGCGAAGATCGCCCCGGTGCGCGAGGTGACGGCCGCCGATCTGTTCTCGTACGGGCCGTTCCCGCCCAGCTTCACGGCCGAGCCGCCGGCGTCGGCCGACGAGCCCGAGGCCGCCGCCCCGTAGGGTCTACCGCGGCTCGCCCTCGGGCACCGCGCCGCGCTCGTCGAGCCAGCCGGCGCGCGCGTCGGGGAACGCGTCGGCGTAGGGCACGTACGGCTTCACGTCGAGGATCGGCGTGCCGTCGAGCAGGTCGATGCGCTCGACGTGGATGACGAGCCCCTCCACCCCGAGGATCCGCACCGCCGAAAGGCCGATCGGGTTGGGTCGGTGGGGCGCCCGGGTCGCGAACAGGCCGCGCTCGACGGTCTCGCCCGGCGCGAGGACCTTGCTGCGCCAGCCGTGGTTGAGGTGCAGCCACGACAGCACCCAGAGGTGGTCGAAGCCGGCGAGATCGTCGAGCGCCGCGGGGTCGACGAGGCCCTCGAAGAGCTCGAGGCGGGCGCGCTCGTCGGGGCGCAGCGCCGGGTCGGCGGCGAGCACGGCCTGGCGCGGGGTGCCGTGCCGCTCGCGGTGCGGGGCCCGGACCACGCCGATCGGGGCGAGCTCGAGGCGGCTCGGGAAGCCCGCGTCGTCGGTGTATTGCTTGGGCGGAATCGGCCGGGCCATCGCGCCGCTGGATCTACCACGCACACGGCGAGGCGGCGTGATCGTGCAGCCGCTACACTCGCGGTCGCGTGGTGCGTCGTGACGATCGGAGACCGACCCGCGCGCGAGTGCGGGGCGGGGGCCGATCTCGCTGCGCTTCTCCAGCGGGGGAAGGTCCCGCCCCGGTAAGCGCCGGAGCGCCGGGTAGCAGACCCCAGGCGCGCGGAGAGATCCGCGGGTCCCGAGCGGGGTGTCGAGAGCCCGCGAGGCGGCGAGAGCCGTGCAGCGGGGAGCAAGTACGCGGGCCGCAACATGAAGTGAAGTCTGCAGCCTCGACAGAGGAACAATCCGAGGGCCGAGCCGATCACGTCACGGCGAAGGCAACACGTGACGCGCATGTGCCGGAGCACGCGTCGCGCCTCGGCGGGGTAAGGGACGGAGCACGTGTACAAGGAGAAGAGCGGAACACGAGAGGCCCGTCTGCGCTGCCGTCGTCGCGGCGAGGCGCATCGCATAAGCCGAAGGTGAAAGCGATCGCTGCGCAGCGGGAGTCCGAGGGGGTCGTAGTACTGCAGAGTGGTGCGCGAGCGCCACGAACGAACGCCGTGCAGAAGAACGCGGCGGGAGGGAAGGACCTCTGGGGTGGTCATGTCGAAGAAGCAGGTACGCGCGAGGGAATGGCCGCCGAGAGCGGACCTAACGACCCCGGCGGCCGTAGGCCGAGCGACAAAGTGCGACAACTGCAGAGACGACTGTGGGCCGCGGCCAAGCGGTCCCCGGAGCGGCGCTTCCACGCGCTGTTCGATCACATCCGCAGCGGTGACGTGCTGCGGGAAGCGTGGAAGCGAGTAAAGCGGAACAAGGGCTCGGCGGGCGTCGACAAGCAGACGATCGTCGAGATCGAGCAGCGCGGCGTCGGTCACTTCCTGGAAGAGATCGGCGACGAGCTGCGCGCAGGCAAGTACCGAGCAGGTGTGGTCCTGCGTCGGTACATCCCGAAGAACGATGGAAGGAAGCGGCCTCTGGGCATCCCGACGGTCCGAGACCGGGTGGTGCAGATGGCGGCGAAGCTGGTGCTGGAGCCGATCTTCGAGGCGGATTTTCTTCCGTGCTCGTACGGCTTTCGGCCGAAGCGGAGCGCGACGATGGCACTCGAGACCCTGCGCAAGCGGGGTGCGAAGGGTGGTCATCACGTGCTCGATGCCGACATTCGCGACTACTTCGGCAGCATCGACCACGACAAGCTGATGAAGCTGGTGGGGAAGCGCATCTCGGATCGGCGGGTGCTGAAGCTGCTGCGGCAGTGGCTCACGGCAGGTGTGATGGAAGATGGCGTCGTCTCGGCGACGGTGGCAGGCACGCCACAGGGCGGGGTGATCTCGCCGCTGCTGTCGAACATCTACCTGCATGTGCTCGACGTGCTGTGGACGCGCCACAGCGCCCCTTTGGGGACGCTGGTGCGCTACGCGGACGACTTCGTGGTGATGTGCCGGACGAAGTTGGAGTGCGAGCGCGCCGAGGCGCGGGTCAGGGTGATCCTGCAGCGTCTCGGTCTCGAGCTTCATCCCGAGAAGACGAGGCGGGTCGAGCTCTTCGATGGCAAAGAAGGCTTCGACTTCCTCGGCTGCCATCTGCACAAGCGGCTCAGCGGTACCGTGTGGGAGAGGTCGCGCAAGCGGCTGTACTTCTTGCATCGGTGGCCGTCGACGCGCGCGATGACGCAGATTCGGCAACGCGTGAAGGAGCTGACCCCGAGACGACGATGCCATGCGGACCTCCGCGAGGTCATCGCCGACCTCAATCCCGTGTTGAGGGGATGGGGCAACTACTTCCGCACGGGCAACGCCGCGTCGCGGTTCAACCAGCTCGACACGTACGTGTGGCGTCGTCTTCATGGCTTGCTGCTCAAGCGGAAGCAACGACACCTCCGCGCAGGTGAAGCCTCGAGATGGAACCGGGACTACTTCCACAACCTCGGGCTGCATCGCTTGCGTGGCACCGTCCGCTATCCGGAGATCGTGCAGTACCGCGACACCGAGAGACCACCGGTAAGCCGTGTGCGGGAAATCCGCATGCACGGTTTGAACGGGGGCCCTACCGGAATTCAATCCAAGAAAGAAGGAAGGTAGGGTCTACCAATGTCCGGGCCGCCTCCGACGTCCGTGGAGCTCGTCGTCGACGACGCGTCGGCCCGGCTGCGTGTCGACGCGTTCCTCGCCGGACGACTCCCGTGGCGCTCGCGGCGATCCTTGGTGGCGCTGCTGCACGGCGGCGCGGTGCGGATCAACGGCGCGCCGGCGAAGAAGGCCCGCCGCGTGCTGCCCGGTGACGTCGTCGCCCTCGCGATCCCAGGTCCCGCGATCGCGCCGTCGCCCGAGCCCCGGGTCGAGCCGCTGTCGGTGCTGTTCGAGGACGACGACCTCGTCGTCGTCGACAAGCCCGCGCACCTCGCCGTGCACGCGGCGTCGACCTGCATGCACGACAACCTGCTGCTGCGCCTGCACCACCGCTACCGGGACGCCCGCAGCCACGGCCCTGCGGCGGTCGTGCACCGGCTCGATCGCGGCACCACCGGCGTGATCGCGTTCGCGCGTCGGCCCGCGTTGATCCCGTTCTACATGGGCCAGTTCGAGCGCCGCACCGTTCGCAAGACCTACCTCGCGATCGTCCACGGCGAGCCCGACGACGTTGGCACCGTCGCCCTGCCGCTGCTCGCCCGCGCGGGCGCGAGCGTCGTCGTGGACGATGCCGGCAAGCCCAGTCGCACCGCCTGGGAGGTCGTCGGGCGCACGGACGGCGCCGCGATGATCCGGGTCGCGCTGCATACCGGGCGCAAGCACCAGATCCGCGTGCACATGGCAGCGATCGGGCACCCCATCGTCCACGACGATCTCTACGGCCGCGTGCACGAGCGCGCCGCGTGGCCGCCGGGCTGCAACCCGCAGCTCCACGCCGCGCGGCTCGAGCTCGACCACACGGATGGGCGACGCCTGGTGCTCGAGGCCCCCACACCGGCGGCGATGCTCGCGACCTTCGCCGCGTTCGAGCGCGGACACTCGGCCCCCGGTTGCACGGCGGACGATCGCTCGCCTACCATGGGATGATGGTGGTCCGTCGTCGTCGCTCGGCCGGGGCCCTCGTCGCAGCGACGCTCGTCGGGTGTGCGATCGGCGACGGGGCGACCGGCGGGCTCGGTGGGGTCAGCGTCGCCGATGGTGGCTCGGCCGCGACCGACGGCACCGATGGGGACACCGCGGGCGCCACCGATGGCTCTGCAGACTCGGGCCCTGCGAGCTCCGATCCGAGCATGACCGGCCCGGGCGACGGCCCCGGGCCCGGCACCGGCGACGACGGCCCGGGCGGCGAGGTGTGCAACGGTCTCGACGACGACGGCGACGGCACCGTCGACGACGGCATCCCCGACCTGCAGTGCGGTGTGGGGGCGTGCGCGGCCACGGTGGTCGGCTGCGATGGCGGCGTGCCCACGCAGTGCTTCCCCGGCACGCCGACGAACGAGGTCTGCAACGGTCTCGACGACGATTGCGACGGCGCGGTCGACCAGGGCATCACCCAGGCGTGCGACAGCGCCTGCGGGTCGGGCACGCAGACCTGCATCGCCGGCAGCTTCGGTTCCTGCGACGCGCCGCCGCCGGCGGCCGAGAGCTGCAACGTCGCCGACGACGACTGCAACGGCCAGGTCGACGACGGCGTCGGCGGCTGTCGCGTCGACATCCACCGCTGGTCGCACCCGGTGACCGGCGAGCACTTCTACTCGACCGACGTGAACGAGGGGAACTGCTGCGGGTTCCAGCTCGAGTTCGCCGGCTACTTCGAGCTGTACGCCGCCGCACAGGCGTCGACGACCGGCTTCTACCGCTGCTACCAGCCCGGTGGATTCCACCACTACACCACCGACGCGAACTGCGAGGGCCTCGCGGTCAACGAGGGGATCATCGGGTACATCGGCACGGCCGATCTTCCGGGATCGACCGAGCTCTACCGCTCGTACAATCCCGCGAACGGCGATCACTTCTTCACGACCAGCGCCGACGAGCACGGCAACGTCGTCGGCGCGCTCGGCTTCGTGGACGAGGGCGTCGTGGGCTGGGTGTGGTAGCAGCTACCCCCGCGGCGGTACGCTCTCGCCCACGTCGGAGAGCCAGCGCTCGACCTCGGCGGCGCTGCCCGGCGCTGGCGGCTTGCCCGACTTGAACGCGTCGCGAGCCTTCGCCGCGAGCTCGCGCGCGCGCGGCCGGTCGTCGAGGGCGTGCAGCGCACGCGCCAGCGCGAACTGGGTCTGCGCGAGGAGCTGCGGATCGAGCCCCCGGCCGCCGCGGAGCTTGAGCGCCCGCTCGAGCCGCTCGACCGCCTCGTTCGCGCGGCCCTGCAGCAGGTCGATCTGTCCGAGGCTCGTCAGCGCGAACGCGACGTCCGGGTGGTCCTTGCCCCGCGTACGCTCCCACAGTGACAGCGCCCGATCGTACTCGGTGCGGGCCTCGTCGAGTCGACCCGCGCGCTCGAGCGCATGGCCGAGCTCGAACAGGCTCTGGGCGACCTTGGCGTGGTCACCCCACGTGTCGCGCGTGATCCCGTGGGCGCGCTGCAGCTGGGCGATCGCCTCGGGGTAGTTCTTCACCGAGAGCTCGAGCTGCGCGAGCTGCCGACACAGCGGGAGCAGCCGCGGTGCCTTGGGGCCCAGCGCGCCCTCGACGAGGGTCATCGCCGCGCCGAGGGTGGTGCGGGCCTGGTCGGTCTGCCCCTGCGCCGCCTGCACGCGCGCGAAGCCGGCGAGGGCGAGGGCGTGGTCGGGATGCTGCTCGCCGAAGACGCCCACGAAGGTCTCGGCCGCGCGGTCGTACTCGGCCTGCGCGTCGGCGTTGCGCCCCTCGGCGAGGCTGACGTCGCCCAGGGCGCGGTGCACCGCCGCGATCCACCACGTGCTCGCCGGCTCGCGCGCGAGCAGCTCGACCGCCTGCTCGAGCGACTCGCGGGCGCGCGCGTACTCGCCGGTGCTCGCGAGGACGATGCCGACGTCGTGGCGGAGCTGGGCCTCGGCGCGGCCCGCCAGGCCGATCCGCTTGAGCGCTGCCTCGGCGTGACGGCCCCACGACAGCCCCTCGTCGGGCTTGCGCAGGCCCCGACCGACGACGGCGACCAGGGCCTCGGCGGCCGCCGCTGCGATGACATCGTGCTTGACGCTCGCGCTCTGCCAGCTCGCCTCGGAGAGGTTGGTCTCGGCCGCCTCGGTGTCCTCGGCGGCGGCCTGCGACTCGCCGAGGCGGTAGCGGGCCTCCGCGACGATCGGCTGGTAGGTCTCGCCGCCAGGGGTCGCGATGGTCTGCGCGCGGGCGTAGGCGGCCTGGGCGACGGACAGGGACTCGCGCACCAGGCCCGCGGCCGCGAGCACCTTGGCCTGCACGAGATCGGTGCGCACGGCCGCGACGGCGGTCGCGGTCGCGGGATCCTGCGGCGGCTCGACCTCGGCGTTGAGCGTCTCGGTGTCGGCGCACTGCTGCAGCGGCTGCAGCTCACCGACCGCGAAGCCGGCGTTCGCGGCGACGACGACGTCGGCCTTGGCCAACACGCCGGTCAGCGCGTCGAGCTCTCCGAGGCGATCGTCGAGGCACGCGTTGCGCCGCTCGAGCAGCCGCGTCGACTGCTCACCGCGCACGTGGGTCGCCTCGCAGGCCTCGTCGTGCATCTGCACCCACGCGGCGCCGTACGCATCGAGCGTCGTCGCGACATACTCCACCGTGGGCGGCCCGAACGCGGCGCCCGGCGCCGACAGGCCGTCGGTCACCTCGGTGCGGCGGGCGGCGTTCCAGACCTGCTCGAGCCGCTCCTGCGAGCCCTGGCACGGCGGCCGGTTCTTGATCATGTAGACGGCCGTCAGCGTCCCCACCATCGCCGTGCCCAGGCCCGCGGTGGTGAGGATCTTGCGGCGGAGGATCCGGGGATCCTTGCCGAGCTCGCCGAGCAGCTCGTCCATCGAGCCGAAGCGGGACTCGGGCGCGGCCGCGAGCCCGCGCAGCAGCACGCGGCGCACCCAGCCCGGCACGCTGCTGCCGGAACTCGGCTCGCGGATCTTCCCCGCGAGCTTCTGCTGCATCAGCGTCACCGAGTCGTCGCCGTCGAACGGGCGCTCCCCGTACAGCGCCTGGTACAGCGAGGTGCAGAAGCTGAACTGGTCGCTGCGCGCGTCGGTCGGCTTGCCCGCGTGCTGCTCGGGGGCCATGTACGCGGGCGTGCCCATGATCGAGCCGGTCTGCGTCAGCAGCGGCTCGTAGAGCCCGTCGCCGTCGCGCCCGCGCTCCCCGTGGTCGTCGTCGTGGTCGGCCTCGGCATCGAGGTCACCGGTGTCGGACTGCTCGCCGTGCACCGGCCGCGCGAGCCCGAAGTCCATCACCCGCACCCGACCGTCGCGCCCGATGAGCACGTTGTCGGGCTTGAAGTCGCGGTGGACCAGCTTCGCGGCGTGGGCCGCCGCGAGCCCGCGGCCGGCGGGGATGAACACGTCGAGGATCTCGTCCCAGCGCCGCGGCTTCTCGGCCAGCCAACCCTTGATCGTCGCGCCCTCGATCAGCTCCATCGCCACGAACACGCGCTCGCCGATCGTGCCGACGTCGTACACGGTGATGACGTTGGGGTGGGCGAGCTTCGCGAGCGCCTGGGCCTCCTGCAGCAGCCGCGAGCGGGCCCGCTTGCGCTCGCTCTGGTTGGGGCGCAGGAGCTTGAGCGCGACCTTGCGGTTGAGCTCCGGGTCGTAGGCCGAGAACACCAGCCCCATGCCACCCGAGCCGATCTCCTCGAGCACCACGTAGCGGCCCAATCGGGTGCCGGGGGTGAGGCCGTGGTCGACGGCGGTCGCCTCGCGGCGCTGACCCTCGATGATCGTGTCGGCCTCGGCGTTCTGGCCCCGTTGGGTCTGCTCGCCGCTGACGTTGCCCGAAGACATGCGCTCCCGAGGCGAGGATACCATGCCGCGCCGTGGCCCCGCGTCAACGGACCCCGACGGTGCGGCCCGGTCATGGTCGCCACCGGTCGGCCGCCCGGGTAGGCTGAGGACCACGATGCCCGAGAGCGCCCCGGCCCTCGCCGCGGCCGGCCGGTCCGAGCGCCCCGGCAGCGGCGCGCGTGCGCCCACGCTCGTGGTGTTGCCCGACGGTGACGCCCGCGTGCCCGCGACCACCGAGCTGCTCGGCGCGACCGCGTCGGCGCGCCTCGTCGCGTCGGCGCGCCGCGTCGGCTTCGATCGCGTCGTCTTCGCCCCGGGGACGCTCGCCGTCGCCGCGGACGACGGCCGCGAGGCGGCCACCGGCGATCGCGTCGACGGCCCCGCGCTGGTGGCCTACGACACCGCGACGATCCGTGCAGGCCTGCTGGAGCTGATGGTCGCGCACCCGCTCGAGGACGGCGAGCGCTTCACGCTGTACGACACCCTGGGACGGCCCGTCGCGACGTTCTTCGGCCACCTCGCCCACGTGCCCGCGATCCTGCCGATCTGCGAGGAGCTCCCGTACCCCGAGGGGATCGGCCCCGGCGACGTGGCGCGCGTCGTCGATCGCGAGGATCTCCGCGGCGCGCTGAACCTCGTCGTCGACAGCGAGGGTGTGTTCCCCTCGACGCCGTCGATGTGGCGGCGCTGGATCGGAATCCCGACGCTGCGCGTGATGGCGGCCCACAGGGCCCCGACCGCGCAGCTCGAGCTGCTCGCGCTCGTCCTCGTCGCCGCGACGCTGCCGCTGTCCCTCGTCGGCGCGGGCGCGTGGTGCCTGCTCGCGGCCGTGTGCCTGCTGCTCGGAGTGCACACCAGCAAGCTCATCAAGTCGGTGCGGGTGCTGCGGGGCAATCTCGGGCGTGAGGTCGGTGACGTCGCGGGCGAGCGGCTGGCCCGCGCCGCGCGACCGCTCGGGCACGCGGCGATGAGCGGTGGGCTCACCTACGGCCTGCTCGCGGCCGATCGCGCCGACATCGCCGGGCTCGTGCTCCTCGCCGCCGGCGCCGGTGCGACCGTGCTCGCGTTGGTGCAGGCGCGCTACCTGCTGCGTGGCCGCGAGGCCCCGGTGTTCGCGCTGCCCGACGCGCACGCGGTCGCTGCACGACTCGGTGTGCGCTTGCCTGCGCTCGTCGAGGGGGCGCCGTTGTTCGAGCTCGCGATCGTGTTCGCCGCGATCCCGGGCCACCCTGTGGCACCATGGGCGATCCTGCTCGCAGGTGCTGCGGCGCGACTGTGGCGCTGGTACGCGGGCCCACTCGGCGCCGCGGGCGACTGATCGACGCGCGGCGATTCCTCGGATCATTCTCGGTGTTTGCAGCCGCATCGCGGCACGCACGACGGCGCAGATTCGGCGCTGATTCGGCGCGCCCTGACCGATGTGGTGGCCCGACTTCGCAGGCCCGCCGGGTTTGACCCCCCCTTGGCCCGATGCTAGGTTTCGAGCGCGTCGGTAGGCCCCTGTGGCGAAATTCTCCCGGCCGAGATCCGGCCGCATCGACCCTCCCGAGACGCACCTGACCACCATGGCACGCAAGATCCCGCTGCTCCCGCTCCGCGAACTCATCGTGTTCCCCCACGAGGTCGTTCCGCTCTTCGTGGGCCGAGAGAAGTCCATCGCCGCGCTCGAGGAGGCGATGGCGGACGACCGGCACATCCTGCTGTGCGCGCAGAAGAAGGCCAAGGTCAACGACCCCAAGCCCGAGGGCATCCACACCGTCGGCACCATCGGCACCATCATCCAGCTGCTGCGGTTGCCCGACGGCACCGTCAAGGTCCTCGTCGAGGGCAAGAGCCGCGCCCGCATCGAGCGGTACCTCGACGCCACCAAGTGCTTCATGGTCGAGGCCGAGCCGATCGAGGTCGGCGACGGCGAGGAGGACCCCGAGTTCGCCGCGCTCGTGCGGTCGGTCCAGTCGACCTTCGAGAACTACGTGAAGCTCAACAAGCGCGTGCCGCCCGAGCTGGCGGTCAGCGTGCAGGGCATCGAGAGCCCCTCGCGGCTGGCCGGCGAAGCAGGAGCTGCTCGAGACCGAGTCCGTCCGTGCCCGCCTGGAGAAGCTCTTCGAGCTGATGCAGAACGAGATCGAGATTCTCCAGGTGGAGAAGAAGATCCGGACCCGCGTCAAGAAGCAGATGGAGAAGAACCAGAAGGAGTACTACCTCAACGAGCAGATGCAGGCGATCCAGAAGGAGCTCGGCAGCCAAGACGAGTTCAAGAACGAGATCGCCGAGCTCGAGGAGCGGATCCGCCGCAAGAAGATGAGCAAGGAGGCCGTCGAGCGGCTCAAGAAGGAGCTCAAGAAGCTCAAGATGATGAGCCCGATGAGCGCCGAGGCGACGGTCGTCCGCAACTACATCGACGTGGTGCTCGCGCTGCCGTGGTTCGATCGCACCGAGGACAAGCTGGACGTCGAGGAGGCCGAGCGCATCCTCGACGAGGACCACTACGGCCTCGAGAAGCCCAAGCAGCGCATCATCGAGTACCTCGCGGTCCAGAAGCTGGTGAAGAAGATCCGCGGCCCGATCCTCTGCCTGGTCGGCCCGCCGGGCGTCGGCAAGACCTCGCTGGCCAAGAGCGTGGCGCGGGCTACCGGCCGCAAGTTCGTGCGCATGAGCCTCGGTGGCGTGCGTGACGAGGCCGAGATCCGCGGCCATCGCCGCACGTACATCGGCGCGATGCCGGGCAAGATCATCCACGGCATCCGCAAGTCGGGCTCGTCCAACCCGGTGTTCCTGCTCGACGAGATCGACAAGATGTCGATGGACTTCCGCGGTGATCCGTCGGCGGCGATGCTCGAGGTCCTCGACCCCGAGCAGAACTTCGCCTTCGTCGATCACTTCCTCGACCTCGACTACGACCTCTCCGAGGTGCTGTTCCTGTGCACGGCGAACTCGCTGCACAGCATCCCGATCCCGCTGCGCGACCGCATGGAGATCATCGAGCTCACCGGGTACACCGACGAGGACAAGCTCAAGATCGCCAAGCAGTACCTCATCCCCAAGCAGACCGAGCAGAACGGGCTCGAGGGCGTCGACATCCAGTTCGGCGACCAGGCGGTGAAGGAGCTGATCCACCACTACACCAAGGAGGCCGGCGTGCGCTCGCTCGAGCGCGAGACCGCCGCGGTGCTGCGGAAGATCGCGCGCGAGCACGTCAAGGCGCCGACCAAGGGCCAGTCGTTCAAGGTCGACGGCAAGTACGTCCAGAAGCTCCTCGGGCCCCGCAAGTACCGGTTCAACCGCGCCGAGGAGACGGACGCGATCGGCATGGTCAACGGTCTGGCCTACACCACGTTCGGCGGCGACCTGCTGCCGGTGGAGACGACGATCACCAGCGGCAAGGGCAGGGTGACGCTGACCGGCCAGCTCGGCGACGTCATCAAGGAGTCGGCCCACGCGGCGGTCACGTACGTGCGGGCCCGCAGCCTCGTGCTGGGGCTCGACCCGGACTTCCACGAGTTCGTCGACTTCCACATCCACTTCCCCGAGGGAGCCGTGCCCAAGGACGGTCCGTCGGCGGGCGTGACGATCGCGACGTGCCTCGTGTCGGCGCTACTGCGGGCGCCGGTCCGCAAGGACGTCGCGATGACCGGTGAGATCAACCTGCGCGGCAAGGTCCTGCCGATCGGCGGGCTGAAGGAGAAGGTCCTCGCGGCCTACCGCGCCGAGATCACCACCGTCATCTGCCCGCGCGAGAACGAGAAGGACCTGCACGACATCCCGAAGAACGTGCTCAAGGCGATCGAGTTCAAGTTCGCGGACACGATCGACGACGTCCTGCGCTGGGCCATCGCGCCGCTGGCCGAGGATCACCCCAACGCCGCGCTGCGGGCGTTCCTGGGCGGCACGGCGCCGACCGAGGCGGACGACTGGCGTTCGTCGCGGCAGTGGGTGCGTGACCGCGACCTGCGGGAGCGCGCCGACCGTGCCCGCGAGAACGAACCGGTGCATTAGCCTTTTCCCCCCGCGGGCGGCGGGGGCGAAACGGTACGCGCTGCGCGCGGATTGCCCCCCGCAAGCGGGGGGCGATTTTCGCGGCGTGACCGGGCGACTTCGTGGCGCGACCGGGCGACTTCGTGGCGTGACCGGGCGACTTCGTGGCGTGACCGGGCGATTTTCGTGGCGTGACCGGAAGGATGTCGGCCGCGATCGGGCGACCGACCTTCAGGGCAGCGCGAGCTTGCGATCCAACCCCAGCGGGGCGAGCTCCGCCGCCGCGAGGTCTGCGTCGGTCGGACCCGCGTGGGTCTCCTTCACCGCGGTCTTCATGTCGGCCAGGGTGATCTCGGTGAAGCCCGCGTCCGCGAGCTCGTCCCGCAGTCCGCCGTCGAGCAGCGCCTTGGCCTTCGCGGCGTCGAGCGTCACGCCGCCGATGCGGATGCGCTCGTGGGCGGCCCCACGCACCGTCACCAGCACCGCGACGCCCTGCTCGCGCAGGCGCTTGGGCAGGGCCTCGGCGAGGCGGTCGCGGTCGTCCACGCGGTTGCGGCGGATGATGAAGGCCCGCGCCCAGACGATCTTGCGGCGGCAGCCCTCGAGCTTGCCCGCCGCCTTCTCGACGCGGCCGCGCGGCACGCCGTCGAGGGCGCCCGCGAGCTCGCGCGCGGCCGCGGCGACCTGCTTGGCGTCGCTGCACTTGTCGGCGTCGTGCGAGACCTCGTCGACGAAGCGCAGGGCCTCGCGGCCCGCCAGCGTCGGCGGCCCCAGGGGCACGGGCGCGGCGGCCGGTCGGACCTCGGCGGACTTCGGCGCGGCCTCGACGGGCGCGGCCTCGACGGGCGCGGCCTCGACGGGCGGCGCGGCCTCGACGGGCGGCGCGGCCTCGGGCGGCAGCACGGCGGGCGCTGCCTTCGTCGCCCGTGCAGTCGCCTCGGCCGCGGCGCCCTTGGGATCCTCGTCCGGATCGATCGGCACCTTGGCCTCGATCACGATCGCCGGCCCGGTCGGCGCCGGTGGTGGTGGGGGCGGCGGTGTCAGCACGCGGATCCCCACGCTCGCCACGGCGCACGCGAGGTAGCCGAACAGGCCGAGGCTCATCACGCGGCCCGAACCGCGGGCGGGCTGGCGCATCAGCACCGCGACGAGCCACCACAGCAACGCGAAGGCGCACACCACGAGGCACCCGAGCATCCCGGTGCCCCAGGGATCGGCGGTCGGATCGAATCTCGCGACGAGCGGCATCATGCGGCGGGCACTCGGGTCAGCCCTGGCAGTACTCGTTGACGCCCTTCACGATCGATTCCTCGAGCGTGACGACCTTCTCGGCCTCGCCGGCGGCGCGGTCGAGGGCCTCGCGGTCGTTCGTCTTGGCCGCGGCCGCCATGCTCTGGTTCACGCGATCGGCCTCGGCGAGCAGGTCGAGGTACTGCTTGGCGAAGCCCGCGACGGAGGTGTCCGAGAACTGCAGGGCGGCGATGTCCGCCTCGGCGGCCTTGATCGACTTGGTGAAGTCGTCCGCGACCGCGGGGTTGCTCTGGATCTCGCCGAGCTTCTCGATCGCCGCCGACAGCTCGGTCGTGTGGCCCTTCACCGCCTCGATCAGGCGGTTGCACTCGGCCACCTTGGTGTTGCAGCCCGCCACGCCGCCCCACGCCACCAGCGCGACGACGCACCAGGAGAGGGGCCCCGAGGCGGCTCGCGGCTGGGTTCGGGATCGGGCAGGGGTCGAGGCAGGGGAGAACATGGGCTTGGCGGCGCCGGGCAAGCCTACGGTGGCCGCATCGGGTTGTCACCCCACGGCCGCGCTGCGATACTCGCGCGCCAATGTCCCCTCTCCCGGCGATTTCTCGGTCTCGCAGCGCGAGGGTGTTGGCGATCGCGTCGGTCCTGACGGCGTGCAACCTCAACAAGCTCACCGCGAACGCCACGAGCGGCATGCTCGAGTTCGGCGCGGTCGCGATGGATCGCGAGAGCGACCTCGAATTCGCCCGCGGGGCGTTTCCGGCCAGCCTCAAGACCCTCGAGACCTTCCTGATTTCGTCGCCGGAGAACGAGTCGCTGCTGCTGTTGCTCGCGCGCGGCTACAACTCCTACGCGTTCGCGATCGTCGAGGGCGATCTCGAGGTCGCCCGCCTGCGCGGCACCTCCGAGGAGGTCGACGAGCTCACGCGGCGGGCGAAGATCCACTACCAGCGCGGCCGCGAATATGGCTTCCGCCTGCTCGATCGCCCCGCGCTGCGCGAGGCGGCGGAATCCGGCGACCTCGCGAAGCTCGACGCTGCGCTCGGCGGGCTGAAGAAGCAGGACGTGCCGGGGCTGTTCTGGGCGACCTACGGCTGGTTGTCGACCATCAACCTCTCGAAGGACGACACCCGCGCGCTGCTGGGCCTCGGCGCCGTCGAGCACATGCTCGCGCGGATCCTGGCGCTCGATCCCGACTACAACGCGGGCTCGCCGATGCTGATGCAGGCGGTGTACCTCGCCTCACGACCCGTGGTCTTCGGCGGCAAGCCGGCGGAGTCCAAGGCGATGTTCGAGCAGGCGATGGCGAAGTGGGGTGACCGCAACCTCCTCGTGCCATTCCTCTACGCGCGCTTCTACGGCGTGCAGGTCCAGGACCAGCCGTTGTTCGACAAGCTGCTCCAGACGGTCGTCACCGCCGACGTCGTCGCGCACCCCGATCTGCGCCTCAACAACGAGGTCGCCCGCACGCGCGCGCGCTTCTGGCAGGCCAATCGCAGCCGCCTCATCGTCCCGCAGGCGGGCCCCGCCACCGCCGGCTGAGGGGCCGTCGATAGGCCGGCCGCGGCGGCCGATCGAGCGCCCCCTTCATTGCGCTAGCGTTCGTGGGGTATCCATGGGTCGCCATGTCTCGCCCTCGAGTCACCCGCGCCACCCGACGTCGTTTCATCCGCACCGCTGCCGCCGCGTCGGCCGCGACGGTCCTCGGGGCGCCGTACATCGCCCGCGGCGCGGCCAAGCAGCTGCGCATCGCGACGTTGGCCCCCGACGGCTCGAGCTGGCACAAGGCCTTCGAGGAGACCTCGCGCGAGGTCTACGCCCGCACCAACAAGGAGCTCGAGCTGCTGGTCTTCGCCGGCGGCACGATGGGCGACGAGCCGGCGATGGTCCGCAAGATGCGGCACGGTCAGCTCGACGGCGCGGCGATCACCAGCGTCGGCCTCGGCGAGATCGACAAGCAGCTGCTCATGCTGCAGCTCCCGCTGCTGTTCAAGGACGAGAAGCAGCTCGACCACGTCCGCGAGAAGATGAGCAGCACCTTCGAGGGGATGCTCGAGAAGGCCGGCTTCAAGCTCGGCGCGTGGGGCGACGTCGGGTTCATCTACCTGTTCTCGAACACCGCGATCAAGACGCCCGACGACATCAAGTCGACCAAGATGTGGGTCTGGGATTCCGATCCCGTGTCGAAGGCGGTCATGGCGGTCGCGGGGGTCAACGCCGTCGAGCTCGGCGTGCCCGACGTGCTCCCCGGGCTGCAGACCGGCCTCATCGACGCCTTCACGAACTCTCCGTACGGGGCGATCGCCCTGCAGTGGTACAGCAAGGCGGCGTTCGTCACGAACCTCAAGCTGTCCGTGGGCATCGGCGGCTCGGTGCTCACGCAGAAGGCCTGGAACGACCTCGATCCCGCGCATCAGCAGGTGATCACCGACGTCACGCAGGAGAAGTACGGCGAGCTGGTGACCCGCATCCGCAAGGACAACAAGAAGGCGATCAAGAGCCTCAAGGAGGCCGGGCTCACCGTGGTCGAGCCCGACGACTTCATGAAGTGGGCGTCGATCGCCGTCCAGGCCCGCGACAAGCTGGTGAAGGACGGGGTCCTCGACGGCGCGCTGGTGAAGACCATGCTCGGCCACCTCGAGTCTGCGCCCGGCTGACGGGCCGTTCGCCTCGCCCGGCTATGCCCACGCCGGGATCTTGGGGTATCTAGGATCCGATGAAGGTCCTGCGGGCGTTCGAGGCGTGGGTCGTGCGGGCCGAGGCGGCCGTCGCCGTGTCGCTGGTCCTCGTGATGCTCGCGCTCGCGGGCTACAACGTGGTGTACCGCAACGTGCTCGTGCCGCTGCAGAAGCACTGGGCGCACAGCGGTCCGCCGCCGGTCGAGCCCGACGCGGTGGCGACGTCGAAGCCAGCGGCCTCGGACGGCCCGTCGCCCGCGCCCGCCGGCGCGGCGGAGGGCTTCGGCGGCGACTGGGGCGAGGGCGGTGACGACGACGGACCGACGCCCGCGCCGGACGCCGAGCCCGGAGCGGCGGAGGGCTTCGCGGGCGACTGGGGCGAGGGCGGCGACGACGAGCCGATCGCGAAGGCGGAGGCGAAGGCGCCGACCCGCGTGCCCGAGACCTCGGCCGAGCCCGGCGCGGCGGAGGGCTTCGGCGGCGACTGGGGCGAAGGGGGCGAGGCCTCGGACGACGCCGCCGACCCGGAGGCCGCCGCCGATGCGCCGGCCGAGGCCGTCGACGCGGACGACGACGAGGCCTTCGGCAAGCTCGCGCGGATCGACACGGCGCGGGCGCGGGACGCCGGGGAGCTGCCCAAGGGCGGGCCGCCGCCCGAGGGCTCGTTCGCCGCGCGCATGGTCTCGCTCATCGACGCGCTCAAGCTCGCGTGGATCGACGTCGTGCTGCGTCAGCTCGTGATCCTCGTCAGCTTCTTCGGCGCCATGATGGCCACCCAGCGTGGCAAGCACATCAACGTCGATGTGTTCAGCAAGCTCATCGGGCCCCGGGGCCAGCGGTGGCTGGCGGTGGTGACGAACCTGCTCGCCGCGTCCGTGTGTGCAGCGTTCGCGCGCGCGGGCGCGGGCCTGGTCGCGATCAGCCGAGAACACCCGCACGAGCTGGTGTCCTGGGCGGACGAGTGGGTGTTCCAGCTGATGTTCCCCTTCGGCTTCGGGCTGCTCGCGTTCCACTTCGGCATCCAGGTCCTCGGCGCGCTCGCCGGTGAGGTCAGGACCGAGCCCGCCACCCTGCCCACGCCCGCGTCGGGGCACGGAGGTGCCGCATGAGCGCGCTCATCGTCCTCGGACTCATCGCCCTGGCCGTCCTCGGCGCGCCGCTGTTCTCGGTGCTCGGCGGCATGGGCATCCACAACTTCAGCAGCTCGGGCACCGATCTCGTCGTGCTCTCCGAGGAGCACTACAAGCTCGCGACCAACCCCCACCTGGTCACGATCCCGCTGTTCACCCTCGCCGGATTCCTGATGGCCGAGTCCCGCGCCGCCGATCGCCTCGTGCGCGTGAGCCGTGCGCTGCTCGGGTGGCTGCCCGGTGGCCTGGGCATCGTGGTGATCGCGTCGTGTGCGTTCTTCACCACGTTCACGGGCGCATCGGGCGTCACGATCATCGCGCTGGGCGGCCTGCTCCACCCGATCCTCCTGAAGGAGCGCTACCCGGAGAAGTTCAGCCTCGGGCTCATCACCTCGAGCGGTTCGATCGGCCTGCTGTTCCCGCCGTCGCTGCCGATCATCCTGTACGGCATCGTCGCGGGGACCAGCATCGACGACCTCTTCGTGGCCGGCGTCTTGCCGGGCCTGCTCTTCTTGCTGGTGCTGGGCGTGTTCTGCCTCTGGGTCGGGCGCAAGCACGCGGTCGAGAACACGCCGTTCGACCTCGGCGAGGCCCGACGCGCGCTCTGGGCGGCGAAGTGGGAGCTGCTGGTCCCGGTCGTCGTCCTCATCGGGATCTACGGGGTCCCCGGGCTGACGACCGGGCTCGTGACGATCGGCGAGGCCTCGGCGATCTGCGCGATCTATCTCCTCATCATCGAGGTGTTCGTCTACCGCGACATCACGCTGTGGACGCCGGTGCCGGGCAAGCCCAGCCTCGCGAAGGTCATCCGCGAGTCGCTGGTGATGGTCGGCGCGATCATGCTCATCCTCGGGGTCGCGATGGGGTTGACCAACTACCTCATCCAGGAGCGGGTCCCGATGATCCTGCTCGACGCGATCCGCGGCTACATCGAGGATCGATTCACCTTCCTCATCGTCCTGACGATCTTCTTGCTGATCGTCGGGTGCCTGATGGACATCTTCTCCGCGATCATCGTGGTGGTGCCGCTCATCATCCCGATCTCGGCGGAGTACGGCATCCACCCCGTCCACCTCGGCATCATCTTCCTGGCCAACCTCGAGATCGGCTATCTGACGCCGCCTGTGGGGATGAACCTGTTCATCTCGTCGCTGGCGTTCGGTCGGCCCGTCGTGCAGCTGTACCGGATGACGCTGCCGTTCTTGCTGCTGATGCTGGCCGCGCTGCTCATCATCACGTTCAACGAGGACCTCTCGTTGGCCGCGGTACGATGGCTGCGTCCCGATTCGCCGTAGGCGCGCTGCCCGGCTCCGCATCCCTTCATCGCTCTCGCTCCTTGCCTTCGTTGCGGGTGAACGCTTCGCGTTCATCCGCAACTACCAAGCAATGGGAAGGGACGGCCCGTCCCTTCCCTCCGTCGGGCAAAGCCCGCCGGAGCCTCCTATCCCTTCATCGCTTCGCTCCTTGCCTTCGTTGCGGGTGAACGCTTCGCGTTCATCCGCAACTCAGTCGCCGAGCAGGTCGATGCAGGCGAGCGGGGCGTTGGTGTTCACCGGCAGACCGCCGGTCGCCGCGTCGACGCCGTACGAGACCAGGTACCGGCCGGGGATCACCGGCTGCCCGTACGTCCCGTCGGCGGTGGTACCGAGCAGGCTGCGATCGTCGTGGTCGACCGTTCGCAGGTACAACGAGCCGCGCTCGTCCGGACCGGCCGCGGCGCCGATCACCCCGCCGAGCCCGCGCACTGGGATGTCGATGTCGAGCTCGCCGACGTCCTGCAGGTCGACGACATCGACGACGACGCGCTCGGCGTTGATCGGCACCTGGCCACCGGGGGTCTCGACCGCGTACACGACCTCGTACTTGCCGGGGACGATCGCGGTGCCGTAGACCCCCGTCCGCGTGCTGGCCAGGAGCACGGTGTCGCCGCTCTCGGCGTCGCGCAGGTAGATCCAGCCGTCGTCGTAGTCCGACTCCGGCGGCGCCCCCAGCCCGATCGTGATCGTGCCCGACACGAACGCGGTCGGCACGTCGATGTCGAAGCTCGGGTCGCGCACGACGTCGATCGTCGCCAGCCTCGCGTCGGAGTTCGCGGGCGCGATCCCCGAGCTCGTGTCCTGGGCATAGCGGATGTCGTACGTTCCGGCGACGACGATCCGTTCGAAGCCCCCCGCCGTGGTGCTGCCGAGCGGCACCTCGTCACCGCCGGGCCCGCGCAGGGACAGGCGGCCGTCGTCGTTGGCGTCCGGCGGCGGTGGTTCGCCATCGATGAGGAAGCCGCCGCCGATCGTCACGGTGGGGATGTCGATCGTCTGCGTCGCCGCGGCCGTGGTGTCCAGCGAGCCGATGATCGCGTGGCGATTCGCGGGCACGACGGCCGAGCCCACCTGCCAGGCGTAGACGACATCGTACGTCCCTGCCACGACGCGCACGACGTACTCGCCCTCGTCGGTGTCGCCGATCATGAACTCGTCCCCGGTGAACCCGTCGCGCAGCGAGATGCGGGCGCGCTCGAGCGGGGACGCGGGCGCCGGTGCGCCGTCGACGAGGAACGCCCCGCCGATCTGTGCCGTGGTCACGTTCAGGCGCGCCTCGTGGGTGCCGATACCCTCGGGGACCTCGAGGGTCATCACCCGCGCTCGATGGTTGCGCGGCGCGATCTCGGCGCCGGTCAGCCCCTCGTACTCGACGACATACGTCCCGGGCAACACGTAGACGTCGAAGACCTGCGACGCGGTCTCGCCGAGGAAGATCTCGTCGCCGGACGCCGGGTTGCGCAGCCACATCCGCCCGTTCTCGGTGGCCGACGCGGGGGCATCCACGTCGTCGAAGGCGAACGTGCCCGTGAGGCGCACCGCCTCGAGGTCGATCGCGCGCACCACCTCGCCGCCGGCGCGCGCGTCGACGTAACCGAGGACGGCGCGGCCGTTCGCGGGGATGTTCGCCCCGAGGACGCGATGGTAGACGAGCTCGTAGACCGTCGGGATCACGCGGGCCGAGAACGACGCGGCGTGGGTGTCGCCGAGCTCGATGAGCTCGCCGGTCGCCGGGTTGCGCAGCGCCAGCGTCGCGGTCTCGGTCGGGGCCTCGGGCGGCGCCGCGCCGTCGAGTGTCAGGGCGATCGTGACGTCGACCCCCTTCAGCGCGATGTCATAGGCGTCCGTCACCGCGCTGCACGACAGGCACTGCAGGCCGGCGACGACCTCGCCCTCGGGGCAGCTGCACGTCGGGCGCCCGTCGGCGTCGACGGAGCACGTGCCCGTGCCGCAGTCGAACTGCTCGCACGGCTCCCCGCCGTCGGGGTCGAGGCCGCCGGTGGTGCCGCCCGCGGTCGCGCTGTCCGAGTCGCCGTTCGAATCGGCGCCGTCGGTCGTGTCGACGCCCTCGTCACCCGAGCCCGTGGGACCAGTGGCGGCGGGGCCCTCGGTGTCGCTCGAGTCCGCAGCGTCTCCGCCGGTCTGCGCGGCGGTGTCCGAGGTCGAGCACGCCGGCGCGAGCACGGCGAAGAGGAACACGGGGATCGGGCGCTTCATGGGAACTCCTGCATCACGCATCACGCTGGGATGACGTCTCGCCTCACGCGGCGATCGCCCGCAGCTACTTCAGTGTCCAACAGCCGAGGTTGGCGTCGGCGTTCGCCGGCACCGCCCCGCTCGACGCGCTGACGCGGTAGTACAGCAGGTAGCTCCCCGGCGTGAGCGTCTGCGCGTACGCGCCGTCGTAGGTGCTGCCGAGGTAGATCTGATCCCTCGTCTGGGCGTCGACGAGGTAGAGGCTGCCGACGTCGAGCGTGTCCATCGGCGCGGCGGCCCCGTTGATCGTGACGGCACCGGCGAGCGACAGGGCCGGCACGTCGATGGGCAGGTCGAAGGGCACTCCCTCGTCGATGACCACATCGCCGATGACGGCGCCGGTGTTCACGGGCAGGGGCGCGCCCGCGGTCTCGGCGACGTACACGACCTCGTACACGCCGGGCACCACGGGGGCGGAGAACGCCCCGGCCCGGGTGTTGCCGAGCAGCACCGAGTCGCCCGTCATCATGTCGCGCAGGAACAGGTGCCCGTCCTGGTAGTCGGAATCGGGCGGCGTCTGGCCGGCGAGGAGGATCGTGCCGCTGACCTCCACGCGGGCGACGTCGATGTCCACCGATCCGCCGGCGTCGGCGATGAACTCCTGGATGCGCGCGTTGGTGTTGCGCGGCGCCGCCTCGCGGCTGGAGTCCTGCACGTAGTAGACCTCGTACGCGCCGACCATCACCCGACGCGAGTACGCCCCCGCGGAGGTCATCCCCAGCAGCACCTCGTCGCCGTTGGCGTGGCGCAGCAGGATGTAGCCGTCGTCGGTGGGGTCGTTGGGGGCGGGCTCGCCGTTGAACGTCAGCGCGCCCTCGACGAGCACCGTCGCGATGTCGATGTTCTTCACCGTTGCGCCGACGCCGGTGACGATCGTCGACACGACCGCGCGCTGGTTGGCCGGCGCGATCTCGGCGCCGAGGATCGCTTCGTAGACGACATCGTAGCTGCCCGGCAGGACGCGCACCTCGTAGCTCCCCGCACGGGTCTCGCCGAGGTCGATCGCGTCGTCCCCCGTCTGCAGGGTGATCCGCCCGTACTCGGTCGCGGAATCCGGGGCCGCCAGGCCATCGAAGCTGAAGTCGCCCGAGAGTCGGACCGTGGGGATGTCGACGTCGAGCGTCGAGTCCTCCGCGTCGATCGTCACCGCCCCGAACGCGCCGCGGTGGTTGGCTGGCGCGATCTCGGCGCCGGTGATCCCCTCGTACGACAGCGTGTAGTCGCCCGGCGTGACGAGCACGGAGTAGCTGCCCGAGTTGGTGGTTCCGAGCAGGATCTGGTCGGCCGTGGCGGCGTTGCGCAGCCACACCCGGCCGTTCTCCGTCGGGCTCTTCGGCGCAGCTGCGCCGTCGAAGGAGAACGCGCCCGACAGCGTGACCACCGGGATGTCGATCGTCTGGTCGATGCCGTCGATGGCGTCGATCGTACCGATGCGCACGTTGGCGTTGGCGGGGACCACCGCAGAGCCCACCTTGCGCGAGAAATAGACGTCGTAGCGGCCCGCGAGCACGCTGGCCTCGAGCTCGGGCGTCCGCGTGTCGCCGAGGACCACCACATCCGCGGTGTCACGATGGCGGAGGCGGATCTCACCGTACTCGAGGGGGCTGGCCGGCGGCGTCGCGCCATTGATCGTCACCCGGAGCCGGACCCGCGACATCGCGAGGTCCACTCCATCGGGGGCTTCGACGCAGGCGACGCAGGTGGCCCCGTTGTTCGCGTAGCCGTCGAAGCACTCGCAGCGCGGCGCGCCGTCCTCGTCGAAGGCACACTCGCCGCCATCGCCACAGTCGAGCTCGCAGCCGACGCCGTCGCTGTCGGCCGCGGTCCCGCCCTCGCCCTCGGTGGCCCCGGGGCTCGTGGCGGCGCCGTCTCCCGAAGAGTCATCGGCACCGTCGGCGCCCGCGGTCGCGGCGGTGGTCGCCTCGGGGTCGCCCAGGCTGTCGGACGTGCTCCCGCCGTCGGACAGGCCGTCGGCGGTGGCGTCCGAGGTGCTGCAACCACCGAAGACGCTCGCTGCGAGCATCCATCCACCCACCGCACGCATTCTACAAAGCCACATAACCTGGCCATCGTAGCACGGGTTTTTCCCTGCGGGGTGGCGAAGTCATCGATGCGGTCGCGGGAATTCTCGGTTCGCGGTGTGGTCACCGCTCGTGCATGACACGCATGTCATGCACGCACGGTTGGCCTCTCGCGGGGACGACGAGACGCGTCGGAATCAAGGATCGCTGAGCAGCAGCGAGACGCCCCCGGGCGCCGCCGTGCTCGCGATGGCGAGGTCGCCGAGGCCGTCGCCGTTGAAGTCCGCGAGCGCGACCGCGCCCGGCTGCGGTGGGGTCGCGACCCACTGCGCGGAGAAGAACGCGCCCCCGTCCCCCTGCAGGAAGACGGCGACCGCGTTCGCGCTCTCGAGTGAGACCGCGAGGTCGGGGTGCCCGTCGTTGTCGATGTCGCCGGCGACGACGTCGCGGGGCTGGGGTCCCGCGACGTATGTCGTCGCCGCGCCGAGGCCGTTTCCGCCACCGAACGCGACCGAGGCCGAGTCCCCGCTGCCGTCGGCGCTGGCGAGATCGTCGATGCCGTCCCCATCGAGGTCGAGCAACGCGACCGCGCGCGGGCCCGCGCCGACCAGGACACTGTCGGCGATGTCGAAGCTGCCATCGGCGAACAGCAGCACGGCGACCGAGGTGCCGCCGAGGTTGGGGATCGCGACATCCGGCGCCGCGCTGCCGCCGAGCCCGCCGACGGCGATGTCACCCGGGCTGCCGCCGATGTCGAGCGAGAGCGCCGTGCCGAAGCTGCCGTCCGCCCCCTGCAGCCACAGGTGCAGGCGCGCCGCGGTCTCGTCGACCGCGACGATGTCGCGGCGGCCGTCGCCGTCGAAATCCGCGACCGCGATCGCGCTCGGCGATGCCTGCGGATCGACCGGGATGTCCTCGTACGTGAGGAATTCGCCGCCGACGTTGGTCGCGATCGAGACGCGGCCGTCGGTGCCGTGGGCCGCGACGATCTCCGGCGCGTCGTCGCCGTCGAGATCGCCGGCGGCGAGGGCCACCACGGCGCCGCTCGCAAGCTCGCTCAGGGACCCGAAGCTGCCGTTGCCGTTGCCGGCCAGCACCGTGATCCCGACGTCGTCGCCGACGACGAGGTCGACGCCGCTCCCATCGCCGATCTCGAGGGCGATGAGGGCCGCCACCGGCGTCCCGACGAGCACGTCGATGGCCGGCGCGAAGCACAGCTCGCCGGCGTCGCCGGAGCCGTCGCCGCACTGGAGGCCGCCATCGGTCGTCTCGCCGGTGTCGGTCGTGGGCGTGCTGTCGGTGGTCGGCCCGATGGTGCCGCCGTCGGTTCCGTCGGAGGTCTCGGTCGCGACGGTGCTGCTGCCCACGGAACTCGACGACGAGCCGCCGCCGCCGGTGCCACCCGTCGACGTGTCGGCGCTCGGGCTGCCGTCGTCGTCCTTGCAGGCGACAGAGGGGATGGTGAGCGCGCACAGTGCCACCGCGGACGCCCCGCTGCGGGCCCACAACCTACGACATCGACCAGCAAGACCAAGCATGAGTGACGAGCATCGTAGCATGCTCGCGGCGTCGACCCAAGTTGGCAGGCCCCCGAAGCCACGCTAGGATCGCGGCACACGTGGCTTCTCTTATTTCGTGTGAACTCGTGACGACGACGGTGGGCATCGTGATCGCCGTCACCGTCGGTGGTCCGTTGGCGTGCTTCGTCGGCGACGCGGCGTCCGGGCTGCCGTGCAACGCCGACCGCGACTGTGGCCTCGACGATCGCTGCATCGACGGCTACTGCGGCGGGCCGCCGTCGACGACGACGGTCGACCCGACCATGGGCACCACCGACCCGAGCACGACCGGGCCCGAGCCCACCACCGGCGAGCCGCTGTGTGATGGCCTCCCCGGGGCGGTCTGCGAGCCGGACATGCCCGGCATCCCCGACGCCGAGTGCGACGGCGACTGCACCTTCCCGCACTGCGGCGACCACACGCTCAACCCCCACGCGGTCAACGACGGCGTCGAGCCGCCCGCGGGCGTCGAGGAGTGCGACGAGGGCGTCGAGAACGTGCCGGTGGACACGCCCGACTGCGACGACGACTGCACGCTGCCGACCTGCGGCGACGGGCACCACAACGCGGCCGCGGGCGAGGGCTGCGACGACGCGGATGCGGACGACCTCGACGGCTGCGTCGTCGGCTGCCAGGTCCCGCTGTTCACCGAGCGCTTCGATGCGCAGGTGTGGACCTCCGAGCCCTACGATCTCTCCAACTACGTGGGGACGGATTGGTCGAACACGATGGGCACCGACGTCGGCGGCTGGGCGTGGTTCGACGGTCGGTGGAACAGCGGCGAGATCCCGTACCGCGGGCTCAGCCCCAACCCAGAGACGTACCAGTACAACTACGCGGGGGTGACCCACCTGGTGAGCCCGCCCTTCGATCTCCCGAGCGCCGAGGAGATGCCGCCGGGCTACGCGATGCAGCTGCGGTTCTGGCACCGGCTCACGGTCGAAGGTGGGTGCGAGCCGGAGCTGGGGATCACAGGCGACGGCGGGGTGATCCAGCTGCGCGCCGGCGGCGAGGTGAGCAAGCTCGTCCCGGCCGGCGGCTACATGGGCCTCGGGACGGACCTCTGCGTCGGCGTGGACGCCGACGAGGCCTACAGCTTCCCCAACCCGCAGGTGTCCGGGGGCGACGGCCTCGCGCTCACCGGGGCCGAGCAGGAGGGCCTGGTCACCGTCGATCTGACCGCACACCTGGGCACGCCGCAGGTGCAGCTGGTCTTCGAGTTCGGGACCGACTGCTTCCACTGCAACGATCCCGCGCTGACGCCGAGCCGGTGGGAGATCGACGACGTCGTCGTCGCCGCGTTCCCCATCGAGTGATCAGCGTCCCCGATCAGAACCGGCCGCGCACGCCGAGCCCCGCGACGCGCGGCCCGATCCACGGCGCCCACGCGCTGCCCTGCGCGCTCGCGCGACGCTTCGCGCCGATGCCCACCAGCACGGCGCCGGTGATCGCGAAGACGCCCCCGACCACGCCGCCCGCGATCGCCAGCGTGTTGCCGGTGCGGCCGCGGTCGAACTGCGAGCGTCGCCCCGCGATGTCGTCGTCGGCGAGGTCGCCGAGGTCGTTCGCCTTGCTGCCGATCGCCAGGCCCGCGCCCATCATCGCCAGCCCGCCGACGCCGACGGCCAGCGCCGCCGCGCCGGTGCCCAGGAGCACCACGTGGGTGCGATCGGAGCTCGGCGCATCCTCGGGGCCCTCGTTCGGGCGTTGGTCCCGGCGATCCCGGGCCTTCCTGCGGTCCGCGGCCTCGATCTGCGCCGTGATCGCGTTGAGGCGCTCGGTGATCTTGCCGCGCTCGACCTCCGCCTCGGGCGTGTCGCCGAACAGGGCAGGGATGCTCTCGGCGTACCCGACCATGAGCACCTTGGCCTGACGCAGGTGCGTCAGATCGCCGGTCACCTCGTAGGCGCGCTCGCGCGCGGTCGCGATGTTGTAGATGAGCAGCGCCTTGATGCGCGCCGCATCCGTCGAGTCGGGCACGCTCGAGAACGCCTCGGTCCAGAGCTCGATCGCGCCGATGAAGTCCGCGGTGGCGAACCGTGCCTCACCCTGCTGGTACAGCCCGCGGGCGCGCTCGAACGGGTCGTCCGCTGCGGGTTGGGGCGAGGCGACCTCACCTGCCGCGAGCGGCACGTACGGCATGTGACCGACGAGGATCGCACCCACCGCGAGCCCACCCAGCGCTGACACCAACATCACGTCGAGCATAGCCCAAGCGCGGGCGCAGTGCATCGACGTCCACGCGCCGCCGGTGTACGCTGGCGGCCTCGCCCCGATGCCCCTGACGACGAACCCCTCCTCGAGGCTGCGCGCCGCCGCGCTGACGTGTGTCCTCTGCCTGGTCGCCGCCGCCTGCACCGAGTCGGATCCGGCGGCGGACACCGGGGCCGCCGCCGACGACAGCACTGGGGACACCGGCGACGACACCCCGCACACCACGCTGCTCGCGACGGTGCCGAACACCCTGTGCGACGCGGTCGGCGTGGTCGGGGTGCAGATCCAGGCCGTCCAGGTCGGCTGCGAGCACCCACCGCCGGCCCCGTGCACGATGCCGTCGGATCCGCCGCCCATCGACGGTGACACGATCAGCTGCCCGATCACCGATCCCACGGTCACCCTCGGGGTCCGCATCGAGGCCGCCGCCGAGTACCAGGTCGAGGTCGTCTTGGACCGCGCCCCCGACGCGGAGACCCGCGAGTGCTTCGCCGAGTCGGTGATGCAGACCAGCGTGCTGGTCACGAGCGTCGACCTCGACGTCGGCGCCGAGAAGATGCTGATCGGCACCGGCGCGCCCTGCCCGGAGTAGTCCGGCCGCGCGGCCCGAGCGGCCTCGTTGGGGGCGTGGTCACGCGGCGGCCGGCCTGCTAGCGTGCGGCCGATGGTCTACGACCACCAATCGATCGAACGCCGCTGGCAGGCCTACTGGGAGCAGCACGAGACCTTTCGCGCAGAGGTCGACCGCGAGCGCCCCAAGTACTACGTGCTCGACATGTTCCCGTACCCCTCGGGGGACGGGCTCCACGTCGGGCACGTCGAGGGCTACACGGCGACGGACATCGTGGCGCGTTACAAGCGGATGCGCGGGTTCAACGTGCTCCACCCGATGGGGTGGGACGCGTTCGGGCTCCCCGCCGAACGCCACGCGATGAAGACCGGCGTGCACCCGGCCACGGTCATCGCGAACGCCAGCGCGAACTTCCGCCGGCAGCTCAAGCGCCTCGGCTTCTCGTACGACTGGCGTCGCGAGGTCAACACCACCGACCCCGGCTACTACAAGTGGACGCAGTGGATCTTCTTGCAGCTGTGGGGCAGCTGGTACGACCGCGAGGCCCAACGCGCGCGCCCGATCGCCGAGCTCCCCATCCCCGACGAGGTCCGCGCCGAGGGTGAGCTGGCCGTCGCGCGCCACCGCGACGCGCGTCGCCTCGCCTACCTCGACGAGGCGCCGGTGAACTGGTGCCCCGCGCTGCGGGTGGTGCTCGCCAACGAGGAGGTCGCCGAGAAGGTCGACGACGGCTACGAGGTCATCCGCCGGCCGATGCGGCAGTGGGTCCTGCGCATCACCGAGTACGCCGAGCGGCTGCTCGCCGACCTCGAGGGCCTGGACTGGCCGCCCCACGTGCTGGAGATCCAGCGCAACTGGGTCGGCCGCTCCGAGGGCGCCGAGATCGACTTCGCGATCGCCGGGCACGGCGCGACGCTCACCGTGTTCACGACGCGCCCCGACACGCTCTACGGCGCGACGTACATGGTGCTCGCGCCCGAGCACCCGCTCGTCGCCACGATCACGACGCCGTCGTGCCGCGCCGAGGTCGAGGCCTACGTCGAACGCACCGCGCGCCGCAGCGAGCGTGAGCGCCAGGCCGACGCCCAGGGCGGCAAGAAGACCGGCGCGGCCACGGGCGCGATGGCCATCCACCCGATCACCGGGGCCGAGATCCCGATCTGGATCGCGGACTACGTGCTGGTCGGCTACGGCACCGGCGCGATCATGGCGGTGCCCGGCCACGACGAGCGCGACCACGCGTTCGCGACGACGATGGGCCTGCCGATCGTCCGCGTCGTCGCGCCGGTCGATGGCGTCCCCGCCGACCACGACATCGGCAAGACCGCCTTCGTGGGCGAGGGCGTCGCGGTCAACTCCGCGATCATCGACGGGCGGCCCACCGCCGACGCCAAGCGCGTGATGACCGAGCACCTCGTCGCCCAGGGCCGCGGGCGCGCGCGCGTCACCTACAAGCTGCGCGACTGGCTGTTCTCGCGGCAGCGCTACTGGGGCGAGCCGTTCCCCCTGGCGCACCGGCCCGACGGCATCGTCGTCGCCGCGGACGAGCTCCCGGTCACGCTGCCCGAGGTCGCCGACTACGATCCGTCGGAGGACGGCGAGCCGCCGCTCGCCCGCGCGACCGCGTGGAAGACCCTCGCCGACGGCTCGACGCGCGAGACCAACACGATGCCGCAGTGGGCCGGCAGCTGCTGGTACTACCTGCGCTTCTGCGATCCGGGCAACGGCGCGCTGCCGTGGTCCAACGAGGCCGAGCGCTACTGGATGCCGGTCGATCTCTACGTCGGCGGGGTCGAGCACGCCGCGACGCACCTGCTGTACTCGCGCTTCTGGCACAAGGTGCTGTTCGACCTCGGCCACGTCGGCGAGCCCGAGCCGTTCCGACGCCTGGTCAACCAGGGGATGATCCTCGGCGCGACGTTCCTGCCGCTCGATCGGCGCAAGGGCGACGACGGCAAGAAGCTGGTGTTCCTGCCGCACGACGTCGAGGAGCAGGCCGATCCGGATCGGCCCGGCGAGTCGGTGTGGGTCGTGCGCGCAACCGGCGAGCGCGTCGAGATCCAGTGGGACAAGATGTCGAAGAGCCGCGGCAACGTGGTCAACCCCGACGAGGTCGTGGCCAGCTACGGCGCCGACTCGGTGCGCATGTACGAGATGTTCATGGGCCCGCTCGAGCACAGCGCTCCGTGGCAATCCGAGGGGCTCGCGGGCGTGCACCGCTTCCTGCAGCGGGTGTGGAAGCTCTTCCACGTCACGGCGCCCGAGGGCTCGACCGAGCCCGACGCGCTACGACCCATCGTCGACGGGGAGGGGACGCCGCGCCAGCGCCGGCTGCTCCACCGCACGATCGAGGAGGTCACGACCCGCATCGATCGCTTCGCGTTCAACACGGCGATCAGCGCGTTGATGGTGTTCACGCGCGATCTCGTGGCGAGCGACGCGGGGGCCGACCCCGCCGAGGCCGCGCTGCCCCGCGAGGCGGCCCGGCAGTTCTGCCTGCTCTTGGCGCCTTTTGCGCCTCACCTCGCCGAGGAGCTCTGGTCCGAGCTCGGCCACGCCAAGACCCTGGCCCACGAGCCGTGGCCCGCGCCCGATCCGGTGTGGCTCGTCGACGACACGTTCCAGCTCGTGATCCAGATCAACGGCAAGTGGCGGGCGGAGATCCCCGCGCCCAAGGCCGCGAGCAAGGACGAGCTCGTCGCGCTCGCAGGGGCGGTCGACGACGTTGCGCGCAAGCTCGACGGCGCGACCCCGAAGCGCGTCGTCGTGGTGCCGGGGCGCCTGGTCAACTTCGTGCTCTGACCGGGCGCGGTCTCGGTGCGTCGCCCGGCCGTTCGTGGGGGCCACGGGCCCTCGAAGCCGGCGACGCCGCGGCGCCACCGTTTCGGCTCACGCCGATCGTCCTCGCCGAACGCGGCAACCTCACGGTCCTGCCGCGCGCTCCGCTGAGCCGCCGCTGCGCCGATTCCCGGCCCTCGCGGTGTCGACTCTGGTAACGTGGAACCACGGCTACGGCCCATGCTTCGGGGTTGGCGGGGGGCCGCCCCAGGGGGAAATTGCACATGACACGCAAGGCACACGTGGTTCAGTGGTGTGGTGGCTTCGCCGCCCTTTGTTTGCTCGCGACCTCGTGCGGCGGCAAACGCGACGAGGAGGACGACTCCGGCGCCAGCGTGTCGATGAGCGGGATCACCGTCACCGCGGCGACCGAGATGACGGGCATCACCGACACGGACGACAGCGTCGGCGCGGACACCGGGGACAAGCTCGACGTCGGCACCAACACCACCAACGGGGGCTGCGGCAGCGTCGACCTCGGCTGCACCGACCAGATCGATCTGCTGTTCGTCATCGACAACTCCGGCACGATGGCGGCCGAGCAGCTCAACCTGGCCCTGAACTTCCCGCGCCTGGTCGACCGGCTCGAGAACCTCCAGGACTCGGCCGGCAACATGATCAGCCCCGACGTGCAGATCATGGTGACCACGACGGACTTCGGCAACCCGCTGTGCACGCCGTTCCAGCCCGCCGGCTACGAGCCGTCCAAGGGCGCGCCCACGGTGTCCGGCTGCAACGCCCGCATCGACGACTTCACCGGGCTCGGCTCGAGCCCCGACGTGGTGCCCGAGGCGTGCACGACGGTGTGCCCGACGGACATCGTGCCGAGCGACCCGTTCATCTCGTTCAACCCGACGGGCACCAACGTCCCGGCCGTGCCCGAGGTCGACATCAACGGCGATCTCATGCCCGACTCGGCGGTCGCGCAGGCGCTGGCGTGCATCGGGCCCCAGGGCATCAACGGCTGCGGCTACGAGGCGCCCCTCGAGACCATGCTGCAGGCCCTGAACCCGGGCTCGGCCTGGAACACCGGCGGCAAGCCGTTCCTCCGCGACGGCGCGCTGCTCGCCATCGCCATCGTGACCGACGAGGTCGAGTGCTCCGTGAAGGACTACTCGATCATGGAGGACGAGGCGTACCAGGAGACCAACCCGGACAACGGCAACAAGCAGGCCTCGAGCGCGATCTGCTGGAACGCCGGCGTCAGCTGCAACGGCCCCGACGCCAGCGGCACCTACAGCGACTGCACCTCGCTCGACGACGGCAAGCTGCAGCCGATCAGCCGCTACACGCAGTACCTCGTCGACGATCTCCGCGAGAACCAGAACAAGGAGGTGCTGATGCTCGGCATCCTCGGCGTGCCGCTGGTCACCGACTACGCGGACGTGGCGCCGTTCAACCCGATCGCCGGCGGCGAACTCTCGCTCGTGTACCGCGACTGGATCGACGGCACCTACCCGGCCGGCGACATCCTCCCGCTCGAGGCCGCCGACGGCGTCACGGCCGCCGAGAAGCAGTTCGACTTCGGCATCGGGCCCGGCTGCACCGGCGTGCCGGACATCAACGGCATCTCGACCGGCCAGGGCACGCCCAACACGCGCGTGATGGAGGTCTGCCACGCGCTCGATTACGTCGATGGCAGTGGCAAGGAGAACATCCGCTGCTGCATCACCTCGATCTGCGACTCCGACTTCAGCCCCGCGATCGATTGCCTCACCGGCATCATCGGGGACTCGATCACACAGCCGGGCTGATCGCCGCCCGAGCAAAACCCTCGCGAGGCGGCTGGGGCGCCGTCTCTGCGAGGTTTCCGCCGAGTTCACTCACGGTCGCCCCAACGCCGACCGCACATCCCGTGCGGTTGTCCGGCCAGCAGGCGTCTGCCAAACTGGTCTTCCCTTTCGACTCGAACGCGTGGAGACGTTGTCCATGAAACGATTTTGTTCCTTCTCGGCCATCCTGGCTGCTTCCATCGGCGCTGCGAGCTGCGGAGAGGACCGCACGGATGCGACCGGCACGGCCACCGCGGCCGACAGCACCGGCAGCACCACGATGACCTCGCTGACCACCGCGGCGGACGAGACGAGCTCCAGCGATGGCGGCGGGATCAAGCTCGACTCGCTCGCCGAGACGACGGGCGGCCCGTCGGGTTGTGCGACGGACGGCGGCTGCGTCGAGATCGACCTACTGTTCGTCATCGACAACTCCGGCACGATGGGCGAGGAGCAGCTCAACCTCGCGAAGAACTTCCCGCTGCTCATCCAGCAGCTCGAGGCGCTCACCGACGCCGCCGGCCAGCCGGTGTACCCGAGCGTCAACGTGATGGTCACGACCTCGGACTTCGGGCACCCGCTGTGCACCCAGTTCGAGAAGCCGGACTACGAGCCGCGCCGCGGCGCGCCGGTGTACGAGGGCTGCAACGCCCGCATCAACCGCTTCACCGGCCTGGGGAACAACCCGCTGGTCATCAACGAGGCGTGCACCACCAACTGCCCGGCCGACCTCGCGCCGTCGGACCAGTTCATCCACTTCGACGTCAACGGCTCCAACGTCCCGCTCGACAACGTCGCGCAGGCGCTGTCGTGCATCGGTCCGCAGGGCATCGACGGCTGCGGCTACGAGGCCCAGCTCGAGAGCATGCTGCAGGCCATCAACCCCGAGGCGTGCTGGAACGATCCCACGCGCGAGGGCTGCAGCGAGGATCCCGAGTGGGGTCAGTTCAACAAGCCGTTCCTGCGTGACGGTGCGGTGCTCGCCATCGCCCTGGTCACGGACGAGGCGGAGTGCTCGGTCGAGGCGCCCGGCGGCTTCACCTACTTCACCAACCCCGAGAACAACCAGTACTGGGAGGTCAACCCCAACGGCGATCAGCCGCAGGTGTCCTCGGCGGTGTGCTGGAACGCGGGCGTGAGCTGCAGCGGTCCCGACGCGACCGGCGCGTACACCGACTGCGTCTCGACCGACAACGGCGTGCTGCACCCGACCGACCGGTACATCTCGTATCTGAACTACCTCGTCCAAGAGCAGGAGAAGGACGTCGTCATGCTCGGCATCTTCGGCGTGCCCGAGGTGACGGCGCACAACCCGATGCCGCCCTTCGAGCCCACCGCCGGTGGCATCTACGCGCTGCAGAACCGCGTGTGGACCGAGGCCGACCTCACCCCCGCCGAGGTCGACGACGGCGTGACGGTCGAGGAGAAGATCTGGGAGTTCGGCAACATCGCGCCGGGCTGCCTCAACGAGAACGGCAGCGCGATCTTCCCGACGCGCGCCCAAGAGGTCTGCGAGAGCCTGAACGTCCCCGACGATCCGGCGACGCCGAACCTCGACGAGAGCGCGCCGCGGTGCTGCATCGAGTCGATCTGCGACGACGACTTCAGCCCCGCGATCAAGTGCCTCACCGGCGCGATCTCGTCGCTGATCCCGCCCGCGGGCTGATCCTTCGACGCGATACGACGAACGGCGAGCGGGGGACCCAGGGTCCCTCCCTCGCCGTTTCTCTTTGGTTGCGTGCCCGAGGCCCGAGCGGGCGGCGCGGTCTACTGCTTGCGCAGGAAGGTGCTGCCCTGGCGCGTGATCTTGAGCCGCCGCTTGAGGCCGCTGCCCTCGACGTGCACGAAGCTCTTGGCCCGCAGCGTCCGCAGGATGATGCGCAGCTGCTCGGTGGTGAGGTTCGCGAGGCTGGTGAGCTCCGACTCGCGGAGCCCGCCCCGCTCGGCGAGGCAGCGCAGCACGCGGATGTCGCCGTCGGGGACGTCCGCGCGGCGACGGATGACGAGCGCGCCGGGGTCGCCGAGATCCATCACCGGGTTGCCGTCGGCGTCGTACTGGACCTCGCCCCGCGGTGCGGCCTTCGCCGCGGGCTTGGCGGCCGCTGGCGGCGGCCGCTTGCGCGCGGTGTCGATGAGCTCCTGGACGGTGAACAGGTCGAGCACGGGGGCCATCGCGGGGTTGGCCCGGATCGCACCGATCAGCTCGCCCAGCGTCGCGTGATCCGGCAGCGACGCGATGACGTCGCGGATCAGCTCGCGCAGGGACTGGCCCCACGCATCGTCGGCTCGTTCAGTCGGTACCGCAGCCTCCGGCTGCTGCTCGGGATGCCCCATTCGGTTGCTCTCGACTCGTGGGTCCGGGGACGTTGCTCGAGGGCAACGCCTGCGCGGCGCGAAGACCCGTTCCGCACCGTGTCAGCTCGACAAACGCCACCCTAGCATCGGGGGCGTTCGGCGTTCGGAAGCGGCGTACACCTGTGGAGGCGAGGCCCAACCCGAACACCAACGGACTCGTACGGCGTGATGTTGCAGCCGGCCCCGTCCGGTGTCAACACCCACCGGCGCGCGCTGCCCGGGCTTGACACCCGCCGGGGTGCCGGGGATGAAGGCCCCATAGTGGCGCATTCGACTCCCCCCGCCGCGCACTCGGAAATGACCTCGACGTCGGCGTCGCCGGTGTGGCGGCTCGAGATCGCCACGGCACCGCACCTGCGCGACGCGCTGGCGACCGAGACCGCGGCGCGTGCATCGACGTGGCTCGGCGTCGTGCCGACGGCCGTGCACACGCGCAAGGTCTTCCACCTCGACCTCGGCCTCGACGAGGCCGACGCCCGTCGTGTGCTCGAGGCCCTGGTCGATCCGATCGCGGAGGTCGGCGCGCTCGGCATGCTGGAGGATCCGTGGCCGGTCGGCACCCACGTCGTGACCGTCGGGTTCCGGCCCGGGGTCACCGACGCGGTCGCGACGACGGTCAAGCGCGCCGCGCAGGATCGCCTGGGGCGACCGCTGTCGGGCGCCGCGTTCAGCTCGACGCTGTTCGTGCTCGAGGGGCTCGATCGCGCGGTCGTCGATCGCGTCGCATCGGACCTCCTCTACAACCCGCTCATCCAGCGGATGCACATCCAGACCGTGCCGCGCGCGCTCGATCTCGAGGTCCCGCGGGCCGGCGCCGCCGTGGCGGCGAGCGTCGCGACGGTGCCGCTGCGCGACGCTTCGGACGCCGAGCTGCTCCGGATCTCGGACCAGGGGGTGCTGGCGCTGACGCTCGCCGAGATGCAGGCGATCGCCGCCCACTTCCGCGAGCGCGGTCGGGATCCGACGGACGCGGAGCTCGAGTGCCTGGCGCAGACCTGGAGCGAGCACTGCAAGCACAAGATCTTCGCCTCGCCGATCGCGGTGCACGGGCCCGACGGCGCGCGTCGCATCGAGCGCGGGCTGTTCCGCACGTTCGTCCGGGGCGCGACCGAGTCGATCGCCGCCGCGCGCGTCGCCTCCGGCCTCGACGCCGCCGACGCGCCGTGGTTGGTCTCGGTCTTCCACGACAACGCGGGCGTCGTCCGGTTCACCGAGGACGACCACCTCGTCTACAAGGTCGAGACCCACAACTCCCCGTCGGCGCTCGACCCCTACGGCGGCGCGATGACCGGCATCGTCGGGGTCAACCGCGACAGCTTCGGCACCGGGCTGGGCGCGGACCTGCTGACCAACGTGTGGGGCTACTGCTTCGGCGATCCGCGGCACGACGCGGCGATGCCCAAGGGGCTGATGCACCCGCGGAGGATCCGCGACGGCGTGCACCGGGGCGTCATCGACGGCGGCAACCAGTCGGGGATCCCCTACAGCCGCGGCTTCGAGCTCTTCGACGCCCGCTTCCTCGGCAAGCCGTTGGTCTTCTGCGGCACGGTCGCCGCGATGCCGGCGGTGCGGGCCGGTCACCCGACCCACATCAAGCGCGCGCAGGTCGGCGACGCGATCGTGATGGTCGGCGGGCGCATCGGCAAGGACGGCATCCACGGCGCGACCTTCTCGAGCGTGCGCCTCGACGAGTCGGCGCCGGCGCAGGCGGTGCAGATCGGCGATCCGATCACGCAGAAGATGATGTTCGACATGCTGACGGTCGCGCGCGACCGCGGGCTCGTCACCTCGATGACCGACAACGGCGCGGGCGGCCTGTCGTCGAGCGTGGGCGAGATGGCGACGGCGACCGGCGGCGCACGGATCGACCTGGCGCTGGCGCCCCTCAAGTACCCCGGCCTGCAGCCGTGGGAGATCCTGGTGAGCGAGGCGCAGGAGCGGATGACGCTCGCGGTGGCCCCGGCCGAGCTCGACGCCTTCCTCGCGCTGGCGCACGCCTACGAGGTCGAGGCGACGGTGCTCGGTGAGTTCACCGACAGCGGTCGGCTCGAGGTCCGCTTCGGCGCGCTCGAGGTCGCCGATCTCTCGCTCGAGTTCCTGCACGATGGGGTGCCGCTGCCGGTGTTGCATGCCCAGCTCGCCGAGTCGGCGCCGGCTCCCGTGCTCCCGGCGGAGCTCACCGACGCCGCGCGCCTGGGCGAGCACCTGATCGCGCTCGTCGGCGCGCCCGAGCACGCCAGCGCGGTCGACCGGATCCGCCACTACGACCACGAGGTGAAGGGGCTGTCGGTCATCAAGCCCGTGGTCGGCGTGCGGCGCGACGTGCCGTCGACGGCGACGGTCATGCGGGTGCGTCACGGTCGCGACGAGGCCGTCGTGCTCGGCGAGGGCATCCACCCGTTCTATGCCGCCGGGGACGCGCGGGCGATGGCGATGGCCTCGGTCGACGAGGGCGTGCGACGGGTGCTCTGCGCCGGGGCGCGGATCGATCGCATCGCCGCGCTCGACAACTTCTGCTGGCCCGATCCCGTGCAGAGCGATCGCACACCGGACGGCCGGCACAAGCTGGCGCAGCTCGTCGCGTGCTGCGAGGGCCTGCACGACGCCTGCGTGGCCTACGGCGTGCCGCTCATCAGCGGCAAGGACTCGATGAAGAACGACGCGGTCATCGGCGGGGTCAAGATCTCGATCCCGCCGACGCTCCTGGTCAGCGTGATCGGTCAGATGGACGACGCCGCGGCGGCGCTCGATCTGGTCGCGCCTGCGCCGAGCGACCTGTGGCTGCTCGGCACGACGCGGGACGAGCTCGGCGGCGCGAGCATGTTGCGTCGCCTCGGTGTCGGCGAGGGCGGCGGCGTGCCGCAGACGGATCCGTCGGCCACGTGGCCGACCTACGTGGCGTTCGCGGCCCTGCGGGACGCCGGGCGGGTCGCCAGCGCGGCGGCCGTGGGGCGCGGTGGCCTCGGGCTCGCGCTGGCGCAGCTGCTGCTCGCGACCGAGTCGTCGATCGAGGTCGACCTCGCGGCGGTCGCCGAGCTGTCCGCCTTCGCGACACTGTTCTCGGAGTCGACCGGTCGGATCCTGTTCGCGGCGCGGGCCGAGCACCGCGACGCGATCGCGGCGGCCCTCGGCGCCGCGGTGCGCCGCATCGGCGCGGTGTCGACGGGCGAGCCTGGGCTGCGTCTGCGGCAGGGCAGCGAGGTCCGGGCGCACGTCGGCCTCGCGGCCATCCGCGGCGCCTTCGACGGCGGCCTGCTCGGGCTCTGAGCGCCGAGCCCGGCCGAACGACGCTCGGGCGGGCCCCGGTAGCCGGTGGCACACGCCCGCCGTACGATGCAGGGCGATGGTGCGTCGGGTTCGAAACGCCGTGGCTCTGCCGGTGATGCTGCTCTTCGCGTGCGCGCGGGCGCCGGAGGCCGTCGTGCAGGACTGCCCGCCCGCACCGGCCGAGGCGCCGACGTCCGTCGCGAGCACGCCCGCCGCCCTCGCGCCGCCGATCGCCGGCGCGACGACGTGGCGCGAGCCGAGCGCAGCGGTCCGCGAGCTCGTCGACGCGCGGCCGACCCCGGGTGTCTCGATCGATCCGACCGGCGCGCGCGTGCTCGTGATGCAGCAGCGGGCGATGCCGGGGATCGCCGAGGTGGCGCGACCCTTCGCGGCACTCGCCGGCCTGCGCATCGACGAGCTGCGCGCCGGAGTGCGGCGCGTGCGGACGCTCGATGGCCTGACGACGATCGCGATCGACACCGGCGAGGCCTCGACGATCGTCGCGCCGCAGTCGGCCGTGATCGCGAGCCCCGCTTGGTCGCCGGACGGCACGCGCGTCGCGTGGCTGTCGCTCGGCGAGGCCGACGTCACGCTCTGGACGGCGCGGGCCGACGGTCGCGACGCGCGGGCCGTCGCGGCGGTGCTCGATCTGCTCGGTCCGGCGTACCGCTTCGCGAAGGACGACCTCCTGGTGGTCGTGCCCCACGCCCCCGCGCCGGCACCCCCGAGGACGGTGGTGCCGAGCGGTCCGGTCGTCGAGGACGCCCGCGGAGATCGGGCCCAGAACCGCACCTACCAGGACCTGCTGGCCAATGCGCACGACGAGGCCCGCTTCGAGGCGTTCGCGACGGGGCAGGTCGCGTGGGCCGACGTCGAAGGCGGACCGGTGCGCCCGGTCGGGGCGCCGGGGATGTTCACGCAGATGGATGCGTCGCCCGACGGGCGCTTCATCCTCGTCGAGCGCGTGCGTCGGCCGTTCTCCTACGTCGTGCCGTACGAGCGCTTCGGTCGCGTCGTCGAGGTGTGGGATCGCGACGGCAACGTCGTGAAGACCATCGCCGATCAGGAGCCGGCCGAGGCCATCCCGATCGACGGCGTGCGTACGGGCCCTCGGCAGGTGGAGTGGCTCGCGACCGAGCCCGCGACGCTGGTGTGGTTCGAGGCCCAGGACGGGGGCGACCCACGCAAGGCGGCCGAGCACCGCGACGCGTGGATGCGCTCGGACGCGCCGTTCTCCACCACGATCGAGATCCTCCGCCTGCAGCACCGCGCGCGCGACGTCGCGGCGCTCGACGGCGACGGTCGCGTGCTGGTCCGCGAGTACGATCGCGATCGCCGGTGGTCGACCACGTGGCTGACGTCGGCGAGCGCGGGCGCGCCGGCGACGAAGCTGTTCGATCGCTCGTCGCTCGACGCCTACGCCGATCCCGGGAGCCCCGTGACGCGCACGCTGGCGTCGGGGCACCGCGCCGTCGCGACGACGGACGGCGCGATCTTCCTGCGAGGGGAGGGCGCCACGCCCGAGGGCGATCGGCCGTTCCTCGATCGCCTCGCGCTCGTCGACGGCGCGAAGGCTCGCCTGGTCGAGTCGAGCGCGGACAGCCACGTCGAGTTCATCGGCTTCGCCGGGGCGCCGGGCGTCGACGCGCTGGTCGTGCGCCGACAGGGTCCCGAGGTCCCGCCGGATCTCCACGTGCGCACCGCGACGGGCGAGCGCGCGCTGACCCACTGGCCCGATCCGCGGCCCGGCCTGCGGGGCGTCACCCGCAAGCTGCTGAAGTATCGCCGCGACGACGGCGTCGAGCTCTCGGGCACGCTGTACCTGCCGCCGGGCGATCCGCCCGCGGGCGGGTGGCCGCTGCTCGTGTGGGCCTACCCGGTCGAGTACAACGACAAGGACACCGCCGGTCAGGTGCGCGCGGCGACCAACCTCTACATGCGGGTCTCCGCGAGCTCGGCGTTGGCGATGCTCGCGGCGGGCTACGCCGTGCTCGACGACGCCGCGATGCCGGTCGTCGGAGATCCGCAGACGATGAACGACACGCTCCTCGTGCAGCTCGAGGGGGCCGCGGCCGCGGCGATCGATGCTGCCGCCGCGACCGGCCTCGTCGACCGCACGCGCACGGCGGTCGGCGGCCACTCGTACGGCGCGTTCATGACCGCGAATCTCCTCGCGCACACCGATCTCTTCCGCGCCGGCATCGCCCGTTCGGGCGCGTACAACCGCACGCTCACGCCATTCGGCTACCAGAGCGAGCGTCGAACCCTGTGGGAGGCGCCGGAGACCTACGCCAAGGTCTCACCGCTGCTGCACGCCGATCGGATCGACGAGCCGCTGCTGCTGGTGCACGGCGAGCAGGACGACAATTCGGGGACGTTCCCGCTGCAGTCGCAGCGCCTGTTCGCGGCGATCCGCGGGACCGGGGGCGTCGCGCGCCTGGTGCTGCTGCCCAACGAGGCCCACAGCTACACGGCCCGCGAGAGCCTCCTCCACCTGCTCGCCGAGGAGATCGACTGGCTCGACACCCACGTCCGCAAGCCGGCGGGGTGAGGGCCCGCCGCGGAAGGCGGGCCGAGCAGTCGGCGACGCTCAGGTCCCGATCGTGCCGCTCGCAGCGGGCGTCGGCGCGGGCTTGCCCTTGTTCTTCTTCTTGCCGCCGTACCCGAACGAGATGTCGAGCGAGATGTTGAACAGCTGGAAGAACTGCTTGTAGACGCCGTTGGCGCCCGCCTGGCGGGTGGGCGACTGGAACTGGTTGAGCGCGCTCTTCCCCTTGGTGCTCGTGCGGAAGAAGATCAGCTCCGTCGCCGTGAAGGCCAGGGCGAGGTTGCGGATGATCTGCCAGCGGACACCCGCGGCGATGCTCATCTTGTGGGCGTCCATCAGCGCGGGGTCGAGGGTCTGCAGCGGCACGGCGGTGCTGTCGTAGCCGGCGCCGACGTAGCCCTCGACCTCGGGGACGAACCAGTAGCTGCCGCCGACGCGCACGCCACCGGCGTCCTTCCAGAACCGCGGCAAGTGCTGGACGACCGAGGGATCGGCGTCGCCGCCGAAGTTGGCCGGGTCGTCGAGGGCGGAGTCCATGTTCGCGAAGTCGCAGTTGCGATCCGGCATGGTCCGATCGAGCACGCACTGGTTCTTGAACACCGACCAGCGGGTGTAGTCGGCGAACACGCGGACCTCGTACTTGTCCGTCGGTCGGGCGCGGAAGCCGATGCGGAGGATGTCCGGCATCGTCTGCGTCAGCTCGACCTGGCTCTGCGACGGCGCCGAGAGGGCCAGCGTGTTGTCGAGCGTGCCCTTCAGCGTCATGCCGCCGGCGACGTTGGGCTGGCTCGTGTACGACAGGCCGATGAAGTACTTGCCCATCTTGAGGACGTCGTAGATCGCTCCGATGCCGAACCCGCCCTGCCAGCCGGCGACGTCGATGAAGCTGCGGCCCTCCTTGAGGGAGACGTCCTCGCCGTTGATGGTGACGAGGTCGTCGGTGCCGTCCGCGTTGCGGGCGCGGATGGTCTCGACGTTGCTGCGGATGGCGCTGCCGGTGAGGCCGAGCGAGAGGCCGATCTTGCGGATGTTGAACGCCAGACCGCCGGTCACGTACATCGACCGGATCGTGCCGTCGATGGAGTACCACCGCTGCACGCCGTCGACGGCGCCGGGGAAGTCCTGGCTGTTCTTGTAGGCCTTGTTCTGGTCCCACACCGCGGAGCCACCGAAGGGGAACGAGACCGAGAGGCCGCCGTAGATCCAGTTGGTGCCGAAGTCGCTGGTGACGCCGATGAACGGGGCGGCGACCGCGTTGAACAGCGTCGACTTGCCGTCGTTGGCGCCCGGGGCGATGTCGCTGCTCGCGGCCGGCGTGTTGACCTCGGACTCCGGTCGCGTGTAGCTGGCGAAGCGCAGCGCGATCGTGCCGTCGATCATGATGTGCGTGCCCTTCGACAACGCCATGCCCGCCGGGTTGTAGTAGAGCGCGGTGGGGTTGTCGGTCGTGGGATGGCCGTGCTCGCCGCCGAACCGAGCGGCCGCGATCCCCGAGGCGCTCGCCGTCGATGACCACGTCATCGCCGCCGCGCCGAGCGTCATCCACATGCCCGTCTTTGCCATCGCTCTTGCCGTCGCCATCGTTGGTGTTCCCCGGTGCGTCGCTCTAGGCGGCCCTTCGGTGGCGCGCCCACGGGTCGAGGCCCGCAGCGCGGGTTCGACCGCGGGAACTCTACAACCAAGCCGACTTGGCCGGGGCCTGAAGTTGGGGCATCATCGCGACGGCTCGGCGGCGCGGTTTCGCGTCGACGTCCAGGCTCGCCCCATGATGCCGTCGTCCCCGAATCCCGCCGTTCGCCTGCTGGTCGCCGCCGCCCTCGTCGCGCTGACGGGGTGTCCCTCGCCGGACGCACCCGGCAAGTACGACGACTTCATCGAACAGACCGAGGAGGAGCGCGAGGACGCGGCCAACGTGAAGATGGACCAGGGCGGATCGCTCGCCGACGTGAACGGGGACTTCCTGCTCGCGCTGGCGGCCGTCATCGCCCCGGCCACGCCGCTGCAGTTCTACGCCACGGTGACGTTCACGCCCTCGCCCGACGGCGGGATGCTGCAGATGAACCTCCAGCCGCTCAGCCTCGAGGTCCTCGGGACCACCGAGCCGCGTGAGCCCGTCGGCGACGCGCTGATGCTGCCGGCGGTGGCCGTGAACGCGACCGGCGGCTTCGAGCTGCCGATCAGCGAGCCGGTCATGGTCACCGGCATGGCCAACCCGATCACCGGCAGCGACATCGTCGCGACGCTCAACCTGAGCGGCACGATCCAGACCGAGGACCTGTTCTGCGGCACGGTCACCGGCATGGTCACCGCGCCGCTGATGCTCGACCTCACCGGCTCGACCTTCGCGGCCGTGCGGGTGCCGAGCGTCGACATGCTCCCGGGCGATCCGATCACCGCGGCGTGCCCCATGGGCGGCGGCGAGGACACGGGCGGCGGCTCGAGCGGCTCGAGCTCGGACTCCGGCGGCGGCACGACGGGCTGACGTGGGCGCGGCGCAGGAGATCCCAGCGGCCCGCAGCGCGTGGGCCTTCGAGCTCGGCCCGGTGCCCGGCGCCGCCGAGGTGCGGGTGTGCGTGCTGACGGGCTACGGCCTCAACTGCGAGGCGGAGACCGCCGCGGGCTTCCGCATGGCCGGGGCGACGGCCGAGATCGTCCACACCGGCGCGCTGCTCGAGGCGGGCGCGTCCGCGCTCGACGGCGTCCACATCCTCGCGTTCGTCGGCGGGTTCTCCTTCGGCGATCACATCGCGTCGGGGCGCGTCCTCGCCAACCGGATGCGCTTCCGGATGGCCGACGCGCTCGCGCGCTTCGTCGACGACGGCGGTCACGTGATCGGTGTGTGCAACGGGTTCCAGACAATCGCGAAGCTCGGCCTGTTGCCGTCGCTGGGGCGGACGCCGGGCGGGCCCCTCGCGCCGCAGCAGGTGTCGATCGTCGACAACGATCGCCTCGGCTATCGCGACGCGTGGGTGCGCCTGCGGGTCGCGACCGACAGCCCCTGCGCCTTCACGCGGGGCGCCTCCGGGGCGCCGCTCGACGTGCCGGCGCGGCATGGCGAGGGCAAGATCGTGTTCGGCGATCCAGCGGCGCGGGAGCACGCGATCCGTTCGGGCCTCGTGCCGCTGCAGTACGTCGATGCGGCGGGTGCGGTGACGGAGGACTGGCCCGCCAACCCCAACGGATCGCTGGGCGGCGCCGCGGCGCTGTGCGACGCGACCGGTCGCGTGTTCGGCGTGATGCCGCACCCCGAGGCATTCCTCTATCCCCAGAACCACCCGGATTCCACCGGCCGTCGCGCGGCGGGGGACGACCGACGCTGGGGCGATGGCCTCGGCATCCTCGCCAGCGGCGTCCGCTCCGTGCTCGGCGAGTGGACCTAGCCCTCGGCCGCGGGCGCGAGGCCCGGCGCTCGCGGGTCGCGGCCCGCCCTGCGCCGTGAGGTCCCCCGATCGCGTGGGCTCGCCCCAAACGGCGCATCGGACCGGTCCTGTGGCGCCGCGCCGTGGTGCACTGAACTTGTGTCAATGTGCAGCCCATGACGGAGTTCGGCTCGAGCACGGATCTCGAGACGCTGCGACGCAGCGGTCGAGGCAAGATCGTGGTCCTCGGCGTGCTGATCGCCGGCGCTCTGGGGGCGGCCGCGTGGACGTTCCTGCGCCGCGGCGGCACGGGCAACCCCGAGGAGGCCGGCAAGGTCCTCGTGGTCACGCGCGGCACCCATGTCGGCTCGTCGATCGTCCTCAAGGACGTCGGCTTCGAGACCGGCGAGGGCACGCTGCCGGCGTGGGTGAACAAGGCCAAGGACGAGGTGCCGGAGCTCGAGGTCGAGGGCATCGAGGCGGTGATGGAGCTCGCCGATCGGTTCGGCTGGGGCTTCGTGCTGTTCGAGTCGCCGGGCGAGGTCGACTTCTCCGCGCTCGAGTTCGAGGGCGGGCCGCCCTCGATCCCCGCCGACGCCAAGTGGGCGGCGGTGTCCGTCGGTGACTTCGCGTTCCCCCACGTCATCACCTTCAATCCGGCGCCCAGCAAGGTGCTGCGCGACGGCACCCTGCCGATGCTGCAGGCGCTGTTCGAGCAGAAGCAGCTCGCCGCGCTGCGCAAGCCCGAGTCGCTCGCCGTCGATCAGCTGCAGCTCCGCGACAAGCTCGAGGAGGCGCTGCGCCGGCTCGATCAGGTCCCCGAGGCCGAGAAGATGGCCGAGAAGGTCGTGCGCGACCTCGATCAGGCGCTCGCGGAGGGCGAGCGGGTCGAGCCAAAGCCCGCGCGGGTGGGCGAGACGCTCGAGAGCCTCACGGCCCGGCCGCTCGCCGACGGCAGCGTGCTGTCGATCGGCCGCACGCTCGAGGTCGTGACGCGCGATGCGGTGCGCGCCGATCTCGATCTCGGCGATCGCGAGCAGTTCCTGGTCGGTGCGGCGATGGCCGAGCCGAGCGCCCGCGTGCCCTGCACCTCCCTCGCCGAGGGCGGGGTCGAGGTCGGGGACTGGCGCTCGATCCAGTGGTCCGACGACGGCTCGACCGCGCTGCTCTCGACGCTGGGCAACGGCGACAGCCTCTGGACCCTCGACGCGACCAAGGCCGGCGCGTGCGCGTGGACGAAGCAGGGCGCCGTCGAGCGCGGTCGCAGCGGGCTCGATGGGCCGGCGGTGCTCGGGCGTGGCGGCGCCATGGCGCGGGTCGGCTTCGTCGACGGCCTCGGCGTCGTCTCGGTGACCCGGCCCGGCGAGCCCGAGGTGATCCTCGGGATGCTCGAGTCCACCGTGCTGTCGCAGCTCGTCTGGATCGATGACGACCACCTGGCGGCGATCGCCGACTACGAGGTCGACGACACCGCCTGGATCGCGATCTTCAGCGTGCGCGACACGACGCGCGTCGTGGTCGCCCCGGCCAAGGTCGCCGCCGGCAACGCGGGGATCACCCAGCTCGCGGCGATCCCCGGGCGCGCGTCGCTGCTCGCGGTCGGCTACGACGGCCGGCTCGTCCGCATCGATCTGCCGGCGGCGCCCGCCGCCCTGCTCGCGAACCCGCCGATGGCGCCCGACGTGACGCCGCTGGTCGCCGAGGGCCGTCCGACGGTCCACCAGGTCGACGCGGGGGCGTTCACATCCAAGGCGCTCACGGACTCCGGCAACCAGATCGGGGACCTCGCGGTCTCGCGCGACGGCAAGCGGGCGACGATGACCGTCAGCGGCAAGGTCGTCGATCCCGAGTACCTGAACGACGGCGAGATCGCGGTCGTCGACCTCGAGAGCGGCGCGATGCGTGTGCTCACCCGCAACGCGCTGGACGACGACGACCCGGTGTTCACCGCGGACGGCCGCCACATCGTGTTCTCGACCCGCGTCCAGGCGCCGAAGAGCGACTGGACGATCACGGCGGCGCGCATCATCCCGGTCGAGTGACGCGGGGCGCTCCCGGCTAGAACAGCCGGTCCGCCTGCAGCTCGTGCAGGCTCTCGCACGACACGGTGCGCTCGCCGGCCTTGCCGCGCAGGCGCACGCGGAGTTCGCCCGCGAAGGCCTCGGTGCCGTCCATCTCGGCCTCGAGGCGGGCGGTGACCACCAGCTCGGCGGCGACGTCGATGCCGATGGTGACGATCCCGGCGCCGAAGGTCCCGTCGGCGTCGATCGGACCCGACAGCTCCCCGCCGAGGTCGAAGTTCGGCGACGTGCCGCTCTCCGGGACCAGGGTGATGACGCCGTCGCCCTCGACGACGCGCATCGTCAGCGGGATGAAGCCGAGGGCCTCGTCCGCCTGGCAGATCGAGAAGTACGCCGCGATGTCGCTGGGGCAGGTGCAGGTCTGCTCCACCAAGCGGACGCCCCAGGTGCCCGTGCGCGCGCCGCCCTGGGCGTCGCCCTGGGTGCGCGCAAGCTCGGCGACGGCGTCGCGATCCATCGGGTCGTCCGATTCGGCGCAGCCGAGCACGAGCCCGCCGGCCAGCACCGCGCCGACGAGCCCGCGCGTCACTTCGCCCCGTGGGCGGCGAGGTGCTCGAGGATCGCCGCTGCGCGGGCGTCGTCGACGAGCACGCGACCGTCGATCTCGCGGCCGTGCAGGTGTGTCACGACGTCGCGGATCGACAGCAGCGGGTGCACGCCGACGCCGAGCTCCTCCTGCAGCTCGGTGAGCGTGGTTCGATCGCCGCGGCCGCGCTCCTGCCGGTCGACGGCGACCACGACGCCGCTGACGATCACATCGGCGGCGGCGCGGCGCAGCAGCTCGACGGCCTCGCGGATGGACTGGCCCGAGGTGATGACGTCGTCGACGACGACGACGTGCATCCCCGCGGCCGGCGTCGTGCCGACGAACACGCCGCCCTCGCCGTGGTCCTTGGCCTCCTTGCGATCGAAGGCGTAGCCCACGTCGTCGCCGGTGCGCGCCATCGCCATCGCGGTCGACACCGCCAGTGGGACGCCCTTGTACGACGGTCCGAACACGAGGTCGCAGCGCAGCCCAGCGTGGCGCGCGTGGGCGGCGTAGGCCTGGCCGAGACCGTCGATCGCGGCGCCCGTGCGGAGCTGGCCGGCGTTGACGAAGTAGGGCGAGCGGCGGCCCGACTTCAGCGTGAAATCGCCGAATCGAACGACCTCGTAGCGCAGCAGCAATTCGAGGAACGCGGCCTGGTGGGCGAGCATGCGGCGGGCAGTGTATCAGCTCGTCGCGGCCGGCAACCGCACGCACATCGACGCGCCGCGGTGGCCGTCGGGGCGCGCCTGCGCGACCAACGTCCCGCCGTGCGCGGCGCAGATCTGTCGGCACAGGTAGAGGCCGAGGCCGACGCCGCCGCGGTCCCGGCTGCGGGCGTCGTCGAGGCGACGGAAGGGCTCGAACACGGCCTCGCGCTGCTCGGCGGGGATGCCGGGGCCGTCGTCCTCGACGCGCACGACGACGCTCGCGCCGTCCTGCTCGGCGCGCACCCACACGCCGCCGTCGGGGCACGCCCGCCGGGCGTTGGCGAGCAGGTTGCTGAACAGCCGCTCGAGCAGGAACACGTCGCCGCGGACGCCGACGCCGGGCGCCGCGTCGATGGTGGCGCGGAACTTCGTCGCCGAGCGCGACAGCACCGCCGCGAGATCGACGGGCGCGAGCTCGAGCTGGGCGCCCTCGCCGGCGCGCAGCTCGAGGCGACCGCTGGTCAGCAGATCGGTGATGAGGGTCTCCATCTCGACGATGTCCTCGGCCATCTCGCCGATGCCGACGCGCAGCCGTTCGAGCGTCGCCGCCCTCGCCGAGGCGCCATCGTCGGCGATGCGCTCGAGCCGCTCGTGGAGGATCTCGAGCAACACCTTGACCCGGGCGATGGGCGTCCGCAGCTCGTGCGAGACGTTCGCGAGCAGCGTCCGCTGGCCCGCGACGACCCGCTCGAGCCGGCCGGCCATGTCGTTCACCGCGGCGCCGAGCTCGTCGATCTCGTCGGCCGGGCGGGCCGGCACCTCGATGCGGTGGTCGAGCTCGCCGTGGGCGATGCGACCGACGCCGTCCTCGAGCCGGTCGATGCGCGACGTCAACGATCGCGACAGTCGCCAGGCCCCGAGCCCGAACGCCGCGATGAGCAGCGGCGCGATGATCCCGATGAGGCGGGCGCGCGCCGCCGGAGCGTCGACGACGTGGACGATCGCGACGGTCTCGCCGGCCTCGTTCGACACCGGGAACAGCACCAGGGGCCGGTCCCCGGGCCCGGGGTGGATGACGGGGCGACCGCGCCGCAGCTGCTTCTCCCGGCGGTGGGCGCGGGCCGGCACGTGCGGGGGTCCATCGCCGGCGATCTTGTCGCCCTCGACGTCGTAGACGGCCGAGCGCGTGCCGAGCTCGCGGTCCATTGCCTCGAGCGTGAGGGCGAGCGCCGGCGGATCGTGAAGGTCGGCGACCAGCGCTTCGTTGCCCGCGTCGAGGCGATCGATCGCGTCGGGGACCCAGTCCGCGCTGAGCGCCCGCGCGACGAGCCACGTCCCGGTGCCGACGACGATCGCGGCGATGAGGAACGTGACGACGAACGTGCCGTAGATCCTGCGGAACAGGCTCGAGCGGCGCGGTGGGCGGGGCGCGCTCATGCCTCGTCGCCGATCACGTAGCCGACCCCGCGGATGGTCCGCACGAGCGCACCGCCCTCGGGGCCCGCGGCGGCCAGCGCCGCGCGGATCTTGCTCATGTGCACGTCGACCGAGCGATCGACCGCGGGGTCGAAGCTGGTCGGCGCCTCGCCTCGCAGCCGACGGACCTCGTTGTAGATCTGCTCGCGCGGCAGCACCTTGCCGGCGGCCCGCGCGATGACCCACAGCAGGTCGAACTGGAACGCGGTCAGCTCGAGGACCGTGCCCGCGAAGGTCGCGACGTGGCGCTCGCGGTCGATCGACAGGGCGCCGACGCTCAGCTCGTTCGCGTTGGTGGGGGCGGCTGCAGCACCGCGGCGCAGCACCGCGCGCATGCGGGCGACCAGCTCGCGCGGGCTGAACGGCTTGGGCATGTAGTCGTCGGCGCCCAGCTCGAGTCCCACGATGCGATCGACCTCTTCGCCGCGGGCGGTGAGCATGATGACCGGCACACCGCTGACCTTGCGCAGCTGCTTGCACACGGACAGGCCGTCGAGCCCGGGGAGCATGAGATCGAGCAGGACGATGTCGTGCTCGCCCGCCTCGGCGCGTGCCAGGCCGACGGCGCCGTCCGCCGCGATCTCCACGGTCGCGCCGTGATCGCGCAGGTACTCGGCCGTCCGCTCGGCGAGCTTCGCGTCGTCTTCGATGAGCAGGACCCGCACCCGGTGACTATGCCAAATCGCGTCCAGGGGCGCCGTCATCGGACCGCGAAGCGATCGTGAACGGCGCGTAGGACCGGCGCTTGACGCCTGCGCGCATCGGCGCTAGGTCCTTCCAACCGTGGAGTACCGCTGCAGCGCGTGCCATACCGCCTTCGGGGCCGAGTCGCCGCCGCACGCCTGCCCCAAGTGCGGGGCCGAGGCGGGCCTCGAGCCCCATCATCCCGTCCCGATGCCGATGCGCGCGTTCGGCCTGCTGGTCGGCGGGGTCCTCGTCGCGAGCGCCGTGGGTGGTGTGCTCGGCATGTTCGCCGGGTCGTGAGCACGCGGTGACCCGTGGTGCGCGGCGGCTCGATTGCCGCGGCCGGCGGCGGGCATGTTACCTTCGCCGCGAGAAGATCCGTTGATCGTCCGCTGCGCGAGTTGCCAGACCGAGTTCGCGTTGGACGACCGTCAGGTCGGCCCCGAGGGCGCGTCTGTCCGCTGCTCGGTCTGCGGCGAGGTGTTCCGCGTCGCGGCACCCGACGGCGTCGTGCCGCAGCCGTGGCAGGTGCGCACGATCGACGACCTGCTGTTCACCGCGCCCGACCTGGCGACGCTGCACACCTGGATCCTCGAGGGCCGCCTGCACCCCGACGATCAGGTCTCGCGCTCGGGGCGGCACTTCGTGCGGCTGGGCGAGATGCCCGAGTTCGCGGACGCGTTCTCGGGCTTCGTCGGCCTGCCGGGCGTGCTCGAGGCGGAGGAGCGCGGGCGCAGCGAGCAGTCTGCCCTCGACGTGCTCGGACCGCCGCCGGCGTTCGGTACCCACGCGGGGGACGACGCCGACGCAGCGCTGGCCGGCGTCCCGGAGTCCGCGAACCTCGAGCACTCGGCGGTGCTCGGCGCTCCGGTGGCGGGCGGCGTCGTCGAGCAGGTGAGCGGGGGTTCGTCGTCGATCGACCTCGGGTCGGTGGGCGCCCCGAGCGGCCGTCCTCCCAGCGCCCCGTCCGCGGCGGCACCACCCCGCCCGCCGCTGCCGCGGCACCCGACGCCGGTGCCCACCAGTCGACCGCCGACGCGGCCGCCGACGCTCCCGCCCGCCGTGCGCGAGCCGGGGCGCGGCGTCCCGGTCGCGGTCGCCGACGATCGCAGCGCGCGCGGCACCTCGATGCTCGACGTGGTCACGCACCACGTCCGACCGATCGCCGCCCCGATCGTGGAGACCGCGAGGCAGGCCGACTCGGCGCCGATCCATACCGGCCGCGAGGCGGCCCACGAGGTCCCGCGCGACGTCGTCCCCGCCACGCCGTTGCGGGAGCCGCCCGTGGTCGCGGCGCGGCGCAGCGGCTGGGCCCTGTGGGCGGGGCTCGGCCTACTCGCCGGCGGCGCGGTGGTGTTCGGCATCCCGCAGATCCGCGGCCGCCTGTTCGGGGCGCCCCCGGTCGTCGCGGTCGCCGCGGAGGATCACGGGCCGGTGCTGCAGGAGGCTGCCGCGGCGCTCGCGAGCGCCGATCCGCAGGCGCTCGCCCACGCCGACGCGGCGCTGCACGTCGCGATCGATCGCGGGGGCGACGACACCGTGCGGCTGAGGGCGGTCGCGGCCGAGGTGCTCGCGACGCGGGCGGTCGTGCACGAGCTGTGGGCGGCCGTCGAGCCGGCGATGCGCGGCGACGCGAGGTTCTGGGCGCAGGAGGATGCAGGCCGCGCCGCGGCGCTGCTCGAGGGGCTCGACGCGGAGCCCGGCGCGCACGAGCCCGCGTCGCACGGGGCCATCACGCGGGCGATGGCGCTGCTGCGGATCGTGCACGGTCGCGCCGATGTTTCGGGCCTGCAGCTCGACGAGGAGTCGGCGCTGCTCGTCGCCGCCGCGCCGCTGCTGCGCGATCCGTCGGCGAAGCTGCCCGAGCCGGTCCGCGGGGCGTTGGCGGCCCTGGCCAGCCCGTCGGTGCTCGCGCGGCTGGTGCTGGCGCTCGGCCACGCGCGGGCGGGTGATGCCGCGGCGTCGCGCGCGGTCGTCGAGCGGGTCCTCGCGGCCGCGCCCGGACAACCGGTGGCGCGGGTGCTCGCGCGCGCGTCGTCGACGGCACCGACCGCGGAGCTCCCGACGGGCGACGATCCTGTCGTCGTCGCCGAGGTCACGCCACCCGGACAGCCGTCGACGACGCCGGCCCCCGCCGGCGAGTCCGCCGAGCGCCTGGTCGATCGCGGCTGCAAGAAGGCCGAGGCCGGGGCGTCGGAGGAGGCGGTCGCGCTGCTGCGCAAGGCGCTCGAGAAGCGACCGAACGATCTCGACGCGCTGCTGTGCATGGGCGACGCGCAGGCCAAGCTCGGCGCGTACGACGTGGCGCTGAAGCACTACGAGCGCGCGCTGGCCCGATCGCCGCAGATGATGTCGGCGCTGCAGGGCGCAGGGAAGGCGGCCGCGAAGCTCGGTCGCACGGCAAAGGCGGTCGCGTTCTACGAGCGGCTCCTCGAGCAGGACCCGTCCCACTCGCAGGCGCGGGCGTACATCGATGCACACCCGCCGGGCGGCTCCGCCGAGACCGGCGACAACGGCTAAAGGACGGAGGACGGCACATGGCGAGCGACGACGACGATCGACTGAGCTGGGACGAGATGCAGGCCCGCCGCGAGGCCCACCAGCGGCGCTTCGCCGAACTCGACGCGGACGAGCGCGCGTCCCTGCGGACGCTGCACTTCATGCACTGCCCCAAGTGCGGCCTGAAGCTCGACGAGATCACCTTCCGCGGCGTGCGCGTGGACAAGTGCTTCGCCTGCGGCGGCGTCTGGCTCGACGACGGCGAGCTCGAGGAGCTCGCGGGGCAGCCCGGCTTCTTCGAGGCGCTGCGCCGGATGTTCTCGCGGGCGTAGCCCGGAGTCTCCCATCCCTCATCCCTCCGCTCCTTGCCTTCGTCGCGGGTGAACGCTCCGCGTTCCTCCGCAACTCAGTCCGCGAACGCGCGCGCGAGCACGGTCAACAGCCGCTCGAGCGCGGCCGCGTCGAGCTGCGAGAGGTCCGCGCCGAGGTCGATCTCGGCGCCCGCGGGCCAGAGGCCCAGGCGCAGGGTCGGGAACGGCAGGCACGCGTCGAGCAGCTCGTCGCCGTACGCCTCGAGCTTGCGGGTGTTGCCGAACACGCGGTGGGTCCGGGCGATCGGGTGGCCCGGCGCGTCGCCGGAGGTGCCCGGCTGTAGGCCGACCTCCGGCCGCGAGCGGGCGACGACGCCGAGCCGCGCGCCGACCCGCGGCGCATCGCGGCCCACGTGGGCGCGCACGTCGACGGTGACGCCCGAGACGTCGCCACGCAGGGCGTGCAGCGTCACCCCGCGCGCGCCCGCGACCTCGGACGCCGAGAGGGAGAGCCGTCCCGCGAGCGCGGCGAGGATCTGGCCGACGGGGCTCGGCGGCGGCGCGCCGGTCGGCGGCAGCTCGTCGAGGTCGCTGAGGAAGAGCAGCACGCCGGCCGTCGACATCAGCACGAGCTGCGGGTTCGACCAGCCCACGCCCGCGACGATCACCAGGGCGAGACCGATGCCGCGATCACGGGCGTCCTCGGAGGTCATCGCGCCGCCGGCGGTCTGCAGCGCGAGGAAGCCACCGATCATCACGGTGACGATCGCGGTGTTCGACAGGTACTCGGGGTACGGCGGCGTGAAGCCGAGGATCGACTGCGCCAGCCCACCGAGGCCGTCCTCGACGTCGCCGAACTTGCTGCGGTAGACGAGGTAGAGCGTCGCCGTGGTCAGGGCCGCCAGCCCGGTCATCGTGACCGCGACGAGGCGCGGCGGCCGTGGCCGCAGCAGTACGGTGAGCGCGACGGCGGCGGCGATGAGCAGGCCCACGAACGGCGCGCGCAGGCCCGCGGGCACCGGCGCGTGACCGAGGGCCAGCGGCCCGACCGACGCGAACCGGGCCACGATCGGCACCACGAGGGCGACTGCGGCCCAGCGGGCGGGGGAACGCGGCGCCCGGCGCAGCTCGAGGGCGGTCCACACCGTCATGGCCGCGATCGAGGCGCTCGCCGTCACCGCGAGGGCGATGGCCCCGAGGCGTTGCGCGCCCTGGCTCCCGGCGATGTGGCCGACGACGCCCGCGGCGACGCACACCAGCGCCGCGACGGCGACGGGCCAGCCGAGGCGACGCGCCTTGCGGTCGCGCAGCAGCGCCCACGCCAGCGTCGCGCAGGCGAGGGCGCAGAGCACCGCGACGAAGTGGTGGAGGATGAACTCGCCGTGCAGCGCGAGGCCGGCGATCGACATGCGGCGCGACAGCGGCCACAGCACCGCGGCCTGCCACGTCACGAACGACACAGCGGCGAGCAGCGGGCGGGCGCGCAGGACCCAGACGGCGACGACGCCGATCGCGACCGCGAGCGCGGCCACCGTGTAGAAGAGCGGGCCCTCCTGCGACGCGAGCGTGAGCGCGTCGAGGCGGGCCATGCCGAGCACGACGCTGGCGAGGATCTGCAGCAGTCCGCCGATGAGGGCGAACGTGGTGAGCGTCGCTGCGACCTGACGGGGTTCCACGAGGGGCGAGGACCTGGTGTAGCACTGAACGCAGGGGCGCCGCGCCGGCGCTTTTCTTGGAGGGCCGGGCGCCATGTCCTACATGTAGGGAATGATCGGCTCGATGCTCGTCGTGGGGTTCCTCGCCGCCGCCTCGGCCCCGGGGCCCAAGCCCGTGCTGGAGCAGCCGTACCGCGTGGTCCTCGACGCGGGCCACGGCGGGACCAACGGTGGCTGCCACACCGCCGACGGCAGCACCCACGAGAAGGACATCGCCCTGGTCCTCGCGCGCGAGGTGGAGGTCGAACTCGAGCGCCGGCTGCCCCACGCGATCGTCGTGATGACCCGCGAGGACGACGCCACGGTGGCCCTGGCCGACCGGGTCGCCGCCGCCAACGCCCAGGGCGCGGACGTCTTTGTCAGCCTCCACGCGAACGCCTCACCGCGCCACGATCAGGCGGGCTTCGAGACCTTCGTGCTCGACGCCGAGGCGAGCAGCGTCGAGGCGGCGCTCACGGCGAGGCGCGAGAACGAGGGCGGTCGGGCCGCGCCCGAGCCCGGCGGCGCCGCTCCCCAGGCGCAGCTGATGATCGAGCAGCTCCGCGCCGCGGCCCACCGCGCGGCCGCCATCGCCCTCGCGCAGTCGATCCAGCGCGAGCAGGCCCAGCGCTTCCCCGACCGGGCCGATCGCGGGGTGCGTCAGGCCAGCTTCGACGTGCTACTCGGCGTGCGGATGCCCGCCGTCCTGTTCGAGGCCGGCTTCCTCGATCACCCCGGCGACCAAGGGGTGCTGCTCGAGGCGGCGCAGCGCCACGAGGTCGCCTCGGGCATCGCCGCAGCGCTCGTGGACCACTATCGCCGCACGGCCCGCGGGCGCCAGGGCGGCTAGCGACGGTGTTCGTCCCCGCCCTCGAGGGGCGGAGGGTCGTTACGGGGCGAGCAACGGGGGTCGAACCCGTGACCTCTGGAATCACAATCCAGCGCTCTAACCAACTGAGCTATGCCCGCCGTGTTTGGGGCGACGCTTCTAGCATGGCGGCTCGGCGGCCGCCAGGGGGTCACCGCGCCGGGGCGTGCGCGGCGAGCCAGCGGTCGATGACGTCGCGCTGGGTCGCGCGCGCGCCCGCGGCGTAGGCCTCCCGTGCGCCCTGCGCGAGGCGCAGCGCGGCGGCGGGATCGGTGTGGGCCAGGGCCTGGGCGTAGGCGAACTCGAACTCGGCGAGGGCGATCGCGTCGGTGCCCGGGCGGCGCAGCTCGAGGGACTGGGCCAGGGTCGCCTGGGCCTCGGGGACGCGCCCGAGCTCGAGCTCGGCGAGGCCGCGGCCGCGCAGCGAGTTGGCGAGCTCCGCGTGGTTGGGCGTCGCCGCGGCCGCCCGCAGGCGAACGGCGCTCGCGAATTCGTCGAGCGCCGCGGCTGGTCGCGAGGCGGCGAGCAGCACCTCGCCGAGGTCGTGGTGCGACTTGGCGAGATCCGGGTGCGCCTGGGGGAGCGCCGCCGCGCGGAGCTCCGTCGCCGCCGCGAGGAGCGACGTCGCCGTCCCGTAGTCGCCCCGGCGGTACGAGACGATGCCGTGGGTGTGCAGCGCCGTCGCCACGCGGGGGTGGCGATCGCCGTAGCGCGCGCGGACGATCCGCTCGGCCTCCGCGAGGGCCTCGTCCGCGGCGTCGAACCGATCGGTGTCCGCGAGCGCGCTGCCGAGGTTGAGCAGGCTGTCCGCCACGGCGGGATCGTCCGCGTCGAGGTGTCGCCGACGCAGCTCGAGCGCGTGCTCGTGGGCCGCGACCGCCTCGCCCGCGGCGCCCCGCCGACGCGCCGCGACGCCGAGGCTGTTGTACAGCGTGGCCTCGATGAGGTCGTCGCCGCCGGCCCGTCGCAGCGTCCGCTTCGCGCCCTCGGCGAGGTCTGCGATCTCGGCGGCGCGCTCGGGGGTCGAGGCCATCATCCAGACCAAGTGCCCGTTCGCCTCGACGCGCGTGATGTCCTGTCCCGCCTCGTCGGCGGTCCATGCCGCTTCGTGGAAGGCCCGCTCGGCGGCCACGCGATCGCCCATGTTCGCCTTCGCCTGGCCGAGCAACACGAGCGCCTCCGCGACCGTCGCGAGATCGCCGGTCTCGCGCGCGGCCGCGAGGGCCGACGTCGCGCTGCCGAGCGCGGGCTCGTAGCGCGCCAGCAGCAGCTGCTGGCGCCCGGCGGCGAGCTGATCGTGGACGTCTGCGAGCAGCGCCGCGCGCTCGCCGGTCGGCGGCGCGGCGGGGGACATCAGCGCCTGACGATCGGCGCACGGCTCGAACGAGGGCAGGGCGGCGATGGCGGTGACGGCCTGGGTCACGCCGTCGTCGTCGGCGGTGACGAGGAGCCGCGTCAACGCGCGGACGTCCCGGAGCCGCCGCTCGAGGCACGCGACCTGACGATCGAGCATGTCCTGCGACTGCTCCTTGCGGATCGCCGTGGCCTCGCACGCGTCCTGGTGCAGCCGCACGAAGGTCTGCGTGTGCGCGTCGAGCATCTGCGCGCTCGAGGTGAACGCATCGTCGGCGTACGGGCGCGAGCTCTGGGCGAACGCGGCCTGCATCTGCGTCCGGACCTCGGCGTCCCACACGTCCTCGAGCTTGCGCTCGGCGCCGCGACACACCGCCTCGTCCGGGCGGAGCGTGGACAACAACAGGCCCGCGGCCCCGAGGGCGCTGACGCCGAGGCCGGCGAGGGCGAAGCGGCGCTGCCTCGCGGCCGGATCCGCCGCGAGCGCGGCCAGCAGCGCCCGCATCTCGGGCCACCGCTCGTCCGGCACCGTCGCGAGCCCGCGCAGCAGGACCTTGCGCAGCCACGCGGGCACCGTCGGCCCCTCGCGCGAGGGCTCGCGGACGCGGCCGCGCACCACGTTGAACGCGATCTCCGGCGCGCGCTCGCCCGCGAACGGGCGCTCGCCGTAGAGCGCCTCGTACAGCGCGACGCAGAACGAGAACTGGTCGGTGCGCGCGTCGAGGGGCGCGCCGGTGTGCTGCTCCGGGGCCATGTACGCCGGCGTCCCCATCACCGCGCCGGCCTGCGTCAGCCGCACCGACGTGGCCGGTCCGATCGACGAGCTGCCGATCTTGTCGGCCGCGACCCGGTCGCCGCCGGCCCGGTCGACGCCGTCGGCGTCGTACGTCGGATCCGCGGCCTCGGTGCGCGCGAGCCCGAAGTCGAGCACCCGCACGCGGCCGTCGTTGCCGATGAGCACGTTCTCCGGCTTGAGATCGCGGTGGACCACTCCCGCGGCGTGGGCGGCCGCGATGCCCTCACCGGCCTGCCGCCAGATCGGCAGCACCTCACGCCAGCTCCGCCGCGTCACGTGCAGCCACGTCGCCGCGTCGACGCCGTCGACGAACTCCATCGCGATGAAGACCTGATCCTCGAACGTGCCGACGTCGTGCACCGCGATGACGCCGGGGTGGTTGAGGCGCGCGAGCGCCTGGGCCTCGCGCAGCAACCGGGCGCGAGCGACCTCGGCACGCCCGCGGGCGCCGGGGCGCAGCAGCTTCAGCGCGATCTTGCGGTCGAGCTCCGGGTCGTACGCGGCGTAGACGATGCCCATGCCGCCCGCGCCGATCTTGTCGAGCACGACGTAGCGACCGACGACATCGCCGCGCAGGCGGAAGTCCGGGGCCCGAGCCCGCGCCGCCTCGCGCGCGTCGCCCGGGCTGCGCTCGTGCGCGGGGGAGGTCTCGGCGGGCGTCGATGTCGGCGAGGCGGGCACCCGGTCGGGATCCTATTACAGTCCGAGCGCCGGGGCCTGCGGGCGGCAATCGCTGCGTCCTGGCGGTCCCCCGGACGCCGCGCTATGCTCCGTCCGTGGCTTTGGTTGGTTGGGTGGGTGTCGCTCGTTCCGCGTGGCTGTTCGCCCTCGCGTCCGTCGCGACCGCGTGCGTCGGCATCGAGGGCACGGACGTGAGCACCGGCCAGCAACCCACCAGCGGCGGGCCGGGCGACAGCGCCAGCGGTGTCGCGACGAGCGACGAGGGGTCCGGCGACGGCGCGGGCACCAGCGGGCTCACGGCGGGGGAGAGCTCGGCGGCCGACGACAGCACCGCGGGCGATCCCGAGACGTCGGGCGGCGTCGACAGCACGGGCACTGGCACTGGCGCGGAGACTGGGACCGACACGGGGACCGATACGGGGACCGAGACCGGGACCGACACGGGGACCGAGACCGGGACCGGGACCGACACGGGGACCGAGACCGGGACCGACACGGGCGGCTCGGAGACCGGCACCTCGACCGGCACGTGAGGCGGCCTTCGGCCCGCAGCACGCGCGCGCCGCCGCTTGTCGTCGGTCGTGGTGCGTGGCAGCGTCCGCGGCGGTGTCCACGACCCCATCCCGCCAGCTCGAGACCTTCCCCAACCCTCGCCCTGCGCGGGACTACGAGGTCCGCTTCGAGTGCCCCGAGTTCACGTGTGTCTGCCCGAAGACCGGGCAGCCCGACTTCGCGACGATCCGGATCCGCTACGTGCCCGACGCGCTGTGCGTGGAGCTCAAGAGCCTCAAGCTCTACCTCTGGTCGTACCGCGACGTCGGGGCGTTCCACGAGGCCGTGACGAACCAGATCGCGGACGACATCATCGCCGCCGTCGCGCCGCGCAAGCTCGTCGTCGAGGGGGACTTCCTCGTGCGTGGGGGCATCCACACCGTCGTCGAGGTCCGCCACGAGGCCCCCGGACGTGGCTAGTGCGACGGGGCGCGCGGGGATCGACGCTTCGGCCCGCGCCGCGGCACGCTTCGGCCCCTCGAGCCTGCTCGGCCGCACCGGCCTGTCGGTGTCGTCGGTGGGCGTCGCTGCGGCGCGGCTCGAGGACGACGACGTCCTGCACGCCCGGGCCCTGCGGATGGCCCTCGACGCCGGGATCACTCTCGTCGGTGTGGGGCCGCGCGGCGCCGGGGCGAGCGCGGTGCGCCGCGCCCTCGCCGAGTCGGCCGCGGCCGGCGTCGTCTCCCGCGACGGCGTGGTGATCGTCGCCGAGCTCGACCCCGACGGGGGGCCCGACGCGCTCCACCACGCGTGGAACGACACCACCTCGCGCCTCGGCGTCGATGCCCTCGACGTCGCGCTCCTGCGCGCGCCCACGCTGGCGTCGCTCTCCGCGATGCGTGACGCGATGGCGTGGCTCGAGGCCAAGGCCGACGCCGGCGCGTTGTCGGCGTGGGGGCTGGCCATGCCAGCGCTCGCGCTGCGCCCTGGCGATCCGGCGCGCATCGAACTCGACGCCGTGCTCGACGCGGTCGCGCGCTCGGTCGGCGCATCGAGCCGCTTCGGCGTGCTGCAGCTCCCGATCAACCTGCTCGAGCTCGGCGCCTCCATGGCGGATGGCGATCGACCCGGGTGCCTCGCGGCGGCGGCGGCGGCCGGCCTCGGCGTCCTCGCACAGCGGCCGCTGCGTCCCCTCCACGGCCCGCTGCTCGTCGATCCCCGTGGCGAGGCGCCCGAGCTCGCGACGCCGCTCGCGGCCCTGCGCAAGCTCGAGGCTCGGTGGGCCAGCGATCTGGGTCGCGCGCTCCGCATCGGCGGCGGCGATGCGACCGATCTGTTCCGCTGGGGGCAGCTCCTGTCGCAGTCGGAGGCGCGCCCCGACGATCTCGAGGGGTGGCAGCGCCTGCGCCACGACGTCATCGCGCCGCACGTCGGTCAGGCGAGCGCAGCCCTGCTCGGTCACCTGCAGGGGGAGGAGCGCCTCGCGTTCGCGCAGTGGTGGCGTGAGTACGGCACCGCGCTGCACGACGCGTTCACGGCGATCGAGCGGTCCCTGGTGCGCCCGCCGGTGCACCGCCGCATCGCGGCGGCGATCGACTCCGCGCTGCCCGAGTCGTGGCGGCCGCTGTCCCTGGCCGCCCGCGCGGTCGGGTTCGCGGCGAGCGCTGGGGTGACCTCGGTCATGGTCGGCATGCGGACGCCCGCGGCGGTGGCCGACATCCTCGCGCTGCGCGGGGTCCTGCCCGCACGCATCGACGTCGCGGCCCTCGCCGCCGCCCTCGAGCCCGCAGCAGCGCAGCTGGCGCACGAGGGCTAGTCCGCCGCGACGGCACCCCGCGATCGCGGCGCGGGGGGCCCGTGCTACAACGGCCGCGGAAACCCCGACGCTCCGGCGTTGTCCCGTCGGTCGGTTCCGGAGGCGAAGCCCGATGTTCCTGCTCCCAGGCGCCCTGTTGTCGCTTGCGCTCTCGCTCGGCGATCCGTTCTCGTTCGAGTACCCCGGCCAGACCGAGGCCTCGGGCGCGGCGTACCTCGTCATCGTCGCCAACGACGATCTGCCCGCGTTCGACGTCGTGATCACCGGCGACGATCAGACCATCCGCAAGAGCGTGCCCGCGCTCAAGTCGGGCGCGAAGTTCAAGGTCACGTGGAAGCAGAAGGGCGGCCAGGCCAAGTACGCCCTCGCGATCGACGGCGGCGAGGTCCAGGCCGACTTCGGCTTCGAGATGGTCAAGCCCGCGGCGCAGGGCAAGGTCGGCAAGCTGCGGGTCAAGAGCAGCCGCGAGGACATCGTCAAGCGGCGCAACGCGACCTACGAGACCTCGTTCGCCCTGGCGAACTACGAGTACAAGGTCTACGACAGCGACGGCGACATCATCGCGCAGGCGCTGGTCAGCGACAATCCGGTCCCGGCGGGCGGCACGTTCACCGTGAAGTGGGACAGCACCGCGGAGGTGTTCATGGTCTACGTCCGCGGCGAGGACGAGCACGGGCGCTTCACCGAGTTCAAGCTCGTGCCGTGGTCGGTCGAGATCCCGCACACCGAGATCAACTTCGACTCGGCGAAGTGGGACGTGAAGACCGACGAGACTGCGAAGCTCGACGAGGCGGTCGCGGTCGCCTTCCACGAGCTCGAGGGCCTCGAGAAGGTCAACGAGGCGGTGCAGGCCAACATCACGCCGCGCCTCTACATCGTCGGCTACACCGACACCGTGGGGCCGGGCCCGAAGAACGACGAGCTGTCGCGCAACCGGGCCAAGGAGATCGCGAAGTACTTCTACGACAAGGGCTTCTGGGCCGAGATCCACTACGCGGGCATGGGCGAGCGTGGCCTGCGAGTCGAGACCGCCGACAGCGTCGACGAGGTCCGCAACCGTCGCGCGCTCTACCTCATCGGCGTCGACACGCCGGCGGCGGGCGGTCAGATCCCCAGCAAGTGGCAGAAGCTCGCGGGCCCGCGGCCGAAGCCGGTGGGCTTCGTGCTGCCGGCGTTGCCGGAGTCCTATGTGAAGGCCCGCGAGGAGCGGCGGCGTGGGACCGGTGGCGAAGGACCGGCGGAGCCGTCGACCGAGCCGGGCACCACGACCGGCGGCACGGACACCGGGGGCGCGTCCACGGGTGCGGACACACCCGAGCCGCAGCTCCCGCCCGACGACGGCGCGCCGCCGTCGGTGGATGGCAAGCCGGGCGCGAGCGGCAAGGGCTGCAGCGTCGGCGGCGAGGGCCACGGCGTCGCGACGCTGGGCCTGGTCGTGCTCGCGGCGCTGCGTCGGCCCCGACGGCGCCGTTGAACCGGCCCTACGCCGCCGCGAGCTCGCGGGGGAACTCGCGCACCGTCAGCAGGTGCCGCACGGCCGCCAAGGGCGTCCGCGGCATCTTCGCGAAGTAGCGCATCGCCCCCGGCACGGTGCCGAAGGTGCGCTCGATCGCCGCGAACTCCGGGTTCGCGACGACGTTCTCGCGCAGCAGCGGCGCGACGTTGGGGTCGCGGCGGAACGCCCGGATGTGCTCGAGAAGTCGCGCGTGGTACTCGGGGTCCTCGACGATCGAAAGGATCGACGCGCTGCGCGGGTGCACGCCGGCGAGCACTTCGGCGACCTGCTGCTCCATCTGCTCGAGCCCGCCCTCGAACGACTCGAGCAACTGGAAGTCGTACTGCGGGTTGGCGTGCACGACCTGCATCACGTGCCCGATGATCGCGTCGCGCGTGCTGTTGAAGCCGGTCGGATCGATCACCGACGCTGGATCATCGAGGAACCGCAGCAGGGTGTGGAAGCGGAAGTCGAGGCCCTTGTCCGCGTAGTAGTCCGCCGCGCACGGCACGATGAAGAACCGCATCATGTCGAGGGCGCCGACGATGCGCTGGAGCCGAGTCGGGACCTCGGTGATGTAGCCGAGGCGGCGGAGCCGCTCGAGCCGCGCCTCGACCTTGGCCGAGTCGCCGTAGCCGTTCAGCGCCCGGACCAGCTGGGCCGCCTTGTGCCAGCGCGCCCGACGGTCCCCCATCGTCTGGCGGACGAGCGACCACGGGCTCTTCGACATCCGGTCCGACCGTCCGGCTTCCATCGCGGGCATGGAATGAACCATAGATCGGAGGGTCGGCCGTGCAAGCCATGGTTGTGTCGCCATGCACGGCCACGCGGCCAGGGATGGGCCGGGGCGGCGGCCGCCGCTAGGCGCTGGGGTGCGCCGCGAACCACTTCCGCATCCAGCCCGCGGCGGTCTCCCAGCCCTCGCGCATGTTTTTCTCGGCGGCCTTCTCGACCAGGCCGCCGATGCCGAAGATCTTGACTTCGCACCACAGGGCCGAGCGGCGGCGGCACTTGGCCGGTCCATCGGGCTCGACGGTGACGCGGCCGCCGAGTCGGATGCGCTCGGACATCACCGACATCACGATCTCGTAGGACCACTCGTTCGTCGCGAGGTCGAGGCGGCCGTGCTCGGTGTACCCGAGCTTGGGGCCGAGGAGCTTCGCGACCGCGGCCGGGAGGTCCAGCTTCGGGGTCACGCGCATCGACCGGCTCTTCTTGCCGTTCGCCTCGACGACCGGCTCGATGTCGCAGGTCGCGAAGCCGAGCCCCTCGAGGATCATCTGGCGCGTCCAGTCGGGATCGAAGAACAGCGTCCAGAAGCGGTCGGTCGAGCAATCGAACCCGTGGGTCAGGGTGAATTCGAGCACGGCGCGCGGACCCTAGCACGCCGGCGCGGGCGCCGGCCCGCGTTTTCTACCGGCACGATCGGCCTGGTCGCACCGCGCCGAGGCCCACCGCGACGACGCGCATCGGCGCGACCGGCTCGACCTGCGTGTACGCGGGGTCGTCGAAGGCCGCGAGCACGGTGACCTCGAAGACCGTGTCCAGCATGGCCGCCCAGCCCGCGGGGACGACGGCGTGGGTGGGGGCCCTGGCGATCCAATGGCAGATCTTCGCCTCGCGGTCGCGGTGCAGCCGGGCGCCGACGTGATCGTTGAGCCCGACCAGATCGACGATCGTCATCGTGCGCGGGGCGAAGAACCGCGTCGCCCCGGCACCCTCGACGGCGACGACCGCGTCGCTCGGCAGCTCGTCGGCGATCCACGCCGCGGGCTGCCGGTGCAGCGCGCGGGTGTCCTCGGCGGCCGCCCGTACCCGCGCCGCGGTGTCGCGGGCCTGCAGGCCGGTGAACACGGCGACCGGCACGAGGGCGACCACGGCGACGCGCCGCGACAGCGCCCCCAGCCCGAGGGCGACGAGCACAGGCCACGGCACGAGCAGCGGCGCGAAGTAGCGGGCCTCGAAGAACTGCACGCCGTCGTGCAGCGGTCGGGTCGACGCGACGACGACCACCGTGACGAGGCTCGCGATCGCGATCGCGGCGGCCGCCCCATCGCCCTCCCGCAGGTGGCGGCGCACCGCTGCCCCGACGAGCACGACGCCGCCGAGCCCGATGAGCCACGGTTGCCAGGGCGCGACCTGCTCCGTGACGTAGGCGAGTCCAGCCGGGCCGCCGCCTCGGCCCTTGATGTAGAACGCGTTGGGCAGCGCGGCGCCGACGGTCGCGAGCAGCCACAGCGCCCAGACGCCCGCCGCCCCGAGGGCCCCCGCGGCCGCGAGCAGCGCGGCGCGGCGCTGGGCCGGTTCGGTGCGCGACCGCAGCAGCCACAGCGCGGCGAGCAGCGCGACGCTCCATGCCCCGAGCTCCGGGCGCGCGGCGACGCCGAGCGCCCCGAGGGCGGCGGCCGCGACGGCGTGCCCCTCGACGATCGCCCAGGCGCCCGCGAGCACGAGGGCCGCCGCGAGCGGGACCTCCATCCCGCTGCCCACGCCGTGCAGCAGCAGCGGCGACGTCGCGACGAGCGCCCCGGCGAGCCAACCGATCGAGCCCAGGGGAATCGGGGCCTCCACGCTCGCGCGCCGCCTCCCGATCGCGAGGGCCAGCCCCGCGCCGCACCACGCGGTCACGGCGTGCAGGAGCACCCCCAGGGCGAGGACCCACCGCACCGGATCGGCGGCCGTCGGCCACACCGCGAGGAGCAGCACCCACAGCGGGCTCGAGCACCCGGCCTCGTGATCGCCGGGGTTGTAGCTCCACCCGTCGCCGGACCGCAGGCTCTTGGCGTAGTCGAGGTGGATCCACGCGTCGTCGAGCGCGAAGTCGGAGCCCGGCCACACGACCATGGCGGCGAGCACGATCGCCAGCACCGCCGAGGCCACCGGCGCGCTGGCCTCGGGTCCCCGCGGCGCGCCGCTCATGACCCGATCTCGAGCACGACCTTGCCGAACTGCGCGCGCGACTCGAGGTGGCGTTGGGCCGCCGCGGCGTCGGCGAGCGGGAACACGCGATCGACCACCGGGCGCAGCTTGCCCTCGCCGCACAGGGCCATGATCCGGTGCAGCGAGGCCTTGCTGCCCATCGTGCTGCCGAGGATCTGGATCTGGCGGAAGAACACGTGGCGCAGATCGGTGGTCGCATCCCAGCCCGACGAGGCGCCGCAGGTCACGACCGTGCCGCCGCGCCGCGCAAGCTCGATGCTCGCCGACCAGGTGTCCTTGCCGGTGTGCTCGACCACGAGGTCGAGGCCGCGCTTGCCGACCCACGGCAGCGCGCGGACCTGCTTGGGCCACTCGGGATCGGCGGTGCGGACGGTCGCGTCGGCGCCGAGCTCCCGCGCGCGCTCGAGCTTCGCGTCGGTGCTCGCGAGGGCGACGACGCGCGCGCCGTGGAGCTTGGCGATCTGCAGCGCCGCGACCCCGACGCCGCTGCCGACCGCGTGCACGAGCACGGTGTCGCCGGGCGCGACGCGGCCGCGGGTGACGACCATCTGCCAAGCGGTGAGGAAGGTCAGGGGCACGGCGGCCGCCTCGATCATGCCGAGGTTCTCGGGCTTCGCGACGAGGTTGGCCTGCGGCACGCAGATGCGCTCGCAGTAGCCCCCGCCCACGTTCTCGCCGAGGATGCGATAGCGCGGACAGAGGTTGTCCCAACCCCCGAGGCACGACTCGCACGCGCCGCACGACAGGCCGGGGTTGAGCACCACGGCGCGGTCCCGCCAGGCGGGGTCGACCCCGGGGCCGGTCTCGAGGACGCGGCCGGCGATGTCGCTCCCGAGCACGTGGGGGTAGGTCAGCCGCAGGTTCGGCAGCCCGCCGCGGACCCACAGATCGAGGCGGTTGAGGGCGCAGGCCTCGATCGCGACCAGGGCCTGGCCCGGGCCGACGACCGGGTCGGGCAGGGCCTCGGGCGCGAGGACCGAGGCATCGCCGTGTCGGTGCAGCGTGATCGCACGCATCGTTGGATCCTTCGCGGACGGCCGTTCGGCCGCGGGCCGTGTGTGCGCAACGCTACCACCGAAATGCATCGACCTCGCAACTCGCCCTTGCCGCGGCGACCGGACCCCCGCATATACATCCCTGACGAGTCGAGGGCGGCCGGGGGGTTTTCCGCGATTCGTTTCCGCTGCAGGGCTCCCATCGGGGCGCGTCCGACCCATTTCGGGCCGGGTCATGCCGACGATGGAGATCCCCGACATGTTCGACGCGCTTGCGACCGATCAAGGCTTTTCCCGCTACTCCACCGCCATCGAACGGTACCCGGTCCTCGACCGTGACCGCGAGCTGTCCCTGTCCCGCTCCTACCGCGAGGGCGACAAGGCCTCGGGCGATCTGCTGGTGTGCTGCAATCTCCGTTACGTGGTGAAGATCGCCCACGGCTACCGTGGCTACGGCTTCCGCGTGAACGAGCTCGTCGCCGAGGGCAACATGGGCCTGCTGCAGGCCGTGCGCCGCTTCGAGCCCGAGCGAGGGCTGCGGTTCATGACCTACGCCTCGTACTGGGTCCGTGCCCACGTGCTGTCGTACATCCTCAAGCACTGGAGCTTGGTGGGTGTCGGCACCGGGCCGATGCAGAGCAAGCTGTTCTTCCGCCTCCACCGCGAGAAGGCCAAGCTCGCCGCGCGCCTCGGCAGCGGCGAGGACCTCACGGCGCACCTCGCCGCGACCTTCGCCACCAGTGAGGAGCGCATCCGCTCGATGGAGCAGCGGATCGACGCCCGCGACCTGTCGCTCGACGCCAAGGCCTACCGCGAGGGGACCTCGACGATCATGGACACGCTCGCCGACGGCGGCACCGACCAGGAGAACTCGCTGCTGAGCGGCGAGGTCCAGACCCTCGTCCACGAGCGGGTCGCCGACGCGCTCACCCGGCTCGACGAGCGCGAGCAGGTCATCGTGCACCACCGTCTCATCGGCGGCGAGCGCCAGACCCTGTCGGAGATCGGCAAGACCCTCGGCCTGTCGCGCGAGCGCGTGCGTCAGCTCGAGCAGCGGGTGAAGACCAAGCTGCGTCGCTCGCTCGCCGACCTCGCGCCCGAGGGTGCGGTCATGGCCGAGGCCGCCTGAGCACCACCCGACGTCGTCCCGCGCGGCTCAGCGCGGCAGGTCGAAGCGGAGGTTGTCGAACGCGGCCCGGATCTCGTCGTGGTGGTCGCGCAGCGCGTCCAGATCGCCGGTGAACTTCTTGGTGCGCAGCAGGTTCGTGACCGCGTGCGCGTCCTCGGCGAAATCGCGGAGCGCGGCGTCGTAGCTCGGCCACCAGAACACGCGATCCGCCTCGGCCTCGTGGGACTCGGCGAAGGCGTGCAGCTCGGAGAGGCGGCCGTCGAACGTCGTCAACGCGCCGTCGCACATCCCCGCGCTCAACGGATCGCGACGCGTGCAGCGCTCGAAGCCCTTGGCCGCCAGCATCGCGCGGTGGCAGTGCCAGCGCATGCTCGGGCCCTCCTGCGCGCCGGCCTGCGCGAGCCGCAGCTCGTCGAGTCCGTCGCGCACCTCCTCGAGCTCGCCGGACAGCGCGTCGCGGGCGAGCTCCCACGCGCCCCACGCGGCGATGAACTGCGGCGCGAGCTCCTTGCCCTTGGCCCACGCGTCCTCCTTGAACGCCTCCGGGCCGTAGTACGCGTCGAGCGTGACGGCGAGGGCGGCGAAGGCCGTGAGCGCCGCCAGGTACTGCTGCATCGCCGCCTCGATCGCCGGCAGCGACGGCTCGCGCAGCGGACCCTCGTCGGCGGCGCGACGGCACGGCTGCAGGTCGCCGTCGACCGGGTACACCAGGGGACGCGCGCCGTTGCGCTTGGGTCCGCCGGTCTTGAGATCGATGCCCTGCGTCCACCGCTTGTAGCTCTCGACGACGTGGCCCCGCGTGCGGCGCAGGCACTCGTGGTAGAGCGACAGCTTGTCGGCGAGCCGATCCTGATCGTCGAGCTGCGGCGTGGCGAGCGTGCCGGGCATGTGCGCGTCGTCGATGAGGACGCGGGCCTCGACCTCCGCCTGCACGCGGCTCTGGATCGCCTCGCCGACGCGGCCGCAGCCCGACGCCGCCACCGCGAGCGCGATGACGGCTCGTCCCCAACGATCGCTCGTCACGCGTTCGACCACGCGCGACGAAACGTGCCACAGGTACCCCAGCCCAGCAACGTCGGGCGCCGAGGCGACGACGTCGAGCCCCGGGACGGACTCAGACCCAGTGGGAATCCTCGGGCACGATGATGCGTAGGTGGTGGAACAGGTTCTCGATGCGGTAGTGGCTGGCGGTGAGGAACTCCTCACCGTCGATCTGCGCCGCGATCTGCGGGTCGATGCGGCCCTTTCGCCGCGGGAGCAGCCGGATGTCGATGACGCGGCCGCGTGGCACGTCCCGCCGCGGCAGGCCGAGCACCTCGAGGTCGTCGCCGGTCACCGGGTTGCGCTTGTGCCCGCCGAGCGCCGCGGCGGCCCAGTCGGCGTGCCCGCGCAGCACCACGACCTCGAACTTCCCGTCGTCGGGCTTGGCGGTGGGATCGAAGATCCAGTCCCCCGCGTAGATGATCGTGCCCTGGACCAGGATGTCGGTGACCGATTCGAACTCGGCGACGGCGTCGTCGATCGTGATCTCGGCGTCGAAGTTGGCGCCACCGAGCGCACCGAGCACCAGGGTTCGCAGCGTCGCGCTCGTGTACACCAGCTTGTCGCGGTAGAAGGCGCGCAGGACCGGGACCTTCTCGACCCACTCGCGCTCGCGGTTGCGCTTGGCCAGCACCCGCGCCGACAGGCCCATGCCGCAGCTGTCGAACCACAGGTCCTTGGCGATGGGTTCGCCCGCCGGGTCGAACGCGACGATCCGGCCGACGTCGAGCCACTGCTCGATGCCGGCGGCGATGATCTCGACGTTCCTGCGCAGCGCCCTCACCCCCGACGTGATGCCGAAGCTGCGGCCCTGATCGTTGGCGGTGCCCATCGGCAGCATGCCCAGGGGCACGTCGATGCCGGCGCGCTCGCGGGCGAGGATGATCGCCTTGGCCGCCTCGGCGAAGGTCCCGTCGCCGCCCATGTAGACGACGCGCGCCGCGTCCTCGCGCTCGATCCGGGCGGCGAGCGCCGCGACCGTGGCGCCGGCGGGCAGCGTCGCGACGAACTCGGGGGCGAGTCCGGCGTCGTCGAGCACCGCCATCGCGTCGTCGATGTAGCGCTTGGCCTTGCCGCTGCGGGCGGTCGGGTTGGCCACGAGCAGGGTGCGGCGGGGGCGAGGCAACGGCCCGCAAGCGTAGCGAAGGCCGAGCCTGCTTGGCGAGCGCCGGACCGAGGGCCAACGGGGCGGGGTGGGTCGACGCCCGGACGTGCGCCACCGCTCAGCGCCGGCGCACGCGCCCCCGGCGAAACCCGACCCGGGGTGCGGCGGATCTGTTAGGCATGCCGCCGATGTCCGTGCGCGTTCGAGCCCTCGTCGCCGTCGCTTCCCTCCTCGCCGCCACGTCCTCGTGCAAGCCGTCGACGACGCAGCCGCCCACGGGCCCCGCTGCCCCGGCCGCCGTGGCGTTCGAGAACCCCGGTGGCATGTGGATGCCGACGCAGATGGTCGGTCACACCGAGACGCTGAAGACCCTCGGCCTCGGCTACGACCCGGCGGCGCTCGGCGACCCGACCTCGTTCCCGCTCGGCGCGGTGGTGAGCCTGGGCGGTTGCTCGGCCTCGTTCGTGTCGCCGCAGGGCCTGGTGATCACCAACCACCACTGCGTGATCGGGGCGCTGCAGAACAACTCGACGCCGGACCAGAACCTGCTCGTCGACGGCTACCTCGCCGCGACGCTCGCCGACGAGAAGCCCGCGGGCGCCAACCAGCGCATCTACGTCACCCAGGCGATCCGCGAGGTGACGTCCGAGATGACGCAGGGCCTCGACCAGATCGCCGATCCCCAGGCGCGCTTCCTCGAGACCCAGAAGCGCACCCGCGATCTCGAGCAGACGTGCGAGGCGCAGAAGCCCGGCCACGACTGCTCGGTGCGGTCGTTCTTCGAGGGCGCCGAGTACTACATGATCGACGCGCTCGAGATCCGCGACGTGCGGCTGGTCTACGCCCCGCACGCGGGCATCGGGGTGTTCGGCGGCGAGGTCGACAACTGGCGCTGGCCCCGGCACACCGGCGACTTCTCGTTCCTGCGCGCCTACGTCGGCAAGGACGGCCAGCCCGCCGATCCCTCGCCCGAGAACGTGCCCTACGTCCCGCCGCACCACCTGCGGATCGCCAGCGAGCCCCTCGACGGCGGGGATTTCGTCATGGTCGCCGGCTACCCCGGTCGCACGAACCGCCTGAGCACCGCCGAGGAGGTCAAGGACGCGATCTCGTGGCGATACCCCCGCGACATCGGCCGCTACGGCGAGACCATCGCGTTGCTCGAGGCCCTCGGCAAGCAGCGGCCCGAGCTGCTCATCAAGTCGGCGAGTCGGCTGCGCCGCCTGGCCAACTACCACACCAACTTCCAGGGGATGCTCGACGGCCTGACCAAGGGCGGACTGGCCGAGCAGAAGGCCAGGCTCGAGGCCGAGCTGCAGGCGTGGATCGCCGGCGACGCGGCCCGCACCGCCAAGTACGGCGGCGTGTTCGAGAAGCTCGCGGCGCTCGACGCCGAGTACCGCAAGGTCCGCGATCACGACGCCGCGCTGCGCGAGCTCGCCGAGGGCAGCCAGCTGTTCGGTGCCGCGTTGTCAGCGGCCATCACCGCCCAGAACACCGCCGCGGGCAAGCCGGCCCAGGGCGATCTGGCCGCGATGATCGACGGCGCGATGAAGACCTACGACGCGGAGCTCGACCGCGCGCTCTTCCGCCTCGCCATCGAGCGCACGACCCGGCTGCCCGCCGAGCAGCGGCCCGCCGACGCGCTGACGGCCCTGCTCGGCAAGCCCGGCGCCGACGGCAACTGGGACGCCGCAGCGATCGACGCCGGCCTCGCCAAGCTCTACGACAAGACCAAGCTGGTCGAGCCACGCTTCCGCGAGAAGCTCATCGCGGCCAAGGACACCGCGAAGCTGAAGCAGCTGCGGGATCCGTTCGTGAAGGCCGCGGTCACCCTCGCGCCGGTGTTCATCGCCGCGCAGGGCCGCGAGGAGACCCGCGCCGGATCCATGGCCGCGCTCCGTCCGACGTTCGTGGCCGCCCTGCGCGAGTACTCGAAGACGCCCGTGGCACCCGACGCCAACAGCACGCTGCGCATCACCTACGGCACCGTGCGCGGCTACAAGCCCACGCCCGAGGCGCCGGTGTTCGAGCCGTTCACCACGCTGTCGCAGATGGTCGCGAAGAACACGGGCACCGAGCCGTTCGCGGCGCCGGCCAAGCTGCTCGCCGCCGCGAACGGCGACAAGGGCCCGTACCGCGTCGAGGCGCTCGGCGACGTGCCGCTCGACTTCCTCGCCGACCTCGACATCACCGGCGGCAACTCGGGCTCGGCGACGCTGAACGCCAAGGGCGAGCTGGTCGGGCTCGCGTTCGACGGCAACTACGAGGCGATCGCGTCGAACTGGATGTTCATCCCCGGCATCACGCGCTCGATCCACGTCGACATCCGCTTCGTGCTGTGGGTCCTCGACGCGGTCGACCAGGGCGACCACCTGCTGACGGAGATGGGCGTCACGCCGAAGATCGCCGCGACCCAGGCCGCCCCGGCCGAGGCCGCGAAGCCGCCGGCGCCCGCGGCCGCGCCGGCCGAGCCCGCGAAGGCACCGACGGCGAGCGGCCTGCGGTCGCGGGTTAGTCCGCGGCGGCCGGCCGCCGCGTCCGCGCGCGCCGCCCGGACCCGCCGGGCGGTCGGGGTTGGGCCACCGCCCTTGCGCGGCCCGTGCCGTGCCGTACGGCCATGCCATGGACATCGGACCGGACAATGTCCCCAAGGTCGTCGCCGAGATCGGCTGCAACCACAAGGGTGATTTCGAGCTGGCAAAGGAGCTCGTCCGCACCGCGGCCGAGTTCTGCCGTGCCGACGCGGTGAAGTTCCAGAAGCGCAACCCCAAGGAGTCGCTGAGCGCCGAGCAGTACGCCGCCCCGCACCCCGACCCGAGCCACAGCTATGGCCGGACCTACGGCGAGCACCGCGAGTACCTCGAGCTGCCGATCGAGCGCCACGCCGATCTGAAGGCGCTCTGCGACTCACTGTCGATCGACTACTCGTGCAGCGCGTGGGACATGACCTCGGCCCAGCAGCTCACCGAGCTCGGGCCCAAGTGGATCAAGATCCCGAGCGCCTGCAACACGGACACCGAGATGCTGTCGTGGCTGTGCGAGCACTACCCGGGGTCGATCCACGTCAGCCTCGGCATGACCACCGCGCTCGAGGAGCGCGCGCTGATGGAGCTGCTCGGCGCCCACGGCCGCCTGCGCGACACCGTGCTGTACGCGTGCACCTCGGGCTACCCGGTCGCCGTCGACGATCTCTGCCTGCGCGAGATCACGCGGCTGTGCGACGACTACGGCGCCGACGTCGAGGCGATCGGGTTCTCCGGACATCACCTCGGCATCGCCCCCGACGTCGCCGCGATCACGCTGGGCGCGAAGTGGATCGAGCGGCACTTCACCCTCGATCGCACGTGGAAGGGCACCGATCACGCCGCGTCGCTCGAGCCCGACGGCCTGCGCCGGCTCGGCCGTGATCTCCGCAACGTCGCCCGCGCGCTGACGCGGCGATCCGAGGAGATCCTCGAGGTCGAGCGCGCGGCGCGGGGCAAGCTCAAGCAGGCCCCGCGGCCCCGGCTCGTGCGGGCGGCGTAGTCACGCGGCGCCGCTACAGCGTGTCCATGATCTGCATCGCGAGCTCGCAGTACGGATTGAGCTCGAGCGCGCGATCGAGGGCCTCGCGGGCGCGCTGCGGCTGCCGCAGCGCGCGATAGATCGCCCCGCGATACGCGTGGACCATGTCGAGGCTCGGGTCCATCGTCTGCGCGTAGTCCAGCAGCTCGAGCGCATGGTCGCCGGTCTCGGGATCGTGACCCGCCGCCTCGAAGCGGGCGTACGCGAGCATCGCGTGGAGCTCGGCGACGTCGAAGCCGCTCTCGTAGGCCTCCTCGAGCAGCGCCACCGCGCCGACGAAGTCACCCTCGGCCAGCGCGACCTCGGCCTCGTTGAAGCGCACCGCGCCGACCATCTCTGGGCTCGCGGCCTGATCGAAGGTCGCCTCGCTCCCGACGTGCCGTGCCGGGCCGGGGCCGACGGCGTCGCCGAGATCGATCGCGTCGAGGTCGTCGAGCGCGAGCAGCTCGCCCATGTCGCCCGGCTCGTCGAGCGGCTCGTTGGGGTCGAGCGCGAGGTCGTCGTCGATGGACTCGGGCGATAGTCCGAGATCCTCGGGCATCAGCTCGTGGGTCGCGGAGACCAGATCGTCGGCGGAATCGAGCTCGTCGGGCTCTTCGGAGCCGAGGTCTCCGCCGGGGAAGTTCGCGGCGTCGAGCTCGAGGCCGGCGAGGTCGTCCTGTCCGATCTGGATGTCGTCGAGCTCGTCGACCGCGAGCAGGTCGTGGCCGATGCCGTCGGTCGAGATCGGCGGCACGATCACGCCCTGGCCGACGTCCATCACCGTCGCGTCGGCGTCGCGGAGAATGCGTCCGGAGTGGTTGCTCTCGCCGATCGTCTCGATCTCGTCGGGCTGCAGGTCGTACGACGCGGCGCCCGGCGAGGAGAAGTCGCCGGCGTCGCGGCCCAGCGGGCCGGGCACCGGCTCCTGCGGCGCGGTGCGGGTCGCGGGGCGCGGCGGCTCGATGGGCGCGGGCTGGATCGGACGTGGCGGCACCGCGGCAGCGGCCAACGGCGCGGGGCCCGAGGGCGACGCAGACGCGAGCGGTGCCGGCTGGCTCGGCGTCGGCGCGGGTCCGGGCGGCGGCATGATGCCGTCGAAGCTCTCGTCCTCGCCGAAGTCGATCGCGTCCTCGAAGGTCTCCTCGACCCCGGCCGGCTCGGCGGCGAGCAGCGCCACCGGCACCTCGGGCTTGGGTCGCGCGACCGAGACCGAGTGCTGCGTGCCGGTCCCGAGGGCCTCTTCGTCCTCGACGCCGGCGAACTCGGCCTCGTGGTCGCCGAGCAGCGCGCGGACCCGCGGCAGCTCGCCGGGGAGCGGCGTGTCCTCGTACTCGGTGACGACGTCCTGCGCCTCGAACGTCGGCGCGAACGCGTCGTCACCACCCTCGCCGCCGACGAAGGCGGGTCGAGCCAGCGGGGCGCGTGCGGGCTGGGCCTCGTCGACCAGCACGATTGCGCCGGCCTGCACGAGGCCGTAGAGCAGCGCGGCCGGGCAGGGCACCGCGGGGTCGCCCGCGTGCTGCAGCACCGCGTCGAGCGTGCGGCTGCCGTCGAGCCCCGCGACGAAGAACGCCTCCTCCAGCGACAGCTCGAGGCCGAGCTCCTCGGCGAAGTCCCCCGCCGGGTTGCGCAGCGTCGGGTACTGCCCGCCGCTGTCGCGCAGGGCCGCGCGCGCGCGCTCCTCCGGGTAGCGATCCTGGATCGCCGCCAGGATCACGCCCTCGGCCGAGGTGTCGAGGCGCACGCCTGGCGTCTCCTCGATCGCGTCGGGCTTGAACTGGTAGCGCCCGTCGTCCCAGCCGAAGATGTCGAAGAGCTTGGCGCGGAGCTGGGCCTGCAGCCCGTAGCGCAGGTTGCCCTGGGAGAGGATGCCCATCTCCACGAGCAGCTCGCCCTGCTTCTTGCCGGTGCGTCGGATCGCCTCGAGCGTCTGCTCGCACTGCTCCTGCGTGATGAGGCCCTCGTGGGCGAGCACCTGGCCGAGGCACTCGGACAGCACGTTGCTGCGCACGAACACCGGCTGACCGGTCTCGAAGAAGACGACCTTCTTCGTCTGGCCCGACAACAGGTAGAGGCTGCCGGTGAGGTTCGCCCGCGCGATTTCGCGGATGAGCCGCGGGAAGGGGAATCGCCGCAGCGAGCCCTTCGTGGGGAATCCGAGCTGCGGTTCGGGGGCTGCCTGCGCCGTGGCCATCGGGATCTGGTTGCGGTCCGGGCCGCCGTCAGCACGGCATCTTACGCGGATCGGTCCAGGATTTGGAAGGCCGGCCGGGCCCGCCGGGTCACCCGCGCCCGTCGGGGGCAGACGCGGTCGCATGGCCGACACACGTGACGGGGCGGGGCGGCCTTGGGTAGGCTTCTCGCCGTGTCGCACTGCAGTGCCGTCGTTCTGGCCGCGGGCAAGGGGACGCGCATGCGTTCGGATCTGCCCAAGGTCCTGCATCGATTCCGGGGCGAGCCCCTGGCCGTCCATCCCGTGCGCGCGGCCCGGGCCGCGGGGGCCGAGCCGATCGTCGTCGTGGTCGGGCACGGCGGCGACGAGGTGCGCGCGGCGCTCGACGCCGGGTTTCCCCTCGGTGCGGCGCCGCTGCGCTACGCCGAGCAGTCCGAGCAGCTCGGCACGGGACATGCGGTCAGCTGCGCGCTGCCGCAGCTCGTCGCGATCGACGGGCCGCTGCTGGTGCTGTCGGGCGATGTGCCGCTGGTCCGCGCCGAGACCCTCCGCGAGCTCGTCGCGGCGTGTCGGCGGTCATCGGCCGGGCTCGCCCTCGGGGTGTTCACGCCGCCGGACGCCCAGGGCTACGGGCGGATCCTCCGCGATGCCGCGGGCCTGGTGGTCGGCATCCGCGAGCAGCGCGACGCCTCCCCGGAGGAGCGCGCGATCCGGGAGTGCAACGCGGGGACGTACTGCGTCGATCTCGACCGCCTGCGCACGGTGCTGCCGACCGTGCGCCGCGACAACGCCCAGGGCGAGATCTATCTGACCGACATCGTCGCGCCGATGGCGGCGATGGGCGAGGTCATCGCGGTCGCGCTCGAACTCGAGGAGGCGGCGGGGGTCAACACGCCCGAGGATCTCGCGCTGCTCGAGTCGCTCGCGGCCGGGCGCTGACGTCATCGTCCCGACGGGCGCAGCAGCACCTGGTCGACGACGGCCCGCAGCTCGCCGATGTCGAAGGGCTTCTCGATGAAGCGGACGCAGCCCACGGCGATCGCCTGGTCGCGCTCCTGCTTCATCACGCTCGCACTGATCGCGACCATGGGAATCGTCGCGAGCGCGGGATCGGCCTGCAGGAGGCGCGCGAGCTCGAAGCCGTCGATGCCGGGCAGGTCGAGGTCGAGGAGGATGAGCGCCGGCGGCGACGCCCGGGCCGACTCCAGGCCCGCTTCACCGGTCGCGGCGCCGATGACCTCGTAGGCGCCAGCGTGCTCCAGCACCTTTCGCACCAGGGCGAGGTTGGCGGCGTTGTCCTCGACGTAGAGGATGCGCGTACGCGCCATCGACCGCGAGTGTAGCGTGTCGGCGCGGCGGACGTACGACGCGCGGCCAGCGGTCGCGGGACCGAAGCCGAGTACACTCGGGCGGCGGACCCCTGGCCGTGACCGGATTCCTCCTCGCCTCGACTGCGCTGGCCCTCGCGGCACCGATGGCCGTCGGCGCGCCCACGGGCGCCGCTGCGGCCGATCCAGCGCCGATCGATCCCGGCCAGGACGAGTCGCGCGCCCTGCAGATCGACGCGGTCGAGATCCGCGGACGCGAGCAGGTGTCCGTCCGGCAGATCGACACGATCCTCGGCCGCGAGGACCTCGTCCCCGGGACGCAGGTCCTGTGGCCGTCCGATCCGCGGATCGCCCGCGCCCGCGATCGCCTGCGCGCGACCGGCTACTTCAAGTCCGTGAGCCTCCGCCTCGAGCCCGTGCCGGGGCGCGACGACGCGGTGCGACTCGTCGTCGCGTTGGTCGAGCGCAGCTCGGCCTCGCTGCAGGAGCTCTACATCGGCTCGTCGCGCATGACGCCCTTCCACGGCGGCATCTCGGTCGTCGAGCGCAACTTCCTCGGTCGCGCGGTCCACGTCGGCGGCGCGCTGGTCTGGGGCACGCTGCCGGAGATCGCCCAGAGTCGCCGGCAGCAGGCGTACCAGTTCATCGCCGAGGTGCCGCGGCTCGGCGCCGCGCCGCTGGGCGTGCGCACCTCGGCGTTCGTGATCTCGTCGGCCGAGCCATACCGGGTCGCGGGCGCCGAGGACGATCCCGATCCGTCGGGCTTCCGCGCCGTCGACATCGGCCGCATCGGCGGATCGGTCGGCCTGACCTTCCCGGTGCTGCCGACGCTGACGCTCGGGGTCGACTACCGCTTCGAGCGCGTCGACGCGCTGCCGCCCGCGTCGCCGACGTGGGCGCGGCCCGATGGCACCGTCGTGCCGGTCGATCTCATGGTCCGCTCGGGGGCGCATCGGCTGACGTCGGCGCACTTCGGGTTGGTCTGGGACGCGCGCGACGAGGTCGTGCTCGCGGGCAAGGGCGCGCGCGTGGCCTTCGACCTGCAGCTGTCGTCGCCGGCGACCGGATCGCAGTACGAGTACGTCAAGCTCGTCATCGCGGGCGGCTACAGCTTCCGTCTGCCGTGGCGGCATTGGTTCACGCCGAGCGTGACCGGCGGACAGATCGCGGGGCGAGCCCCGGTGTTCGAGCGGTTCTACGCCGGGGACCTGAGCGCGTGGACGCCGGGGCGCGAGCTCGGCGTGCGCTACTCGACCCGCAACCCGATCGACGTGTTCGGCACCGGCATCGACACGCGCACGTTCGGCGTGCTGTTCGGTCGACTCGACCTCGACTACACGATCCCGCTGTTCCGGCGCGCACGGACCCGCGGGGTGTACGGCGGCGATCTGTTCTTCGGCGCCGGCCTGTTCACGCTGGTCGGCGACGCCGACGAGCGCCGGGCCCGGAAGCTCGCCGGCCAGCGCGCGGCCCCGCTGGGCTTCAACGCCAACCTCGGCCTGCGGCTCGACACCGCCGCGGGCACGTTCAACGTGTCGATCGGCAACGTGCTGCGGAGGACGCCGCTGTGAGGCGCAGGGCGTGGATGCGCGGCCTCGTCGCCGCCCCGGTCCTCGCGTTCGCGCGGCCGGACACCCTGCCGATCCGTCGCGCGGTGTTCGAGGAGGTCGGCACCTCGGTGCTGATGACGCTGAGCCTGCCGACGCTGTTCCGCCGCTACGACAAGGACGCGCTCGACTCGATCGACTCGGGGTTCGACACGACGCTGCACTTCACCATCAAGCTGTGGCAGCACGGGAGTCGCAGGCTCGTCGACACGCGCGAGCTCGTCGTCCGGATCCGTCGGGATCCCTGGAAGAAGCGCTACGTCGTCTCCACCCGCGAGGACGGGGCGTGGACCAAGCGGCTGTTCACCGAGCGCGACGCCGCCGTGGCCGCGGCGGTCAAGCTCGATCGGGTGAAGGTGGCGGCCGCCGCGGATCTCGAGCGCGGTGAGGACGGCCCGTACTACTTCGTCACGGTGCTCGCGCTGCGCAACCCGCTGCTGCCCGAGGCCGACTTCGCCGGCTCCACGAGCGCGCAGGGCCGCGACCTCGAGTGGTTCGGTCGACTCGTCGATGTGCTCGCGGGCGAGCGCGCCGAGGCCGAGGAGACCGTGAACGTCCGCACCAACCCGTTCTATCTGGTGCCGCGATGACGGCAGCATCGCCGCCGAGCGGAGGCGGATCGGGCCGATCTCATGGGCGAGCGGGGACCGCGAGGCCCCGCCGGGGCCACCCGATCCCGTGGTGGGGGCGCCTCGAGCTGCGGGTCGTCGCGTCGCTCGTGCTGCTCGGCACGCTGTGCGTCGGATCGTCGGCGTACCTGGTGGAGCTGACGGTGTCCTACTTCGACGCGCGGTGGGCCGCGGCGCTCGAGCAGGCGGTCCTCGTCACCGACGACGTCGGCGCGTTCCATGCCGGGCTCGTCAGCGCGAAGATCTCGGAGTACGAGGCCCGCACGCGCGCCACCGGCCTCGAGCTGGCGCTCGGCGACGTCGCTCCGACGGCGGAGGCGGATCGCGCGCGCCTGCAGGTCGTCCTCGACCGCGAGCCCGACCTCGTCGGCCTGGCGTGGGTGCGGCCCAGCGGCGCCCGGGCCGAGGTCGATCGCGCCGAGCAGTACCCCGAGGACCGCTTCGAGTGGTACGAGGCCTCGGTCGACCTCGCGATCCCCGGGGGGCGCGGCGCGGAGCAGGGCCGCAGCGCCGGCCAGCTCCGCGCGGTCTACCGCATCGATCCCGAGATCGACGCCCGCTTCCAGCAGGTCGGCGCGCGGCGCCGCGAAATCGTCCGTCAGCAGCGCGACAAGACCGAGATCGAGGCCGCGGTGATCCGCGTGTTCGGCCTGGCCAGCGCCACGGTGCTGGTCTTCGCGCTGGCGCTCGGGGTCGTCGTCGCACGCACGACGACGCGCAAGGTCGGCCAGCTGAGCCGCGTGATGGCCCGCGTCGCGCAGGGCGATCTGCGGGCGCGCGCGGCCCTGCGGGGGCGTGACGAGATCGCCCAGCTCGGCGCCGCCTTCAACGGCATGCTCGACGACCTCGCGCACGCCCAGGACCGCCTGGCGTACCTGCAACGCATCGGCGCGTGGCAGGAGATGGCGCGGCGGATCGCCCACGAGATCAAGAACCCGCTGACGCCGATCCAGCTCGCGGTGCAGCAGCTGCGCGAGAAGGACCCGGGGCTGTCGCCGGAATTCAGCCGCATGCTGCGCTCGGCGGTCGAGATCGTGGAGGACGAGGTCGAGGGGCTGCGGCGCATGGTCACGAGCTTCTCCCAGTTCGCCAAGGTCCCCGAGGTTCGCCTCGCGGAGGTCGAGCTGTCGCGCGTGCTCGAGGAGTTCGAGCGGGCGTACGGTCACCTCACCGAGCGCGACGACGACGTGCTGCAGGTCGCGCCCGTCGAGCCCACCATCGTCGTACAGGCCGATCGGCAGCTGCTCAAGCAGGTGCTCATCAACCTCGTCGAGAACGCGGTGCTGTCAGCGCGCGAGGCCAACCGATCGCCGGTGCGCGTCGAGGTCGGCGTCGCGACGGCCGGGGCGTGGATCGAGCTGCGGCGTCCCGGAGGCGCAGCGCGAGCGGGTGTTCGAGCCGTATCACACGACGCGCGCGCAGGGCACCGGGCTCGGCTTGGCGATCGTGAAGAAGATCATCCTCGATCACGGCGGCGAGGTGCGGGTCGAGTCGAGCCCGTTGGGGGGCGCGCGGTTCGTCGTGGCGTTGCCGCGGCCCTCGGGCGACCGCGGGGCGCCACGTGACGGCGGGGCGGCCTGATAGTCTCGCGGTGCCGATGACCGACGACTGGGAAGAACTCACCATCACGGCGGGCGGACTCCGCCTCGCCGCGCGCGGGTTCGGCCCGCCGGACGCCCCCAAGGTGCTGTGCATGCATGGCTGGCTCGACAACGCGGCGAGCTTCGAGCTGCTCGCGCCGCGACTGCCGGGCCTCCGCGTCGTTGCGCTGGATCTGCCTGGTCACGGGCTGTCGGAGCACCGCGAGGCGGGCAACACCTACGCGTTCATCGACGCGGTGGCGACGGTGGCGGCGGCACGCGACGCGCTCGGCTGGGAGCAGTGCATCTTGATGGGCCACTCGCTCGGCGCCGCGATCGCGTCGACGCTCGCGGGCGCGCAGCCGACCCGCGCCCAGGCGCTCGATGATCTTCTTCACGATCGCCAAGCCGAGCCCGGTGCCCTGCGCGCGCGTCGTGTGATACGGCTCGAACACCCGCTCGCGCTGCGCCTCCGGGACGCCGAGTTCGCCGCGGGGCGGCTCGCGTCGTCGATGACCGGCGCCTCGATCGAGGCCGCGCGGATCCTGTGTCGCCGCGGGCTGGTCGAGGTCGACGGCGGCGTCACGTGGCGCAGCGATCCGCAGGTGCGCTGGCAGTCGCGCGTGCGCCTCGTCGAGGACCAGGTGCTGGCGATCCTCCGCGCCATCCGCTGCCCGACGCTGCTGGTCCGTGGCGACCGCAGCCCGTTCGCCGACGGTCCGATCCTCGACGGCCGCGTCGCCGCGATCGCGGACATCCGCGTGGTGCGACTGCCCGGTGGTCACCACGTCCACCTCGAGGACGCGCCCGCGGTCGCGCCCGTCGTCGCCGAGTTCCTCGGGCCATGGCGCGCGGCACCATGACATGGCGGCCTGAACACGACGCGCCGTACTGGTGCGAGGAGAACGCGTGGCACCTGTGCGTCGAGCCGCCGGTGGGCCCCGACGCGCGCGTGGTGGTGATCTCGAACCGCTCGCGCAGCGTCGCGCTGTGGCACCAGCGCGCCGCGCCGAGCGACGAGCTGCCGGTGCTCTGGGACTACCACGTGATCGTGGTCGGGGCCGACCTCGCGGTGTGGGATCTGGACACGCGGCTCGGGTTCCCCGTCGCCGCGGCGGAGTACGTTACGCGCACCTTTCGTCGCGAGGCGCCGCCACGCCTGCGACCGCAGGTGCGCATCGTCGCCGCCGCGGACTACCGCGCGTGCTTCTCTTCGGATCGTCGCCACATGCGCGACGCGCAGGGGCAGTGGCAGCAACCTCCACCGTCGTGGCCACCGATCGGGTCCGGCCACGCCCTCGATCGCCTGCTCGATCCCGACGATTCGGGGTTCGGCCCGTGGCTCGACGTCGACGCGCTGCTGCACGCGACGCGCTGAGCCAAGCTCACGTCGGTCGACCGTGCCGGCCTGCGCCGCCGCGGAAGCGCGTCGGTCCGTCGCGGAAGTCGGGGGCCTCGAGCACGCTGCGACCCCGATCGAACTCCTGGCGCAGCGCGTCGCCGATCGGCATGCCGAGCGCGCCGTAGACCGAGCGTCGATCGCTGCGCAGGCACGCCTGCGGGAGCCCGGCGATCTGGGCGGCGAGGGCCTGGGCCGTCGACAACGCGTCGCCGGCGGGGACGAGTCGGTCGACCAGGCCGATCGCGAGGGCCTCATCGGCGTCGACGGAGCGGCCGGTCAGGATGAGGTCCAGGGCGCGGCCGAGCCCGACGATCTGCGGCAGTCGGACGGTGCCGCCGTCGATGAGCGGCACGCCGAAGCGCCGGCAGAACACGCCGAAGATCGCCGTCGCGTCGGCGACCCGCAGGTCACACCACAGCGCGAGCTCGAGCCCGCCCGCCACGGCGTAGCCCGCGACCGCGGCGATGACGGGCTTGTCGAGCTGCATCCGCGTGGGCCCCAGCGGCCCGTCGCCGGTGGGTTCGAGGCGATTCGGCCGCCCGTCGGCGATCGCCTGCAGGTCGGCGCCGGCGCAGAAGTTCCCTTCGGCGCCGCAGAGCACGGCGACCTTGGCCGCGTCGTCGGCCTCGAACGCACGCATCGCCGCGGCGAGGGCCACCGCGGTGTCGCGGTCGATCGCGTTGCGCAGCTGGGGCCGATCGATGGTGATCGTGGTGACGGCCGCCTCGGTCGCGGTGCGTATGGTCATGGCTCCTCGGGTGCGTCCTGCCGCGGGCGCGGGCGGTCAGACCAGCGGGCTCTTGAACGCCGGTCGCTTCGCGACGTTCACCCCGAGCTCGGCGTAGCTCTCGCGGAGGTACGTGGCCTCGAGGGTGGCGGTGTCCCGCGGGCCGTCGGCGCGGTGGGCCGACAGCGCGGCGCGCCAGAGGCCGCGCGCGGTCGGGCCGGGGAGCGGCGTCCGGGCGATTCCCCCATCGATCTCGGGAACGACCTGATCAGCGTACGGGGCCACGCCGGGGCCGACGAGGTGCGTCCCTGGCGGGGCCTCGGCCACGGCCGCCTCGAGCGTCGCGCAGCGCTCGGGTCCGGCGGCGGCGAGCGTGTCGCCGCGGCGCTCGAACATCCCCGCGTAGACCTCCCCGCGTCGCGCGTCGAGGACCGCGAGGATCGGCGGGGGCGCGTCGATCGAGCCCGCCACCGCGGCCAACGTCGAGACCGCCACCACCGGGACGCCGAGCCCTTCGGCGAGGCCCATGGACATCGCGATCGCCACCCGTGTGCCGGTGAAGGTGCCTGGTCCGCGACCGCAGCCGACGCAGGCGAGGTCTGCCGCGACGATCCCCGCGCGCTCGAACAGCGCGGCGATTCGCAGGTGCAGCTGCGCCGAGGCCTGCCGACCGTCGTCGTCCTGTTCGTCGGCGAACAGCGGACCCTCGGCGCCCGCGCCGAGCCGACCGAGCACGACTACGCACCGCGGCGTGGACGCGTCGATCACCAGCATCCAGTCGGGCGCGTCGCTCATAGCCAGTAGCGGATGATGTCGTTGCGCGCCGCGACGAGCAGCAGCAGCAGGATCACGACGAGGCCCACGGCGCTCGCGATCTCCCGCGCGCGTTGGCCCATCGGCCTGCGCCGGATCGCCTCGACCGTGAAGAACAGCAGGTGCCCGCCATCGAGGATCGGGATGGGGAGCAGGTTGACGAAGCCGAGGTTCACGCTGAGGAGCGCGACGAGCTCGAGGAACTGGCCGGGGCCCTGCTCCGCGGCTGTGCCCGCGACCTTGAACAGGCCGACGACGCTCGACAGCTCGTCGACGCCGCGCTCGAACGTCAGCATCTGCACGAGCGTCGCCCACATGAGCGAGATGCTCGCGCCGGTCTGCTGCACTGCCGCCCCCATCGCGTACGTGAAGCGGCCACGGATCGGCTCGGGCGGGGCGAAGTAGGTCTTCGCGAACGGCCGCGCGCCGAACCATACCTCCTGGCGGTCCTGCTGATAGATGTCGCGCCAGCTGCGGATCTCCAGCTGCAGAGAGACGGTCCGTGGGGCGTCGCCGAGGCTCTGCACCGAGAGCTCGACGGGCTCGAGCCGGCGCTGTCCGAGGACCTCGGTGAGGATCTCCCACTGCTCGGTGCTGGTGCCGTCCACCGAGAGCAGCCGATCCCCGGGCCGCAGCCCCGCGCGGTCCGCAGGCGATCCGGGCTCGACGCTCCGGATGAACGCGTTGCCGGGGAGGATCCCGGTGCCGCTGCCGTCTTTCCCGGGCAGCAGCTGTGCGTGTGCGGACTCGTACCAGAGCAGCGTGGCGAGCGGCGCCGCGACGGCGGTGGCACGCAGGTACGTGAGGCGGACCAGCCCATCCCCCGTGCTGTCGAGCATCCGCTGGAGCTCCTCCACGGTGCGCACGGGTTCGCCGTTGATCGACGTGATGGTGTCGCCCGAGCGCAGCCCCTCCAGATACGCGGGGGAGCGCGGATCGATGATGCCGATCTGCGGGGCATAGAACGCCTGGTTGACCCCGAGTCGCCCCACTGGCGTGGCGACGCCCAGGGCGTTGCGCGTGACCTTCTTGGCGGGCGTGACCGTCCGGTCGAGGCGCTTGCCGTCCCGCTCGATCTGCACCTTCAGATCGACGCCGGGTGACTCTGCCACCCGCTGGCTCATGTCGTTCCACGATCGGATGTCGCGGTCGTCGATCGCGACGATGCGATCGCCCTGCATCAGCCCGGCCTGGTCCGCCGCGGAGCCGGCGACCACGGTGCCGACGACCGCGGGCGTGAGGGTGGTCTGCTGGAGGAAGAAGAAGAAGTAGACCAGGATCGGCAGGACGAGGTTCGCCACGGGTCCGGCCCCGAGCACCAGGTAGCGCGCCCATAGCGGCTTGTTCGACAGTGCGCGGTCATGCTCGGCGAGCGGGACGTCGTCGTTGCCCTGGCCCAGCATCGACACGTAGCCCCCGAGGGGAATCGGCGCGAGGCAGTACTCGGTCTCGCCGAAGCGGGCGCGCAGCAGGGGTGGGCCGAATCCGATCGAGAAGCGCAGGACCTTGACGTCGACGAGCTTGGCGGCGAGGAGATGCCCCAGCTCGTGCACGAAGATGAGCGGCCCGATGAGCAGGATGAAGGCCCAGATGTTGCCCATCGCGCGCCCAGCATAGCAGGTGTGGCCCCCCTCGGGCGTCGGCTCCAGGAGGGCAGGGGTCGCGGTGCGCGCCCGCCGACGGGGCCGCTCGTCGCCCACCGAGATGGGTCGCTTGTGGCGGCCCACCGAAAGGGTAGGATTTCGCGGCGTGCTCCCTCGCAAGACGCCGGAGCCGGCGGATCCCGACCAGATGCTCGACCAGCTCGAGGCCGAGATCGAGTCGTTGCGCGTGGCGTACGACAAGTACTTCCTCGGCGTCGATCGGGCCGCGCCGGTGCGACAGCGCGAGCGACTCGAGCGGAAGCTCCGCGCGCTCGAGGGCACGTCGATGCGGACCACCATGCTCCGCTTCCGCATGGGTGGGCTCCGGGCGCGCTTCATCACCTACGCGCACTACTGGACGCGCATCCTCGATCAGATGGAGCGCGGCGTCTCGCGCCGCGACCTCGCACGCCAAGCGAAGCCCGGCGCCCGCGAGAGCACTGCGCTCGAGCCCGCCCCGCCGATCTCGGTGGCCCCGCCCGTCGCTGCGCTCGTGGATCCGGACAACGCGCGCGACGTGTACGATCGTCTGGTCGCGGCGAAGCGATCGGTGGGCGAGTCGACCGAGGGCATGACCTTCCCCGCGTTCCTGCGGAAGTTGTCGCGGGAGGCGCCCAAGCTCGCCGAGCAGCACGGCGGTCGGGCCCTGCGCTTCGACGTCGAGATCCGCGAGGGAAAAGTGCGTGTGCGCGCACGCGCCCGATAGCGCGACCGCAGTCGGGGGCCTGGGCAAAACGCCCCTCGGCCGCGGTGATTCGCCCCACGGACGCGATGCGGGCTTGCGCCCCGTGGGCCAACTGGTCGATCATCCGCGACGCCACGCGGTTCGGTGCCGGGCCCGTCGCCAGGGTGATCCGTCCTCCGGGTCCTCCTGAATCCCACCGGCAGAGGCCGCGTCTGAACGGCGCAACCGCCGATCCTGCGGCAAGGATGTATTGAAGTCATGACTCGTCTCTCGCGCTTCGCGATCGTGAGCCTTTCCGTGTTGGCCGCCTGCACGGTCAAGAACACCTCGACCAGCAACCCCGACGCCGGCAACTACGATGGCTACTACAGCGAGGTGAAGGACGGCGGCTCGTCCGATGCCGGCGGCGGCGACCAGGCGACCGGCGACACCGACAAGCCGAAGGTCCGCACGGTCACGTCGACCAAGGCGGCGCCCGGCCGCAAGGGCAAGTCGCTCGCGGCCCGCAAGCCCCCGGTCACCGGCGGCGACAAGCCCCCGCGCGCGCGTCCGCAGCCGCCGGCCGGTGAGAAGCTCGCGCTCGACGGCTACTTCCCCACCAACGCGCCCGCGGGCAGCGTCATCGAGATCCTCGGCTCGGGCTTCGGCACCAAGGGCCAGGCCAGCGTGCTGATCGGCAAGAAGCGCCAGAAGGTGATCGAGGTCGGCGAGGGCCACATGCTGGTGCAGCTCACCGGCGACGTGAATGGCCCCGTCGTGGTGACCAACGCCGGCGCGCGCTCGAAGAGCCGCTCGGCGCAGACGGTGAAGTCCGAGACGCCGTTCCACACCGTCGTGGGCCTGGGGACCCCGCGGACCGACGCCAGCCACGGCCTGCTCGCGAACGTCTACAAGATCGCCCAGCCGGTGACCGAGCTGCCCGCGGCCGACACGCTCGGCGAGCCCTTCGCGACCTTCGCCGTCGACAACCTCGACATCCCCGCCGGCGAGTTCAAGGGGTCGTTCCACGGCAAGGACGGCGAGGTCAAGGAGTGGTTCGCAGTGCACTTCCGCGGCTCGCTCAACGTGACGCAGGCCGGGACCTACGATCTCTGCCTCAACGCCGGCGACGGCGCGCTGCTGTTCCTCGATCAGACCCCGGTCGTCGACAACGACGGCGTTCACGACACCAACGAGAAGTGCGAGTCGATCGCGATCGAGCCCGGCGAGTACCAGCTCGACGTCATGTGGTTCCAGGCGGCCGCGGGTGAGCTCGGGCTGCAGCTGCTGTGGGCGAAGGATGGCGGCGCGAAGGCCCCGATCCCGCGCGAGAACCTGTTCCCGCCCGAGGACGCCACCGCGATGGCGCGCAAGTAGAGCCGCAAGGCCGCAAGGCCGCGAGGGCCCGGAGGATCTCGGATCCCCCGGGCCTTCGTCATTCCGGCGTCGGGACGGCGCAGCGGACGTGGACGAGGTCGGCGACCCCGTCGTCGCGCTGGACGAGGAACGTGCCCGGCCCCGCGGGGCTGACGGACGCCACCGGGGCGTCGAGCACGACCACGGTGGTCTCGGACCGCGCCGGGGCGTCGGGGAACAGCTTCAAGATCTCCCACTGTCCGTCGACGACGCGATGCAGCGCGACGTCATCGTCGAGCTGGAGGAGCTCGGCTCCCTCGGGGAAGTCGAAGCGATCGTCGAGCCGTTCCGACTCGGGGGGCGTCCGTGTCGCGCGGGTGAGGACGGGAGCGCCGTCGGTCGACGTGTAGTGCACGTAGGTCGCGTTGGCATCGACGGCGATGCCGTACGGCGGGGAATCGCGCGGCGCAGGGAGCTCCGGATCGACCTGCAGGATCCCCGACGGCGCGCCGAGGCTGCCCATGCCGAGGAGCACGAGGGGGACGTCGGCCTGCGTGGCGAGGCCGTCGCCGAGCTGCGTCTCGCGGTACAGCGCGAGCATCGTGAACCCTCGCGGGAGGTCGCTGCGCAGCCCCAAGCTGCGCAGCTTGGGGAAGCTCCGCTGCTGGATCAGGGCCTGGCATGCCTCGAAGTCCGACAGCGGCAGTGTCTCGTCGCAGCGCTCCGCGAACACGATCGTGCGGTCGGGTTCGAGCGGGAACGCCGGCGAGAGGAAGGCGTCGAGCGGCGTCGGGGTGAGCTCGAACGTGAACGTCTCCGTCGAAGGCGCGAACGTCAGCGCGAACGGCTGGAGCTCGTCGCCGAAGAACACGAGGTCGTGGAACCAATCGGAGGCATCACAGGACTCGAAGATGCCGTCGGCATCCAGGTCGCAGGGCACGGGCAATGTGGCGAGGTTGGGCGACGACGCCGACAGTGGCGTCGGTTGGCCCGCATCGTAGCGGCGGACGTAGAAGACGCCCGGGGCGCGCTGGGTGAGGTACACGACGCCCGCCGCGCCGGAGGCGACGAACGTGAACTGGTCGGCGATCGCGGCCGGCGCGTCCAGGATGACCTCGCGGTCGATCGACAGCGCGTCGTCGACGTGGAGGAGCGCGAGTTGATCGGCGCCGCCGCTGCCCGCACGGACGACCAGCAGCCACGCCGAAGGGGCGCCGGCGCGATCGGCCGCGGCGGCGACGACGGTGGCCCAGGGGCGGGCGGGCGACTGGACGCCGGCGGCGGTGACGATGGCCTCGACGGCGTTGCAGTTGCTCGAGACGTCGAGCTCGATCGGCGCGAGCGCATAGGCCTCGCACCCGGCGACGGCCAGCGATGCACCGAGGGTCACGCGTCTCAACCGAGCACCTCCTCGATGGCGCCGATCGTCGCATCGACGAGGCGATCGAGGGCATCGGGCGGGAGCTCGAGCGGCGGCATCCAGTACAGGGTATCGCCGAGCGGCCGGAGCAGCACGCCGCGGGCCATCGCGGCGGCGCGCAGGTGGAGACCGATTCGCCCGTCCGCGGGGCGGCGACGATGCGGGCGCAGGTCGAACGCGACGATGGCCCCGGCCTGTCGGCTCGCGACGACCGCAGGGCAGGCGCGCGCGACGGCGTCGCGGGCCCGATCGAGCGCGGCGATTCCGGCGTCGATCGGCGCGCCGAGTCGCTCGGCGAGCAGCCCGAGGCTCGCGACGCCCGCCGCGGCCGCGATCGGGTTGGCGCAGAACGTGTGGCTGTGGGCGAAGGCCCGGCTCGGCGCCCCGCGGAACGCGGTGGCGAACCGCGGCGAGAGCAGCACCGCCGACAGCGGCAGCGCGCCGCCGGAGAGCCCCTTGCCGAGGCACAGCGCGTCGGGGACGACCCCGCTCCACGCGTGCGCGAACATGCGGCCGGTGCGGCCGAGTCCGACGGCGATCTCGTCGGCGATCACGGGGATCCCGAGGGCCTGGGCGTGCTCGACGACGCGGCGCAGGAACCCGGTGCCGTGCATGCGCATCTGGCCCGCGCACTGCACCACGGGCTCGACGACGAGGGCGCCGATCGAGCCGGCGTGCTCGCCGAGGAGCTCGAGGGCCGCGGCACACGCCGGATCCTCCGCGCCGGCGGCCGATCCGAGATCGTGCTGCCGATGCTCGGCGAGGCTCGGCGTCGGCAGGAACAGCGTTTCGGTCAAGAGGTCCGCGAACGCGGCGCGGTAGGTCGGGCTCCCGCAGGCCGCCAGCGCGCCGAGCGTCTCGCCGTGGTAGCCGTGATCGAACGCGGCGACGCGGCGGCGCCCCGCGCCGGCCTGCGCGTCGTATTGCAGGCACAGCTTGAGCGCGACCTCGATCGCGTCCGAGCCCGAGTCCGCGAAGAACACCCGCGAGAACCCCGGTCCGGCCGCTGCGAGCAGCCCCTCGGCGAGGAGCACCGCCGGCGCGTGCGTGAAGCCGGCGAACATGACGTGGTCGAGCGTGTCGACCTGCCGGTGGATCGCCGCCATCACGCGTGGGTGTCGATGGCCGTGCACCGAGGTCCACCACGACGCGATCGCATCCAGGATGCGGGCGCCCGAGGCGGCGTGGAGCCACGGTCCCTCGGCGCCGACGATCGCCACCGGCGGGAGGGCGTCGAGGTCGTCGAAGTGCGTCGCGGGGTGCCAGAGCGCGGCTGCGTCCCGCGCGATGAGGTCGTCGACGTCCGTCGCCACGTTCCGCCGCAGGCTACCAGCCCCGACGTGCGGCGGCGTTCGCCGTGGCGCCGCGGCCGGCCGTGGCGATCCGCACGCGCCCGAGCGCCCGGTCGTGCGCGCGCGTGTCGATCCGCTATGCTGGTCTCGCGGTGCCCCTTCGGTCCCCTGTCGCTCGGTTGTCCTTGGTCGCCACCCTGTGGCTGTCGGCGCTGGGCTGCTTCGTGGATCTGCCGACGGACGATCCCCTCGTCTCGCCGTGCGTGGGCCTGACCTGCTCGAGCAACGGCCACTGCGACGACGGCGTCTGCTACTGCGATCCGAGCCACGTCGGGAATCCCTACGCGCTCCACGGCTGTCAGCCCACCGGCGCCCTGTCGCCCTGCGAGACCACCTGCGGCCTCAATGCGTACTGCGACGCGGGGTCCTGCCGCTGCGCCGAGGGCTCCGTGGCGGTGTGCGGGACCGGCGATTGCGTGGGCGAGCAGACCCTCTGCGACGGCACCGCGGACTGTGCGAACGCAGCCGACGAGGATCCGCTGGTCTGCTACGAGGGCGCGGTGCAGGAATGGGCGCTGTCGGATCGGTGCGACGACGGTGCCGACGTGCGCTGGCGCGTGTGGGCGCAGGAGCGCGACTGGGTCTGGCCGGGCCCCGACGACACGTTCGTGTCGGAGGGCTACGACCGGACCTCCCGGCAATCGATCGAGTGCCTCGCGGGCGAGTTGTTGTGTTTCGGGGGCGAATCAGGCGACTCGGTGTGGGGGGTCGGTCTCGATGGGCGCGGCAGCTGCGACGACTGCTGTCAGCCGTGCGCGAGCGAAGCGGTCGACGTCGGCGCGCTGCGCTGCGAGTGAGCCGCGCCGCGGGGGTGCGACCGCCGGTCGCGGGGCGCATCGGTGCGACGCCCAGCGCGGGAATCCCGATGCGACGCGCCCGCGTGCGTCGGGTGGACTCCGCCATCTGCAGGTGGCATAGTCCGGAGCGCATGCGTTCGCGTCCGTTAGGTGGCCGCGCATGACGTGTCGTCCATGACAGAGATCGCCCAACTCTTCGAGTCGGCGCTGCGTCAGAATCGAGCCAGCCTGCTGCGCAAGGCAGCAATGAACACGCTCGCCAAGATGCCGCCGGCCACCACGCTCCGCGAACTCCTCGACAGCGACGCTGGCGAGGCGCTCCGCGAGCTCACGCTCCGCGACCTGGCCGATGCGCTGGCGCAGGCGGGCTACCGACCCGCCCGTGGCAATGGCTCCGCAGTGGCGCGCCCCCGTGCCGCCGAGGTCGACGACCCGAACAGTCGCAGCGCGCAGTGGGGAGAGAGCAAGGAGGAGCGGATCTTCCGCGAGATCCTCGCCGCGCTCGAGGACGAGGCGCTCACGATCGGTCAGCTGTCCAAGCGCCTCGACGTCGACATCGAGGAGCTCCGCGGCTACCTGGCGTGGATGAAGAAGGCCGGCAAGGTGCTGAGTTCGGGCCGCGCGCGGGCCACCCGCTACCAGCCCGCGAAGTGAGGCGCCGGTGTCCGACCCGACACCCACGGCCGTGGACCTGTCGCCCGACGACGCGGGCGCCGACCTGCGGGAGTGCGCGGCGGCCCTGAAGCACGACCTGGGCAAGTACGTGGCGTGGCGCAGCGCCAACCTGCCGGAGTCGGCGTGGACCGGCGCGCTCGACGACGTCGCCGCCGCGTCGATCCGCGCCGACGTGCTCGCCACGCGCGACGTCGCGGGCGCGCACGAGCCCGCGTGGGAGCTCTTCGATCGACTCACGCAGCCGTGGCCCCGCCCGTGGCCGCCCGAGCTCGAGGCCGTCGCCGCGTCGGTCGCCGTCCTGCGCTCGCACGCCGCCGGCCTCGCCGACGACGATCGCGCCGCGATCGCGGCGGCGCGTACGGACATTCGCGCCGCCCAGCAGACCATCCGCGCCGAGCTCGCGTCGCTCCACCGCCGTCTGCTGCGGGAGACGTAGCGGTGTCGTCCATCCTCATCATCGACGACACGGACAAGTACTGGGAGCTGTGCACCCGGTTCATGCCCGAGCACGAGCTGCTCCCGCCGGCCCGCAACTATCGCGAGGCGGCCGAGTCCCTCGCGAAGCACCGCGGCGTCGACCTGGTCCTGCTCGACGTCCACTTCGACATCCCCGAGGACGATCTGTTGCCCGAGGACAAGGCCGAGCTGCTCGCGAAGGGCGATCGGGGCCGCGCGCTCGAGCGGCTGCGTCGGGCCCAGGGCCTGCACATCCTCGATCGGCTGCGGCGCACGCACCCGGATCTGCCGGTCATCGTGATGACCTCGCGCGACGACCTTCCGCTCGAGGCCGACGCCGAGCGGCTCAACGCCGAGGACTACACCTACCTGCTCGACGACGAGTACCTCGACGCGCGATCGCTGCGGCTGCAGGTCGAGGGCATCCTGGCCCGTCGCGTGCGGGCGCCCGCGCCGGACGAGCCGTTCTACTGGGGCGAGAGCACGCGGATGCTCGCGCTGCGCCGCCGCCTCGGCATCCTGGCGCGAGGACGCCTGCCGATCATCCTGCTGGGCGGCACTGGCACCGGCAAGAGCCTCATCGCCCGCGAGTTCATCCACCCCCGGTCGCAGCGCACCGGACCGTTCGTCGCCGTCGACCTCTCGACGATCCCGAACGACCTGATGGGCGCGCACCTCTTCGGCGTGATCAAGGGCGCGTACACGGGCGCGACCGCCTCGCGCGAGGGTGTCTTGGCGCGTGCTCACGGTGGCACGCTGTTCCTCGACGAGATCGGCAACCTCTCGCTCGAGCTGCAGAAGCAGCTCCTCGTGGTGCTCCAGGACGGCCGCTACACCCCGGTGGGATCGGTCGACGAGCGCATCGTCGACATCAAGCTCGTGGTCGCGACCAACGAGAACCTGGCGACGATGGTCCAGACCGGCCGCTTCCGCGAGGACCTCTACATGCGGCTCAACCCCGCGACGGCGGTGGTGCTGCCGTCGCTGCGCGAGCGCGGCGACGACTTCGCGGCCCTGCTCGACGAGTTCCTCGCCCGGGTCGGCCGCGAGCCGTACAACCGCGACCTCGTGCTGCAGTACGCCAGCCAGCGCGGGCTGCAGCCGCCCGCGGGTGGCGAGGCGATGCCGATCAGCATCACGCGGTCGGTGCCGCCGCGTCCGGACACCAAGCGATTGCACTTCCTCCTGCACCCGAGCAGCTTCAAGGCACTGCGCGACTTCGAATGGCCGGGCAACTTCCGGCAGTTCGAGATGTTCCTGTCGAACCTCATCACACTGACGCTGGTCGAGCTCGTCGATCAGGCGGAGCTCGTCGAGCCCGGTGATCCCTCGCACGCGATCCGGCCGGACGTCATCCCGATCCTGCCGCGGGTCGTCCGCGATCTGCTGCGCCCGATGGAGATGCCGCGTGCGCCGGCCGGCGAAGCCGCGGGCGCGGACGACGGCGCCGGCGGCCTTCGCATGACGTTCGTGGTCCGGCCGCAGGAGTCGCTCAACGCGGTCAGCTGCGATCTCGAGCGCCAGACGATGGAGCGGCTCTACGAGAACTATGGCGGGGACCTGGGGCGTATGGCGGAGGCCCTGCTCGGCGACAGCGCCGCGGGGCGCAAGGTCCAGCTCCGCATGAACCAGCTCGGCATCAAGCTGCGCAAGCTCAAGCGCCGACGGGGCTCGCCGTGACCGCCGCCGCGGTCGTCCGGCGGTGGCTGTCCGCGGGCGCGCTCGCGGCGTCGTTGCTCGCGGTCGCTGGCTTCGAGGAGCCGCGCCGGCCGCTGCCGCAGGTCGACGACGAGCTGCCGCCGCCGCCCGACGGAGACGCCGCCGGCGAATCCGGCGGCGAGGATCCCGAGGACGCGGCGATCCGCCGCGCCGCCGAGTTCGAGGCCCACCTCGCGCGCGCGCAGACGGCCGTGGCCAAGGAGCGCCACGACGAGGCGATCCGCGAGTACTCGGCGGCTCTGCGCCTGCAGCCGGGCGATCCCGCGGCGCTCCTCGGCCGCGCCAACGCCCGCAAGGCCCGCACCGCGCCCGAGCGCTGCCCCACGCAGGCCATCAGCGACCTGCGCCTGCTCGAGAGCTACGACCCCCGGGGCGCGTGGCTCGAGCAGCGCGCGACGCTGGTCGCGTGGATGGGCGCGTGCGGCTCGAGCTACGCCGCCGATCGCCTCGTCCTCGCCAAGGAGATCGCCGCCGAGCGGCCGGGCTCGCCGGGGCGCCCCGCCGACATCCGCGTGCTCGTGGCGCGCCTGCAGCTCGAGGCCGCCGGCGAGGACGCGCGCGGCTCGGACGTCACGGCCGCCCGCGCCGCGGCGCTGCTCGAGCTCGGCCGCTACCGCGAGGAGTGCACCAAGGCCGGGACCAAGCCGGTCCCCGAGGCCCTGCGGCTGCAGGCCGACATCCTGCGCGACACGGGCGAGCTCGACGATGCGCTCGAGGTCTACCGCGGGCTGCTCGCCGACTCGCCGCAGTCCCCCCATGCGGTCGGCGTCGCGAAGCTGCTCGGCGATCTCGACATGCAGCGCGAGCTCCGGCGCCTCGACGAGACCCAGGGCTTCCGCCCGACGAAGGAGGCCGAGGCCGCATACAGCCAGGGGGTCGCCTCGCTGCGCGCGGGCGACATCGAGGGCGCGCGCGCGCAGTTCATCCGGGCCACCGAGCTCGCGCCGTGGTTCCCGCGGGCCCACCACGCGCTCGGGGTCGCCTACGCGCGCACGGGGCAGTTCTCGGAGGCCGCCGCGGCGCTCGAGCGGGCGATCCACATGGAGCCCACCGATCACGAGGCCCACATGACGCTCGGCCTCATCTACAAGAAAGAGTTCGCCGGCGCCGAGGACGAGCAGGCGATCAAGCACCTGTCGGCGGCGCTCCGTCTGCGGCCCGATCTCCTGCGCCTGCACCTGTTGTTGGGCGAGCTGTACGCGCGCACCGATCGCGAGAAGGCGCGCGAGCACTACGAGCGGTTCATCCGCGGCGCCCAGGCCGGGGACCCCGACATCGAGCGGGCCCGCCGCGCACTCGAGGATCTCGAGCGCGAGCTGCGTCGCGACGAACCCCTCGCGATCACACCGCCGTCCGAGGAGCTCGTCCGCCTGCTGCCGCCCGAGCTGCAGAGCATGATCAACGAGGCCCACCTCCGCGGCACCGAGTACCAGGACCTCGCGTACGCCGAGAAGATCCTGCTCGAGGCCAAGGACAAGTTCCCCAACGAGCCGGTGGTCTACAACCAGCTCGCGACGTTCGTCTTCCTGCAGGACCGCACGGGTGATGCGCGGCAGTACTGGGAGCAGAGCCTCACGCTGAAGGAGGACCAGCTCGAGGTCCACGAGCGCCTCGGGCTGCTACTGCAGCGACAGCTGCCGGACGAGGCGGTGCCGCACCTGCAGCGCGCCGCCGATCTCGGCTCGCTCACCGCGCGGTACGTGCTCGCCGAGCTGCTGTGGAACGAGGGCAACCCCTGGCGGGCGAAGCAGACCCTCGATCTCTACCTCGCCGAGGCCGGCGACTACGATCTGCACTACGACCGGGCGATCGCGCTGCGCGAGACCATCGCGCGGCGCCTGCTGCAGTTCTACCTCGGCGCGGGCCTGCTGCTCGCGGTGATCCTCGCGGTGCCCGCGTGGCGACTCTATCGCCGCTACCGCGGCAAGAGCCTGCGGCAGCTGCTCGAGCGCGACCCCAAGAGCTTCCCCGAGGTCGCGCGGATCCTGAGCCTCATCCGCCACGAGATCCTGAAGCACAACACCGCGTTCCTCGCCGACGTGGGGCGCGCGCTCGAGTTCGACGCGCCCGACGCCGAGGGCCGCGCGAGCGTCCTCGCCCAGCGCCTGTTCGGGTCGGTCGACGCGCGGCAGCGGCCGGGGCAGGGCGACGCGCGCGTGGGCAGCCGCGAGCCGGCGCGCCTGCCCGGGATCCACGGCCGGTTCCTCGGGTACCTCGAGGAGCTGGACAAGGTCGGGCGCGCGCACCGGGTCCGCCTCAACCTCCAGCGCAAGGACCCGATCTTCGGCCCGATGATCGGCGCGTTCGACGAACTCGCCGCGCGCGCCAAGGACCTCCGCAGCGTGCACGCCCTGCGCCCGGGCCGACGGCTCGAGCTCGCCCGGCAGCTCACCCGCGCTGGCGAGGTGCTCGGGCGTCAGGCGTTCGAGAAGCTCTCGGGCCTCATCCGCGAGCTGTGCATCGTGAACGTCGACGCGCGCTTCATCGCGTCGACGTACGCGCAGGTGGTCGGCGAGCAGGACTTCGCGGCCCAGCAGCTCGCGCCCCTGCTGCAGACCGGCGTTGGCGCCCCGATCCGCGTGTTCCGGACCGACCTCGAGGACATCCTCGCCAACGTGATCCGCAACTCGTTGCGCAGCAGTCTGTCGTATGCGAGACCTCCGGTCGGACTCGGAATCGACTTGGTCACCGAACTCGACGAGATCACCGGACTGGGCACGCTCGCGATCCGCATCAAGGACCGCTCGCCCGAGCAGCTCAGCAACGAGATGCTCCGCGGCCGCTATGTCGAGCGCGGCATGGGCATCACCGTCGACCTGCTCTCACGCTACGACGGCTCGATCGCCGTCGAGCCCGACGCAGTGTGGAGCAAGGCGGTGGTGCTGCGCTTCTTCATCCTCGAGGACGACACGTCGATGGCGGCGTCGGTGGCGGCATGACCGGCGCGCCCACTCCACCGATCGGCGCGCCGATTCAGATCCTCGTCGTCGAGGACGGTGACGAGTACCTCACCAACCTCTCGACGTTCGTCGCCGATGGCTTCGAGTATCGCCAGGCCAAGAGCGGCACCGACGCGTGCCGCATGGTCCGCGAGCGGCCGACCGACCTGGTCTACCTCGACATGCGGTTCGATCGCATCCCAGAGGGCGAGCTGCTCGGCAACATGGTCGAGCTCGTCGCGCGGTTCAACGGGGATGTCGCGCGCGCGCGGCGGTTCCAGCAGGACAACCAGGGGCTCTTCGTGCTCCGGGCGCTCCGAGACGCGGGGTGGATCGGCCCCGTCATCCTGAGCTACGACTTCGGACCCGAGGAGCGGCGCTTCAAGGCGCTGTCGGCCCGCGATCCCGCCCTGGGCTACTGCCCCGACTACGCCGACGCAGGCACGATCCGCGCGTCGATCCTCCGCGCGGTCGGTCGCGCCTGACGCTTGTCGCGTCCTCGGGGCGCTGGCAGCATGGCCCCGTGAACGCGCCCACCGACGAGATCCTCGCGATTCGCGTGACGGCGATGCCGCGCGACACGAACGCCCACGGCACCATCTTCGGCGGGCACATCCTCAGCCTCATCGATCAGGCGGGCGCCATCGCGGCCCACGGCCTCGGCGCCGGGAAGCTGGTCACCGTGGCGATGCGCGAGGTCGAGTTCAAGCAGCCAGTGCACGTCGGCGATCTCGTGACGTGCTGGGCGAAGATCCTCCGCGTGGGACGGACGAGCGCCACCGTGCTCGTCCGCGTCGTGGCGAAATCACCGATGGCCCAGGCGCGCGGCGAGGCCGAGCGCGACGTCACCCAGGCCGAGGTCGTCTACGTCAACGTGGGCGACGATGGCCGGCCGCTGCCGTTGCCCGGCTGATCGCGGCGAGGCCGGCGCGGCAAACCATGCGCGGAGGCCCGCGCGGGGCGGTGGTAGGCTGCCGGGGTCATGCGCATCGCCACGATCCTCGGCATCGCCACGCTTGGTCTCGCCCTCGGCACGGGGTGCGCCGAACAGCCCGGCAAGAAGAAGGACGACGAGAAGTCGAAGGACGGCAAGGACGCCAAGAAGTCGAAGGACGGGAAGTCCGACGCGAAGTCCGACGAAAAGACCGAGGCGAAGGTCGACCCGCCGAAGTAGCATCGGCGTCGATGCGTCTGCCGCTGCAGCATGCGCCGCCGGCCGGGCCGGCCCCGGCCATGCGCTGTGAGTACCTGCAGCGGCTCGTCCGGGCGGCGATCGGTCTGCCGCTCGGGCCCGCGGCCGCGATGCTGTCCTCGAAGCGGTCCCGGGGGCGCCACGGGAACGCGCTGCAGTGGCACCTCGGGCTCGACGCCCACGACGCCCGCAGCGAGCCCGACTGGGAGGGGCGCATCGAGATCAAGCTCGTCACGCTCTGGCGGGTCGGGGCCGCGGTCGCGTGCGACAAGCTGAAGGTCTGCGACGCGCAGATCGACCCTTGGCGCAAGCTCGCCAACGTGTTGTTCGTGTTCGCCGACCGGCTCACGCGCACGGTGGTCGGCGCTCGCCAACTGCACTTGGACGGCCCCGCGTGGGACCGGTTGGTGCGGTCGTGGGAGCTCGACCCGCACTTCGGCGCGCCGGACCTCTTCGTCGAGTCGCGCCAGGGCGAGGGCGGGATGTCCCCGGCGTACTACGTCTCGGCGGCGTGGCTGCTCGCGCACGTGGTGCCACCGGAGTTGCCGGGGGTGTTCGAGGGCCCGCGCCGCGTCGCCCACGTCGGCGAGCCGGTGCTCACCCTCGTCGACGGGCCAGGGGCCCGCTGCCCCCGCTGCGGCGCTGCGCTGCGCTACGACGACACCGTCGTCGCGGAGCGTGGCTGCGCCCCGGCGCACCACGGTCTGCCGCTGCCGCCGGGCTGCGGCGCCCGGCAGCACGTCGTCGTCGGGCGCACGCGCCTCGTCGCACCGGCCCTGGGCAGCGCGCAGGAGCAGCACGCGGGCCTCGAAGGGCGGGTGTCTGCGGATCGGCTCACCCGTCTCGCAGACCTGATCGCCGAGCCCGACGATCATCGCCACGAATAACGAAGACCCAGGACGGCCGACCAAAGCCATCCTGGGCCCCCCCAGGTAAACATCGTCGTTGCGTGCACCAACCCGCGGCCGCCGAGGCAGGCCGCGGACACGCGGAGTCAGGAGTCAAGCTTCCGAAGTCGGAGGACGCGGGCCGCCGGGGCACCACGCGTCCTCACCAGGACCTCGAACAAGGGGAAGCCAGGAGCGAAGGAGAAGGGAAAAATCCAGGTCCGTCGCAGCAAGCCAAGAAAAGGACGTCAGGGAAGCCAAGTCGCGCGCTAGACCAAGGAACTAAGGGAGGAAGCCAAGTCGCGTAGGGGAAGCCAAGGCAAGAAAAGTGGAGAAGCCAACGCGAGAAGCCAAGTTGTCAGACCAAGGGAGAAGCCAAGCGTCGACCGGGTAGCCCGACCGACGCGCCCCTCTGTGCAGGCACCGGGCCAAGGGACGAGTCGTCTTGAAATGATTCGCCAAATGCCAATTTGGCAACCCGGCCATCGGGGCGCTGTTCGCCTAGGTATGACGCGGATGTCCGAGACCGGGCCGAACTGCCGTGGCCACCGTGACAGGGATGTCGCAACCGCCGCCAGGGGCAGAGATCTCGGCGTGCGGGGCCGGTCGGCCCCACGCTCGGGGACGTGAGGAAGCCCGTAGGGGTTCGACCCGCAGCTGGTGTACGACCCTGGTCCGTGTCGACGAGCAATCAGGGCCAACGGCCGAAGGTCGCGATCATCGGGGGGACCGGCTACGGCGGCGCCGAGCTGATCCGGCTGCTGCACCGCCACGACGGCATCGCGCTGTCGCGGGTGACGAGCATCGATCACGTGGGTGAGCCGCTCGAGGCGGTACATCGCAACCTCGGGCGCACCGGCCTGCAGTTCGAGGAGATGGCGCCCGGCCGCGCCCTCGAGGGCATGGACGTCGTGTTCCTCGCGCTGCCCCACAAGGTCACCGCGGCCCTCGCCCCCGAGCTCGCCGCGAGCCCGGCGAGGATCATCGATCTGTCCGGCGACTTCCGCCTGCGCGACGCGGCGGCGTACCGGGCGTTCTACGGCCAGACGCACCCGCACCCCGAGGCCCTGGGCACCTTCGTGTACGGTCTGCCCGAGCTGCACCGCGAGGCGATCGCCGCCGCGCGCCTCGTCGCGTCGCCCGGGTGCTTCGCGACGACGATCGCCCTGGGCCTGCTGCCCCTGGCCCGCGAGGGCTGGCTCACCGGGCCCGTGCGCACGGTCGCTGCGACCGGCTCGTCGGGCTCGGGCGCGTACGCCAGCGAGGGCACGCACCACCCCGTGCGGGCCAACAACCTGAAGACGTACAAGGTCCTCGATCACCAGCACACGCCGGAGATCGAGCAGACCCTCGGCGACGCGCTGCGCAAGGCCGGGCACGCGCCGGCGTTCCAGCTCCTGTTCGTGCCGGTGTCGGCGCCCCTGTCGCGGGGGATCTTGGCCAACAGCTTCGTCGACATCCCCGCGTCCGTGGACGCGGCCGCGGTCGCTGCGGCCTTCGCCGCGACCTTCGAGCACGCCCCGTTCGTGCGGGTGCTCGGCGCCAAGCGTCAGGCCGAGGTCGTCGCGGTCAAGGGCAGCATGTGGGCCGACGTCTCGTGGACGCTCGGGCCCGTCGATGCGGCCCGCGGCGTCCGTGCGCTCGTGGTCACGTCGGCGCTCGACAACCTCGTCAAGGGCGGCGCGGGGCAGGCAGTGCAGTCGATGAACCTCATGCTCGGGTTCGACGAGACCCGGGGGATCGACGCGGTGCCGCTGTGGCCGTGACCCCGCGTCGCGCCGTGGTGAAGTTCGGCGGCGAGGTCGTGCTGCGCACGGCCGACCTGCTCGCGCTGCTCGAGGACGTCGCGCACCTGCGCAGCCAGGGCTGGAGCATCGTCGTCTGCCACGGCGGCGGACCCCAGGCGAACGCGCTGCAGGAGCGCCTCGGCGTCGCGACGCACAAGGTCGCGGGGCGGCGCGTCACCGACGCGGCGACGCTGCAGATCATGAAGTGCGTCCTCGCCGGCGAGGTCTCGGTCGACGTCTGCGCGGCGGCGGCCGCGGTCGGCGTCCCGGCGGTCGGGGTCAGCGGCGTCAGTGCGCAGCTCGTGGCGGCGCGCCGTCGCGGACCCAAGCTCGTCGCGGGCGCGGGCCCCGAGCCGGTCGACTTCGGCCTGGTCGGCGACGTCGAGCGCATCGGCGTCGAGCTCATCGAGCACCTGTGGGCGGGCGGCTACGTGCCCGTCGTCAACACCCTGGGCATCGCGGCGAAGGCCGAGCCGGGCCAGGCGTGCGAGGTCTACAACATCAACGCCGACACCGTCGCCGCCGCGATCGCGGCGAGCCTCGCGGTCGAGCACCTGTTCCTCGTCACCGACGTGCCCGGAGTGCTCCGCGACGTGCGGGATCCGGGCTCGCGGATCCCGACCCTGTCGCAGGCGCAGGCCGAGGCCGCGATCGCCGACGGCACCATCAGCGGCGGCATGATCCCGAAGGTGGAGGAGGCGCTGGGCAACCTCGCGCGCGGCGTCGGAGCGGTGCACATCCTCGGCGCGGCCAGAGGTGCGCTGCGCGAGGCGGCGACGAACCCCGGCGCGCGCGGGACCGTGTTCCTCGGCGGGGCGGGACGGGCCCCATGAGCGAACCTCCGCCTTCTGCCCGGCCGAGCCCGGCCTCGCTGCCCGGCCCGATCTCGGCCTCGCTCCACCGCGCGATCATCGAGGCGGTCGACGACGCGTTCGAATCGGAGCAGGTGCCGTTCGTGCGCCGCCTGGTCGATCAGCCGAGCTTCACCGCGGCGCGTGACGACGTCGAGGCCGCGGCGCAGATCGTCGACGAGGCGGCCGAGGCGATCGAGCTCCGCTGCACGCGGGTCGCCGATCCGACCGGCGCGCACGCCGACCACCGCATCTACGCCACGGCGGCGACAGGGCCCGACACCCCGAGCCTCGCGTTGGTCGGCCACGTCGACACCGTGTTCCCGCGGAGCACCGGGTTCCTGAGCTTCTCTCGGGACGACGGCCCGGCGGGGCCCGAGACCGGCGACATCATCCGCGGCCCCGGCGTGCTCGACATGAAGTCGGGGCTGTCCGTCATCCTGTTCGCCATCGCGGCGCTGCGTCGCGCCGCACCCGAGGGCGCGAAGCGACTCCCGCTGCGGTTCCTGTGCAACACCGACGAAGAGGTCGGGTCGCCGTCGTCGGAGCCGATGTTCCGCGAGCTCGCGCCGCGCCTCCGCGCCGCGCTGGTGTTCGAGGCCGGCCGCGAGTCGGACCTCATCGTCACCGCGCGCAAGGGCGGGGGCATGTTCGAGCTGACGGTCCACGGACGGGCAGCCCACGCCGGCAACGATCACGCCGCGGGGATCAACGCGATCCATGCGCTCGCGCTGCTCATCGGCCGCATCGAGGGGCTCACCGACTACGCCCGCGGCGTGACGGTGAACGTCGGCGTGATCGAGGGTGGGACCTCGAAGAACACGGTGCCCGAGCGGGCGCGCTGCATGATCGACACGCGCTTCGACACGATGCGCGACGCCGAGCGGGTCATCGGCGAGCTGGAGGCCATCGCCCGCGCGCCGTTCCGCCCGCGCGACTGGGTGCCGCACAAGCTCCGCGCGGTGCGGGCCGAGCTCGCCGGCCACATGACGCGGCCCCCGATGGAGGTCAGCGAGGCCAGCACCGCGCTGCGCCTGCGCTACGAGGCGTGCGCCGCCGCGGTGGGGCTGGGGGTCGGCGAGGCCCCACGTCAGGGCGGTGGCTCGGATGCCAACCTGCTGGCCGCGTTCGGCGTGCCCAGCATCGACGGCCTCGGGCCGTACGGGAAGTTCTTCCACCAGACCACGGAGTGGAGCTCGTTGACGAGCCTGCGCCGGCGCACCGCAGCGCTGGCGTTGCTGCTCGCTGCGGAACTCGACCCATGACCGACGCGGATCTCCTCGCAGCACTCGTCCTGTTGTTGTGCCTCCTCGGCAGCATGTTCTTCTCGGGCAGCGAGACGGCGATCACCAGCTTCGGCGAGCACCAGTGGCGCAAGCTCGTCGAGGACGGCGGCCGCGACGGCCGGATCGCGCGTGACTGGGTCGAGAGCCCCGTGCGGGTGCTGTCGACGATCCTCGTCGGCAACAACATCGTGAACACGCTGATCGGCGCGGTGACGACGGCGACGGCGATCCGCCACCTCGGCGTCGGGTCGTGGGCGGAGTACAGCGTGCCCGTGGCGGTGTTCATCGCCGCGAGCCTGACCATCGTGTTCGGCGAGATCCTGCCCAAGGCGGTGGGCCGGCTATACGCTGGGCGGCTGGCGGTGCCGGCGTTGACCGCGTTGCACACGTTCGGGAAGGTGCTCGCGCCGGTGACCGCGCTGACCACCCGGATGACCGACCTGCTGCTGCGCCGCGCCGACCACGACGGCAACGCCCAGCGGGTCACGTCGGAGGACCTCGACTACCTCGTGAAGGTCGGCCAGCGCGAGGGCTCGATCCCCGCCGATCAGGCGGCGCTGCTGCGACGCATCTTCCAGTTCGAGGACAAGATCGTGCGCGACATCATGGTCCCGCGCGGGCGCGTCACCGCGATCGACCTGGCGTGGAACGTCGACCGCATCATCGAGGTCGCCCACGCCTCGGGTCACTCGCGCATGCCGGCGTACGAGGGCGACCTCGACCGGATCAAGGGCGTGCTGCACATCAAGCAGCTCGTCGGCTCCGAGGACCGCAGCCACGAGGCGGTCGCTCGGCTCACCCGCACGCCGTTGTTCGTGTCCGAGAGCCTGATGATCAGCGACCTGCTCGAGCGCTTCAAGGAGCGCCGCGTGCACCTGGCGATCGTCGTCGACGACGGCGGTCACACGGTCGGCGTGGTCACGCTCGAGGACGTGCTCGAGCAGATCGTCGGGCACATCTTCGACGAGAGCGACCACGCGCCGACGCAGCAGCCCGACGCGCTGGGCATCCACTACTTCGACGGCCAGACCAGCCTGCGCAAGCTCGAGGACGCCTTCTCCGTGGAGTTCGAGGAGGAGGAGGGCGTCAGCAGCGTCGGCGATCTGCTGACCCAGCTCGCCGGTCAGATGCCGATCGCCGGGTCGCTGTTCGTGGTCGAGGGCCTGCGCTTCAAGATCCTCGCCGCCGACGATCGTCGCGTGCTCCGCGTCAGCGTGGAGCAGGTCGAGATCGACGACGACGACGACGACTAGTCCAGCGCTCGACGCGGCGCGCGGCCCTACGCGGTGACGTGCAGGTAGCGGGCGAGGGCCCACGCGGGGAAGATCTGCCGGTACAGCACGTAGTCGAGCACCGCGGTGTTGAAGAACACGCCGGTCGCGAGTTCGTCGGGCCAGCGGCCGTCGGGGAGCTGGCGCGCCGCGAGCATCGCGATGCCGCGGTCGATCACCGCGCGCTCGTGCGGCGCCGCCTCGAGCAGCGTGAGCAGGGCCCACGCCGTCTGGGTCGCCGTGCTCGGCACGTGGTCGGGCAGGGCGACCGGTCGGTTCTGCAGCATGCCGACGTAGCTCTCGCCCCAGCCGCCGTCGTCGCGCTGGGTCTCGACCAACCAGCGGCACGCGCGGACGATCGCCGGGTGCGAGCGACCCAGGCCGCTGGCGAGCAATCCCGAGGTCGCGAACATCGTGCCGTAGGTGCCGTTGACGCCCCAGAACCCGAGCCATGCCCCCGACTCGTGCTGCTGGCCGAGCAGGAACTGCTGCCCCGCCTTCACCGACTTGCGGATGCGGCCTGCGAGGTCCTCACCGACGTCGTCACCGAGCGAGCGTGCGATCCAGGCCAGCGCGCGCACGCAGCTGCCCGTGCACTCGGTGTAGCTGTACTCGAGCATGCAGTTGCCGTAGATCTCGGCGGGGTTGTAGCGGCGCAGGGCCATGCTGCCCCGGCGCGCCTCGTAGGAGCCGAAGCCGCCGTCGTCGTTCTGTCGGCGCAAGATGAACTCGAGCGCCGCGAGCACGCGCCCGCGCTGGAGTCGACCGGCGTCGTCGCACAGCCCGGCGAAGTCGGCCCGCAGCAGGGCCTCGGCGGCCTCCGCCGTGCAATCCGAGACCGGCCATGGGTGGTGCTCGTTGGCGAAGCCCCAGCCGCCGTACGCGGGCGAGCGGTAGTGGGCCGCGCCGCCGACGATCTCCTCCTGGATCTGCGCGGTCGGCAGCCAGCGGCACGCGTCGGCGACGATCGTCCGCGCGCACTCGGACTCCGGCCACTCGGCGAGGGCCTGCACGAGGAAAGCGGTGTCCCAGATGTCGCTGCGCGCCCCGGCGATCCGCAGGCCCTGCGTGTCGTCCTCCCAGAACCAGTACTCGAGCCCGGCGAGGGCCTTGCGCAGATCCGGGTGACGCGGGTCGCTGATGTGCAGCGCCAGGCAGAACAGCATCCCGTTGACCGGCGACAGGCACACGAAGCCGGTGCTGCGGTGCTCGAAGCCGATGTGCTCGAGGGCGCGGGCCAGCGCGCGGCGGCGCAGGGCCTTGGGGGTGAACCGCTCGAGCCGCCGCATCGCCGCGAAGGCGCGCCGTAGCCCGGGGCTCGGGGCCTCGAACAGATCGGTCGCGGCGATGTCGTCGACGTGCCGCGCGAAGCGGCGCTCGTCGTAGCCCTCGGGATACAGCTCGTTGCGCAGCGCGGCGAGCGTGTGGTCCATCGGCGCCACGAAGCGGTGGCCGTAGACGAACGACAGCCCGAGGTAGATGAGCCGCATGTGGCAGTACAGCCGCCGCGGGTGCAGCGGCGACGCGTCGGGCATCAGCCACAGCTCGGGGATGAGCGGCTGCACGCTCGACCACGGGTACAGCCCGAGCATGGCGAGCCAGATGCGGCCCCACGTCGGGATCGCCCAGACGCCGCCGTGCTGCTCGATCCACGCCTTGGCGTCGGCGAGCAGCGGATCGTCCGGCGACTCACCGAGCAGGCGCAGCGCGACGTAGCCGAGCGTGGTGTGGAAGAGGTACGACGGGCTGTCGGGGTGCATGCCCCAGCCGCCGTCGGGCCGCACCTGCAGCTCGAGCGCGCGGCGGATCCGTGCCTTGCGTGCCTCGGGGATCGCGTGCCCGAGGATGTGGCACAGGATCACGTACTGGCACGGCAGCATCGGGTTCCACACGACCTCGCCGGCGAAGGCGCCGTTGTCCTGCTGCACCCGCGAGAGGTGCGCGACGGCGCCGGCGTACGCGGCCGCGGCGGTCGTGCGGAGATCGGGGGTCACTTCGGCGTGGGCTCGAGCACCAGAAACCATTGCAGTGCCAGGAATTTCGGCTCGTCCACCACACGGAAGCCCGCGAGCTCGAGCTCGTGGACGGCCGTGTCGCGGGCGATGCGGTAGCGGGGATCCGGTGCCATTGTCGCCGGCACCTCGGCGTCGGGTCGGAAGTCGATCACGGCCAGGCGCCCGCCGCTGCGGAGCGCGCTCCGGACCTTCGAGAAGTACGCGACGCGATCCCGAATGTACGCGTACGTGTTGGCGGTGAAGACCAGATCGATCTCGCCCGGCGGGAGCATGGGGTCGTCGTACATCGCCAGGTGGGGCTCGATGTTCGGCGTGCCCCAGACCTCGCGCTGCGCGAGCAGGTAGTCGGCGAACTCGCCGTCGACGTCGACCGCGAACACGCGGCCGTTGGGCACGCGGCCAGCGAGCCGGCGCGTGAAGTACCCCGAGCCGGCGCCGATGTCGGCGAGGACCGCCTCGCGGCTGGCGATCGGCAGGGCGCGCACGACCTTGTCGGGCTGCTGCCAGGAGTCGCGCTCGTTCGACTCGAACACGGCGATCATCGCCTTGGGATCGTCGTAGTGCTGCGGCGGCCCGCTGCCGCCGCCAGGGCGACACGCGAGGGTCACCAGCGCGGCGGCGAGCATCCAACCCGCCCTCGGGGCCACGCGGGGACCAACGGAGCCCAGGGGCGCACAGGGGCGCGGATCGCCGGCGGTTCGAGTCGGCATCGCGAGGAGCGTAGACGGCCCCATCGGCGCTGGGAAGTCCCCAAACCGTCGCCGTTGGCGGGTATGCTCCCGGCTCCGTGACGCCGAACACGCCGCCCCGCCCGCAGGACGCCTCCGATGCGGTGGGCATGCCCGTCGAGGCGCGCGAGCGCGGCGGTTGGACCGCGGCGTGCGTGCGCACGCTGCTGCGCACGGTGCTGCAGCCGTCGCTCGGCTTCGGTCGCTGCCCCGAGCCGATCGCGCATGGCAAGGTGCTCGGCTTCCTCGCGACGCTCCGCCTGCCGGCGTGGGTGCTGCTGGTCGGGCTGGAGATCGTCCGCGTCGCCGGCGACACCACCCCGCCGCTGCCCCTGCGAAGCGTGCACGTGCTGCTCGAGCCGCCGCTCGTGCAGGCGCTCTCGGTGTGGCTGGTGCTGATGGTCCCGGTCGGGCTGCCGCTGCTCTACTTCTTCGGTGGCCTGCTCGCGCACGTCGGCATCGCGCTGACCGGTGGCGCGGCGCGATCGATCGGCGCGAGCATGCGCGCGGTGGGCTTCGCGTCGGGGCCGGCGCTGCTGCTGATCGCGCTGCTCGATCTGCCGCTGTATCTCGGCGACATGCCGACGCTCGTCTACCTCGGGGCGGTCGGCGGGGCCGTGACGCTGCTGCTCGTCACCGCCGGGATCGCGCTCGCCCGCACCCACCAGATCTCGTACATGCGCGGGTGGTTGGTCGCGCTGCTGCCCGCGCTCCTGCTCGGCGCCGTGACCGTCGCCCGCGCGGCGTTGGTGCTGCGCGAGCTGCCGGGCCTGCCGGTGCCCGAGCAGCCGTACTACATCCCCTGATCGCGCGTCACGGGTGATCGCGCGTCACGGGTGATCGCGCGTCACGGGCTGCCGTCGACGGTCGCGTCGCCCAACGCCCGGCCGATCGCGAGGTCGAGCTCGCGCCAGTGCGGGCCGACCTCGCCGCGCCACCGCACGGTGCCGGCGCGATCGAGCAGGATCACGGTGGGGTCGGACGCGAGCGCGCCGAGCTCGTCGAACGCCGCCGCGTCGGCGCTGCCCTGGGCGAGGGCGACCTCGGCCGGCATCGCGATCCGCTGGCGGTCGCGGAGCTCACCCAGGCGCGTGGCGGTGGCCTCGACGTCCTGCACCGCCCGGAGCCGACCTGCGCTCGACCCGGTCACGAGCGCGACGGCGTGCAGGCCGTTGTCGCCGTACAACCGAGCGATCGCGTCGAGGTCCCGCCAGGTGTCGCCGCGGGCGATCGCGTCGGGCGATCCGATGAGCACCAGCCGCGCGTCGCCGACGGGGCACGTGCCACAGGCCGCGCGCCCATCCGCGGCGCGCGAGGCCACCTTGGGCGCCTGCGCCCCGACGGCGAGGCGATCGGGCGGGGCCGCGGGCTCGGCGTTCACGGCCGGTGCCGCCGGCGTGACGACGGGGCTCGTCGCGGGCGACGCGGCCGCCGGTGTCGACGCCGGCACGCCGCGCTCCGGGTCGCATGCGAGGCTCGCGAGCAGGGCCCACGGCACGGAGGACTTCCACGGGATCGGGCGCATGCGGGCTCGGGCGGCGGACGTGTGGCCTTTCGTCCGCGCGCGAGGATATCATCCGCGGCGATGACGACCACCCGTCGCGGTTTTCTCGCCAGCGGCACGCTGGCCTCGGCGGCGCTGCTGGTGCCCCGGGGTGTGCGCGCCTTGCCATCGGCCGTCCGCGGGCCCGCGCCCGAGGCGGTGGGCGCCGGCGGGCCCGAGGCGCTGCGGGCCGCGAGTCCGCTGCCGGCCCACGTCGAGCTCGCCCAGCGCGCGATCGATCGCGCGAAGGCGGCGGGGGCGAGCTACGCCGACGTGCGCCTCGTCGCGTGGACCCGCGAGCAGGTCGAGGTCCGCGATCGCCGGGTCGAGCGGGTCTCGCAGGGCGAGTCGCTCGGGGCGTCGATCCGCGTGCTCGTCGACGGGGCGTGGGGCTTCGCCGCGGCGCCGCAGCTCACCGAGGCCGCCCTGCGCACGATCACGGCGCGCGCCCTCGACGGGGCCAAGGCCTCGGCCGCGCTGCGCAAGCGCCTCGGCGCGCCCGCGGTCGAGCTGGCCAAGGTCGAGCCCGTGATCGCGACGTGGGTGACGCCGTACACGCTCGACCCGTTCACGATCGGCCCGGCCGAGAAGGCCGCGCTGCTGCTCGAGGCCACCGCGGCCGCGCTCGGCGTCGCCGGGGTGACGCACGCCGAGGCCGGCATCGTGTCGGTGCGCGAGGACAAGCTGCTCGTGACGAGCGAGGGCTCGCGGATCCACCAGGTCCACCTGCGCATCGCCCCCGAGCTCACCGCGACGGCGGTCGATCGACGCCGCGGTCGCTTCGCGAGCCGCGATCACGAGGCTGCGCCCCTGTCGATCGGCTGGGAGTACGTCACCGAGCTCGACCTGCCCAAGGCGGCGGTCGGCATCGCCGAGGAGGCGCTGCAGAAGCTCCACGCCCCCGCGGTCGAGCCCGGGCGGCGCCACGTGATCCTCGCGCCGTCGAACCTCTACCTGACGATCCACGAGAGCATCGGTCACCCCACCGAGCTCGATCGCGCGATGGGCCTCGAGGCCAACTTCGCCGGCACCAGCTTCCTGAAGGTCAGCGACACCAACACGCTGCAGTACGCCAACGAGCGCGTGGACGTGTTCGCCGACCGGACCCAGCCCGGGGGCCTCGCGACCACGGGTTTCGACGACGAGGGCGTGCCGACCTCGCGGTGGCCGCTCATCGCCAACGGCAAGTTCGTCGGCTGGCAGACCACGCGCGAGCAGGCGGCGTGGATCGGGCAGGGCGCCAGTCACGGCTGCAGCTACGGCCACGGCTACGACGGGGTGCAGTTCCAGCGCATGCCCAACGTCAGCCTGCAGCCGGGCCCCGAGGGCTACACGACCGAGGACCTCATCAACGCGACCGACGACGGGATCTTCATCAGCGGTCGGGGATCGTGGTCGATCGATCAGCAGCGCTACAACTTCCAGTTCGGCGGGCAGATGTTCTGGAGGATCAAGCGCGGTCGCATCGTCTCGGCGCTGCGGGACGTCGCGTACCAGGCCGACACGCTGTCGTTCTGGCGCAGCTGCGACATGCTCGGTGGCGAGAGCACGTACCGGCTGGGCGGCAGCATGGGCGACGGAAAGGGCGAACCCTCGCAGATGAACGCGGTCAGTCACGGATGTCCCCCTGCGCGCTTCAAGGCCAACGTCGTGCGCACGGGAGGTGCGGCATGACCCTCGGATCCTCCGCTGCCAAGGCGCTGTGTCGCGCGGTGCTGGCCCAGGCGAGCTTCGGCGACGTGCGCGTGCACGTGCGCTCGAAGCAGACCGGCGACCTGCGCTTCGGCGCGTCGCGGCCGACCACCGGCGGTGACGTCGAGACCCTCGAGATCAGCGTCACCGCGCAGCGCGACGGTCGACGCGCGACGGTGACCGGCAACCGCACCGACCCCGCGGCCCTGCGGGCGCTCGTCGGGCAGGCCGAGGCGCTCGCCGCCCTGGCCCCCGTCGATCCCGAGGCCGAGGGGCCGCTCGGGCCGGTGAGCGTGGCCAAGGTCGCCGCGCGGGACGCCAAGGTCGCCGGCATGACGGCGCAGCAGCGCGCCGGGCTGGTCGGCGACGCGATCGATGCCGGCCGCGCCCGCGGGCTCGAGGTGTCGGGGCACCTGCAGCACCGCGAGATCGCCGACGCGTTCGCCGATCGCCGCGGGCTGTCGGCGTTCCACGTCCGCACCGAGCTGGCGATGACCTGCACCTGCCGCACGCCCGATGGGACCGGCAGCAGCAAGGGCGGCTTCATCTCGCACGCGCGCGGGACGTTCTCGGCCAAGGCGCTCGCCGAGCGCGTCGCCGAGGCGGCGCTGCGCAGCCGCGATCCGAAGCCGATCGAGCCCGGCCGCATGACGGTGGTGCTCATGCCCGACGCGGTCGCCGAGCTGCTCGACTTCCTGGTCGAGCGCATGGACGCGCGCGCGGCCGCCGAGGGGCGCAGCTTCTTCGCGCGGGCCGGCGGCGGCACGAAGCTCGGCGAGGTGCTGTTCGATCCGCGGATCACCCTGCGCTCCGATCCCGCCGACCGCACCAACCCCGCGTCGCCGCTGGCCGACGACGGCAGCCCGCAGGCGAAGACCACGTGGATCGAACGCGGGGTGCTGCGCACGCTCCACGCCCGACGCGGCGACGCCTCGGTCGCGGGCGTCCCTGCGGTGCCGGTGCCGAACAACCTGCACATGGACGGCGAGCCGAACGATCTCGACGCGCTCGTCGCCAAGGTGGACCGCGGGCTACTGGTCACGCGGCTCTGGTACAACCGCATGCTCGATCCCAAGGGCATCGTCGCCACCGGCCTCACGCGCGACGGTACGTTCGCGATCGAGGGCGGCAAGATCACCCACGCGGTGAAGAACCTCCGCTACAACGACGGGCCGATCACGCTGCTGACCAAGCTCGTGGCGCTGGGTCAGCCGCAGCGCGCCGGCATGTCGACGGGGCGCGTGTGGGTCGTGCCGGCGGTGGTCGTCGAGGGGTTCAACTTCGAGAGCACCTCGGACGCGATCTGAGCCGTCGTCGCCGGCGCTACTCGAGGACGGTTGCGAAGTGGTCCATCACGTCCGTGCGCAGCGCTTCGGCGCTGCGGATCATCACGGCGTGCCCAGCCTCCGGGTAGTGGGGGAAGCGGAGCTCGGTCGCGGTGACGCCGTCGATCGCCCCGGCCGCGTAGGTGATGTCGATCCACCCGGGGCGCGCGACGCCGGGGCGCGCATCGGTGTCGTGCAGCACGCCGGTGGCAAGCTCGGAGAAGTGGCGTAGGGACGCCGGGATGCTCGGCCCCCAGACCGCGACGTCGCGCCCGGCGTCGGTGACGAACGTGCGCATGAACGCGACGTCCTCGAGGAACGCTGCGCCGAGATGATCGCTCAGGAAGTCGCGAGCGCCGGGGAGGACGTCCTTGGCGTCCCAGTTGACCGGCACGTAGTAGCCGTCGACGCCGGGCAGGTCGCCGAACACGGCCCGCAGCTCGGCCTCGTCGTATGTCACCGCGTGACCGACCATGCCCTGGTGCGCGTCGGCGTACAGCCACGCGATGCCGCGCGGGTCGACGCCGAGGGCTCGCTCGAGCTCGTCGACGATCAGCAGGCCGCGCTCGGCGGCCTCGAAGCGATCGTTGGTCCAGCCCGGCGCTTCGTCGCATTGGTAGAAGTCGGGGGCGTTGCGACAGACGGCCGGGAAGTCGGCCAGATCCAGGGCCTGTTGGTCGAGCTGGGCCTGTCCGGCGACGAGCGGCTGGATGAGCACCAGGCCGACGAACTGCTCGGCGATCTCCGCGGGCGTGAACGGGCCGGGTGCACCGCGGACGGCGGTGAGGTGGCCGTCGATCTCGGCGGCGAGCTCGACGTCGTGGTACGGGCCGGTCGTGAGCGTGTCGGGGAACAGCAGCTGGTGGGCCATCAGTGCCGCCCGCGTGCCACCGTAGCTCTCGCCGGCGATGAGCACAGGGTTGTCGTGCAGGGCGGGGTGCCGCTCGAGGAACCGCAGCAGCACCCGCACGAACGCCGCGGCGTCACGATCGGCGTCGAGCGCGAGGCTCGGTGTCGGGCCGTCGTCGGCCAGCGCGTACGAGAACCCGGCCGCCGGCGCATCGACGTACAGCAGGTTGGCGAAGGCGGTCCACGACGCCGGGTTCTCGCGCAGCGGACCGGGGTCGCCGTCGTCGTCGAGGACGGTGAACGCGCCCGTGCCGAGGCCGAACAGTCCCGCGGTGGAATTGCCCGGGCCGCCGTTGAAGAGGAGGACGACGGGCCGGTCCTCGGCGCGATCGTCGGCGGGCTGGAACGCGTACCAGACCCGATGTCGTGCCGACGTGAGCGCGACGCCGTCGACCTCGTAGGTGCCCGCGTCGAGCTCGAGGAACCCGGCCTCGGGGAGGATCTCGGGCGCGTGCCCCTCGGCGTCGACGCAGACGTTGTCCGAGCACGACCACGACGGGTCGACGCACAGGCAGCCGCAGCAGGTCGTCGGCGGATCGTCGCCGGTCGTGCTCCCGGAGGCGTCGCCCGTCGCGGAGTCGCTGTCGCTGTCGCCGGCTCCCGAGCTGTCATCGTCGTCGTCGTCGTCCTCCTCCTGCGGGCCCGTCGACGTCGAGCTCGTCGAGGCGTCGTGGTGCGACGGCGTGTCGGCGCAGGCGAGGCCGTGCAGGGCGAGCGTCGCGGTCCAGCGAAACCACGGATCGGCCGGGCGGGCAGTCGTCATTCCCTGTCGTGCCGCGACGGCCCCGGATCCATCACGGGATCGGCTACTCTGCCCGCTGCAGGGAGACGACAGGCATGGGCGAACAGGCACTCGACGCGCTGCGGATCGACGGCAATCGGCTCTGGGGATCGCTGATGGAGCTCGCGGCGATCGGCGCCACGCCCAAGGGCGGGGTGTGCCGGCTCGCGCTCACCGACCTCGACAAGCGGGGCCGCGATCTCGTGATCGGCTGGGCGCGCGAGGCGGGGATGACCGTCACCATCGATCGGATCGGCAACGGGTTCTTGCGCCGGCGCGGCCGCAACGACGCGCTGCCGCCCATCGTCACCGGCAGCCACATCGACACGCAGCCCACCGGCGGCAAGTTCGACGGCAACTACGGCGTGCTCGCGGGGCT
>LNFB01000339.1 GCA_001464385.1 Deltaproteobacteria bacterium Ga0077550 | reverse complement strand
GCGCCGATCGAGGTCGCGTTCTGGACCAACGAGGAGGGCTCGCGCTTCGTGCCGGTCATGATGGGCTCGGGGGTGTTCGCCAAGGCGTTCACGCTCGAGCACGCCTACGCGGCGACCGACGTCGACGGCAAGACCGTCCAGGGTGAGCTCGAGCGCATCGGTTACGTCGGCGACGAGGAGCCGGGCGCCCACCCGATCGGCGCCTACTTCGAGACGCACATCGAGCAGGGGCCGGTGCTCGAGGATCACGGCGTGACGATCGGGGTCGTCACCGGTGTGCTGGGGATCCGCTGGTACGACTGCACGGTCACCGGCATGGAGGCCCACGCTGGCCCGACGCCGATGGCCCTGCGCAAGGACGCGCTCCAGGTCGCGACGACGTTGATGCAGGAGGTCGTCGCGATCGCCCACCGTCATCCGCCGCACGGGCGCGGCACCGTGGGCATGGTCCACGTGCACCCGAACAGCCGCAACGTGATCCCGGGCCGGGTGAAGTTCTCGATCGATCTGCGCAACAGCACCGACGCGCTGGTGGACGTGATGGACGCCGAGATCCGGGCCGCGGCGGCGAAGCTCGCCGAGAGCTCGGGCCTGCCGATCGCGATCGAGCTCGTCTCGCACTATCCGGCGCAGCCCTTCCACGGCGAGTGCATCGAGGCGGTGGCGCGCGCGGCCGCCAAGCTCGGCTACTCGCACATGCCGGCGGTCTCGGGCGCCGGTCACGACGCGGTGTACATGGCCAAGCTCGCGCCGTCGGGGATGATCTTCATCCCGTGCAAGGACGGGATCAGCCACAACGAGATCGAGGACGCGAAGCCCGAGCACATCACCGCGGGGTGCAACGTGCTGTTGCACGCGATGCTCGAGCGGGCGAAGGTGGTCTGAGGACGTCGGCCCCCGGGCGTGCTCTCGCAGCCCGAGTTGGTGCTCCTCGACGGTGGTGCTATCCTCTGCGGCCTGATCGCTCGGCGTTTGGGCCCAGCGATCGAGTCGTGGAGGATGGTTGGATGGCTGGGTTGGATACACGACCGTGGAACCTTCATTGGCCCCTGGCGGTGGCGTTGAGCGCCTGCGGCCCTGGGACTGCACGCGACGGCGGAAGCACCGACGGGCCTGCCGACCCGACCTTCGGATCGCCCTGCGAGGTCCCGATGGATTGCCCGCCCATCGGGGGCTACACCTACGTCTGCGAGGACGGTCGCTGTGTGCCGACCCCGTTCGGGTGCGAGTACTACGGCAACTGCGACGGGACCGACGAGGCTCCGGACACGGGGCCGGAGCCCGACCCCGATTCCGGTTCGTATTCCGACCCCAGCCCCGGTCCCCCGATCCCTGCGTGTGCCTCGGCGCCGTCATTCCTCGTGAGCGAGATCGCGGTGCCGGACGGGCCGGTCGCGCTGGTCTTCGTCGAGGGCACGGCGGGCGCGATGCCCAGCTTGGCGGTCGCCACGTCGGACCGCATCGACGGATACGGCATGGACGGCGCGCTGCTCTACGAGGCGCTGCCACTCGACGCCGGCGATGCCGGAGAGACGATCGCGAGCGTCGCCTCGGCGGACTTCGACGGGAATGGCCGCGCCGACGTGCTGTATGCCACCGCGGACCGCGTGGGCGTGGTGTTCCCGGGGGACGACGGCGTCACGACGCAGTGGGCACCGACGCCGTTGCAGACCTCGTCGCTGGCGGTCGCGGACATCGACGGCGACGGACTCGCGGACATCGTCGGGGTCCTCGACGGGTCGGTGTTCGTGGTGTCCAACCTGGGCGGCGGCGCCTGGTCCGACGCCGTGGTGTTCGCCCAGGGAGACCGCGTCACGGTCGGCGACCTGGACGGCGCGTCCCCGAGCGATGTCGCGATCCTGTCGAGCGCCGGGTTGCAGCGCTGGCGCGGCGGCCCAACACCGGCGCTGCTCGACGAGAACGCGGTCCCTGGCGACCGCCTGTTCGTCGGAGAGTTCACCGCCAAGGGCACGCCGAGTGCGGTGTTCGTCCCCTGGCCCGACGGCGAGGACGCGGCGATCTCGATGGTGAACGGCGTTGGCCTCTGGCAGGTCTACACGTTCACCGCCGCGGGGACCGTGCTCGGGGTCGGCGACGTCGAAGGCGACGGTGCGGCCGACGTCGTGCGGGTCCACGACGGCGCGCAGCTGTCCACCGCCCGCGGGGGTGTGTCGGGCCTCGTGTGCGAGTCCCCGTTGACCTCCATCGGTGTGCCCATCGCGTGGGCGGGTGCGGCGCTCGGCGATCTCGATCTCGACGGGGACGACGAGATCGCGGCGCTCGGCGACGGCGGTGTGGTGCTGCTGTCGCGTGGGTGACCCGCGCTCGACGCTGTCCGGGCCTCACGTCGGCAACATGAACGTCCCGAGGCTCGGCGCCCCGTCGCGCACGTACGTGCTGAGGATCGCCCCGGTGCTCGTGGCGCGCGTGGTGTGCAGCGAGAAGCGACTCGCCAGCTCGCCGCCCGCGAACAGTCGCTTGCCCGCGCCGAGCACCACGGGGAAGGTGAGCAGGTGGAGCTCGTCGACGAGCCCCGCCTGCAGCAGGCTGTGGCCGAGCGCCGCGCTGCCGTGGACCTGTAGCTCGCCGTCGTAGCGGGCGGCGAGCGCCGGGACATGGGCGAGGTCGCGGACGATCGAGGTGCCGCGCCAGCTCGCGGTCTCGAGGGTGCGCGACACCACGTGCTTGGGCAGCGTGTTGAGCTTGGCGGCGACGGGATCGGCCGGGTCGGTGACGTTGGGCCAGTGGGCCGCGAAGATGTCGTAGGTGCGGCGGCCGAGCAGGAACGCGGCGGCGCGCCCGAAGATCCCGTCGATGAACGCGCCCATGTCGGCGTCGAAGAACGGGACGAGCCAACCCTCGTGGGCGAAGCCCCCGCTGGGGTCCTCGCCCGCGCCGCCGGGCGCCTGGACCACACCGTCGAGGGTCGTGAACATCGTCATCGTGAGCATTGGCATCGTGGTGTCCTCTCGAGCCCGAGGTTCGTGGGGCTCGTCCCCCGGACGAACGCGATCCGCCCGGATCGACACGTGGCCTCGCACCGCGACGACTTTTCTTTTCGGCCCGGAAGCGCAGACAATGGCCGGCGGTGAGGCGTCGCGATCCGAGGGCCGTCGTGCTCGCGCTGTGCGCGGCCGCCTGCGACGCCGGTGAGCCCCACGTGGCGCCGCGCCCAGCGTCGCCGACGACCGTGCCCCGCGGGTTCGAGCCGGCGCCCTCCGCGGTCCCATCGTCGCCGTGGCCGGTGCCGGGGATCGACGACCGCGATCCGATCCACGTCCTGGTCACCGATCCCCGCGTGCTCGAGCACTGGGACGGCGCGCGCGGTCGACCGCTCGCGCTGTCGTCGGTGCTCGCGCGCATCCACGCGGACCACGGCTGGCCGGTCCCCGAGATCACGGGCCCGGGCGGCGATGTCCTGTCCGCGTTCACGCCGACGTGGGCCGCGATCGCGGGCACGCTCCGCGCCGATCTCGAGCGCACCGTCGGCGAGTTGGCGATCGACTGGGAGGCCGAGATCGATCGGACCTACGACGTGACCGCCGCGAAGACCCCCGAGGGCGCCGACGCGGCGCACCGCGGCAACGGCAACGTCGCGCGGATCTTCGACGCGCGCTGGCTCGCCTCCGCGGATCTGCGGACGCCGCTGGCGGCGATGGTCTACCGGCCCGATCGCGCGGACTTCCTCCCGGGATCGTGCGGCGAGCTGCGGCTGGTGTATCGGCTCGCGTACGTCGCGGGGGCGGCCGCGTCGCGCCTGCCGGTCACGGTGAACGTGGTGTTCGTGATCCCCGACGACGGCCAGCGCTGTCGCGACGTGGCGCGCAGCTTCCGGGCCGCCGCGCTCGGCGACGACGCGAGCGCCGAGCGGGCCGCCGCGACCCTGCTCGCCGGGCCGCTCGCGCCCGAGCGCACCCGGTTCTCGCAGATCGAGGTCAACGCGCAGATCGTCCGGTTCCCCTCGGATCTCGAGCGCGTCGAGGCCCGCGGCTTCGCCGGGCAGGCGCTGTACTGGATGCGGATCTTCGCGGCGCACGGGGCCGATCGCCTGGTGCCCGTCGCCCTCGAGAACACGCCGGACGTGCAGGCGCTCCGCGCCGACCCGGCCAAGCGCGCGCGGCTGGTCGCGCAGATCCTCGCGCAGACCGACGCGATCGACCGTGGGGTCTTCGCGTTGACCGAGGACCTGCTCGCGACCGTGGCGCTCAGCTGGTCGACGCACGGGAGCGTGCGCCTCGCGAACCACCCGTTCGCGGCGATCTTCGAGGATCACCCGGACGAGCTCGTCGTTCCGGCGGCCACGGCCACCGAGCAGTTCCTGCCCGCCGGCGACGCGGCCTCGCGGCGCGCAGCGCTGCTCGAGCGGCTCGACGGCGCGACGTGCATGGGCTGCCACCAGTCGGCGTCGACGGCGGGCTTCCACCTCCTCGGCGTCGATCGACCGCACTCCGAGCAGGAGATCGCGGCGATGGACGGCAACCGATTGCAGTCGCCGAGCTCGCCGCACCTCGTGGCCGAGGTCGAGCGTCGCCGCCGTGTCGCCGAGGCGCTCGCGGCCGGGCGCGCGCCCGAACGGTTCCGGCCGCACCCCGCGGCGCCGCCCGGCTCGGCGGCTGCGCCCCGCGACCTGCCGTGCCCCATGCCGCAGGCGCTGCACGCCGATGCGTCGTGGTCGTGCGCGCCCGAACTCGAGTGCCGCGTCCTCGCCGGCCGTGACGGCGCGGCGCCGCGGATGGGGCAGTGCGTGAGCGCCACGCCGACGGCGGGCGCGGCCTGTCGTGCGGTGACGATCGCGAGCACCGAGCCGCCGAGCGCGACGGGCCTGGCGTTCAACGTGCGCGCCTTCACCGATCGCGTGCGCGTCGAGACGCCGCAGTTCGAGCTCGCCGACGGAGCGCTGGGCCAACGCGCGTACAACTGTCGGCCGCCGGCGATCGGCGTGCCGCTCGGCCGCGTCACCCGACGCTGCCGCGCCGACGAGCAGGCGCTCGCAGATCTCGACGCCGACGCGACCGAGGTCTGCGCCATCGTCGGCGGCAAGGGCTTCGAGCAGATGGCCACGGGTGCGTTCGACCCGGACGCGTTCGCGGCCGGTGTCGGCCGCGGGCTGCTCGACACGTGCACCGCGGCGCGTCCGTGTCGCGAGGACTACATCTGCCAGCGGCTGCCCGACTTCCTCGCCGACGCACGCCACCGGGTCGCCCGCGAGCGACTCGATGCGGTGCACGAGGCGGGCGTGGGCTTCTGCACGCCGACGTACTTCGTCTACCAGCTCCGTACCGACGGCCACCCGCGCCCGCGTTGAGGGAGGTGCGGCCGGGCCCCGCTTCAGGACTGGCCGATGATCGGCCCGCGATCGGTGCGACTGAGGTGGCGATCGGATTGCAGGAACGACTGCACCAACCACGTCGCCCGCGACGCGTCGCGAGCCCCGAGCGCCCACGCGTACTCCACCGGGTGCAGCAGCTTGAGCGGCAGCAGCCACACCGCCTCGCTGCGATCGCGGGCCAGCACCGCGTGGGCGCCGAGGGTCTCTCCGACGAACGGGAGGCCGACGAGCAGGCCGTGCAGCCCGTTGGGGGCGCGCCAGGCCTCGAGGCCTGCGACGGGCAGGGCGCCCAGCGTGGTGCACGGGTGCGCGCGCAGCCGGGCGCGGAGGTCGAAGCGCTCGTTGATGAGCCAGTTGCTCACGCCGAACAGCAACGCGGCGACCCACGCCGGGACCGGCGCGGCGTCGTCCGTTCGCGGCACCTCGATCGCCAGCTCGCAGCCGAAGCGGAACGCCGGCACGTTGCCGTGCAGCCCCGGGTCCCATGGATCGGAGAGGCCGTCGGTCACCACGAGCGACGTCTGCGGCCGCCGCACGAGCCGCAGCTTGCCCACCGCGAGGCTCGGCCATGGCACCAGCTCGACGTTGCTGCCCACGCCGGTGCGCGCCGGGGGGGCCCGCGTGATCCCGCGATCGTCGAGCTGTCCGATCTTCGCGAGGGTCGCCGCGCGGGCCGGCGCGAGGGACTGGTCGAGCGGCGGCGGCGGCGGTTCGCGGACGATGGCCAAGCTCCACCATGGTGAGCGGGCGCCGCCGCGGGCGTCAAGGTTCACACCGAGGTCGGACCCGCCGGTGGCCCGGAGACGTCGTGGGTGAACGGCGAGCCCGCGGGTGCGCCCGCGTCGCGCTCGGCGTCGACCAGCTCGGCGAAGGTGGTGTCGGACATGATGCGCGCGCGGGCCCGGTCGAGGTCTTGCAGCAGGCCGCCCAGCGCGTCGTCCCGCAGGCCCACCGCGTGGTCGCGATCGAACAGCGTCAGCACGTCGATCACGCGGATCTGATCGAGCGGCCGCGCGGGGATGACGACCTGGATCGGCTCGGCGGTCTCGAGCACGAGGCCCGCGCGCTCGAGGGCGTCGACGACGTCGCCGACGTGGTCGAGGGCGAGGCGGAATCGCTCGCCGATCGCCTCGACGCTGATGCCGATGCGGCGCTGCGCGAAGTGATCGCAGACCGCGAGCATGATCCGCGCGGCGGTGCGACCGGTCGGCCGCAGGTACTCGCTGCGCTCGAGGACGTAGCGGTTGAGGTAGCCCTGCAGGGCGATCGCGCGGTGGCGGTGGGCCGCGTACGTGATCTCGGCGCCCAGCAGGATCACCATCCACGAGACGTACGACCACACGATGAGGATCGGCAGGATCGCGAGGGACCCGTACATGCCCTCGTAGGTCTGCAGGGCGAAGCGGGTGGCGTAGAAGCCGAAGCCGATCTTCGCCAGCTCGAGCAGGATCGCCGAGATGGTGCCGCCGATCACCGCGGCGCGCCAGCGCACCTGCGTGAACGGCAGGAACCGGTTGAGGAGGATCAGCCCGCCGATGCTGAGGATCACCGGTGAGGCGAGGAACACGGTGACGCCGGCGACGAGCGGCGTCGCGAGGCTGAACAGCAGCAGCAGCGGGCCCAGCGTCGCCAGGGTGTAGAACATCGTGAACTGCACGATGACGCTGCGGCGCCGCGCGACCCGCCAGATCCGGTTGAAGGTGCGCTCGAGCGTCGAGAACAGCACGAACGCGATGACCAGCGTGGCGAGGAAGCCCCACGCGCCGAGTCGGCCGAGCGTGACGTTGCGGGCGAGCGCCAGCGCGCCCTCGGCCATCTCGGTGGCCCGGCTGGTCTCGGGCACGAGCGTGCGGAACAGCCGCTCGAGCAGCTCGGCGCCGGCGCCCTCGTCCATGAGGCCGACGACCATGAGCGCGACGCCGATGATCGGCACGGTCGACAGCAGGGTGTGGATCGTCAGCAGCGCGGACATGCCCGCGGCCCGATCCTCGACGCCCCAGCGGCGCAGCACGTACATGCACAGCAGCCACGCGCGACGACCCGAGGTCGGGCGGTACTCGGGGGCGTTGGGCACGACGCGGGCCCGGGCGTCGCGCAGCCGCGTCAACGCGTTGGCCGATCGCGACGACGCGGGCGCGGCCTCGGGGGGCGCGACGGTCTCGGGCTCGGGGTCGTGGCGGTCGGTCACCGGCGTTCCGCCCCTGCGCATGGATGATTCAGTTGCGCTCGGCCGACGCGGCCGCGCGCTTCTTGCCGCGCTCGACCTTCTCGCGCAGGGGCTCGGCGAGGGCGTCGAGCTCCTGGCGCAGGCCGCCGAGCTGCTGCTCGAGCGACGCGACGCGCTTGTCGGACAGGCCGTCGATCTCCGCGAGCACCTCGGCGAGCTTGCGCGCGTAGCCGCCGGCCCGCGTGAGGAGCTCGAGCTTCTCGGCGCCCTTGGGCTTGGGCCACAGCACCGGGTCGAAGCGCTTGCGCAGCTCGGCGACCGTCTGGCCCTCGTCGAACACCGCCTGGCGCAGCTCCTTGATCACCTCGCGCGCGGGCTCGGGGCCTTCGGGCTTGCGACGCGGGCGCGCGTCCTCGGGCTGATCTTCGCGCGAGGGCGGCAGGCGCATCGCCTTCGACAGGTAGTCGACCGCCTCGTAGCTCGGGATCGTCTTGGCGACGCCGTCCCAGCTCAGCACCTGCGGCGCGACCCGCTCCAGCGTCGAGAACGAGATCGTCAGCTTGTCGACGGTGGACTTGCGCAGCTGGAGCTCTTCGGCGCAGTAGAGGTAGAAGTCCTCGTAGCCCCACGCCTCGTGGGATCGCGAGCGTCGCAGCGCCACGAGCTTGCCCGCGAGCTCGACCCAGCTGCGCTTGAACTGCTGGGCGCATCGCAGCGCGTCGAGGCGCGCCGGTTCGGCGCCGGTGCGCTCCAGGCGTCGCAACAGGGTTTCGAGCTTGTCAGACGCGGCGGTCACCCACCGGCGCGTATAGCACCCTGCGGGCCCCGGTGGTACCGTGGGTTGCGTGAGTGCGGGGTCACCGTCGGCGACCGCGATGTGGCGGCCGGATTCGGCCACCCACGCCACGGCGCCGCGCGGCGCGGGCGAGCCGAGCGTCGCCGATCTCGCGACGGCCGTGACCACGGCGCCGGTCGATCCCGCCCCGAGCGGCGCTCGGACGCGGCCGTTCCGGTTCGGCCTCGACGGTGCGGTCGCGGCCGAGGATGCCCTCGCCGCGGGAACGATCATCGGGGAGCGCTACGCGATCCTGCGCGAGCTCGGAGCTGGCGGCATGGGCCGCGTCTACGAGGCCGAGCACATCGCGTTGCGCCACCGCGTGGCAGTGAAGGTGTTGCGCGCCGATCGTCGCGGCGGCGAGTACCAGGCCCGCTTCCGTCAGGAGGCCGAGGCCGCCGGTCGCGTGGGCCACCCGGCGATCGTCGCGATCACCGACTTCGCTGCGGCCCACGAGGGCGTCTCGTACATGGTGATGGAGCTGCTGCGCGGCGAGTCGCTCGAGGACTGGCTCGAGCGCCCCGGGGCCCTGCGCGACGGCGTGGCGTGGCTCGCCGAGATCTCCCGGGGGCTGCACGCGGCCCACGGCGCCGGCGTGGTCCACCGCGATCTGAAGCCCGCGAACCTGTTCCTGCACCACGGCCTCGACGGTCGCGTGCAGCCGAAGATCCTCGACTTCGGGATCGCGAAGGTGTCGACCACGGATCACACCGCGATCGCGACGGCGGCGGGCACCATCCTCGGCACGCCGTACTACCTCGCGCCCGAGCGCGCGCTCGGCAAGCCCCTCGACGCGCGCGCCGATCTCTACAGCCTCGGCGTCGTGCTCTACGAGATGCTCACCGGCACCGTGCCGTTCGTCGACGTCCACTACATGGGCGTGCTGGTGAAGCACGTGCGGCAGCCTCCGCTGGATCCGCGGCAGGCCGCCGCCGAGCGATCGATCCCGGACGGCGTCGCGCAGCTCACGATGGCGCTGCTGGCCAAGACCCCCGAGGCGCGCCCCGCCGATGCGCTCGCGGTGGCCGAGGCCCTCGAGCGGTGTCTGCAGGACGAAGGCGCCGCGCTCGATCGCGTGCGCACCGGCCCACGGGCGCAGCCGGTCGAGGGCGGCGCGACCGTCGGCATCGACGAGATCAGCCAGCGACCGACGGCGGTGCCGGACGCGGCCGCGCGGCCCGCCGCGGCGGCGCCCGTTCCGGCGACGCCCGCGGTCGCAGCGACGGCCTCGGTGGCTGGCCGCGGTGCGACGACGCGGGCCCTTGGATCCAACGCGATGCGCGATGGGCTGTCGCCGACGCGCCGCGCTGCCCGGGCGCCGTGGATGATCGCGGTCGCGCTGGCGTGCGGCGGCGGTGCGGCAGGCTGGGCCATCGCGCGCGGCGATGGCATCGAGGCCGCGCCGGTCGTCGAGTCGACGCCGAGCGCTGCGCCGAGCCCGAGAGAGGCGCCGACCGTCGCGCCGGCGCCGACCGTCGTGCCGGCGAGCGCAGCACCGATGCCGAGCGCCACCGTGACGCCGAGCGCTGCGGCGACGCCCGCCAGCGCGTCGACGCCGACGGCCGTGCCCGAGACCTCGACCGCCGAGACCCCCGCGCCCGTGAAGCGACGCCGGCCCAAGCCCAAGTCGCCGACCAAGCCCGATGCCGCGCCGAGCGGATCGCGGCCCCCTCCGCTCAAGTGACGCATGACGATGTCCCGATTCCCCGCGAAACTCTGTGCCGCCGCGCTGTGCTGCGCGATGTCGTGGTCGTCGACGGCCCGCGCCCGCGTCGCGCCGGCCGAGGCCCCGCCGCCGACCGCCGCGGCTCCGACCGCCGCGAACGAGACCGACGCCACGGATCTGACCGCGCTGCGCGAGCAGGCGGCCGCGGCCGCGAAGGCGACGCCGACCGCCGCGAACCACCGCCGCGTGGCCGAGCTGGCCGAGCGCGCCGGTGACCTCGAGGCCGCCGCGGCGGCGTACCGCGCCGAGCTCGACGCGCTCAACCCCGACCAGGCGCAGGCCCGCGAGGCGGCGTCCGCCGATCTGCAGCGCGTGCGCGAGCGATCGCGGGGCGCCGTCGCCGACGAGGGCGCGTCGTCACACCGCGCCGAGCTCGATCGCGCCTGGGCTCCGCCACCACCGCCCGCGGAGACGAAGCCGCCGCGCCCGGCACCAGCCAAGACGACCGCCGACGATCGCATCGTCCGCAAGTGGTACTTCTGGGTGACGCTCGGCGCGATCGCGGCGTCGGCCGCCGCCGTCACTGCGATCGCGATCAAGGCCTCGCGCGACGACAAGCCCGATTCCCTCGATCGCGCGGGGCAGCTGCGCCTCGGGCCCTCGGGCCTTCGGTTCTGACGGTGGGCGGACGCGGCCCACGGACGACGACCGCGGGGGTCGCAGGCCCGCTCGCGGTGGTCGTCGCGCTCGCGGTCGGCTGCGGCCGCGCTGGGGCGCGCGGCGCCCCGGACCCCGGCGCGCTCGCGGTGATCGACTACGCGGACGGTACGCGCGTGACGGTCATGTCGCTGTCGCCCGATCCGGCCACGCCCGGCGAGGCGATCCTCGCCGCGCTCGAGGTCGAGGCCGACGCGCCCGTCGATCTCGAGGTGGTGTCGTGGCCGCCGCGGATCGGCGGACGCGAGCTCGTGCTGGGCAGTGGGGTCGACGCGGCCATCGCGGCGCGCCCCGAGGATCCGAGGATCTCGCGCGTCGCGGTCGAGGACGCCACGGGCGCGCTGGAGGTCGAGGTGCCGCTCTTGCGCCCATGGAGCCCGCGCACCGCGATGGTCACGGTGGCGCGGCGCGACGGCGCGGCGATCGTCCCCGCGGTCGACGGCCCGCGCACGCGCGACGGTCTCGGGAGCGCGGGCCTGGTCGACGTCGCACAGGTGCCCGTCGGGCTGGTCGCCGCCCGTGTCGACGTCGCCCCCGAGCTCGACGGCGTGCTCGACGAGGCGGTGTGGTCGCGCGGGACGGCCGTGCGCCTCAGCGACAGCCTCGAGGGCGAGCCGGTGGGGATCGAGACCACCGTGCGCGCGCTGTGGGACGACGAGGTGCTGTACATCGGCGCGGTCCTCGAGGACGACGACGTCTGGTCCCAGTTCGAGGCCCAGGACGATCCGCTGTGGAAGGAGGAGGCCTTCGAGTTCTTCTTCTTCGGCGAGGCGACCCGACGGCGCTACCTCGAGCTGCAGGTCTCGCCGCGTGGCGTCACCTTCGACGCGCGCTTCGACACGTATCGCAAGGGTGACGAGGCCTGGGACGGCCCGTGGCGCGCCGCCGCGGCGGTCGATGGCACGGTGCGCCGCCGCGACGATCGCGATCGTCAGTGGTCTGTCGAGATGGCCGTGCCGTTCGCGATGATCTGCGAGCACACCGCGATGACCTGCCCGCCGGTCGCCGGGGCGACGACGCGGGTCAACGCGTTCCGCCTCGATCGACCGCGCCGCGGCCCGCCGCAGGCGTCGTCCCTGGCGCCCACGCGGGTGCCCGACTTCCATGCGCCGGAGCTCGCGGCGGTGATGGAGCTGGGCCCATGAGGCGCGCGCTCGCCACCGTGCTCGTGGTCATCGCGTGTCGCCCCGCGGCGGGCGGTCGCAGCGTCTCGCCGGCGGCGATCCGCGACGCGCTCTCCGGGATCGATCGCACCTCGCTCGAGGTGCGGCTGCGCGGGCCGTGGGCCTCGCACTACGGCGCGAACGCGAACCACACCCTCGGTTCGGTGGAGTCCGTGCTCGCGACGCGCCTGTCGGCGATGGGCCTCGGGGTCGACCTCGGCCTGTCGAAGGCGGTGCGTGAGCTGGCGAGCCTGGCCCCGCAGCACGCGAACATCCCAGCGGCGCTGACCGATGGTGTGCTCGCGTGGGCGGGCGTGGCCGATCCGGCGCCGCGCCTGGTCGTCGTCGAGTTCGCCGAGGATCCGGCGCGTTGCCTCGAGCGGATGTCGCCGCCGTGCGAGGAGGCGATCGCGAGCCTGGTCGAGGGCGTCGCCGAGACGGTCACGCGGACCCCGAACACGCGCTTCGGTGTCGGCGTCGCGCGGGCGCCCTCGGGGGCGACGCGCATGATGGTCGGCGTGCTCGAGCGGGCGGTCGAGCTCGACCCGGTGCCGTCGCGCCTGCGGGCCCGTGCTGTGACCGAGCTGCGCGCGCGGCTGCAGGGCGGTCGCCGCGATCCCGCGTTCGAGGTCACGCTGCCCAGCGGCCAGTCGCGGCGCCTCGCGGCGCAGCGTCGGGGCGACGGCAGCATCGCGGCGTCGTTCGCCTGCGATGCGGGCGATGGGGCGTACCAGGTCGAGGTCCTCGCCGACGGCGCGCACGGGATCGAGGTCGCCGCGATCTTCCCGCTGTTCTGCGGCGTGTCGGCGCCCAAGAGCATCGTCGCCGAGATCGAGCGGCTCGGTCCCGACGTCGGCGCCGAGGACGTCGCGCTGGCGAGCTTCTACTTCCTCAACCAGATGCGCGCGGATCGGGGGCTACCCGCGCTGCGCTGGGACGATCGCGCGGCCGCGGTCGCCGAGGCCCACAGCGCGGACATGCGGCGCTCGGGCTTCGTCGGCCACGTGTCGCCCACCACCGGCGACGTCTCGGCGCGCTACGCCCGGGCGAAGATCACCGCGACGGTGGTCCGCGAGAACGTCGCGCGCGGCTACGGGCCGGCGGGGATCCACGACAGCCTGCTGCGCAGCCCCGGTCACCGCGCCAACATGATCGCGACGGACGTCACCCACGTCGGCATCGGCGTGGTGCTCGGCGCAGCCGAGAGCGACGCCCCGGGATCGCCGCGGCCCGTCTTCCTCACGCAGAATTTCCACCGGCCGCCGGGGGAGGGCGCGCCGAAGGCCGCCGCGATGGTGCCGACGCTCCGCCAGCGCATCGAGCAGGCGCGCGCGCAGGCCGGGCTCGCGCCTGCGCGCTGGGACGACGGCCTCGACGCGGTCGCCGGCGAGCTCGCGGCGGCGCGGGCCCGCGGACGCGCCGCGCCGGCGAAGTGGGAGCAGCGGGTGTTCGCCGAGGGGCACGCCGGGGTCGAGCAGCACCTGGTCGAGAGCGCGGACTTCGACGCCCTGGGCGGCGTCGAGCTGTGGACCGCCGCCGACCTCCACGTGGGCCTCGGCGTCGCGCGTCGCAGCGACGGCCGGTTCGTGCTCGTCGCCCTCGTGGTCCCGTGATGGGTCGCCCCGAGGCGGGACTGCGGATCCTCTCGTCGTCGTCGCGGTTCCCATGGTGTCGGGGCCGCGGATCCGTGGTTTATGCTCCCGCGCCCATGGCCGCGCACCCCGCCTCGCCCGCCGCTCGCCAACGTGTCGTCCTCGGCGTCGTCGGTGGCTCCGGCCTGTACCGCATGGCGGCGCTCGCCGACGGCACCAAGGTCGAGCTGACCACGCCCTTCGGCGCCCCGAGCGGCCCGTACACGCGGGCGACGCTGCCGCGGCCCGGCGCCGCGCCCCTCGACGTCGTGTTCCTCGCGCGTCACGGCGAGGGCCACCGCCTGCTGCCGACCGAGGTCGACTACCGCGCGAACATCCACGGGTTCAAGCAGCTCGGGGTCACGCACCTGCTCAGCGTCTCCGCGGTCGGGTCGCTGCGCGAGGAGATCGTCCCCGGCCACGTGGTGTTCCCCGACCAGTTCATCGATCGCACGCGCACGCGGGCCTCGACGTTCTTCGGCGACGGCGTGGTCGCCCACGTGCAGTTCGGCGAGCCGACCACGCCGGCGTTCCGCGCCCTCGCCCGGGACGCGGCCGCGCGCGCCGGCGCCACCATCCACGACGGCGGCACGCTCGTCGTGATGGAGGGCCCCGCGTTCTCGACGAAGGCCGAGTCGCACCTCTATCGCAGCTGGGGCGCGTCGATCATCGGCATGACCGCGCTACCCGAGGCCAAGCTCGCCCGCGAGGCCGAGCTCGGGTACGCCGTGCTCGCGCTGGCCACCGACTACGATTGCTGGCACGAGGCCGAGGCCGAGGTCAGCGTCGAGGCGGTGATGGCCACGGTCGCGCACAACGTCGAGCTGGCCCAGCGATCGATCCTCGAGCTCGTCGCGGCGCTCCCCCAGACCACCGAAGAGCTCCCGTACCCCCGCGCCTGCGAGTTCGCGACGATGACCGATCGCGCGAGCATCTCCCCCGCGGCGCGTCAGCGCCTCGATCTCATCCTCGGCCACTACCTCTGAAGGACACCCACGATCATGACCGCCCAGACTCCCCGTTTGCTCGTCGTCGGTAGCGTCGCCATCGACTGGGTCATCACGCCGCGGGCCGAGCGGCCCGAGGCCGTCGGTGGCTCCGGCACCTTCTTCTCGATGGCCGCGTCGTACCTCGCCCCGGTGCAGCTCGTCGGCGTCGTGGGCCGCGATTTCCCCGAGCAGGCGATCGCCGATCTGAAGCACGCCGGCGTCGACCTCGACGGCCTCGAGATCGTCGACGGCAAGACCTTCCGCTGGAAGGGCCGCTACCACGACAACATGAACGCCCGCGACACGCTCGACACCCAGCTCGGGGTGTTCGCGGACTTCAAGCCCAAGCTCCCGGCCGGTTATCGCAACGCGGAGTACCTGTTCCTCGCCAACATCCAGCCCGACCTGCAGCTCGAGGTGCTCGAGCAGATGGAGCGGCCGCGGATCGTCGGGCTCGACACGATGAACCTGTGGATCGACATCGCGAAGCCTTCGCTGCTGAAGGTGCTCGCGCGGGTCGACGCGCTGCTCATCAACGAAGAAGAGGCGATGCAGCTCACCGGCGAGCACAACCTCGTGCGCGCCGCGAAGGCGGTGCAGAAGCTCGGCCCCAACAGCGTCATCGTGAAGCGGGGCGAGTACGGCGCGCTGCTGTTCCACGGCGACGACGTGTTCTCGGCGCCGGCGCTCCCCCTGGACGAGGTCGCCGACCCCACCGGGGCCGGGGACGCCTTCGCCGGCGGGTTCATGGGCTGGCTGGCCCGGAGCAACGACCCCCACGGCGAGCAGCTGCGCACGGCGATGATCTACGGATCGACCCTGGCGAGCTTCTGCGTGCAGGGTTTCTCGTACGACGCGCTTTTCGGCCTCGACCGGGCCAAGATCCAGGCACGCTTCGATCAGTTCGCGCGACTGTCGGACTTCCGCCGCGCGGATCTCCGCTGAACCCAAAGGACCCCGTGACGACCCCCGCCCGCGACGACTTCAGCCTCCTCGAAGCCTGGCGCGGCGGGGACGAGCCCGCCGGACGCGAGCTGTTCGAGCGCTACTTCGACGCGGTCTACCGCTTCTTCCGCAACAAGGTCGACGACTCCGCCGAGGATCTCGTCCAGCAGACGTTCATGGGCCTGGTGCAGGGCCGCGATCGCTTCCGCGGCGACGCCAGCTTCCGCACCTACGTCTTCATGATCGCGCGCAAGCGGCTGTACTCGTACCTCCGCGATCGCGATCGCAACCGCGAGCCGATGGAGGTCAGCACGACGTCGGTCGCCGACCTCGGGATGGTCTCGCCGTCGCGCGCGGTGCTGGTGCGGCAGGAGCAGCACCTGCTGCTTCAGGCGTTGCGACGCCTGCCGATCGAGATGCAGGTCGCGCTCGAGCTCTACTACTGGGAGGAGCTCGGCGTCGCCGAGATCGCCGACGTGCTCGAGACCCCGGTCGGCACGGTGAAGAGTCGGCTGCAGCGCGCGCGTACGCGGCTCGACGAGATCATCGTGCAGCTCTCCGAGTCCGACGACCTGCTGAAGAGCACCATGGACAACTTCGACAAGTGGGCGAAGGAGCTCCAGGCGCACCTCGGGCCCAAGGCGGGCGAGGGGCTGCGGGTCCCGCCCGAGTCCGATCCCGAGTAGCCGTCGTCCGCTACAGCGCGTGGAGCAGGATGGCGCCGTCGCCCTCGCGCAGGCCGGGGGTCGTCGTGCCGCCGAGGAGCTCGCCGGCATCCGAGCTGCCACCGGCACCGCCGCCGCCGCCGCCCTTGTTGTTGCCCGAGCACGCCACCGTACCCGCGGATCCACCACCGCCGCCGCCCCCGGGCACGAGTCCACCACCGCCACCGCCACCGCCCGGCACGCTCGTCGCGCTGAAGCAGCAGCACGATTGACCGGCGCCGCCGTCCGATCCGGATCCGGGCGCGCCGAGGAATCCCCCGCAGCCGACGCCCGCCGCACCCGCGGCGCCGACGGTGCCGCCTCCGCCCGCACCGCCGTCGGGGCTGTCGATGCCGTTCGCTCCGGCCCCACCGCCGCCGGCCCCACCGTCACCACCGAACACGGTGCCCGGCTCGCAGCCGCCGCGGCCACCACCGCCTCCGCCACCGGCGACGATCATGCGATTGCTCGGATCGTTGCTGATCTGCCGCACGTCGGAGGCCCCGCCGCCTCCGCCCGCGTTGGTCGAACCTCCGTCGCCGCCGCCGTTGAAGCCAGCGGCGGGCACCTGGCCCATGCCGCCGACGTAGAGGTGGAGCGTCTCGCCCGGCGTCACGCTCATCACGCCCTCGGCGTAGCCGCCCAGGCCGCCTGCGCCGCCCTCGGACGCGTTGCCGCCCAGCGCCCCGGAGCCGCCCTGGGCGCCCCAGGCCTGCACGAAGACCTCGGTGACGCCCTCGGGGACGACGAACTGCTGCTCGGCGCCCGTGAACTCGAAGGCGAGCTCGGTCTCGCAGACGCCGTCGGTGCACGTCAGGCACGCGGTCCCACAGCCGCCGCAGTTGTTCACGTCGGTGTCGGTGTCGACGCACGCGCCGCCGCAGCGGGTGAGGCTCGGGTCGTCGCACGCGCACGCGCCGTCGGTGCACGACTGACCCTCGCCACACGCGACGCCGGGTTCGGCCTCGCAGTCGAAGCCTGCACCGCAGTGCGCGTCGTCGACGAACGGATCGATGCAGCCCGCGCCGCAGTCGACGAGGTCGCCCTCGCAGGCGCAGACCCCCGCGACGCAGGTCTCGTCGGGGCCGCACACGTCGCCCGCCGACGCGGCGGTGCACCAGCCGCTCGCGCCGCAGAACGCCGGATCGGTGAGGGGATCGACGCAGAGGTCGCCGCAGCGGACCTCGAAGGCGCCGCACTCGGGCGCGCCCGTGGTGCTCGACGCGGCGTCGGTGGTGGACTCAGCCGAGCCCGTGGTCGACTCGACGGCGCCGGTGCTCGAGGTCGGGCCGTCGGTGCCCGAGGCTTCGGTGCCCGAGGACGACGCCGCGTCGGTGCCCGACGACGACGCCGCGTCGGTGCCCGAGGACGACGCCGCGTCGCCGGTGGTCGGCTCCGCGGTCGTGGAGCTCATGCCTGGCCCCGGTCCGTCGTCGTCGCCGCTCGTCGCGGTGCTCGTCGTGACGGAGGTCGTCGCGGTCGTCGCGATCGGGGCGCCTGGTCCGGCGCCCGTGCTCGACGCCTCGCCCGTGCCCGCGGCGTCGGTGTCGGTCCCGCAGGCGACCCCCGCGAGCAGGAAGAACGGCAGCATCGTGGACGAGCGAGCGATCGAGTTCGGCATGGCGGTGGTGCCCAGCGGGCGACTCCAGATCGATGCTGTGCGGTCCGCGACCGCGCGCTTCAACGGCGCGGCGGCGCGCAAGTGGACCGCGCGCGCGGTCGATCGCGGCCACGTCGCCGGCGACGCGACCCATCGGCGGACCGGTGGCGCATTCGGGACCGCGACCGGGATCCGAGGCGCCCGGGTGTGCCGCGCGGTCGCAGTGGTCCGCGTCGCGTCGCCGGGGGGCTAGAACGTCGCCTGGAGCCCGAACAGGGTCATGAAGGACCCGGCGCGATC
>LNFB01000338.1 GCA_001464385.1 Deltaproteobacteria bacterium Ga0077550 | reverse complement strand
GCCCGTCGCGGGTTCGTCGTCGGCGTCCTCGGCCTCGCCGGCGGCGCGGCGTGGTGGAGCGCCCGAGCCCCGGCGCCGTGCAGCGATCTCGACGCGCCGATCGGCGCGGTGTGGAACGACGCCCGCAAGAGGGAGGCCGCCCAGGCCTTCGCGACCAGCGGCCTGCCCTACGCGAGCGCGGCATGGACCACCGTGGCCGCTGGCGTCGATGCGTGGAGCACCGCGTGGATCGACGAGGCGAACGCGGCGTGTCGCGCCACCGAGATCCAGCATACGCAGTCGGAGGTGATGCTCGATCGCCGCGTGACGTGCCTCGACGCGCGCCGACGCGAGCTGGTCGCGCTGCTCGAGGTGTTCGATCGCGCCGACGCCGACGCGATCGAGCGCGGGCCGTCCGCGGTCGAGCGGCTGCCGAGCCCGACGACGTGTGCGGACCTCGAGGCGCTCGATCGCCGCGCGCCGATCCCCGAGGATCGCGAGGCCTACGACGCGCTGGTCGACCGCGTGGCCGCGGCGCGGGCCGAGTACACCACGGGGCACTACGATCGGGCCCGCGTGCTCGCCGAGCCCACGGTCGCGGCCGCGGTCGCGCTCGGGCACCGACCGACGGAGGCCGACGCGCGGCTGGTGCTGGGCGACGCGCTCGACGAGCTCGGCCAGGCCGACGCGTCGTCGCGCGAGCTCGACGCCTCGATCGCGGCGGCCGAGGCCGGCGGCGCCGACGAGATCTCCGCGCGCGCCTGGATCGATCTCGCGTACGTCGAGGCGTGGAGCCGCAGCGACGTGCCCGCAGCCGAGCGCGCGCTGGGCTTCGCCGCGGCCGAGATCGAGGCCCTGGGCGATCCCCACGAGCTGCACGGCACGCTCACCAAGGTGCGAGCGGCGGTGGTCGGCATGCGGGGCGACTACGTGCAGGCCGAGGCCCTCGGTCGCGCCGCGGTCGACGAGCTCGTGCTCGCGCGCGCTGGGCAGATCCGCATCGGGGCCGCGAAGCTCGGGGTCGGTGGCAACCTGTACGACGCCGGCAAGTGGCCCGAGGCGCTGGAGTGGATGCGCGACGCCCAGCGCGACTTCACCGACGCGCTGGGCCCATCGCATCCGAGCACGCTGTCGGCCCGCTCGAACGCGGCCAACGTGCTGTCGCACCTGCGCCGGCTCGACGAGTCGATGGCCGAGCACCGCGAGGTGCTCGCGCTGCGCGAGGCGAGCCTCGGCCCCGATCACCCGACGATCGGCGCGAACCTCGGGGCCCTCGCCAACGCCCACTACTATCGCGGCGAGCATGCCGAGGCCGTCGCCTACCAGCGCCGCGCGCTTGCGCTGGTCGAGCGCACGCGCAGCCGCGACCACCGCGACGCGCTGATCCTCCGCGAGAACCTCGCGGCGTTCCTGTCGGAGGCCGGCGAGCCACAGGCGGCGCTCGACGAGGCCGAGTCGCTGCTGGCCGATCGCCGCCGCGTGCAGTCGGCGGATCACCCGGACGTCGTCACTGCGCTCGAGACCGTCGCGGGCGCGCTGGCCCAGCTCGGTCGCCACGACGAGGCGGCGGCGCGCTACGCCGAGGCGCTCGAGTTGGCCGGGCGCGTGCTCGCCCCGGATCACCCGCTGATGCTCGACCTCCACGTCGGCGCGGGCCGGGCCGCGCTGGCGCGCGGGCGACTGGACGACGCGCTGACGTCGGGACAGCGGGCGCTCGCGGTCGCGGAGAAGGAGTACGGGCCCGGGCACGTGAAGCTGCGGAACTCGCTGGAGCTGCTCGAGGAGATCGCGACGGCGCAGGGGCGGGCCGCGGACGCGGCGGGCCTGCGGGCGCGGATCGAGGGGATCGCGGCGGGCGAGGCGGCTCCGTAGTCGACGCCTTTCGGGGATCGAAACGCCGCCGGGCGTCACTCTTCGGGGATGCGAGCCGCGATCGGACTTGCCCTGTGCGCGCTGTCGGGCGCGTGCCTCCACCTGCCCCCGGCGATCGACGAGGACTCGGTCGTCGCCCACGCCGAGCCGGCACCGGCCGGGTCCACGTCGCCCACGCCGACGCCGACGCCCGCGCCCGCGCCCGCGCCGGTGCCGACGGTGGCCACGCCAATCCCCGAGACGCACTGCCCGGTCGCGACCGGGCGACACACGTTCTGCGAGGGCCGGCGCATCTGCAACCGCGACGCGCGGGGCTGCGAGAAGTGCGTGTGCAACACGGAGCTGGACTCGGGGCGCGCCGCGTTCGAGGCGATGGATCCGTGGGACATGCGGCAGCGCTGAGGCGGTCGATCTGACCGCGGCCCGCCGCGGGAACTCGTCCCCCACCGCCGCGCGTTATCCTCCCACCCGTGCTGCGCGATCTCCCGTGGTGCCCGCTCGCGCTCGCGCTGGCGTGCCATGCCGCGCCGTCGGCCCCGCGCGACACGGCGTCCGTCCCCGCGATGCCCGGCCCCACCACCGCCGCGCCCGCGCCCGATCGCGTGGCGCTGAACGACGGGTGCGTGCGGTGCCACGCGCCGCAGGCCGCCGAGTGGGAGGCGTCGCAGCACCGCAGCGCGTACGCGGATCCGGACTTCCTGCACGCGGTCGCGACCGAGCGCGGGCCGTTCTGCCGCGGCTGTCATGCGCCCGAGGCCGACCCTGCGCGTGTGCCCGCGCAGGCCGAGGGAACCATCGGGGTCGCCTGCGTCACGTGCCATGTGCCCCATGGATCCGACGCGAGCATGCTCGCCGAGGGCACGCTCGCCGCGACGACACCCACCCGCGCCACACCGGCGCCCCACCCCGTGACGCGGACGGCCGCGTTCGCCGACGTCGACGCGTGCGGCGGCTGCCACGAGTTCGCCTTCCCCAGGACGCCGGCCCTCGCGATGCAATCGACCCTCACCGAGCACGCCGCCTCGCGGTTCGCGGCGACGCCGTGCGCCGAGTGCCACATGCCGTGGGTCGACTCGAGCGTTGGCTCGCCGAGTGACGGCGCTGCGCGGCACCGCAGCCACGCGTTCGCGGCGTCCCGCGATCCGGCGATGCTGCGCGCGGCGATCGACGTGCAGGCCGTGCGCGAGCCCGGTGGCCGGGTGTCGCTGCGCCTGACGCCGGGACGGATCGGGCACGCGTTCCCGACCGGCGATCTGTTCCGTCGGCTGTGGGTCGACGTGCAGGCGCAGGACGAGGACGGCGATGAGGTCGCCTACGATGCGCGCGCGCTGACCCGGCACTTCGCAGGTCCAGGCGGTCCGATCACGCACGACGATCGCCCGGGCGCGACGGCGCTGCGCGACGGGATCGTGGACGTCGCGTTCGAGCTCGGCGACGCGGCGGACGAGCACCCCATCGCGTGGCGCGTCGTGCATCAGCGCGTCGCGCTGCCGCACGACGGCGACGACGCGGAGATCTTCGGCGAGATCGTCGTGACCGAGGGCCGCCTCGACGCGGCAGGAGCAACCCCATGAACCACCACCACCACCACGTCCTGTTCGCGCTCTGCCTCGCGCCGCTGTCGCTCTCGTGCACCGACCACGGCACCGAGGCCGCGGTCGCCCCCGAGGCGCCCAGCCAGGCGATCGCGGGCACACCGACGCCGCCCGGGGCCACCGCCGAGGAGGCGTCGCGGGCCGAGGAGACGCCGCCCGAGCCGGCCGTGGGGCCACCGCCGACGGCGCTGCACGTCGCGGTCGAGGGTCGCTGTCGGAACATGGGCGTGTCGCTGGTCGGGGACGACGTGCTCGTCCACTACGAGGGCGGCGAGATCGTACGGCTCGAGCCCGATGGTCGACCGGCCGAGCGCGTCGCCGTCACGCTTGCGAGCCAGGATCCCCCGACGCCGTGGGTCCAGACGCTGCCGCAGATCGAGCAGCTCGGCGGACACTACCCGGACGCGCTGTTCGCCGAGGTGATGGAGAGCGGGCGCGAGGGCATCCTCGGCGGCTATCGCCACACCCCCAACGGTTGGGTCGAGGTGCGGCCGTTCAAGGACAGCGAGAACGGCGTCGACCAGCTCTTCTCCTGGTACGATCGATCGCTGCTCGCGCTCGGCACCGTGTCCGACGGCGCGCCGAGGTTCGCGGTGGTGCGCGGCAAGCCCAAGGGCCCGCGCTTCGATCGCGCCACGGCCAAGGCCGGCTGCACGATCGCGCAGGTCGTCGACGTCCGCGTGCGCGAGCAGGGCGACGTGGTCGCGACCTGGACGTGCGAGGGCAAGCACGTCTTCGTGACCCACTGGCGGCGCGACGACCTCGCGGGGAACACCCACGACCTCGGCGTCGCGGGCAATGGTTGGGGCCGGCGCACCGACGGATCGACGATCGCCTTCGACGGCAAGGACGGGTTCTACGTCGTGGCCGCGTCCACCAAGCTGTGGCACGGCCACGACGACGCGTGGACCGAGATCGCGCTGCCCAACGGCGCGGACGTGCGGACGATCGCGGTCGATCCCCAGGGCCACCCGTGGATCGGCGGCAGCCTGCTGGCCCGCCACGACGGTGCGGCGTGGACGACGATCCCGCTGCCCGAGGGCAAGCCCGTCGTCCAGCTCGCGGGCGTGGAGCTCGGCACGCCGTGGCTGCGCACGGGCGGACGCGAGTACGACGGCGTCGGCGGCCGGCTGTGGCGCCTCGACGGCGAGACCCCGGTCGAGATCACGGTGCCCGCCGCGGCGTTCTTCGAGGGCGAGGCGCTGCGCCTGGGCGAGCTGCAGTTCGCCGGCCCCGACGACGTCTGGGCCGAGGCGGAGTTCGTGGTCCAGCGCCGGGGCAAGGGCGCGCCGGGCCGCTACTACCGCGCGGTGCTCCACTCGCGCCCCGTCGAGCAGCCGCTGCGGTGCGGCGAGCTCATCGACGGTCGCGAGCTCACCCGATCGTACGTGCCGTGGCCGACCGCGTCGGGCGGCGCGTGTGCGTCGCGGCTGAGCCTGCTGATGCGCCGCAAGTCGTGGGACGACGCCAACACCTACCCCAAGATCACCAAGGCGCTGCGATCGGTCGCCGGGCTCGAGGCGGTGCGCTTCGTCGAGCTCGAGATCGGCCAGGACAAGTTCCTCGGTGCGATCGCCACGGACGCCGCGCTGCTCGGGGTCGTGCACAAGAAGACGAAGAAGCTGCGGCCGAACACCTTCCCCGAGACGGTGTGTGGCGACGCGGCGGCGCTCGAGCGGGCGGGTGTGGTGGTGCACCGCGAGCTCGCGATGACGGCGGCGCCGTGACGTGGGTCGCGCAGCATCTGCGGGAACCCTCCGGCGCCGCTTCGGCTCCCACCGCGGATGCACGCCCGTCGTCACGCTGCCGCGTTGTTGCTGCTGGCCGGATGTCGCTCGGGCGCGCACGCGTCGACGCACGCGGAGGGGCACGAGTCGGGGGCGGGCGACGCGGGGTCGGGCGATCCCACCGGTCCGGGTGAGGTCACGGACGCCGGCGAGTCGGCGGACTCGAGCGGGGGCGGTTCGAGCGGCGGCGGCGGGCATCCCGAGGGGCACTTCGATCTTCCAGCGCCACGGACGGTGAACGACGGCAACTTCGCGACCGCGGCGGTGTGCAGCGAGTGCCACGCCAACGCGGCGTCGGCCGACGCCATGCGCACGGCGGCGGGCGATCCCATCGCGCCGTACGACCTGTGGCAGGGGACGATGATGGCGAACGCCGCCCG
>LNFB01000337.1 GCA_001464385.1 Deltaproteobacteria bacterium Ga0077550 | reverse complement strand
GTTTCGCGTAGTCTCCCGGGCCGATGGCAGCCCGACGGGACCCGAACAGCATGAGCGCACGCGTGGCCCGCATGGGGCTCGCCGCCCTGGGTGGGTGGCGCTACGTCGGCGAGTACCCGAGCGTGCGCAAGGCCGTCTGCCTCGCGCTGCCCCACACCGACAACATGGACGGCGTGCTGCTGGTGCTGCTCTCGCAGTCGATCGGCATGCCGATCTCGTGGATGGTCAAGGACACGTGGGGCAAGGGCGTCACCGGCCCGCTCGTCCGCGGCGTCGGCGGTGTGCCCATCGATCGCAGCCGCCCCAACGGCATGGTCGGGCAGATGATCGAGGCGTTCGCGAACACCGACGATCTGTTCCTCGTGATCCCGCCCGAGGGCACGCGCAGCTACACCGAGTACTGGAAGTCGGGCTTCTATCACATCGCCCTGGGCGCCAAGGTCCCGCTCGTCCCCGGCGTGGTGAACTACCGCGACAAGACCGGAACGTGGGGTCCGCCGATCGACCTCACCGGCGACGTGCACGTCGACATGGACCGCGTCCGCGCGCACTACGGCGACATCGGCAAGGTCGCGAAGTACCCGGAGAAGTTCGGGCCGATGCGCCTTCGCGAAGAGGACGAGTAGCTAGATCTCGATCGGGCCGGCGTGCAGCGGGCGATCGAGGCGGATGAACGCCTCGTTGCCGTCGTAGTAGCCGGCCCACTCGGCGAGGTTGCCCTGCGAGACGCCGGTGTCGCCGATCTTGCCCTGGTACCCGAAGGTGGTGTCGGGCACGCCGACCATGCCGAGCACGGTGGTGAACAGGTCGCCCAGCGAGTGCCGCTTCGGCAGCACGATGTGGCGACCCTGGCCGCCGGGGAAGGCGCTGGGCAGGCCCGCGAGCAGCACGGGGATGTTGTAGCTGAGGTGGCTGCCGTAGCCCATCTCGGAGGTCCACACCACGAGCGTGTTGTCGAGCAGCGGCGCGCCGTCGACGTCGGTCACCTCGGCGAGCCGCGCGATGAGGTGCGCCACGAGCGAGCCGATCTCGGTGAAGCCCTGGGTGATCACCTGCGCCGAGCCCGACTGCGGGTTGTCGGAGTCGTGGATCATCGTGTGCAACTGCTCGGGCGGGATCGGTGAGTCACCGCCGAACGCGCTGGGGAAGGTCGCGAGCTCCGAGCTCTGCCAGAAGTGCAGGCCGGCGACGCGGGTCGCGTCGCACGCGAGCGCCATCACCAGGTTCTCGATCTGCCACGGCGTGATCGTGGCATCGAGGGCACCGTGGCTGTTGCCGGCCGGATCGAAGCCCGGGATCGCGGCCTCGCTGGGGCGCATGCAATCGGCGGTCAGGCTGCCGCCGAGGTGCGACTCGACCATGCGGATGAAGTCGGCGTGCTGCTCGAGCTGCTTGCGGTCGTCGGCGCTGACCTTCTTCGCCAGCGCGACATACTCGCCGGCGAGGCCGTCGAGGATGCTCGAGCGGCGCGCGGTCAGGCGATCGCGCAGGGTCTTCTTGGGCGGCGGCTCGGTCGACGCCGGCGGGCCGAACACCTCGACGAGGGACTCGAGCGGGTTGGTGGACACCGCGTAGCCCTCGGTGCCGCCCGGCCCGTAGAACGGCCACGAGTGGTACGAGCCGTTGCCGGCGACGGACGCGGGGAACACGATCGACGCGCGCTGGGAGGTCGACGCGCGCAGCAGCTCGCCGGCGACGTAGTCGAACGACGGGCCGCCCGCGACGAAGTCGGGCGTCGGCGGCATGCACGTCGTCGCGGTCGCGTTGGACGACAGGTGCCCGTCGGGGCTGCCGGTCATGTGGCGGACGAGGTCGTCCACGCCGTCGATGGTGACGAAGCGGTCGCGCACCTCGCCGAGGCTCGCGAGCATCGGCGAGAGCACCTCGCTTGCCGAGTACGCGCCGCTCGACGCGCTCGGGGACCAGACCTCGGCGTCGTGGGTGCCGACCATGCGGCCGTGGAAGTGGTGGATGACGATGATGCGCTTGGGCGCGGCCGCGTCGGCACCGCGGGCGCTGCGTGGCGCGAACTCGCGGAGCATCGGCAGGGCCAGCGCAGCACCGCCGGCGCCGATGAGGAATCGCCGGCGATCGATGCGGTTGCCGGCGCGGGGATCGGCGGCGCCCATCAGTCGCCCCTCCGGAACCGGAACGCGTCGGTCCGCGTCAGCGCGAGGAAGGCCTCGTCGAGGCGGCCGTCGGACTCGTCGAGGGCGGCGGCGAGCTCGGCGAGGGCACAGGCGTCGTCGTCGGTCTCCATGCGTGCAGCCTCGTAGCGGAATACCTGGCGGGCGAAGCAGTCGGTCGCCTGCGGGAGCGCGGCGATCTGGGCCATGAGCTCGGCGGGGCCGGCGAACGACAGCGTGTCGTCGCCCAGGCGCACCGCGTCGGCGGTCTCGATCGACTTGCCCGTGGCGTACGTGTCGCGCCAGCGGCCCAGCGCGTCGAAGTGCTCGAGCGAGAGGCCGGCGGGGTCGATGAGATCGTGGCAGCCCTGGCAGTCGCCGCGGGCGCGCACGAGCTCGGACAGATCGCGGGCGGTCGGATCTTCGGGCTTCTCGAGGGCGTTGAACGCCGTCATCGCGTTGCCCGGCGGCGGCAGCACCGGCTCGCACAGCAGCCGCTGGCGGATGAAGCGGCCGCGGTACACGTACGAGGTCTCGGTCGCGTGGGCGAGCCCGGCCATCACCGCCGGCTGGGTCGCGAGCCCGGCGTAGCGATCCGCGGGGAGATCGATCGTCGTCCAGTCGTCGACGGGATCGACGCCGAAGAACTCGACGAGCGCCGGGTTCACCACCGTCGTGGGCTCCGTCAGCAGCTCGGCCAGCGTCGCGCCCGCGCGCACCGACTGGGTGACGTAGCGCTCGAACGAGTCGTTGATCGCGTTGGCGAGGGTCTCGTCGAGTTCGGGGAACACGCGCGTGTCCTTGCTCGTGACCTCGAGCTCGACGACCTGCGTCCACTCGCGGAAGAACCGCGAGAAGCCGCGGCGCGACCTCGCGTCGTCGAACATGCGCTGGGCCTCCGCGTAGATCGCGTCGGAGCCGTCGAGCTCGCCGGCCTCGGCGCGATCGAGCAGCGCGTCGTCGGGGACCGAGTTCCACAGGTAGAACGACAGGCGGCTCGCGACCTCGAGGCTCGACAGCTCGCGGGCCTCGCCGTCGTCGGCGGGCGCCTCGAGGATGTAGAGGAACGCGGGCATCTGCAGCAGTCGCGCGGTCATCACCGCGACGGCCTCGGCGAAGGTCGCCTCGTCCGCGCGCTCGTCCTCGTAGACCGTCAGCAGCACCTCGTGCTCGGCGTCGGTGAGCGTGCGGCGGAAGGCGCGGCGACCGATGGTCGCGAGGTACTCCTCGGCGCAGGCGTTGTCTGCGGCCGTGCCCGCGCACGGCAGCAGCTCGGGCAGCTTGTCCGGCAGCGCCAGCGCGATCTCCTCGGCGGCGATCATCACATCCTCGACGGTGACCTCGCCGACGGCGTTGATGGCGGGCTCGGTCGAGTAGCCGGTCTTCGACTTGCCGAAGGTGCCCGGGAAGCGGTCGCTGGGCGGCAGATCGAACAGATCGACGATGACGTAGTCGTACTCGAGGCGGCTGAGGCGGCGGCCCTGGCGGAACGCGGCGTCGGGCGCATCGGGATCGCAGTGCGTGGCGACATCACCGAGACCGTCGTCATCATCATCGCCACCGTCGGCGACGGCCTGATCGTCGATGCCCGAATAGCAGGCGCTGGCGCTGCCGATCAGCAGCGCGCACACATGGGCGAGGAGACATCGACGATTTGGGAACGACACGAGGACGAGCGGGGGGTCGCGGCAGTATGCCCGAGCGTCGACAACGCGGCACACCGAAAACCGCGATCGCAGCGATGGTTCGGTGATGCAGATCCCGCGCAGATGCGCCTGTGCGCGCGCGTACGGGATCACGTCCCGCGATGGCCGCGAGGTGTCACGGCGCGTGCAACCGTAGCGTCCGCCGCTCGTCACCGTGCGTTCGTTGGGGTGTCGAGGCCGCACCCGTGTTGCCCGCGTCAGCGCGACGCGTCGGCGCGATCGTCGTCCGCGGGGAGCGCCACGATGCGCAGGCCCGCGAACACCAGCGCGGCGAGGCCGAGCAGCGCCGCAGGGCGCACGCCGCGGCCCAGCGCGTACAGGACGATGGGCGCCGCGGCGACCGCGAAGAACCACCGCGCGTCCCGCCGGGACATCGCGCGCAGGATCGCCGCGCCCGCGAGGGCCAGGCCAACGAAGAACCCCGTCCACGCCAGGCTCGTGGCCCAGGTCGGCGGCAGATCGATGCCGTGGCGAAATCCGAACAGGAGCGTGAACCAACCGGCGTCGTCGAGCACGTCGAGGATCGGCGCCGCAGCGATCGCCACACCGAACCACCGCGCGGCGCGTCGGCGCTCGACGAGGACCATCCGCGAGGCCAGATCGGCCGCGCCCTGCGACTCCTGGAGCATGGCCCAAGGAGCCTAGCAGCCGCGTCGGCGATCGGTCGCGTCTCGGTGGACAAACCGGCCCGCCGTCGCGCAACCTCGGCGCCGCCCCGCCGTCCGAAGGCTGCCCATGCGCCCGCGCTCCGTGCCCGTCGTCCTGCTCGGTCTCTCCCTGTGCGCGGCCTGTCGCGATTCCTCGCCCGACGCCGCGGCCGAGGGCGACACCACCGGCGCGTCGCCGACGAGCCTCACCGCGGCCGATGGTGAGAGCGGCGCGGCCGACACGATGTCCGGTGGGTCCGCGGCGGACTCGCAGGGTGACGACGGCGATCCGCCGCCGGACGACTTCCCCACCGACGGCTTCCTCGGTGGCTTCTTCCCCATCGGCGTGTTCGGGCAGCCGGCCTACGCGCTCGAGAGCTGGGTCGGCGTCGGCTGCAACACCATGCTCGGGACGCCGCAGGACGAGGACCTCGCGGCGTGGGACGAAGAGGCGCAGCGCCTCGGCCTCGCGATGATCCGCGAGCCCGTCGGCGCGCCCTCCGAGGACGCCGGTCGCACCGACGTGCTCGCGTGGCTGCTCCCCGACGAGCCCGACGTCGAGGCCAACAACGGCGCGTGCGGGGGCAACTGCGTCTCGCTCGTCGAGTCGCTCGCCGAGCAGTGGCGCGCCGCCGATCCCGAGCGGAAGATCTTCGTCAACGTCGCCGGCCCCAACGTGCTGCTGGCGTCGGCCTGCGACTACTGCAACGGCCCCGGCGACGAGCCGCCCGTGCCCGAGTGCCACCCCGAGAACGACCAGTGCTACCCGCGGATCTTCGACGCGGCCGACTGGCTGAGCCACGATCTCTACCCCGTCACCGGCTGGCTGCCGTCCGAGGATCTGCGCGACGACATCACCATCGTCGGCGAGGCGCTCGATCGCATCCGCGGGTGGAGCGACAAGCCGCTGTTCGTGATCCTCGAGATCAGCGACCAGCGCCTGGGCTTCGAGGGCACGGGCGGCCGCGGGCCCACGCCCGACGAGTACCGGGCCCAGGTGTGGCACGCGATCATCCACGGGGCGCGCGGCATCTTCTACTTCCCCCAGGCGTTCAACCCGTTCGAGTTCGAGAACGTCGAGCCCGACGTGCTCGACGAGCTGATCGTGCAGCACGGGCTCATCGGCGAGCTCGCGCCGCTGCTGCAGTCGAGCGCCGACCCGGACGGCATCGCGGTCGACGTCGACGCGCCGCTCGAGGTGACGTGGCGGCAGACCGAGGCCAACGCGTGGGTCTTCGTGCTCAACACCTCCGACGCGCCGAGCACCGCGACGATCCGCGTCGATGGCGTGGACGGGGATGCGAGCGTGTACGGCGAGGAGCGGACGGTGTCGTGGGCGGGCGGTGCGATCACCGACGAGTTCGCGCCGTACGCCCTGCACGTGTACGTGATGCCGCGGGCGTGAGGCTCAGCGGCTTGAGGTCGTGGAGCGCGACGAAGGACGGGCTCACAGCTCGTCGATCGTGCACCCCGTGGTCGACCAGGCCTCGTCGCTGGCGATGGCGAC
>LNFB01000336.1 GCA_001464385.1 Deltaproteobacteria bacterium Ga0077550 | reverse complement strand
GGATCTGTGGCCGCCGCTGTGCAACCTCGACGGCATGCTGCAGAAGGCCGCGGAGCTCCACGGCGATCGCCCGCAGCCGACGGACGACGACGCGCGGGTCGGGCTCATCGCCCAGGCGTGCGCTGGGGATGCGGAGATCCGCAAGGGGCTGTCCGGTGCGATCGCGAACGCGCTCGAGGATGCGGCCAGCCACGCGTGGCTGTCCGGTGAGGTCGCGAATGCGCGGGCGCTCGGGGAGATGGCGGCGCAGCTGCGGAGCCACGCGGAGCCGGAGTCGCTGCCGTGGGCGCATCGCGTGCTCGGGTATCAGGTGGCGAGCTTGCTGCGGGTGGTGACGCGGGGCGGGAAGGTGCCGTTGCCGGGGATGCCGACGGCGGTCGGGGGCGGGGACGACCACGACCACGACCACGACCACGACCCACGACCACGACCACGACCACGACCACGACCACGGTCACGACCACGGTCACGACCACGACCACGGTCACGACCACGGGTGAGGGTCGGGGGCCTGCGAGGGCTCCCTCGATCAGAGGGAGCCGAAGCGGGAGGCGAGGGCGACGACGTCGTCCGAGAGCAGGTGGGTCAGGAGTTCTTGGGCGCTGCGTGAGCGGTTGATCCGCTGCTTCAGGCTGCCGCCGATGACGCCGTCGAGGGCACAGGCGGCGGCGGCGACGGCCGAGAGGTCGGCGCACAGGAGGGCTGCGAAGAGCAGGTCGGTCGCTCGGATCGCCCGGGCGGTTCCGCCGGGATCGAAGGGGTGCCCGGCGAGGGCTTTGCAGCAGTCTTCGACCGTCTTCAGGTGACGGCGGGGGAGCAGCGTCCGGAGCTGGGCGACCAGCTCGGCGAGGACGCGGGGATCGGGATCGGCCGTCAGCGGGTTGAAGACACCCGCGACCTCGAACGCGCCCGCGAGCAGCAGATCGATGCCGGCCGGCGGGAGCGCGCGCACCCGTGGCGCGCCGAAGGCGAGGCGGGCGAAGGCGAGTGACACGAGGCCGCGCGTCGCCGCGTCGTCGCCGATGTTCCACAGGTTGACGCCGAGGCGCACGGTGGCGAGGGGCTCTTGCAGGAACACGACCGTGTTGTGGGTGCTCGACGCCTGGAAGCGGGGGCGACGGGCGCCGACGAGCTCGGACAGGCGCTTGGCGATCTCGCCGGCTGCGACGCCCTCGCCGCGGGGCATGGGCGCGAGGTCGGCCGCGCCGACGATCGGGAAGTCCTGCGCGAGGCGACCCACGGCGCCGTCGAGCGCGACGAGCAGCGTGTGCAGCGGCGGCGGCTCGCCCTCGCACAGCAGCGCGTTGCGGGCGTCCGCCGAGTCGATGACGTGGCGCACCGCGGCGGCCGTCGGAGCGCGCAGCACCGCGGCATGGTCGGCGCCGGGCTCGACCGCCGCGGCGATGGTCTCGGCCATCGTCGCGAGCGCCGGGCTCGCGCGCCGGGCGACCTTCGCGAGCAGGGCCAGATCCCGCAGGCTCACCGCACCGCGGCCGATGTTGGCGTTGACCGCGTTGCGGATCGGGCCGAGGAACGAGGCGATGCGATCGGTCTGTCCGGCGAGCTCGAGCTGCTCGACGAAGAGCGCCACGGTCTCGCGGTTGCCGGGCGCGAGCGTGGCGGCGCGCTCGATGGCGTCGAGGGCCGCGGCCTGGTGCCCGGCCTGCGACGCGAGCAGCTTGGCGCGGTGCAACAGGATGTCGTGGAGCTTCTCGCGGTTGCGCTCGCGGCTCGCGAGTCGATCGAGGATCTCGGCGGCCGCGAGGGGTTGGCCGGCGCGGTCGAGCAGATCGGCCATCAGCTGCAGCGCGCGCATGTCGTCGGGCCGCGCGTCGAGCACGATGCGCGCGTGATCGAGGGCGCGGGGCAGGGTCTCGGGCGCGCTCGCGAGGAACTGGGCGATGCCCATGCGCAGATCGATCGCGGAGGGCTCGGACGGATCGAACTGCTCGAGCAGGCGCTCGGTGGCCGCGGCGGCGCGGCGATCGTCGCCCATCTGCCGGTACGTGTGGACCAGGCCGCGCAGCGCCCGTCGACCGCTCGGCTTCGCCGCCGACGCCGCCTCGTAGTACTGGACGGCGCGTTCGAGCGCGAGGCTGTGCTCGGCCAGGAACAGCGCGAGGTCGTAGCGCAGGCCGGGCTCGTCGATGCGCTGCCAGGCGTGCTCGAGCAGCTCCACCACGGGGCTCGGATCGGAGAGCTGGCTGGCGAGCGACCGCGCGAGCGTGATCGCGTCGCGGTGCCGCGGGTCGCGGCCGAGGATCTCGCCGATCAACGCCAGCGCTCGGGTGCGCGCGGCCGCGTCGCCGCGGGTCGCGTGCATCGCCGCGTCCCGGGCCTCGGCGACCAGCACATGGATCGACGCGCGCCCCTGGGCCGCCGGCGCGGTGCGCCGAGAGTCGGTGGCCAGGCGCGCGAGCCCGAGATCGGCGGGCGCGAGCTGGGGCAGCGCGCCCTTGGCCGCCAGATAGGCGCGCCGGGCCTGGCCCCACGCGCCGACCTTCTCGAGCAGCTCGGCGCTCTCGACGTAGAAGATCGCCCGCTCTGCGTCCGACTGCGCGCGCACGGCCCGGGCGCTCACGGCGTCCTTGATGACGAAGGGCGAGTCGGGCTCGGTCAGCAGCCGCTCGAGGTGACGCACCGCGTAGGGGTTGCCCGGGTCGACCCGCAGCGCGTCGAGGATCGCGTTACCCGCCAGGTCGTGATCCTCGCGCTCGCCGGTCGAGAGCAGCAGCTCCGCCGCCTCGACGAGCAGCGTCGCCTGCAGGTGCTTGTCGGTGGTGTCGCGGGCCGATCGCAGGTACAGCGCGGGGAGCGACTTGCGATCGCCCAGCAGCCGGAGCAGCACCTCGAGCTCGTGCCGCACCAGCGGATCCTCGGGCGCGGCCTCGAAGGCCTGTTCGTAGGCCCGACGCGCGGTCTCGAGGGAGTTGCCATCGGCGAGGTGGGCCCGCGCGAGCGCCACGTGGGCCCAGCTGCGCGCCTGACCCGAGGCCGCCTGCGCGGCGGACTCGAGCATGCGCACGAGGTTGCCGAGATCGTTGTGCGCGACGAGGATCCGGCGCGATCGCTCGAACGCCAGCCCGTGATCGGCCTGGTGCGCGAGCGCGGCGCGGTAGTGCTGCAGCGCGGCGTCCTCGTGGCGCGCCCCGGCCTCGTCCTGGCCGCTCTTGCGCGCGCACGCCTCGGCGAGCAGACCCAGGCGGTAGTGGTAGTCGGCCGCCGCGGCCGCGCTGCGCGGAGGCTCCTGGGCGCGCAGGAGATCGTAGGCGGCGTCGAGCTGGCCGCTGGCCGTGAGCAGCTGCAGCAGCAGCTCGCGCGCGGGCACGAGATCGGGGTTCGATCGGTACGCGATCTGGAGCTGCGTGATCGCCCCCTCGACGTCGCCGATCTCGTCGATGTAGACGCGCGCCGTCTTGAGGGCCAGCAGCGCCGGGTCGGTGATCGGATCGACGTCGGGATCGAGCAGGCGCACGACGTCGCTCAGATCGCCGTTGTCGCGGTACAGCCGACCCAGGGCCCGCAGCGCGGGGGTGTAGCCGGGCGAGAGGGCGAGCGCGCGCTCGTAGCAGGCGCGCGCGGCCGGCCGGTGCTTGAGGTGCAGCTCCTGGACCTCACCGAGCTCGACCAGCAGGCCGGTCCGGGCGATGTCGTCGTCGATGCGCTCGGACAGCAGCTCGAGCGCCTGGACCAGCACGGTCGGACGTCGCGCGGTCCGGGACAGGCGCGCCAGCTCGTACATCGCCAGGAGGTCCGACGGCGCGAAACGGATGATCTCCTGCAGCACCGAGATCGCGAGGTCGGTGTCGGCGAGCTCGTTCTCGGCGAGGCTCGCCAGGCGTCGCAACCCGGTGAGCTTCTCCTGGTCGTCGTCGACCGCGTCGATCTGGCGGCGGAGGCACTGCGCGGCCTGGGCCCACCGGCGCATGCGCTCGTAGACCGAGCCCAGGGCCCGCTGGCAATTCTGGTTCTCGGGATCCTCGGCGGCCGCGAGCTCGTAGATCTCGGCGGCGCGGGCGAGGTCGCGGCCGAGGGACTCGTGCAGCTGGCCGAGTCGCAGCAGGATCGCGGCGCGGTCGGGGCCCGCGGTCTGCGTGCGCGCCCACTCCTGCAGGTGCAGCACCAGGCTGGGCACGTTGCCCTGCTGACGGAGGATCTCGGCGAGGGCCTCGCGGACCCAGCGATGCTCGGGCAGGTGGACCAGGCAGAAGCGCAGGTCGGCCGCGATCGAGTCGGCGAGCGCGGCGCGGGCAGGATCGGCCTTGAGCGCGTCGGGCCCGGCGGCCGGCCCGAGCACGCGTCGCAGCTCGGCGAGTCGGATGCGGGCGAGCTGCTCGCGCACGAGGGCCTGCTCGCGCGGATCGTCGAGGCATCGCCACAGGCGCGCCAGCACGTTGGTGTTCTCCGGCAGGCCACGGCCGTCGTCGCCGGCGGCGATGCGCTGCTCGACGTACATCGCGACCTCGGACAGCGGCGCGAGTACGTCGGTCGCATCGGCCCGCTCCGAGTCGCGCGCGGCGAGCTCGAGCACGAGGTCGTTGACTGGGCGGCCGGCCTCCGCGAGCGTCAAGAACGCCAGGTGCAACGCAGTGCTCGCCGAGATCGGGTCCTGCGCGACGCGGGCGAGCTCGCGGTACAGCCCGCCCAGGCGATCGCGATCGCCACTCCGCGAGAGCGCCCGCAGGTAGCGGCGCAGGACCGACTCCTCCGTCGGATCCGCCGCGTGGGCCTCGGCGAGCAGCGCGGTCGCCTCGGCCGGATCGGTGACCACGTCGGCGAGGTCGAGGAGCACGGTCGCGCGCTGACGCGGCGCGCCCACGAGCGGGAGCAGGGCGCGCAGGTGGGTCTGCGCCGCGCTCGCGTCCCCGAGCAGCAGGCTCGCCTCGGCGGCGAGCGCCAGGCCGAGCGCGTCGGGGTGCAGCTCGAGCGCGCGCACGTAGGCCTCGCAGGCCCGCTTGCGCCCCGGCGTCCGCTCCTCGCACGCGAGCCCGAACTCGATCCACGCTGCGGCGCGGACCTGGGCGTCGAGCGCGGTGTCGCGGGCGGTCTGCTCGAGCGTCGCGAGCTCTGCCGCGAGCCCACGCGTCGCCCCGCGCTGGCTCTCGCGGATGCGATCGACCAGCGGGCTCGCGCTGCGCCGCAGCAGCAGCTCGCCCTCTTCTTGGCGACCGAGCCGCTCGATGAGGATGCGACCCGCCTCGCACAGCATCGCGCTGCGCAGCGCCGGGTCGTCGCACAGGCGGCTCTCCTCGGCGAGCTCTTCGACCAGCGCTTGCCACGACTCGGCGGTGCCGATCTGCGTCGACACGGAGACGAGGCTGGCGTGGATGCCCGAGGTCGCCGGCCACAGCAGCGAGGGATCGTCGGTGAGCCCGCGCGGCTCGGGCTCGTCCGCCGGGGGGCCGGCGAGCTCGAGATCCTCGATGTCGATGGGCCCCGTGCCCTCGTCGTAGACGAGGGCGCTCGGGCTGTTGGGCTGGAACAGCGCGCCGGTCAGCTCGAGATCGTCGCTCACGCCGACACCTCCTGCGAGCGGCGCCGCGGCACGTTCATCTCGAGCAGGTAGCCGAGCTGCCGGCGCAGCCCGAGATGATCGTCCGAGAGCATGTAGCCGATGAGCATCGCGCCGCGGGCGGTGTCCAGCGCGTCGATGCGGCGCAGGAACTCGAGCGCCGCCCGCGGGTCGCCCGAGGCGAGCACGCCGGCGCGGTCCTCGGCCATCGCGAGGGTCGCCTGGAGCACCGCCGGGTCGAGGCTCTCGCTGGCGTCGCGGAACGCGAGCGCCGTCTCGGTGAGGTGCTGCATGGTGTCGCGGCCGGGGAGCTGCGCGGCGATCTCGTTGGCGAACGCGCGGTCGTAGGGGTGGGTGACGTCGAGGGTCACGCCGCACGACTGGCACAGGGCCACGCACAGCGCGAGCAGGCGCGTGGGCTCGGTCTGGCGGTAGATGCCGTCGCCGCCCGTCGACAGCCGCATCAGCGCGCGGCCGATGCGATCGCGCGAGCTGGCGGTGAACGGCGCGGCCGCGAGGCGGCGACCGACGACCAGCGCCGGGGCACCGGCGAGCCGCGCCTCGATGTCGTAGTCCTGCGCCGCGTCGACGAACACCAGCGGCTGGGGCACGCCCATCGCGTTGGCGATCGCCCGCACCGCGATCACGATCGGCGTGTTGGCCGACAGGCTGCGGCTCGGCGACAGATCGACGGTGGCCGGCGGCGTGCCCGGCAGCTCGCCGAGGTAGAACACGCCCTCGCGCAGCAGGTCGAACGCGGAGGTGTGGATGAGGTCGGTGACGAAGCCGTCGAAGGGCCGGCCCTCCTGCGGCTTGGGCAGGGGCCAGGCCTCGGTGACCAGCTCGTCGCAGCTGCGACCGGGCGGCACGAGCTGGGGCGCGAGGATCTCGAGCGCGGCGGCGCACAGGTACTCGCCGTCGAGCTCGCCGGTGACGTCGAAGAGGCGCAGCAGCCCGAGCACCGGCAGCGCGGTGGCTTCGGGGCGGTGCTCCGCGGTGGTGGCCGCGGCGCGCAGCCACGCGCGCTGGTGGGCGACGGCGGCGAACGAGACCGCGGTGGCCTCGTCCTCGCGGCCGAGCCTGACCAACAGGCGGCGCAGCTCGAGCGCGACGTCGACGTCGGTCGGGCGGAGCAGCAACAGCTCGCGCATGAGATCGACCGCCACGTCCGGTTGACCGAGCTCGGCGCGGTGGACTTCGGCGAGGCTGCGGAGCTTCTGCGCGCGCTCGGGTCCGTCCGCGATCTCGACCAGGGCCTCGAGCGCGGCGACGCGGCGCGGCAGATCGCCGACCTGCGCCGCGAGGCGGTCTGCCGCTCGCAGCGCGTGCTTGGGGTGATAGCCGCCGGTGCCCGCCTCGAGGAAGTGGGGCACCGCGCCCGCGGCATCCCCCGCGCGCTCCATCGCGTCGGCGGTGAAGTAGTGCAGCGCGGCGCGGCGCTCGGGTGACAGCTCGAGCGCGAGGCCTCGCTCGAGGTGCACGACGGCGTCGCTCCACCGCTCGAGCCGCGCCAGGCTGCGCGCCAGATCGACGTGGAGGCCTGCGTCGTCCTCGACCAGCGGCATGCCGAGCTGCAGGAGCTCGACGCCCGCCGCCGCGCCGGCGACGTCCGACGCGGCGCGGGCGATGTCCCGCAGCGCGCCTGCCCGGAGCTCGCCGGCGTCGATCCACGCCTGCAGGCGCGTGCGCAGCGGCTCGGCCAGGGCCGCGTCGCGGAGGTCGCTGCGCTTGGCGTGCGTACGCTGCAGGCCGGCGAAGGCGCGGTCGCTCGTGGGGTCGGCGGTGAGCGCCTCGGCGAACAGCGACCACGCGGTGGTGACGAGGTCGTCCTCGGCGCCGGCCCGCATCGCGAGCGCGCCGGCACGGCAGAGGTTCCGCGCGCGACTGGTGCGGTCGCGCTGCATGCCGGCGAGCCGACGCAGCGTCGCGATCGCCTCGTGGATCGAGGGCAGGTCGCCCAGCCGCTCGAGGATGCGGGCGCGGGCGTGCCAGGCCGGCTGGTAGCCCTCGCACGCGGTGATCGCCGCGTCGGCGCTCTCGAGGGCCGCGCGCAGGTCGATGCGGTGCTCGTGCTGTTCGGCCGCGATCGTCAGCAACGCCGCGCGCTCCGCTGGCGTGGCCGCGCCTTCGATCCCGCCGTGCAGCTCGCCGAGGCTGCGCTGCGCGACGGACTCGCGCCGCCGCTCCTTGAGGCGCAGGCGGCCACGTCGACCGAGCACGTTGCCCACGTCTGCGTCGAGGATCCGGCTGTAGCCGGCGTCGGCGGCGTCGAGGTTGCCCGCGGCCTCCTCGGCGCGCGCGGCCCGGTAGCGCAGCATGAGCAGGCCAGGATCGTCGGCTCGGGTGCCGGCCTCGAACCGTTCCAGCGCGGCCGACAGCGCGCCGGCCTGCCGCGACGAGCGGGCCGCCTGTCCGCACGCCCGCGCGAGCCGCAGCTGGATCACGTAGTCGTCGGGGCGCGCCTCGGCGACCGCCCCGAGGTACTGGATCGCGACCACCGGCTTGGGCGAGAGCTCGGCGAGCTGCACCGCCATCGCGCGGCGGTCGTCCGCGCCGCGCTCGGCGGTGAGCCCGGCCTCTGCGAACGCCTGCAGCTCACGGCTCTGCCCGAGCTTCTCGTACAGGCGGAGTAGCTGGGCCCGCGCGACGCCGAGCTGCGGCCACAGCTCGAGGGCGCGGACCAGATCGCGGATCGCCCCCGCGTCGTCACCGGCGGCGCTGCGCCGCGACGCCGCGCGGTGCAGCAGCAGCGCGCGGGTCCGCGGGCCGTTGACCGCGGTGATGTGCTGCTCGAGCAGTGTGAGCAGCGTGTCGCCCTGTCCGAGGCGCGCCGCGAGGCTCTCGGCGGCGTGCAGCGCCGGCAGGTGCCGGGGCCAGCGGCCGAGCAGCGCGAGCAGCTCGGCGAGGGCCTCGTCGGCGCGATCGAGCTTGGTCGCGAGCAGCGTCGCGATCTCGAGTTGGATCGACGCCTGGCGCCCGCGATCGTTGGCGTAGAGCAGCTCCTTGCGCAGCAGCTCGACGAGGCCCGCCCAGTCCGACGCGTCGCGCAGCACCCGGCCGAGCGATTCGAGCGCGGGCTGGTGATCGTCGACGGCCTCGAGCGCGCGGCGGAAGTAGCCGGTCGCGCGCTCGCGATCCCCCGTCGCGAGCGCGAGCTCGCCGGCGCGGTGCAGCAGCTTGGCGATCCGCGCGGGGCTGCGGGTCAGCTTGATCTCGCGGTCGGTCACCGCGAGGAGCTCGACGTCGCGGCCCGCCTTCGCGAGTAGGCGGGCGAGCAGCTGCACGGTGCCGATGCTGTCGGGGCGCTCGAGCTGCAGCGCCTGCAGGAACTTGATCGGCGGACCGACATCCTCCTCGGCGGCGTGGAGCTGCGCGAGCACCGACAGCAGGAAGGCGCGGCGGGCAGGGGTCTTCGCGGCGTCGAGCTCGGCGGAGTAGAACGCCTGCAGCGCGGGGCGATCGCCGGCCTGGTGGAGCAGGCGCTCGAGTCGATCGCGGGCCGGCCGGTACGCGGGCGCGATCGACATCGCCGACTCGTAGTGCCGCCGGGCGCCGTCGGGCTCGGCGAGGCGCTCTTCGAGGAGCTGCCCGGCGCGCATGTGGGCCAGCGCGAGCTCTTCGTTGGACAGCCCGTTGGCCTTCGCCGCGGCGATCTCGATCCGCTCGAGCTCGAGCAGCTGCGCCCACATGCCGCCGGCGCCGAGGAAGCGGCCGGTGTCCTCGAGCGCGGGGACGTGCGCGGGGTTGTAGCGCAGCGCGCGACGCATCGCGCTCAGGCCCTGCGCGGTGCGGTCGAGGCGGAACAGCGCGAGCCGACCCATGCGGTAGTACAGCTCGGCGCGCAGCGTCAGGTCCTCACCCGTCGACAGCGATCGGATCTGACCGACGAGGGCGTCGAGCGCCACGTCGTACCGGCTCATGCCCATCGCGAGCTCCTCGAGCCCGCGCCACAGGCTGAACGAGTGCGGCTGCTCGTGGGCGGCCGCCTGCAGGAGCTGGAGCGCCGCCTGTCGCTCGCGGACGTCGCGGAGCGCCAAGCTCGCGCGGGCCAGCGGCATCGCGCGGGCGCCGGGCGGCCGCGCGTCGGCCTCGAGCTCGAGCGCCTGCAACATCAGCTCGGTGTCGCCGCCGACCTCGGCGATGCGGAACAGATCGGCGGCGAGCAGCGGGTGGCCCGGCTGGAGCTCGAGCGCCCCGAGCAGCAGGTCGCCCGCGAGGCCGAGGTCGCCGCGGTGGCGCGACTCGAGCATGGCGAGGTCGTGCAGGACGCCGGCGGCGACGCCGGGATCCTGCAGGACCTCGAGCTGCGACTCGAGGTTGGCGATGAGCCAGAACACGTCGCCGCGCGCCAGGGAGACCCGCTCGACCGCGCGCAACACGGCGAGGTCGCGCGGGGTCGCCTTGAGCGCCGCTTGGTAGCACTGCTGCGCCGCGCTCAGATCGTGGAAGTAGGCCTCGACCAACAGTCCGCGCTCGCGGTAGAGCGCCGCGGCCTCGCGCGGGTGCCTCGTCGCGCGGATCTCTTGATCGAGGTACATGACCGCGGAGCGGACATCCCCGCGATCGAGGTACACGCGGTGCAGCAATCGCATCGCCGGGCGCAGGTCCGCGACCATGTCGAGGGCGTGGCCGAGGTGACGGATCGCCTCGTTGATCTCGCCGCGGACGATGTGCCAACGCGCGCAGGTCGTCGCGAGCGCGGCCCGGAGCTGTGGCTCGGTCACCGGGGTGCGCGAAAGGGCCTGCAGTACCTCCTGCAGAGGCATCTCTTCGACGCCGGTCACGGAGCCGAGAGTCTACACGAGCGCCCCGCCTTTGGGACGGCCTTCGCGGCGGTGAGACGCCGTCCGCGTGCGTCGAACGCCTAGTCGCGGCCCGCGAGCGCCTCGACGTAGTCGGTGACGTGGTACTCGCGCGGGGACTTGCCCTCGCTGACGTGCTTGGTCGCGAGCAGCTCGAGCACGAGCTTCAGCGTCTCGAACCGACACGTCAGGCTGAAGTACTCGTCCTCGCCGACCGCCGGCAGCTCGGCGAGGCGCTCGGCGAGCCACGAGGCGTCGTCGCTCGCCGGCTCGCCCGCCTCGGTCGGCGCCTGCTCGTCCGCGACCGGCGCGATCGGGGGCGTGCGGTCGCGGCGGGCGTGGAACGTCGTGTCGAGGGTCGCGATCGCGGTGACCTCGTCATCCGAGCCGACCTCGATCGGGTCGCGACCGGGGCCGAGCAGGGCCTCGAGCGCTTGGTCGACCGGCGCGAAGTGGAGGAACTGGTCGCGCATCATCACGCGCAGGCGCCGGGGGTCGCGTCCGTCACCGATCCACGTGCCGCCGAGCGTGGCGCAGACCAACTCGCCGTAGTAGGCGCCCGCCTCGGCCGCGATGAGCGAGAGGATGGGCGCCCGGGTCTCCGAGCGGACCGTCCGCAGGTAGTGATCGACGAACGCGAGGGAGGTCTCCGAGTCGTCGAGCGGCGCGCCGAGGGCCCGGCGAACGTGGCCCCGGAACGCCTCGGCGAGCTCGCGCGCGAGCTTGGTGCCCTGGGCGATCGGGCCCACCTGCGCGACCTCGGCGGTGCGCGGCGCGACTCCGACCGTCGGCGCGGCGTCGGACGGCGAGGCCTCGGGCGTTGGGCCATCGGACGCCGTGCGCGGTGCGCGGCTCCAGGCATCGGCGTCATCGAGGTCGGCGGAGGTCGGCTTGCGAGAGGGGGGCATGGGCGGGTGACACCGCGCGATCTCGGGCGAGGCTAGCACGCGCGCCGCCGCTTTACACCCGCGGCTGCGGGCAGCTATCGTGCCCGATGCCAGTGGCCGCGAACGACGCAACGCGAGTCGACCCGCGCGTCTTCGCCTGCGCGTGCGGGGCGATGGTGTCCGTGTGGCGCCGCATGGTCGTCGTGCTGCCCGAAGACGCCGCGATCGCGTCGCGGCTGCGTGCGTCGGGCCCGTTCGAGGGCGCGTGCACGGCGTGCGGACGCGCCGCCCAGGGTGCGGGCGCGTGGCTCGAGATCGATGCGGTACGTCGCCGCAGCGCGCTCGTCATCCCGGCCGATCGGCGGGGAGACGTCGTCGCGCTGCTGCAGGAGCACCTCGCGTGGCTCGCCCGCCATCCGCAGCTGGCGACGCCGTGGACGCTGCAGCCGCAGATCTCGTTCCTCGAGGCGGAGCTCGCGGGGGACGCCGCGGATCCCGGTGAGGACACCGCGCGTCGGGCCGCGCCGGACGACGGGCACACGACGGCGCGCGCCATCCATCGCCCACCCGAGCCGGCGCGACCGATCGCCGTCGCGCCCGAGCCGGGGACGCCGGTGCCGATCGCGACCGGGGTGCCGCAGGCCATCTCGAGCGACGGCGGCGGTGGCGTCGCGCGGCGCACGACGATCGGCGCGCTGCTCGGCACACTCGACGCCGACGACGACGGCGCGCGCATCCACTTCGCGCCCGAGGACGATGTCGGCCACAAGTGGCGCGACGCCAAGCTCGAGGCGCGACCGCTGCACCTGCGTGGCCGCGGCTACCCGCTGCTCGGCGTCCGCATCGTCGCGTCGTGGATGGGCCAGGTCGGCTGCCTCGACGCGTTCGTCGACGTCGGGCAGCCGCAGTCCCAGGCGATCTTCCGGCTGCTCGCACAGCGGTTCACGCTGCGGCTCGTCGCGACGCTGCACGACGGTGAGGTGCTGGTGCGCGAGGTGTCGGCCCGCGGGCTCGAGCCCAACGCGGCGCTCTGTCTCGAGTCGGCGCACGCGGCGTTGTCCACCGGCGATCACCCGCCGCAGCAGTTCGCGATCGCGATCGCAGCGGCCGCGGCCGAGGGCGTCGAGGAGCGGCTGGCCCAGACCAAGGTCACCATCGCGCCGGGCTCGTACCAGCACATCATCGGGGCGCGCGAGGCCACGCGGGCGCTCGAGCACATCGATCGGGTCTCCCGCAAGGAGACGCTCGCGCGCCTGCTCGAGGTCGAGGGCCTGCCGATGGCCGAGTACGATGCGGTGCGCCGCCGGGTGCTCGCCGGCGCGGTCGAGCACGGCATCGTCGCGCCGCGTCGGTTCTGGCGGCGCGTCGTCGCGTCGGGCCTCGCCGATGACCTGGCCGACTACGTCGACAAGCTCGCGCGCAACCGGCAGATCCACGAGGGGGAGGAGGGCGACCTCGACCCCGAGGCCGCGCGCGCGGCGTGGCAGGGCATCCACGACGTCTGTCTGCGCAAGGACATCGCGCCGCCCGAGCCGCTGCGGCGGGCGCTCGATCTGCCGGAGGTCGCCCCGCGCGACACCACCGCGCCCAAGGCCGCGGCCGGGGTCATCGACGTGGTCGATGCGACGGCCGAGCCCACGCTGGTCGCCCGGCTGACGGACGTCCGCACGCGGCTTCGCTGCGCGACCGAGCTCCTGCAGAGCCCGCGGACCACGGCGCGGGAGCTCGAGCACCTGTTCGACGCGCTCGAGCGCTTCGATCAGGACGAGCTGCTCGCCATCCTCCCGGATCTCTCGGACGGTGGGGCACGGGCCGTCGCGGGGATGGTCGACAAGCTCCGCTCGCCGCGTCGCGAGCTCCGCCAGGCCGCCGCGATCCTCCTGGGCATGTCGCTCGATCCCGACGCACTCGGCCCATTGTCGGACGCCCTCGTCGTCGAGCCCACGAACGTGTGGTTGGATGTCGCCCGGGCGCTCGGTGGCTTCGGTCCGATCGCGCTGCGGCGGCTGTGCCAGCTGCTGCGCCGCGAGGCCGGGAGCGCCCGCGAGCCGACCACGATCGAGCGGGTCGGGCGCGCCCTGGCGGAAATCGCCCTGAGCGACGCGGGCGCCGGGCTCGAGGGTGGGCGCGGGGGACACGATGCGGTGGCGGCCCTCGCCGACGCACCCGACCCCAGAGTTTCGACCGCGGCCCGCCGTGCGCTTGCTACACTCCGAGACGTGAGTGAATCCGGAGCGGCGATTCGCGGCGAGCTGCCGCTCACCGAGGTCACAGAGATCCGCGGGTTCTCGCGCCGGGCCTACGAGGCCATCATGGTCCCGGAGCTCGAGGTCGAGGCGGACGGCTGATGCGCTACGGAATCTTCAGCGACTCGCATGCGAACCTCGAGGCCCTGCAGAACGTCCTTCGGGAGTTCGAGCGCCACAAGGTCGATCGACTCGTGTGCATCGGCGACACGGTCGGCTACGGCGCGCAGCCCAACGAGTGCTGCAACCTCGTCCGCACCAACGCGCGACACACGATCCTCGGCAACCATGACGCCGCCGTCGGCGGGCGCATGGACTACAGCTACTACTACGACGCGGCGCGCCAGGCCCTGGACCACCACGCGTCGCAGCTGTCGAGCGAGAACATGCAGTGGCTGCGCGGGCTGCCGTACAACGTCAGCGAGGGCGACACCCACTTCTGCCACGGGTCGCCGGTCGACCTCGAGCAGTTCGAGTACATCTTCACGATCGATCAGGCCGCGACGTGCCTGCCCATCTGGAGCCGGCTCGGGCAGGTGACCTTCATCGGCCACTCGCACCTGTGCAAGGCGTATGCGCTCGGGCGCGAGCGCGTGTACGAGGTCATCACCAAGCGCTTCGAGATCCACCCGGAGTTCCGCTACATCATCTCGGTGGGATCGGTGGGGCAGCCCCGCGATCACGATCCGCGCGCGAGCCTCACGGTGTACGACGACGTCGAGCGGACGTTCGAGTTCCTCCGCGTCGAATACGACATCTCCGCGGCGGCGCAGAAGATCTTCGACGACCGCCGGCTGTCGGACAGCTTCGGCGCGCGCCTGTTCGCCGGCGTCTAGTGACGGGACCGCGCCGCGTCAGCGGCTGCGGTCGACGAGGCCGAGATCGCCGTGCAGCGCGGCGCGCAGATCGGCGTCGCGGATCATCCGGTTGCGGTGCATCCGTCGCGCGTGGCCGCGCAGCTCGTCGAGCCACGCGCGGTCGACCTGGCCGTGCTTCCACTTGTCGGCGTAGGTCCGCGGGGCCGGGGCCATCGACGCCAGGTGGACCGCCTGCAGCACGTCGAGATCGCTCGCCGGCTTGCCGAAGTAGAACTGCGCCGCCGCGTCGACGCCGTAGATCCCCGGGCCGAGCTCGACGAGGTTGACGTAGAGCTCGAGGATGCGGGTCTTGCTGACGGCGGTCTCGAGCCGCGTCGTCAGGTAGGCCTCCTGCAGCTTGCGGGCGAACGATCGATCGACGCCGAGCCACAGGTTGCGCGCGGTCTGCTGGCTGATCGTGCTCGCGCCGCGGCGGACCCGACCGCTCACGACGTTGTGCCAGAACGCCCGCTCGATCTGCTCGCGGTCGAACCCATCGTGGTACCAGTAGCGCATGTCCTCGAGCGCGATGAAGGCCGAGGCGATCTTCGGCACGCGACCCAGGGGCACGAACTGCGGTGCGCCGGGGGCGAGCACGCGCTCGCGCACGCGGCCGTCGTCGTCGGCGAAGCGATGGCGGTAGGGGCCGCGCAGCGCCGCGAGGTCGACGTTGGCCGGATCGGCCAGGGTGCGGCAGCGCTCGAGGAACGGAAAGTCGAGGGTCAGCTCGCCGACGCTCGCGTCCTCGATGCCGGCGCGCGCGCGCTCGAGCTCGGCGCGTGACACCGCGAGGTGGGCGCTCGCGGCGATCTCTCCGGAGAGGCGCATGCCGACCAGGGCGTCCGCAGTGCCCCCTGGCATCGCGCCGAGCAGGGCGTCGCACGGCATCGGCGCGAGGTCGAGATCGACGGTCACCGCGTCGGCGGCCGCGTGACCGCCCACGGCGATGCGCGCCTCGCCGTGTCCGACGATCAGCTGGAACTCGGCGCGTCCACCCTCGAGCGTCGCGTCGCCGTCGATCGACACGGCGCCGAGGCGCACGGGCTTGGCGGAGATCCGCGGATCGACGACGACCACGCCGTCGACGACGAAGTCCTCGGCGTGGACGCGCGTCGCGGCGCCGAGGGTGACCTCCATGGCGCCGGAGATCCGCGCGGCATCGAGTTCGACGCCGTGGGGTCCGAGCAGGGTCGCCAGCGTCGGGCCGCCGCGGGCAACCGCGAAGTCCTCGGCGTCGACGCGCACCGCGGCGCTGCCGGGGGCGTGCCCGAGGGCGAGCGTGCCGCCTGCGGCGTCCTCGAGCGTGAGGGAGCGGGCGTCGCCCGAGACGTGGCCGTGGAGCTGCACCGCCGTGCCGTCCGGGGCGGTGACGACTCCGCCCAGGCTCCACGTGCCGGCAGAGCGCACCGCGGACACCTGCGGGATCACGAGGTCGTCGGCCGCGGCGCCGCGGAGGGCCGCTGCGGCGCGGACGGTGGGCCAGCCGGCCGCGTCGACCTCGAGCACCGGGTCGTGCACCCGCAGCTCGAGCCCGGCGACCACCGGCAGACGCAGGGTGCCCGAGGTGCGCACGACGATGGGGATGCCCGCGTTGGCGATCCGAAAGCGGTCGCCACGGGGCGTCGTCGGCTCCGTCGTCGGATCGGGGCTCGGCGGCGCCGCGTGGGCGGGCGTCCGATCGGAGCCCGAGGACGTCGACCATCACGCCGCCGTCGCCGGCGCCGACGACGATCTCGTCCGCCTCGAGGAGCTGATCGCGGATGGTCGCGCGCGCGCCGAAGAGGTGGAGTCCGTCGACGTCCACGTCCCAGTCGTCGAACTCGGCGTCCGCCCGCGCCGCGAGTCGATCGCGGGCCCGCGCGCCGGCCCCCGCCTCGCACCACGGCTGCGCCGCCGCCGTGAGCAGCAGCGCGAGGCGACCGAGGCGTAGGCTGTGGCGTCGCACGGGCTACTGGAGCATCAGGGATGTGGGGCGGGTGCGGCTCTCGGGGACGCGGAGCACGATGCGGTCGAGCATCTCGGCGACGAGCGCGTCGTAGGTCATGCCGGCCGCGAGCGCGACGCGGGCGACGACGCCGTCGCGCGCGAGCGTCGGCAGCGGCTCGACCTCGAGCACGACCTCGTTGTGGCGATCGCTGACGAGCAGGTCCACGCGCGACAGGCCGTCGTGCAGCCCGAGGGCAGTGACCGCCCGACGGGCGATGTTGTGGATGCCGTCGAGCCGCCCGCGGGACAGCCGCGGCGGGCACACCATGCCGGCTGGCGTGGCGCCCTCGCCGGGCACGAGCTCCATCGCGCCGAGCACTCGATCGCCGAGGAGTACGACCTGGATCTCGGTCCCGGTCGCGGCGCGCTCGAGGATGATGTCCTCGTCCACGGCGAGGGCCCGCTCGATGGCGTCCTTCACGGTGTCGACGCTCTGCAGGTGCGTGACTCCCAGGCCGTGGGCGCCGCGGCGCGGCTTCACCACGCAGGGCCAGCCGAGCAGGGCGAGGGCCCGATCGCTGGCCGCGAGGTTGCGGCCGAGGGCCACGGCCGGCAGCACCGGCACGTTGTGATAGGCCAGCATCTGCCGCGACCGGATCTTGTCGAAGGCGAGGGCGACCGAGGAGGCCCCGGGCCCGCAGTAGGGGATCTGCCGGATGCCGAGCAACGCCTGGACGTCGCCCGATCCCCCGCGCCGCCCGTGGAGCGCCAGGAGGCAGGCGTCGATCTCGCACGAACGCAGGCTCAGATCGAGGTCGTCGTCCGCCGCCAGCACCCGCGCCCCGTGGCCGAGGCGGCGCAGGGCGCCGACGAGGTCGGTCGCGCTGCGGAGGTCCGCATGGGCCTCGATCTGGCGGTCTCCCCAGAGTTCCAGGGGCGCCGGCGTGGGCTCCCCGTCCGCCGATTGCCCGGAGGACCCCCGTCCGCCGCCGTCCCAGCCCCCGCGCCCGACGGTGCAGGAGGACTCGGTCGGGCCCACGGACAACAAAACCCCGAAGGTGAGTGGACGCATCGCATCGGCCGCTACCAGGGCTTGCCAAGGTCCCGCAAGTTTTCGGATAGTCGGGGTACGCGCCGACCCCACCACGGGAGCGTCGGCAGGAAAAAACCGGATGACCTTCCTCGAGGCCGCGATCGAGATCCTTCGAACCGCCGACGAACCGCTGCACTTTGCCGAAGTGGCGAAGCGAGCCGTCGACAAGAACCTCCTCTCCCACGTCGGTCGCGACCCGGAGGCGGCGATGCGGAGTTGCCTCAACTCTGCGTCCCGCATCGGACGCGACGGCGACGCGCCGCTCATCGTCCGCGACAAGCCAGGGTGCTACGCGCTGCGACCGGGCGCGGTGCTGCCTCCGCCCGCCGTCCCCGAGCCCGCCGCCGCGCCGCCTGTCGCCCCCGCGCCAGCGCAAAAAATCGCTCAGGATTCCGAAGACATGGACAGTAGATCGAAAGTAAGGTCTCGCCGACGTTCCGCCGCCGACGAGCCCGAGCCGGTCGTCGAGACGCCGCGCGCTGCGAAGCCCGATCGGGCGCCCCGCGAGGTCGAGTTCGTCGCGCCCGAGGGCTCCGGGCTCGACGGGGTGACCGACGTCGCGCTGGTGATGCTGAACGCGATGTCGCGGCTCGCCGAGGAGCGACCCGAGCTCCGCAAGGAGTTCGACGCGATGCAGCAGCAGAGCCAGCCCGAGGCGCGCCCGGCCGAGGTCCGCGAGGGACGGGATCGGGATCGCGACCGAGATCGGGATCGCGACCGAGACCGAGACCGGGATCGCGGGCCCGCCCAGAACGGCGGGGAAGATCGCGCCGGCCGCCGCCGCCGCCGTCGCCGCCGCCGGGGCCGCAGGGTCGAATGGACCGGCGGGGCCGAGGCCAAGCCGACCAACGGGGCGGGCCTGCTCGAGGAGATCGCGTCGGTGCTCGAGGCCGCCGGGGCGCGGTCGCTCCACGTCCGCCAGATCGCCGAGCAGCTCGCCGGCAAGGGGCCCTTCGGGACCGAGGTCTCGGAGATCGAGCGGGCGGCCACGGCGGCCCTGCTCCTCGACGTCCGCCAGCACGGCCGGGCCTCGCGGTTCGCCGCCCGCGGCGACGCCCGCTACCAGCTCCAGGGGACCCGAGTGCCCGAGCGGGCGGCCCGGGCCGAGGCGGCGCTCCGCGAGGCGCTCCGCGAGGTCGAGCAGGAAACGAACAGTCAATTCATCCAGTGGTTGCAGTCTCTTGGGACACGATCCCTCGAGTCTCTCGTGAGGATCTGGCTGACCCGTGAGGGCTACGCCCTGCAGGCCACGCTGCCGCCGGGCCGCGGGGTCGGGCGCCTCGTCGTCGAGGACCCGGAGTCGGACGAGGACGACGGGCGGCTGTTCGTCGTGGTGGTGCCGCGCCGGACGACCCTCGACCCGAAGGCGTGGGAGGGTGAGCCCGAGCGCAACGGCTGTGCCGGGGTCCTCGCGTTCTGCATGGCCGACGGCGCCGAGGACCTCCTCCCCGACGCCCGCGTGATCGGGGGCGGCGAGTTCGCGGCCTGGCTCCGCGACGCGGGCATCGGCGTCCAGCGCCTGAGCCTCGAGGTGGTCGTCCTCGACCCGACGGTGATCGAGTCGGTCGCCGGCCTCGACAGCTGATGGCGCCGGGGTCCCTGCGGGCGATCTGGCTCGGGCGCCGGGCGTTCGAGCCGGCCCTCGCCCTGCAGCTCGCGCTGCGCGACGCGGTCGCCGACGGCCGCACCGCGCCGACGATCCTCCTGGTCGAGCACCCCGCGACCCTGACCCTCGGGCGCCGGGGCCAGCGCGGCGACGTGCTCTGGTCGCCGGAGCAGCTGGCCGCCGCCGGGGTCGAGGTCTGCGAGACGCCCCGCGGGGGCCAGGTCACGCTGCACGCCCCCGGCCAGCTCGTCGCCTACCCGATCGTCCGCATCGGGTTCGAGGTCCGGCGGCACGTCACGCGGATGGGCAACGCCGCCCTCGAGCTGCTGGCATCGATCGGCGTGGAGGGGGCGCGGTTCGGCGTCGACCCCCTCGGCGTGTGGCACGCCCGCGGCAAGCTCGCCTCGATCGGGGTCCACGTCGGGCGCGGGATCACCGTCCAGGGGATCGCGATCAACCTCGCCGTCGATCCGCGGCTGTTCGGTGCCCTGGTGTCCTGCGGGTCGCGCACGTCCTCCCTGGTGAACGCGGTCGACGTCGGCGGCGCCCCGATCTCCGTCGACGTGGCGGGGGAGCGGTTCGCCCGCGCCTTCGCGGCACAGGGCGGGGAGACCCTCGAGTTCGTCGACGCGGCGGCCCTCGAGACCGGGTGGCCCGCACCCTGAGGCGCGTGCGCGAAGCCTGCCGGTCTTGCCGACCCCGAAGCCTGCTAGCATCGACTTGCGGATGCGCCCGCCGATCCCGCTGCTGCTCGCCCTGCTCGGGGTTCCGGCTGTCGCCGCGGGCCCCGCGGTGCTGGCTTGCGGGTCGGACTCGGCGCTGTCGACGACGGTGTTCGAGCTGCGGATCGAGTCGGTGATCATCCGGCCCGTCGATGGGGTCCTGGTCGCGGAGGAGGAGGTCCGACGCGACCTCCGGGAGGCGAGCCTGCGCTCCCGCTCCTTCCTCGATCCGGCGCGCCTCGAGGCCCCGGTCCTCGCGACCGTGGTCCGCCTCGGGGAGGTCGAGACCGCCACGGGGGCGCGGGTGCTCCGGGCCGAGTTCGCGGCGGCCGTGCCGGAGGAGCAGCACGCGGTCCTCGGGCGGGTGCTCGAGGCGACCATCGAGCTCGAGCGCCGCGACGGCACCCTGGTCGCCCAGGAGGATGTCCCGACGGCGCTGGCCCGCGGGGTGTCGGTCCTGGACGCGAAGGTCCAGCTGGTCCTCGGCACCCAGGCCGACGCCCAGGGGCTGCTCGCCGCGAGCGACCCGGAGATCGTGGTCCTCGCCCTCGAGCAGGTCGCGCGACAGCGCTGGCGAGACCTCGCGGATCCGGTCGCCGGGCTGCTGGCCCACGGCGACGAGCGGGTGGTCGCGGCCGCGGTCGAGTGCCTCGGCGTCGTCGGCGGCCCGCAGCACACCGCGGCGCTGCTCCGGCACGTGCGGCTGGCCGACGTCGACCAGGCCCGGCGGCTCTACGACACCCTGGCCGCCGTCGGCGGCGACGAGGCCCGGGGCTTCCTCGAGTTCGCCGCCCGCAACGAGGACGACCCGGCCATGGCCGAGGTCGCCACGCGGGCGCTCCATCGGATCGGCCTGGGCCCCGACGCGGGTGTTCAGGTCGAGGCCCCGGTCCCGCTGCGGGGGCATCGGCCGTAGGATGCTCGCGGTCTGGCTCGTGTCCGTGCCGCTGGCCGTCGCCCCGCGGAGCGTCGCCGCGACCGAGGTCGCGCCGGTCACCGTCGCGCCCGGGCCGACCGGCACGGACGCCGTGGGCTCGGACGAGGCGCCGCTGCCGGCACCGCCCCCGGCGCCCGGCGGCCGCCTCACCCGCGGCGTGTTCACGGGCCGCGGATGGTTCGAGCTGGGCGTGGCGATGCTCCGCGCGGTCGGGCTCCCCGGCGACCGTCGGCTCCTGAGCGCCGGGCTGGCCGGCGCCTTCGGCGTGCGCCCGCACCGGAACTTCGGCGTCCTCACCGGGGCGTCGACGTGGATCGGCGACGTGCAGGAGCGCGAGGGCGTCGACGAGGACGGGAACGACGTGGTCCTCTCGGCCTCGGTGGCGACCACCGCCTGGGACATCGTCGGGGTCCGCGGCTTCCTCCCCCTGGGCAAGCGCCTCGAGCCCTCGGTCGACCTCGGCACCGGCGTGGTCTTCGAGCGCCGCCCCTTCACCGGCCGTCGGGTCTGGGGCGGGCTGCACGCGGCCGTCGGCCTCGCGGTCTGGGTCGCGCCGACGATCTCGCTGCGCGTCACCGCGGACTACCGCCTCGCCGCGCGCACAGACGCGCGGCGGCAGTTCGTCGGCGGCACCGCGGCGTTCTCGGCCCACTTCTGATCGCGGTCGCGGCGGCGACTTCCGGAACGGGCGCTACTTCCGGAACGGGCGCAGCTCGTCGTCGAGCTTGCCGGCGGCGGCCGGGGGCGCGGCGGCGGGCGGTGTCGCGGCCGGGGCCTCGGTCGCGGTGCGGCGGCGCGGCCGGGGCTTCGCCTCGCCGTTGGCGGTCGGAGCGGGCGGCGCGACCTCGCCGCGCAGGGCGGTGACGCGCGCCGCGAGGTCGTCGCAGGGTCGATCCGGGGCGCGACCGGCCGCGGGGTGTCGCGCCGGATCCGGGGGCTCGGCCTGCGCGATCGCGTCGGCGAACGTGGACGGATCCTGGGCGGCGCGCTCGAGGGCCGTCGCGAACGTCTCGCACGGTCGCGCGGCGTCGCGGGCCTGCACGAGGTCGAGGCGGACCTGCAGCGCCTCGTCGATCCGCGACGCCGCGGCGGTGCGACGCAGCTCGGCGAGCACGCGGTGACGCTCGCCGATCGGCGCCGCGTCGGCGTCGTCGCGATGGACGAGGCGGAGCCAAGCCTCGATGTCGGGGGCCGGCGTCGTCGCGGGCGTGACCGGGGGCGAGGCCGTCGTCGGCGCGGCGGTCGACGCGGTCGCGGCGAGGGGGTCCACCGCGTCGTCCCGGTTCGGCCACAGCAACCAGGTCGCGCCGCCGAGGCCCAGCGCGAGGCCGATCGCGATCGCAACGCGCAGATCACCGCGACGGCGCGGGGGCTCCGACGCGATCGCCGACGACGACGACGCGGCGACCTCGGTGTGCACGGCGGGCGGCGGCGTGTTGCCGAGATCGCGGGTGGAGTCCGCGTCGCTGGCCGCGTCGCCGTGGTCGTCGCCGGCCTCGACCTCGCCGCTGTGCGTGACGGGCCCGCCGCGCCCCGGCTCGACCGCCGGCGCCCACGGGAGCGGCGGCGTGCCGAACAGCCCGTGCAGGAACGCCGACAGCCCCGCGGCGCCCGGCCGCAGGCCGAGGTCGTGGGCGCACGCGTCGAGGTCGTGCTGCAGCGCGGCAGCGGTGGGGTAGCGCTGCTCGCGGTCGCGCTGCAGGCAGCGCTGCACGATCGCCTCGAGCGCGGGCGCGAGCTCGGGCCGCACCACCCGCGGCGACGGTGCGTCCGTCGACACGATGCGGTGCATCGTCGCGAGATCGCTGTCGGCCCGGAACAGCCGCGTCATGGTGAACAGCTCGTAGAGCATCACGCCGAGCGACCAGATGTCCGTGCGTCGATCGAGCGCGTCGCCGCGGCACTGCTCGGGCGACATGTACGCGGCCTTGCCCTTGCGCACGCCGGCGCGCGTATGGTTGACCTGCGCCGCGGCCTTGGCGATGCCGAAGTCGACGAGCTTCACGGTGCCATCGAAGGTGACGATCGCGTTGGCCGGCGACACGTCGCGGTGGACGATGCCGAGCGGCCGACCATCGAAGCCGATCTGCTCGTGGGCGTGGTGCAGCCCCGCCGCGATGCCGCTGCCGATCGCGATCGCGTGCTCGACCGGCAGGTGCTGCCGCGTGCGCCCGAGCTCGCGCAGGATCGCTAGCGCGTCCTTGCCGTGGAGGTACGCCATCGCGAAGTAGTAGTCGTCGCCCGACTTGCCGATGTCGAAGACCTGCACGATGTTCGGGTGCTCGAGCGCCGCGGCGAGCCGGGCCTCGTGCAGGAACATCTCGACGAAGTCCGGGTTGCTGGCGTACTGCGGCAGGATCCGCTTGAGCACGACGAGCTTCTGGAAACCCTCGATCCCGACGCGGCGGGCGAGGAGGAGCTCGGCCATGCCGCCCAACGCGAGCCGCGTGAGCACCTCGTAGGGGCCGATCTGGGCCCCGCGGAGGGCCTCCGCGCCCGGCTGAGAGTGTGCCTGCGCCACCGCAGCCGAAGCCTACACCAAGCGGCGTCGGTGGGTGCCAGTGGCGTCGTGGCCCGGCGACGAGCGGGTCGGCGTCGCCCTTGCTCCGCGCGAGTCGGGGGCGACGTCGGCCGCGATGCGCTCGAGCTTCTGCCGCAACCGCTGGCTGCGCCGGTGCACCGCCGCCTCCGTCAAGCCGAGCGCCAGCGCGACCTCGCGGGCGAGGTGTCCCTCCACGAACATCGACGAGAACAGCGCGAGGTCCGAGCGTCCGAGTCGCTCGCCGAGGGCGGTCCATAGTCGTGCGAGCGCGTCGCGACGAACCACGCTGTGCTCGAACCCGTCGTCGATCGCCGACGAAGGCGAGGACTCGGCCCGCACGACGTCGCCGCGGCGCACCTGCTGCTCGACCAGCGCGCGCGCAGTCGCGAAGGCCCGCATGCGGAGGTAGTAGCCGAACGCGCCGCGCTCGGGATCGTAGCTGTGCAGTCGGCGGCAGCCGTCGGCGACGAAGCGCGTCCACACCTCGCTGACGAGGTCGTCGAGATCGGCGTCGACCGCCCGTCGCTGACGGACCGCGGCCGCGACCGCCTGCGTCACGGCGCTGCGGTAGGTCCGGTACAGATCGGCGATGGCCGTCCGATCGCCTGCGAGGGCCTGCGCGACGCGCTCGCGCGGGAGCTCCGGGAACCTCGCCACCACGGTGTCGACGCGACTCACGCCACGAGTGAGCCGCGCGTCGTCGTCGTCGTTGCAGCGATCGTTCGGTCGCGCACTCGAACGAAGCGCGCGGTGTCCAGTCCGCACCGCCGGCCCGCATATAGCCAGCGAACGGCGGGCCCACCCTGGCACCGCGCACTCTCCATTCGTCATTCCGATCGAGCCGAATGACTCGACGCGAGGAGCACCATGCGAAGCAATCACAACGTCATCCCGGCATCTTCTCCCTCCCTTCGCGTCACCGCGCTCGCGGCCGCGTTGCTCACCGCGTGCCAGGGCGACGAGGCCCGCGGCCCCGCGGCCGACGGCGACGCTGCGGAGACCGAATCCGAGGCCACCGAGGGCGAGCCCGTCGGGGTCGAGGCCCTCGATCCCGAGGCCGCGCGGCTGGAGATCGTCGCGAACCTCCAGGAGGCCGGCTACCCGGAGCGCGAGATCGAGGTGAACGCCGACGGCCTCGTGATCGTCGGCGGCGACGCGATCGTCACGCTCGAGGCGTCGCGCGAGATGATCGGCATCGATCGTCACGGCGAACCGATCGGCGATGGGGACGAGTTCCGCCAGTACCGGACGCCCAACGTGATCAGCACGGCGATCGACGTCATCTGTGTCAACGGCGCCGCGTTCGCCGGCAGTCCGGTCCTCGACGCGGGGCTCAACAACGCGATCGCCCGCTACAACGCGCAGAACCTGTCGTTCAACATGGTGCGCATCCCCGTGGTCCCGCCCGCGCCCGCGCCCAACTGCGACGTGGTGATCAACGGCGTCCTGACCGGGGGTAGCGGCGGCCTCGCGGGGTTCCCTGCGGGCGGCCTCCCGTTCACCACCATCAACATCGGGTCGGGCGTCGCGGCGTTCGGTGTCGGCCCCGCGAGCGCCGTGATGGCCCACGAGCTCGGCCACTGCATCGGATTCCGCCACACCGACTGGTTCGACCGCTCGCTGAGCTGTGGCATCGGCGGCGCGGAGGTGCCCGCCGGCGTCCACATCCCCAACACGCCGACGGGCAACGACCCGGGCTCCGTGATGGTGTCGTGCTACAGCGGCGCGAGCACCGGCATCTTCAGCGCGGAGGACCTCGACGGCCTCCATCAGTTGTACGGGCGCGACTGCTGCGTCAACGGTGACGGTGCCGGGTGTGGCAACGTGCCGGTCAACGAGTGCGTCGGCGCGGCCGACCCGTTCTGTCTCAACAACTTCTGGGACGGCATCTGCGTCGGCGAGGTCACCAGCCTCGGCTGCGGGAGCTGCCCGGCGCCGGTCGAGCACTCGTGCTGCACGACGGGCGCGGCCGGCTGCGAGAACAACGTGATCGAGCAGGGGGTGTGCGCGACCGATCCGTACTGCTGCAACAACGCGTGGGACGGCATCTGTGTCGGCGAGGTGGCGAGCCTGGGCTTCGGGTTGTGCGGCAGCACCTGCTGCGGCCCGCACGGCACGCCGGGCTGCGACAACGGCGGCGTGCAGGCGTGCGTCTGCGCGGCCGACCCGTACTGCTGCAACAACCAGTGGGACAGCATCTGCGTCGGCGAGGTCGAGACGCTCGGCTGCAGCCAGTGCGGCTAGCCGATCGCGGAGGAGGGATCGCAGTCGTGGCTCACGGGGGCGCGGCGGGGTCGAGCGCGGCGAGCAGGTCGTCGCGCCCGCCGTGGGCCAGCGCGGCGCGGAGGCGGGCGTCGGGCTCGCCCCACGCCGCGGCGAGATCCGCCGCGAACGGCGAATGGGCCGCGCGCGGCGGACCCACCAGCCGCGCCCGCGCGGAGCGGTGACGCGCGACCACTGCGTCGGGGCTCGCGTCGAGGCTCACGTCCATCTGGGCGGCGCCGGGCGGAGGCAACACGCGCCACAGCACGCCCTCGGGCACGCGCGGCAGCGTCGTCGACGGCTGCGAGAAGTCGTTGGCCAGGTACACCGGGATCGCACGGCCCTCGGGCGTGGACCACAGCGCGACGAGCAGGCGCACCGGCTTGTCCTCGTCGGGGAGCGCCGGCATCCGGCGGCGGAGCGCCGCGCGATACCACGGGTGGGCGAGGAGCGAGGCGTCGATGTACACCACGTCGGCGCCCTCGCCGAGGACCGCCTGGGCGAACAGGATCGCGAAGCTGCGGTGATCGTCGGTGCCGATCACGATCGCGGGGACGCCCGGCTCGGGCGTGCGCAGCACGTCGCGGGCGTAGATTTCGATCGCGTCGTCGTCGGCGGGCACGCCCAGGCCCGCGGTGGTCCCCAGCTGCTTGGCCAGCAGGGCCGCGGCGGTGAGCTGCGCGAGGCGTCGCGGCGCGCCGGGCCGCAATGCTCGGGCGACCGCCGCGATCGCGACCGACAGCGGCACCACGGACAGCGCGAGGGGCAGGATGTCGAAGCGCTCGAGGATCCACGCGCCGAACGCCGAGCTCGGATCGATGTCGTGCAGCAGTGGGAACGCCACCGCCGCGAGCAGCCACGCCGAGGCGATCGCGAGCGCGAGCCCCGGACGATCGCGCGGCCACGCCACGCGCACGCCCGCGACGAGCGCGGCGAGCAGCGCGAGCGACCACGCGGGGTGATGCAGCAGGCCTGCCGACCAGGCGCGTACCCACGAGCCGGCCGCGCGCCCGAGCTGGGCGAGCGGCTCGGGATCGGCGTCGTGCAGGCTGAGGCTGAACGTGCCGTAGTCGCGGCGCAGCACGTGGCCGAGCAGGCCGTCGGCGTGGTCGAGCGCGCCCCAGCGCCACGGCGCCTCGGGATCGCCGAGCGCGAGCGTGGCGAAGATCGACAGCCCGACGAGCGTCCCCGCGACGCCGCCGACCAGCGCGCGCGCGAGGGCATGGGCGCGCGCGAGGGCATGGGCCCGCGCGAGCGCAGGGCCTCCCGCGCCGCTGCGGGGCCACGCGGCGTGGATCACCAGGGGCAGCAGCCACACGGCGGTCAGGTGCACGGCCAGCGCGGCGCCGAAGGCCACGCCGACCTGCCACGCCGCGCGCGTGCGGGCCTCGGCGAGGTGGAGCAGGCCCGCGGTCGCGAACACCAGCGGGCCCCACACCTCGGCGTCGGTGACGTGCAGCACGACGACGTGGGCGCAGGCGACGAACGCCGCGGTGCCGAACGCGATCGGCCATCCACTCACGCGCGCGGCGACGTGGGCGATCCACCACCAACCCGCGACGCCGAGCAGGGCGCAGGGCAGGGCGGCCGCGGTGGCCGCGGGCAGGCCGAGCGACTCGGCCAGCGATGCGAACGGCCCGAGCATGCGCATCCACGGGTAGCCCGGCGGGTGCGGCACACCGCCGCGCAGCAGGATCGTCGCGAACTCGCCGGCGTCGCCGGGCTGCACCGATCGCGGCAGCGCCCAGACCATGACCGCGAGCAGGACCACCAGCAGCGACGCCGACGCGATCCAAGGCGGTCGTGCGGGCAGCGGCGCGTCGGTCCCCGACATGGTGGCCCCTAGCGCGACAGCAGATCGTCGAGGGCGAGCATCCAGCCCCGCGCCGCCGTCGCGACGAGGGCGCTCGGCCGCAGGCGCTGCTCGATCGCGGCGCGCAGTGCTGCGTCGTCGAGCTCGAGGGCCTCGGCGGGGACGCGAGTCCGCCACGCGTCGCCGACGTCGTCGCCCAGGGCGTGACACCCGACCGGCCACGGCGCGAGCACGAACTGTCGCCCGCGGCGATCGAGGATCGGCTGGCACCACGGCGGGCTCGCGGCGCCCAGGGCGTCGAGCTCGGCGTCGGACCACGTCGCGGCGGCGTCGACCACCACACCGTGCACGCGATCGATCTCGCGGGTGAGCCCCGTCGTCGAGTCCCCCGCGTCCCCGTGGGTGCCGAGCTCGCGGACGTGGGCGACGGGGGCCCGCAGCTGCAGCAGCGCGGCCGCAGCCGTCGGACGTGCGGCCGGATCCGCCGCGAGCATCGCGGCCGCGATCGCGTGCTCGGGCGACGGACCCTGCGCGCTGCCGCCGAGCTCGCCGGACAGCAGCGCCGCGAGGAGGGCCCCGGCGGCGTACACGTCGGCGGCCGGCGTCGGCGCGGCGCCGGCACGCACCTCGGGGGCCGTCACCGCGAGGATCTCCTCGAGGCTCCCGGTGTGCGTCGCGGCGAGGCCGGCGAGGTGATGCGCGCCGAACGGTCCGAGAGGGCGTCGCACACGATCTGGCTCGGCAACATCCACCCGTGGACGAGCCCGCGCTCGTGGGCCGCGGCGAGGCCCTCGATGAGGAAGGCGACGAGGGCCCGCGCGCGCGAGCGCATGTCGTCCATGCCCGGCGGACGGATCAGCGAGCGCAGGCTCGGACCCTGCGCCCGCGCGAGCACGACCAGCCCATCGGCCTCGCGGAGCTCGAGCACGGGCCGAATCGCAGGGTGCCCGATCGCCGCGGCCGCGCGCGCGACCCGGGCGAAGCGCGAGAGCGCGTCGAGCACCCCGCGCTCGGCCGCCGAGCTGTCCGGGAGATCGGCGAGCAACAGGTGGATCTCGACCTCGCGCAGATCGGTGCGATCGATGCCGAGGTACGCCGCGCCCCCGAGGCCGCCGGGGTGCATGCCGGTGACGCGGAACCGGCCCGGCACCGCGTCGCCGTCGCGCGCCCGCTGCGGCAGCACGATCTCGGCGGCGAGGTCGTGGCCGAGGGTCGCCAGCGCGCGGGCGAGCAGGGCGCGGACCTCGGGCGTCGCCGCGCCGTGGCGCCACGCGACTTGGGCGTGGCGCGCGGCCGCCTCGGCGTCGCCGAGATCCCAGCACAGCCGCGCGGCGAGGGCGTGGCCCGGCGCGCTCGCGGCGGTGTCGGCGAGCTCGCCCAGGGCCCGCAGCGCCGCGAGGGGATCGCCGGCGTCCGCGAGGACGCGCGCGGCCCCGGTGCGATCGCCGGCCCGCAGCAGCGCGTCGGCCTGGGCCCCCGGCGCGTCGTCGCAGCGGGCGAGCAACATCGCCGCATCGTGGTGGCGGCGCCTCGACGACAAGAGCGCGGCGGCCTCTCGCAGCCGAGTGCGATCGTCGATCGCGGCGAACGAGGCGACGGCGTCGTCGATGAGCGCGGGCGCGTTGGCCTCGAGCGCGGCCTTGAGCGCGCGCAGTGGATCACCGGCGCGTCGCCACGCCGCGTACGCCCCGGCGAAGTCCCAGATCTGCTCGCGCACGAGCGCGGCGCGGGCATGATCGCCGTCGGCCTCGAGCGCGGCGGCGACCTGGTCGTGCTCGCCCGCGGCGAGTCGCAGGCGCAGCGCGTCGGGCAACGCGGCGAGCTCGGCGTTCGGGCTCACGGCGGCGCTCCGGCGGGGTCCGGCGTCAGCTCCTCGGTGCGGACCTCGACGCTCGCCTCGGGCCGGGGACCGTCGGGGCGCATCGCCGGGATCACCAGGCCGAGCGGCAGCCACCACGCGCGCTCGAGGGCGACCGCGTCCGCGGGGCCCATCGTCAGCATCACGAGGCCGAGCCCGGCGAGCGAGGCCGCGGGTCGGGCGAGCACGGCGTCGATCTGCGGTCCGAGCTCGATCCCGCGGCACGGCCCCGCGAGGCGCTCGCGCAGCGCCGCGTCGTCGCCTTGCTCGCCGTGGATCCACAGCGCGACGAGGGCCGTGCACACGTCGGTGCGCGCGGCCTTGCCGGCGCGCGCGCGGGCCTCGGTCTGCTTGGCCCCCGACAGCACCGCGAGCGACAGGGCGTGGCGATGCGACGCCGGGGCGATGTCGCCGGCGACGCGCGCGAGGAGGGGCTCGGTGTGGGCCCGCGTCTTGCGGCGCGTGGGCTCGACGATGCCGGCGACGACCAGGGCGCGGACGAGATCGACGTCGTCGGCCGCTTCGGGCAGGCGCTGTCGATCTCGCGCGCAGTCGAACTCGGCGACGAGCACGGGCATCGTCTTCGCGTAGGCCGCCAGAGGTCCCCACGCGGCGGTGCAGCGCGCGGCGTCGATGGGCGCCACCGCGGCGGCGTCCACCGCGACCGGGTCGGGCAGCGCCGCGAGCTGGGCCGCGGCGGCGAGCAGCTCGGCGAACAGCGTGGCGGCGTCGCGCGCCTCCGACTCGTGCACGTCGAGGTACCGCCGGAGCTCGGTCGCGCCGAGGCGATCGGGGAGGCGCGCCGCGTCGGCGGGCGCCCGCGCGGCCCGCAGGCCGTCCGGCAGCGGCGACGTCACCGTCGCGTGGTCGAGCGCGCCCGCCACCGCGAGCAATCGATCGCGCGCGCGCTCGAGGGCGGCCTCGAGGGCGAGCGCGCCGGCGAGTCGCTCGGGGTCGGGGTGGCCTCGACGCCAGGCGCCCACGCGGTCGCGCAGCGCGTCGCACTGCGACGCGGCGGCCCGTGCCCGCGCCGGGGTGGTCGCGCCGAGGTCTGCGAGGGCGGCGTCGAGCTCGGGGCCAGCGGCCGCGAGCGCGTCGTCGCAGCCGGCACAGCCGGGGCCGCGCCACATGACCTCGTCGACGAGGGCCGACGTCGCGCGGGGACCCTCGGCAGGATCGGTGCGCGTGCTCGGGCGGCGCTGCTGCTCGTCGCGCAGGCGCGAGAGTCCGAACCGGATCACGCGCAGCAGCAGCGCGGTCTCGGGCGGGAGGAACTCGGCGCGGATCTCCGCGGCCTCGATCCACGCGGCGTCGACCGCCTTGCGGAGCGCGGCGCGTCCACCGACCGAGAACGGCCGCGGGTGCAGCGGCGCGTCGGCGAGCACCGCGTCGGTCACCGGGTCGGCGAGCTCGAACGCGCGGCGGGCCAGGGGCACGAGCCGCGCGTACGCGTCGGCGTGGGCCTTCGCCCGGAACTCCGCGCCCTCGGCCGCGGGCGGCGACGGCGTCGGCGGGCCTGCGACCTCCGAATCGCTGGGACAGCCCGCCCCGAGCGCGAGCGCGAGCGCGAGCGCGAGCCGCCGTCCCCGGTGCCGCTCCATGCTCACAGCCCCGGCGCGGGCATCGGGGCCAGGAACTCCGCCACGCGGGCCTTCATGCGGGCGCACAGCGCCGCGTCGGGCTCGCCGTTGCTCGCGGCCGCGGCGAGCACCCCTTCGTCGATGAGCGCGGCGACCTCGGCCATGTGCGACGCGACCAGGCCGCGCGACGTGAGCGACGCGAGGCCGATGCGGATGCCCGACGGATCGAAGGGCTTGCGCGGGTCGAACGGGATCGAGTTGCCGTTGAGCTCGATGCCGCACCTGTTGAGCGCGGTCGCGGCGACGCGCCCCGAGATCCCCTTGTTCGTCAGGTCGATGAGCAGCAGGTGGTTGTCGGTGCCGCCGGAGATGAGCGTGTAGCCCCGCGCCAGCAGGTGCTCGGCGAGCGCCTGGGCGTTGACCACGATCTGCTTGGCGTACGCGGCGAACGCCGGCGTCGCGGCCTCGGCGAACGCGACGGCCTTGGCCGCCGTGGTGTGGTTGTGCGGCCCGCCCTGCAGGCCCGGGAACACGGCCTTGTCGATCGCGGCGGCGTGCTCGGCCTTGCAGAGGATGAGCCCGCCCCTCGGCCCGCGCAGGGTCTTGTGCGTCGTCGTCGTGACGGCGGCGCAGTGCGGCACCGGGTTGGGGTGCACGCCGCCGGCGACGAGGCCCGCGACATGGGCGATGTCCGCGACGAGGTGCGCGCCGACCTCGGCGGCGATCTCCGCGAACGCCGGGAAGTCGAGGATCCGCGGGTACGCCGAGTGGCCGACCCAGATGAGCTTGGGCCGGTGCTCGCGCGCGAGGCTGCGGACCTCGTCCATGTCGATGCGGTGGTCGTCGCGGCGCACGCCGTACTGCACCGACTTGTAGTAGATGCCGGTCGCCGAGACCTTCCAGCCGTGGGTGAGGTGGCCGCCGGCGGGCAGCGCGAGGCCCATCGTCGTGTCGCCGGGCTTGCACAGCCCGAGGAGCACCGCGAGGTTGGCGGGCGATCCGCTGTAGGGCTGCACGTTGGCGTGATCGGCCCCGAACAGCGCGCGGGCCCGGGCGATCGCGAGGTTCTCGATCGGATCGACGAAGTCCATGCCCTCGTAGTAGCGGCGGCCCGGGTAGCCCTCGGCGTACTTGTTGGTCAGCGTGGTGGCGCTGGCCTCGAGCACGGCGCGCGACACGTAGTTCTCCGAGGCGATGAGGCGCAGGCTCTCGCGTTGCCGGGCGTCCTCACCGCGGATGTGCTGCCACAGTTCGGGATCCGCTTCGGCGAGCGGGGGGTCGCGTCGGGCCTCGTTCATGGGGGCAGAGTGTAGACTATGCTCGGGGCGTGCGCGTCCACCCCGACCCCGATCGCTTCCGCCGCCTGGCCGAGCACGCCCCGCTCGTGCCGGTGTGGTGCGAGTGGATCGCGGACGCCGACACGCCGCTGTCGTGCTTCGCGCGGGCGCGCGCGGCCGAGCGGTCGGCGTTCCTGCTCGAGAGCGTCACCGGCGGCGAACGCTGGGCCCGCTACAGCTTCGTCGGCGTCGGCGGCCGCGCGCGCCTGGTCGGCACGCTGGGCGAGGACGGCCTGCGCGTACAGACCGACACCGGGGCCCGCGTCCCAGCGACCGCGCCCGCCCAGGGCGCTCGAGGCGCTGCGCGCCGAGCCTCGACCCGAGCTGCCGCCGTTCTGGGGCGGACTCGTGGGCGTGTGGGGCCACGATCTGGTGCGGGCGATCGAGCGCCTGCCCGCGCCGCCGCACCACGCGGGCGCATCGGTGCCCCCGGTCCTCGATCTGTGCGCGACCGATCTCGTCGTCGCCTTCGACGCGCTGACGCAGCGGCGCTTCGTGATCGCGGCGGCGATCCCCGCGATCGACGGCGGCGTCGATGCGGCGCGGCAGGCCGCCGCGGATCGCATCGCGGCGCTGATGCGGGCCCACGGCGGCGAGGCCGGTCTCGAGCGCCTCACGCTGCCGCCCGACCCCGCGATCGCGGTGCGTCCCGAGCCCGCGCCGCCGTGGACGCGACAGCGCCACCTCGACGCGATCGCGGTCGCGAAGGACCACATCCGCGCCGGCGACGTGTTCCAGGTCGTGCTCTCGCAGGCGTACGAGCAGGCCCGGGCCGGCCTCGATCCCCTCGACGTCTACCGCGTGCTGCGATCGACCAACCCGGCGCCGTACATGTACGCGGTGCAGACGCCCGCGGCCACGCTCGTCGGGGCGTCGCCCGAGGTGTTGGTGCGGGTCGATCGCGATCGCACCGTCACGCTGCGGCCGATCGCGGGCACGCGCGGGCGCGGGCGCGACGAGGCCGAGGACCTCGCGCTGCAGGCCGAGCTGCTCGCCGATCCCAAGGAGCGCGCCGAGCACCTCATGCTCATCGACCTCGGTCGCAACGATCTGGGGCGCATCGCCGAGGGCGGCACCGTCCGCGTCCACGAGTCCTTCGTCGTCGAGCGCTACAGTCGGGTGATGCACCTGGTCTCGGAGGTCCGCGCGACGCTCCGCGACGGCGCCACCGCCCTCGACGCATTGCTGGCGGCGTTCCCCGCGGGGACGCTCTCGGGCGCGCCGAAGGTCCGCGCGCTGCAGCTCATCGACGCGCTCGAGGCCGGGCCCCGCGGCTGGTACGGCGGCGCGGTCGGCTACCTCGGCTACGACGGCGGGGCCGACTTCGCGATCTGCATCCGCTCGCTCGTTGCCCGCGGCGACACGCTGCGCGTGCAGGCCGGCAGCGGCATCGTCTACGACTCGGTGCCCGACGCCGAGGACGCCGAGTGCCACGCGAAGGCCAGCGCGGTGCTCCGCGCGGTCGAGCTCGCTCGCGGCGCGCGGGCCGAGGGAGCGCTGCCATGAGCGAGACCCCGCGCACCGTGACCACGTACGCACCGACCGGCGTCGACATCGGCGCCACCGCCACCGCGCGCGGTACGAGCCCGCGGGGTACGACCCCGCGCGTCGTGATGATCGACAACTACGACTCGTTCACGTTCAACCTCGTGCAGTACCTGCTCGAGCTCGGGGCCACCGTCGAGGTCGTGCGCAACGACGCCCTCGACACCGACGGCGTGCTCGCGCTCGATCCGACGCACGTGGTGCTGTCCCCGGGGCCGGGCACGCCCGCGGACAGCGGCGTGTGCCGCGGGCTGTGCGAGCGGCTCGCGGCCACTGGCGCCGTGCCGCTGCTCGGGGTGTGCCTGGGGCACCAGACCCTGTGCGAGGTGCTCGGCGCCCGGGTCGGCCGCGCGCCGCGGATCATGCACGGCAAGACCTCGCCCATCGTGCACGACGGCACGGGCGTGTTCGCCGGGCTGCCGTCGCCGTTCGCGGCGACGCGCTACCACAGCCTCATCGCGGACGAAGACACGCTGCCCGCGGCGCTCGTCGCCAACGCGCGCACGCCCGAGGGCGAGCTGATGGGTGTGCGCCACCGCAGCTTCGCGGTGCACGGCGTGCAGTTCCACCCCGAGTCGATCCTGAGCGAGCACGGCCACGATCTGCTGCGGACGTTCCTGGCGATGCGGGGGACCCCATGAGCGACATCATCCGCGAGGCGCTCGATCGTCTGCGTCGCCGCGAGGACCTCGACGCGGCCACGATGGCCGACGTCATGCGATCGATCATGGCCGACGCCTGCGATCCGGCGCAGATCGGCGCGCTGCTCATGGGCCTGGCGGCCAAGGGCGAGTGTCTCGCCGAGATCGTCGGCGCGGCCACGGCGATGCGCGAGGCGGTGATCCCCGTGGTCTCGCGGCACGACGAGCTGCTCGACACCTGCGGCACCGGCGGCAGCGGCGTGCCGCGCGTGAACGTGTCGACCGCCGTCGCGATCGCGGTGTCGGCCTGTGGCGTGCCGGTGGCGAAGCACGGCAACCGGGCGATCACCAGCCGCAGCGGCAGCGCGGACGTGCTCGAACACCTCGGCGTGTCGCTCGAGACCCCGCCCGCCGTCCTCGGCGCGATGCTCGACGAGTTCGGGCTGGCGTTCCTCTACGCGCCCGCGCTGCACCCCGCGATGCGCCACGCCGCGGGGCCGCGTCGGGCGCTGCCGTTCCGCACGCTGTTCAACCTGCTCGGCCCGCTGTGCAACCCGGCGGGGGCGCGCCGTCAGCTCCTCGGTGTGTACGATCCCCGGCGCTGCCGCGATCTCGCGGCGGCCCTCGGCGAGCTCGGCAGCACGCGGGTGCTCGTCGTCCACGGCTTCCGCTCGGGGGTCGCTGCCGCCAGCGACGCGCCGCCGGGGATCGACGACGCGAGCTGCGAGGGCGAGACGCTCGTGTGGCAGTGGCGGGCCGGCGTCCTCAGCGAGCACGTGGTCCGCCCCGCCGACGCCGAGCTGCCGACGGTGCCGATCGCCGCGCTCGACGACGACCATCCCCTCGGCAACGCCGGCGCGCTGCTCCGGCTGGTCGAGGGCGAGGCCGGGCCGTACCGCACGGCGGTGCAGTGGTCCGGGGCCCTGGCGCTGCTCGCTGCCCGTGACGGCGACTGGGTCGATCTCCCTGGCTACGCGCGGGAGATCGGCGCCGTGCTGGACGACGGCCGCGCGCGCTCGCGGCTTGCCGATCTCGCCGCGCGCAGCCAGGACGCGCAGCCGTAGCACCTTGGTCCACGCGGGCGGTCGGCGTGAAAAACGGCTGCACGCGGCCCGCGTCCTGGTATGTCTTCGGGGCCCCGGAGCCGACGGCGGGGCGACCGGCCATGGGCGACGCGACCACCTATCTGGACAAGATCCTGGCGGCCAAGCGGGCAGCGCTGGCGACGGGCCGCCACGAGCGGACCAACTGGACCGACGCGCAGCTCCAGGCGGAGCTCGCGTCCCTCGGGCCGTGCCGCGACTTCGCGGCGGCGCTGCGGGCCCCGGCGCGCCCGCGGATCATCGCCGAGTTCAAGCGCGCGTCGCCGTCGCTCGGGCCGATCCGCGAGGACGCCGACCTGGTCGCGACGGTCTCCGGTTACCAGGCCGCCGGCGCGGTGGCGGTGAGCGTGCTGGCCGACAGTCATTTCGGCGGCACGATGGAGGACGTGCGCCGCGCGGCGGGCGTGCTGTCGGTGCCGGTGCTCTGCAAGGACTTCGTCCTCGACCGGCGGCAGATCCTCGAGGCGCGCCGCGCCGGCGCGTCGGCGGTGCTGCTCATCGTCGCGGCCCTGCCACCGCCGCAGCTGCGGCCGCTGCTGGAGTTCGCCCACGGCATCGGGATGCACGTGCTGTGCGAGGCCCACGACGCGCACGAGGTCGACCGGGCGCTCTCGGCGGGGGCGCGCATCGTCGGCGGCAACGCCCGCGACCTGCGGACGTTCGCGGTCGATCTGCAGCGCGCGATCGATCTCCGCCGCGCCGTCCCGGCGGGTTTCCTCTACGTCGCCGAGAGCGGCGTGAACAGCCCCGACGATCTGAAGCGCCTGCTCGACGCCGGCGTCGACGCCGTGCTGGTCGGCTCGGCGCTGATGTCGTCCGAGGATCCCGGGGCGGCGCTCGCCGAGTGGATCGGCGCGGTGCAGTGACGTGCCCTGCGCGCTGAAGATCTGCGGCGTCACGCGCCCGCAGGACATCGACGCCTGCTGCGAGTTGGGCGTCGACGCGATCGGGATCAACCTCTGGCGCGGATCGCCGCGCGGCGTGGCGCTCGACGTCGCGGTGGCGCTCGTCGAGCGGGTGTCGACCCCGGGGCCGGCCGTCGTGGCGGTCGTCGTCGATCCCGACGAGGACGAGCTCGACGCGATCGTGGCGGCGCTGCGGCTCGACGCGGTGCAGCTCCACGGCACGCGCGACGCGTCGTGCTACCCGCGATTGTCCGCGCCGCACGTGCGGGTCGTCCGCGGGACCCCGCCGCTCGCGGGCCTGGCCGCGCTGGGGGCACCGCGGTGGATCCTCCTCGACGCCGCGGTCCCGGGCTTCGGTGGCCGGGGCGTCGTGCACGACTGGGACTGGGCCGCGCAGGCCCGGGCTACGCTCGCGCCCGTGCCGGTGTGGCTCGCCGGCGGCCTCGATCCCGGCAACGCGGCGCGGGCGATCGACTGCGTCGCGCCCCACGGCATCGACGTCGCCAGCGGCGCGGAGGACGGCGTGCCGGGCGAGAAGTCGCGGGCGAAGATCGCCGCGCTGCGATCGATCTGCGACCGAACGCCGAACCTGCGCTAACTTCACGGCGTGGAGACCCCCGCGCCCTCGGCCACGCCCGGCACGTTCGGACGCTTCGGCGGCCGCTACGTCGCCGAGACCCTCATGCCCGCGATCGAGGAGCTCGCCGACGCGTGGTCGCACGCGCGCCGCGACCCCGAGTTCACAGCGGCGATCGACACGATTCTCGCCGAGTGGGTGGGCCGCCCGAGCCCCCTGTCGCCCGCGCGGCGCCTCGCCGCGGCCCTGGGCACCGACGCGCGGCTGTGGCTCAAGCGCGAGGATCTGAACCACACCGGGTCGCACAAGATCAACAACTGCGTCGGCCAGGTGCTGCTCGCCCGGCGCATGGGCAAGCAGCGGATCATCGCCGAGACCGGCGCCGGCCAGCACGGGGTCGCGACCGCGACGGTCTGCGCCTACTTCGGCCTGCCGTGCGTCGTGTACATGGGCGCCGTCGACGTCGAGCGCCAGCAGCTCAACGTGCTGCGCATGCGCCTGCTCGGCGCCGAGGTCGTGCCGGTCACCTCGGGCTCCGCGACGCTGAAGGACGCGATCAACGAGGCCTTGCGCGACTGGGTCGCGCACCCGGTCGACACCCACTATGTCATCGGGTCGGTGATGGGCCCCGATCCGTACCCGACGATGGTCCGCGAGCTGCAGCGCGTGATCGGCCGCGAGGCCCGCGCCCAGGTGCTGGCGGCGGCGGGCAAGCTCCCCGACGCGGTGGTCGCCTGCGTCGGCGGGGGCAGCAACGCGATGGGCATCTTCGCCGACTTCCTCGACGATCCCGAGGTCGCGCTGTTCGGGGTCGAGGCCGCCGGCGAGGGGCTCGCTGGGCGCCACGCCGCGACGATGAGCCGTGGGCGCGAGGGCGTGTACCACGGCATGCGCTCGCTGGTGCTGCAGGACGACGACGGCCAGCTCCTCGAGGCCCACTCGATCTCGGCGGGGCTCGACTACCCCGGCGTCGGCCCCGAGCACGCACACCTGTTCGAGACCGGACGCGCGCGCTACCTGGCGGTCGACGACGACGGGGCGCTCGGCGGCGTCGAGCTGCTCGCGCGCACCGAGGGCATCATCCCGGCGCTCGAGACGGCCCACGCGATCGCGGCGCTGGGCGAGATCCTGCGACTGCTCGAGGAACGACGCGGGCCGGGGCCGCTGGACGTCGTCGTCAACATCTCCGGGCGCGGCGACAAGGACATGCACACGATCGCGGCGCGGCTCGGATCGCGGGGTGCACCATGAGCCGGCCCGATCGCATCGCCGAGGCCTTCGCACAGGCGAGGTCGCAGGGGCGCGCGGCGCTGGTCGTGTACCTCACCGCGTTCGACGGCGGGCGCGAGCACTCGCTGGCGTGCCTGTGCGCGGCCGCGGACGCGGGCGCCGACGTGATCGAGCTCGGCGTGCCGTTCTCGGATCCCAGCGCCGACGGCACCGCGATCCAGGCCGCGATGGTGCGCGCGCTCGCGGCCGGTGCGACCGCCTCGGGCGTGCTCGAGCTGCTCGCGGAGTTCCGCCGCACCCACGCCACGCCCGTCGTCCTGTTCGGCTACACCAACCCGCTGCTGCGCCTGACCCAGGCGACCCCGTCGCTGGTCGAGCGCGCGGTCGCGGTGGGGCTCGACGGCGTGCTGATCGTGGATCTGCCGCCCGAGCACGCCGCGCTGCTCCGCGCGCCGTTGGTCGCGGCGAACGTGCACTGGATCGGCCTGTCGGCCCCGACGACCACCGCGTCCCGCCGCGCGGCCATCTGCGCCGACGCGACCGGCTTCGTCTACGCGATCACGCTGCGCGGCGTCACCGGGGCGACCCTCGGCGGCGCCGACGAGGCCGCGCTCGCCGAGCAGCTCGCGGCCCTGCGCGCGAGCACCGACCTACCGATCGCGGCGGGCTTCGGCGTGCGCACGCCCGACGACGCCCGCCGGATCGCGAGGCTCGCGGACGGCGTGGTCGTCGGCAGCGCGCTGGTCGAGGCGGCGCACCGCGGCACGGCCGAGCTGGCCGAGGCGGTCGCGGCGCTGCGGGCCGCGACGGTGCGCTAGACGTCGCGACCGAGCCGCGTGAGCGCCTGCCTCGCCGTCGCGATGACATCCCGCAGCCCGTCGTCGGGGATCGACGCGATCGCCTCCAGCGTGTCCGTCGCCGGCTGCAGCGACAGCACCGGGCGCTGCTGCACCGGCGGCGGCGGCTCTGGCTTCTCGATCGGTGCGACCTCGCCGACGCGCATGCGCAGCTGCGTCACGCCGCCGTCGGGGATCGCCTCGCGGATGCGGTCGAGCAGATCGCTGCGCAGGTACTGCAGCTCGTGCAACCACTGGTTGTCGGCGACGTGGACGACCAGGGTGTGATCGTCGATCGCGACCGGGCTTGCGACCCGCAGCAGCCGCGCGGGCAGGGCGTCGGCCCAGGCGATCTGCACCCGCACGAGGCGCAGACGGTCCGCCGGCACGATCGCCCGCAGCGCCTTGTCGGCGAGCTCGGCGGCCGGGACACTGCGCCCGTGATTGCGACGACGTGCACGCACCTGCCGGCAGTCTGCCACGGTCCGGCCCCGACGACAGGGGCGCCGCGTGGGCCGGCCCGCGCGTGGGCCCTCGCGTTGCTGCTCGCCGCATGCGCCCCGACGCGCGGCTGGGAGCGCGACACGGCGCGCGTGTGCGCCGACGACGGGCCCGCGGTCGTCTGTGTCCAGGCGCGGCCCGATCGCCCCGTCGAGTTCGACGTCGGCGGCGCGACCCTGCTGCCGGGCGAGTGCGCCGTGGCGCCGACCAAGGGGGGCGCCCTGCGCGTGGCCTGGAGCGTCGCCGGTGGACCCTGGGAGGATCGCCGCGTCCGCGCCGGTGCCCACCGTCGCACCGAGCTCGCCCTGGGTGCAGACGGCGAGCTCCGCGTCACCGCGCGCCTCGCCTGCGATCCCGGCATGCCCCCGTTCCATCCGCTGCCGTGACGCGCCCCGCTGCCGCGATGCGACGGGGCCGGGCCAGGATCGGGTAGGGTAGGGGCGACGCTTCGATGATGCGCACGCGACTCCTCCAGCGGTCGGCGCCGCTCCCGGCCCTCGTCCTGTGCGCCGCCGCGGCCTGCAAGTCCGACGACCGCACGGTCTGCGCCACGCTCGATCGCGACGGCGGGCTGCTGCAGTCGTACGACTCGGTGCTGACGATCGCGCTGCAGCCCGAGGCGCTCGACGAGTCGCGGCGCTTCTGCATCACGCCCACGGACGCGCCGCCGGAGATCTTCGGCGAGGCCTACCTCGTCGACCCGCCGCTGCGCCTCAACTACGACGCGCAGCTCAGCTACCGCGGCGCGCTGCCCGACGACTCGGGCGACGCGAACATCGGTCGCATCTCCGAGCGCGACTTCGCCAGCGGCAAGGGCACCTGGGTCTCGCTCGACGACTGTCGCGTCGAGCCCGGGGTGCGCGCGGTGCAGTGCACCGACGTCGAGGTGTCGAAGTTCTACGGCCTGCTGGATCGCTTCATCGGCGAGCCGACCGACACCGTCGCCGACACCTCGGGTGACACGGTCGCCGACACCGGCACCGATCCCACGCTGACCACGTCGCCGCCCGAGACCACCGACGACACCGGTCCGCAGCCGATCGACTACCCGCCCGAGTGCGACAGCCTGTTCCGCGGGCCGTACGACGTCATCAGCCTCGGCAACCGGTTCGTGTCCGAGAACGAGGGCGGCGCCGAGGATCTCGCGCCCGACGGCCACGGCGGCTTCGTCGGCCGCAGCGGCGGCGGGCTCGTGCGACTCGACGTGACGGGCGCGACCCTCGGGATGGTCGACGACCCGGGCTTCGTCGTCAGCGAGCTCGTCGAGTCTCCGACGTTCGCGAGCCGCACCCTCGGCCTGCGCTTCGCGAGCACGGGCGACCTGCTCCTCGCGCAGCTCGACGACGGCGAGCTCCGGAGCATGGCCCCCGACGGCTCGGTCGAAACGCTGGTCGATCAGGTCGGCTTCCCCAACGGCATCTATGTCGATCCCGACGACGTCGTGTACTTCACCGACTTCACCGCCAACAGCGTGCGTCGCTTCCCGCTCGCCGATCCCGGCGCCGGCATCGAGATCGCCCAGGTCAACCAGGCCAACGGCGTCTACTACGATCCGCTGCGCAGGCTGGCGTTCGCGGTGAGCTACGCCAACGGCGATTTGTTCCGCATCCCGCTGGCCGAGGACGGCACGCCCGGCGCCGCCGTGCTCGTGACCACGTTGGGCGGGGCGATCGACGGGCTCAACATGGACGTCTGCGGCAACCTCTACGCCGTCGACAACAACAACGGCGGCCCCAACCGGCTGCTGCGCGTGTTCATGGACGACCTCGGCGAGATGAGCGAGGTCGAGGAAATCGCAGGCGGGCTCGACGGCGCGTTGGCGAACCCGCTGTGGGGCAACGGCGCCGCGTACGGCGACTTCCAGACCGCGCTGTTCCTCACCGGCGTGCCGGGCGACATCTACTACGTCGACGTGCAGATCACGGGCGCGCCCGCGGCGACACCCCCGTCGGCGCCCGCGACGGTCGACGACGGCGGCACCGAGTCGGGTAGCAGCTCACGCCGGGGACGGACACAGCGCGTCCAGCAGCGCGTCGGGCTGGCCCATCCGGGGCGGGGCGACGGCGCCGCGTGCCTCGATCATCAGGTCGAGCAACGTGCCCTGGGTGATCGTCGCCTCGGTCGGGACATCGGTGTACGCCGGATCGGCGAGGGCCTCGTCGAGCGTGATCCACTCGACGCCCTGGCGTTCGTACGCGGTCAGCAGCGCGTCCATCATCTCGGCGTCGAAGCTGCCGGCGTGCAGCAGCAACACCTGCGGGATCGGGCGCCCGTAGATCTGCCGGCCGGCGGCGTCGGACCACAGCAGCATGTTCACGCCGTGCTCGAGGAACGTCGCCCGCAACGCGGCGATCGCCCGGTCGTCGCCGGCCGCGACGCAGCGGGCGTACGGCGGGTTGAACGCCCAGTCGTAGAAATCGATCGTCACCTCG
>LNFB01000335.1 GCA_001464385.1 Deltaproteobacteria bacterium Ga0077550 | reverse complement strand
GATCCGGTGACGACGGATTCCGCGACGACGGATTCCGCGACCACGGATCCGTCGACCACGGACGCCACCGACACGGATCCCACGTCGCCGTGCGCGGGGGACTGCGCGACGTGTCTGCAATGCGCGGTCGGGGGCGGCACGGTCTGCGACGACCCCGCCATGCAGTGCGGCGCCGACCAGGCCTGCAACGACCTGTTCAGTTGCTGTGCGACCGGCGACGCCGAGCTCTGTGCCCTGTGCTGCGCCGACTACCCCGACGCGGTGCCGACGTTCAACGCCCTCGCGGCCTGCGTCAACGACAACCTGCTCTGCCCCGATTGCGGGATCCCGACCTGCTGAGCCCCGTAGGTCCCGCCGTCGTTGCCGCGTCCCCGGCCCCCTGGTAGAACCCGGTCGATGCTCCGCGCCGCGTCCAGTTCGTGCTGGGGCCTGGGCCTGTGCCTTCTGGCCGCGACTGCCCAGGCCGCGCCGGCGCCGGCGCCGGCCCCCCGCGCTGCGGCGGCGCGCGTGAAGCTCGACCGCGTCGTCGCGGTGGTCAACGAAGAGGTGGTGCTGCAGAGCGAGCTGCGTCGCGCGACCGATCGCCATCCGATGCTCCGCGAGGCGCTCTCGCAGCTCCCCGCCAACGCGCCGCAGTCCGCGATCGACGAGCAGCGCAAGGAGGTCGAGGCGCTGGTGCTCGACGAACTCATCCACCTCGTGCTCGTGCGCGCCGAGGCGGTGCGCTTCGACATCAAGGTCACCGATGCCGAGGTCCAGGCCGCGCTGGCGAACATCGCCGCGCAGAACAACCTCACCGTCGAGGACCTGCGCAAGCAGGTCGACGACAGCCGCGAGTTCGACTCGTGGGCGGAGTACACCGGCGAGCTGAAGGACCAGATCCTCGCGCTGCGGGTCTCGCAGACCCTCGCGACGTGGTCGGTCAGCGAGGCCCAGATCCGCGAGTACTACCGCAAGATGACCAAGGACGAGAGCGCCAAGGTCTCCCTCGAGCAGTTCGCGTTCGTGCCCAAGTCCAACGACCCGGCCGATCGCGACCGGGCCTTCGCCGCGGCGCAGGCCGCCGGACGGCGCCTGCGCGAGGGCGAGAAGGGCGAGACGCTCGCCGCCGAGCTCGGCCGCACCGAGGACTACCTTCGCACGGTCGGTCGCGGCGACATCGCGCCGACGCTCGAGGACGCCGTGTTCGCGGCCAAGCCCGGCGCCGTCGTGGGCCCGCTCGCCTCGGGCCAGGGCTACGTCGTCTACCACGTGATCGAGCAGCTGGCCTCGGCCGCGCTGGGCTACGAGCAGGCCAAGGACCGGATCCGCGATCAGCTCGAGAACGAGGCCTACTTCAAGGCCGAGCAGGAGCTCCGCGCCCAGCTCCGCGCCAAGGCGCACGTGGACGTCCGCCTGTGAGCGGCGACGCGGCGGTCGGGGCGACCACGCCGCTCTGCTTGGCCTCGTAGTCGTCGAGGGCGAACAGCGTCGCGGTCACGATGCGATCCTCGATCGCGCGCCGCACCGGCGCGTCGAGCCGCGCGACGTCGCGGGCGTTGATGAGGATCGAGAAGGCGATCTGCGCCGTGCCGTCCTCGGCCGTGATGACGCCGGTCAGCCCGCTCACGTCGTCGAGCGTGCCGGTCTTCGCCCGCACGCGCTTGCCCGACAGGCGCAGCCGCGCCCGCAGCGTGCCCGGCTCGCCCGCGACCGGCAGCGCGTCGATGAGGCTCTGTCCGGGCCCCTTGCCGCGCGCGGCCATCGCCAGCAGATCGACCAGGCCCGTCGTCGTCAGGCGACCGGTCCGCGACAGGCCCGAGCCGTTCTCGATGACGATGTTGTCCGGATCGTTGCCCAGCGCCGACCAGTAGCCGCGCAGGATGTCCTCGCCCGCGGCCCAACCGCCCGGCTCGCCGGTCATCCGCCACGCCAGCGTGCGCAGCACCTGCTCGGCGATGAAGTTGTTCGAGTACGCCAGCCCCAGGTCGAGCACCTCGGCCAGCGCCGTCGACTCGTGGCTCGCGAGCTCCTCGGCGGTGCCCGGGGCCACGCCGCGCTCGATCGGCAGCGGCTCCGACGTCGTGATCTCCGCGAGCGCGCCGGCGAAGATCGACGCGGCGACGCGCGCCGGCTCGTGGACCCGCCGACGGACGCTCACGGGCGCCCCCGAGGCGGGCAGGGTGCCGGTCGCGGTGACCACGGTGTCGCCGCCCCGCTCGCGGGTCGTCAGCGCGATCGATCGCTTCTTGCCGATCTTCGCCCGGTTCTCGATCACGATCGCGGGCGTCGCGGGCTTGGTGACGACGTCGATCCTGCGCTCGCGCCGGTTCGGCGTCGCGATGATCTCGACGTAGTTGTAGCCGACGCCGAGGGCCGAGCTCTCGGCCTCGTAGGCGAGGCCGGGCCCGCCGGGATCGTAGCCGGGCGCGAGCCGGCGCTCCGAGAACGCGCTGTCGTCGTAGACCAGGCGCACGATGCCGGTGAAGTCGAGCGCCGGGGCCACGGTCATCGCGAGCTGCCGCAGATCGTCGACCTGCAGCGTCGGGTCGCCTTCGCCGACGAGGTACAGCGCCGTGTCGTCGCGCAGCACGCGGGTCGCGAAGGTGTAGTCGGGTCCGAGCAGCTCCAGCGCGGCGGCCGAGGTGAGCAGCTTCTGATTGCTCGCGGGGTTGAGCGGCGTGTCGCCGAAATCATCGAACAGCACGTGGCCGGTCCGCAGGTCGCGGATGTGGATCGACACTTGCGCGGCGTCGCCGACCCCGGCCAGCGCCAGGCCGATCGCGCCCGACAACCCCTCGACGTCGAACTGCACGAGGCCGATCGACCGGGGGTCGGGGCGTCGGCCCTCGTACGCGGCCGCGAGCGCGGCGAGCCGCGCCTCGAGCTGCTCGGCCACGGTCGGGACGTGACCAGCCTCGGGGCGCACGAAGTACACCGACGCCGGGACGGGCTCGTCGAACGCCAGCTCGAGGGTCGCGGCGCTCGGCAGCGTGGAGTGGCCGCGGATCCACGTGCGCACCGCCCAGCCCGCGGCACCGAGCGCCACCACCACCGCCGCCACCACGCCCCATCGCCGCGGCATCGTCAGTCCGGGGCCAGGGCCAGCGCCGGATCGTCGAGGACGCGACGGATCGCGCTCGCGAGCGCGTCGTTGGCGAACGGCTTGCCGAAGTATGCGGTGGCGCCCTGACGCAGGCCCCAGTAGCGGTCGGCGTCGCGGGCCATCTGACTGACGATCACCACCGAGGTGCCGCCGGGCGCGGGTGGGGTGGCGCGGCGGCCCAGCGCCACCGTCGGCCCCGCGATCGCGTTCTCGGCGGCGGGCGTCTCGGCCCGGATGCGTCGCAGCAGCGCCAGCCCCGAGGTGCCCTCGACGACGATCTCGGTGATCACGAGGCGGTGGCGTCGCTCGCTCCACAGCGCCAGCGCGGTGGTCCCGTCGCTCGCCTCGTCGATCGCGAGGGCGCGCCCGCGCTGCTCGGCGTGCTCGCGGAGGATCGCGGCGATGCGCGTGCGCGTGGCGGGATCGGGGTCGACGACGAGCACCCGCCACGGCGCCCGGGCCGTGCTGCCGGACGGCGGTCGCCCCGACGCGGCGGCGCCGGCCTTCGGGGCGTCGTCGCTCACGTGCGGACCGGTGGCGCGGCCCTTCGCGCGAGGCCGCTGCGGCTGAGGCGGTAGAGCACCTTGGTGACCGCGAAGGTGCCCGTCCGCGTCTTGCGGGCGACGTCCTTGATGCTGTTGCGGCCGTTGAGCAGCTCGAGCACGCCGAGCTCGTCCTTGGCGAAGGCGTGGCGGCCGAGCTTGGCGACCTCGTCGTCGACGCGCACGTAGACCTCCTCGAGCGTGGCCATGTGCGGGCCCATCTCGGCGCGCTCGTCGGTGCGGCGCAGGCCCATCATGATGACCTCCGCGACGCGGACCTCGGTGTGCCCGCGGCCGAGCTGGGCGATGAGCGGGTGCAGCTGCTCGGACGGCGCGAAGCTGAGCCGTCCGCCGGTCCACGTCAGGGCCTGGCACGCGATCTCGCGGGCCTGGTTGGCGAGCGCGGCGGCGAGCTCGTCGCTGCGGAGGTAACGGCCGTCGAGCAGGCGTTGGGCCAGCGAGCGCTGCTGCGGATCCTCGGCCTGCACGAGCGCCTCGAGCTGGCTCGGCACCATGGCCTCGAGCTCGAGGACGAACCGCTCGAGCCGGAGGTTCTCGCCGTCGCCGTCCATCGTCGCCTCGGCCATGCGCAGGCGACCGCGATCGAGGTGGAGCCGCACGGTCGCGCGGGCGCCGGGATCGGTGCGCTCGACGGTGAGCACGCCGCGGGCGCCGTCGGCGTCGAGCATCTCGAGCACGGACTCGAGGCGGTTGGGCCCGAGCGCGGCCTGCAGCGTCACGCCCGACGCCAGCGTCGGCAGCTCGGCCATGGAGTTCAGCGTCGCGGCGAAGCGCCGCAGCGTGTCGGTCTCGGGCTCGAGCTCGGGGAAGAACTGCTGCAGCGCGATCTCGAGGCGCAGCACCGCGTCGTCGGGCGTGACGCGCGTGCGCGTCGGCTTGACCGTCGGCACCACGTCGATCGCGTCGCGCAGGAACTTGAGCAGCGCCGGCGTGGTGAACGGCCGCTTGAGCGACGGCAGGGTCTCGGCGCCGGGGAAGGGGACCGGGTTGGCCCGCGACACCAGGAGCATGCCGGGCAGCGACGCCGCGCCCGGCACCTCGAGCAGGGCGCGCAGCACCGCGGCACTGACCGCCGGCGCAGTGGCCGTGTCGAGGAGCAGCGCCGCGATCGTCTGATCGCCCGCGGGCCCGTGGGTGCGGCACAGCTCGACCGCCTGATCGAGGCTCGCCGCGTGCAGCACCCGGTAGCCGGCCAGCCGCAGGCCCGCGGTCGCCAACTTGGCCGCGGTGGGATTCGGATCGAAGTACAGCACCGCCGCGCCGGCGGCCGCCTGCATCGACGTGGAGGAGTCCCCTGCGCCGCCCGCGGAGCCCGCAGGCCCTGCGGTCGCCATGGGGCCCGCGGTGCCCGCGGTGCCCACCGTGCCCACCGTGCCCACCGTGCGTTGGTCCGCCGTCGCCATCGATGGCCGAAGCATACTCAAAGCCGACGCCTCCGTGGTAGGTTGTCGGCGATGGTGATGGAGTCGCTCCAGCGGCTCGATCCGCCGCAGCCGCTCGGCAAGCTCACGCTGCTCGCGCGCCTCGGCGAAGGCGGGATGGCGACGGTCTATGTGGCCGCGACCGGTCATGGGCCGCTGGCGCGGCTGTGCGCGGTCAAGCTCCTGCGGGCCGACGTCCCGGACTCGGACTACCGCAAGCGGTTCATGGACGAGGCGACCCTCGTCGTCCGACTCCACCACAACAACCTCATCGATGTCCGCGAGGCCGGCGAGCAGGCGGGCCAGCTCTACATCGTGATGGAGCTGTGCGAGGGCCGGGATCTGGCCGACCTCTGGGATCGCTGCGCGGCGGTCGGCCGCGCCTTCCCCGTGCCGCTGTCGGTGTACCTGGTCCGCGAGGCGCTCCGCGGGTTGCACTACGCCCACACCTTCGGCGGCCTCTCGCTGGTCCACCGCGACATCTCGCCCTCGAACCTGCTGGTCGACTGGGCCGGCGCGGTGCGGGTCGCCGACTTCGGCCTCGCGACCAGCGTGCTCAAGGCGACCGCGACGATGCCGGGCATGGTCTTCGGCAAGGTCGGCTACATGGCCCCCGAGCAGGCCACGCGCAGCGAGCTCGACGGCCGCGCGGACGTCTACAGCTGCGGCGTGGTGCTGTGGGAGCTGCTCACCGGTCGGCCGCTGCGCGAGAGCGGGCTCGACACCGAGGCGGTGGCCCGCTTCGCGGCGCGACGGCCGTCGACCTCGAGCCGACGCGTCGATCCGCTGCTCGACGACATCGTGATGCGGGCGCTCGAGCCCGATCCGCAGCGGCGCTTCGCCGACGCCGGGCAGTTCATGCGCGCGCTCTCGGACTGGCTGGTCCGCAACGCGCCGCAGACCGATCAGGAGACCCTGGCCGAGTTCATGCGCGGGCTGTTCCCCGACGCGCAGGTGCGCGACCACGAGGCCTACGGCGCGCTGCTCGCCGGCGTGGTCGGGCCGACGACGGGCGTGTTCCAGCGCGGCGAGGCCGGGGCGCCGACCCGCGAGATCGGGCCGTTCCAGGACACCGAGGATCTCGCCGTCGGGATGATCATCGCCGAGCGCTACCGCATCGAGCAGGAGCTCGGCCGCGGCGGCATGGGCACGGTGTACCTCGCCGAGCACGTGACGGTCGGTCGCAAGGTCGCGGTGAAGGTCCTGACGCGCGAGTGGAGCACGCACGAGACCGTGGCCAAGCGCTTCCGCGAGGAGGCCCGCGCCGCGAGTGCGGCGGGGCACCCCAACATCGTCGAGGTGTTCGACGCCGGCACGTTGCCCGATGGGCGGCTGTACCTGGTGATGGAGCACCTGCACGGCCGCTCGCTCTACGACGAGCTCTGCGTGACCGGGCCGATGCCGGTCGAGCGCGCGCTGGCGATCTTCCGCGACATCGCCCGCGGGATCGCGGCCGCCCACGCGGTCGGGATCATCCACCGCGATCTCAAGCCCGACAACGTGATGCTCGTGCGCCGCGGCGGCGAGATCATGGTCAAGCTGCTCGACTTCGGCATCGCCGCGAGCGCGGATCGGGTCGCGGAGGATCGACGGCTCACGCAGCCGGGTCACACGCTGGGCACGCCCGAGTACATGGCGCCCGAGCAGGCCAAGGGCCGCCCGCCGACCGAGCTCGTCGACATCTACGCCCTCGGCGCGATGCTGTACGAGATGCTCGTCGGGCAGCCGCCGTTCGTCGGCGAGAACTACGTCGAGGTGCTCACGCGCAAGGCGACCGAGGTCGCGCCGCGGATCGAGCAGCGGCGCTTCGATCTGCCGGACCACGTCGTGCGGCTGTGCCACGCGTGCCTCGAGATCGATCCGAGCCGACGACCTCCGACGGTCGCCGCGGTGCTGCAGATGATCGAGGACGGACCGACGACCGCGCTGGTGCCGATCGGCGGGCCCGGGCCGGCGCGGATCGAGGGGCCGCGGATCGAGGGTCGGGTCGAGCAGCTCGCGGTGATCCGGGCGCCGCGGGCGGTCGAGGTGCGGCCGCGCAGGGCCGGCGTGATCGCGGCGGTGGCCGGCGTCGTCGTGGTGCTGCTCGCGGGCGCGGGGGTGTGGCAGCTCGCCGCCTCGCGGGGGGCCCTGGGCGACGCGGCCGGGG
>LNFB01000334.1 GCA_001464385.1 Deltaproteobacteria bacterium Ga0077550 | reverse complement strand
GCGAGCTGAGCGTGATATGGCTCGAGGATCCGGGGCTGCTCGTCGCGTTGTACCAGCGGGAGCTGCATGGGCCCGACGGCGCGATCGTGGACAACCGCGTGGTGCTGCGGACGGCGCCGGGGCCCGAGGGGCCGTGGAGCGACGCGGTCACGATCGTCGACATGGCGGATCCCGAGTTCGCCGCGGCGCACTGTTGCGGGGCGACGTGTGAGGGGGAGGAGATCCTCCACTGCCTCGTCGCGGGGTTGTATGGGGCGTACCTGTTGCCGGTGACGGAGGTTGCGGTGGTGGACGGGGGGATCGAGGTCGAGTTGCCGTTCGTGGTGTCGACGTGGGATCCGTACAATGTGGTGTTGATGGTGGCGCGGGTGCGGGTTGGCGTGGGTTAGATGGCGGGCGAAGAGATAGCCCTGCAATAGGTCGCAGCCGAGTTCGAGCAAGGTCGCGTGCTCGGGCTTGGTCTCGACACCCTCGGCGACGACCATCACGCCGAGCTCGTGGCACATCTTGGTCATCGACGCGACGAGCTGGCGACGGACGCGGTCGCCGTCGATGCCGCGGACGAGGTTCATGTCGAACTTCACCACGTCGGGGCGCAGCTGCAGGAAGCTGGACAAGCCGGCGTAGCCGGCCCCGAGGTCGTCGATGGCGATCCGGTAGCCGTGGGCGCGCAACTGTTCGACTCGCATCGCGCTGTCGGAGATCGCGTCGAGGGTGGTGCGCTCGGTGATCTCGACGACGATCTGCTGCGCGACGCCGGCGAAGGGCGCCACATCGAGGCCGATGGCCGCCGGGTCGAGCAGGTCGAGGGGGTGGAAGTTCACGAAGATCTTCCACTTCGGATCGCCCGCGCGGAGATCGGAGATGATCCGCTGGCGGACCGCGGCGCCGAGCTGCGGCAGGCGATCGAGCCGCGTCGCGGCGTCGATGATCGTCGTGGGATTCGAGCTGGTGTCGGAGGTGCGCAGCAGCGCCTCGTAGCCGTAGAGTTCACCGTCGCGGGTGAGGATCGGCTGGTAGGCCATCCACAGGCCCGCGAGCGCGCGCTCGAAGCGGACCTCGAGGCCCGCGCGATCGGAGTCCTCGCCGGTCACCCCGCCCACGAGGCTCATCACCGCTCGCTTGGCCCGCGCGAGTCGGCCGAGGTTGCGGGCGTTGCGGACGTTGTCGAGGAAGGTGGAGATCTCGAAAGGCTTGGTGAGGTACTCGAGCGCGCCGAGGCGCACCGCCGAGATCGCCGAGTCGAGCTGCGGGGCGCCGGTCATGAGGAGCACCGGCACGTCGAGATCGATGCGGCGGATCTCACGGAGTAGCTCGAGTCCGTCTTGACCGGGCATCGAGATGTCCGACACCACGACGTCGATCCCGCCGGCACGGATCCGCTCGAGCGCCTCGGCGGCGCTCGTCGCCGCGACCGCGTCCACCGACACACGTTGCAGCGCACGAACCAGGACGGCGGCCAGGCCGTGCTCGTCGTCGACCACGAGCACCGCACCCGCCACCGCTGGAAGCTGTGCCGACATCATCACGATGATAACGATCCCATCCCGAGGATGTTGGGTTCGGATCGGGCCATCGCTGCCGCATTTTCGGCGGCCATCCGATCATCGGCTTACTCAATGCCGACGGCGCCGCGAGCGATGCTCTCGCCGATTCCATCGAAGAACGCCATTAGCCCCCCCTTGGCACCGACGCGGAGGACCTTGTCGGCGCGCGCGATGGGGAACGCGGTGTCGCCGTTGGGCAGCTTCACCCCGGGCTCTCGCTCGGAATCGCCGGCCTCCCAGCGTCCGCCGTACACGGCGACCAGGCACTCGCCGACGAAGCTGCCGACCTGCGGGCACATCCGGTCGCCGTCTTCGTCGGTCCAGTGCGCCCGATTGGCGTCGACGTAGGCGTCGAGCGCGGCCACGCCGTCGCGATCGTGCGTCAGCGTCACGCCGACGCGCTGGAGCGCACGGACGAGGCCATCGGCGAGGTCGCGGACTTCTCGGCATCGGGCATCCATGGCCCGACGAGCGTACCCGATGTCGCGGGCGCGCGCGTGTGGACGTCGACGCGATCGAGCCACGCGACGAGCTTCGGTCGCGCCTCGACCTGCGACCGCTGCCACGCCGTCAGCGGCGAGCGCAGTCCCTGGAGCTGCCCGAACAGCGCGACGTCGGCGACGCCGACGCGGTCGCCCAGCCAGAACCCGTCGCCCGGCGCCCGGGCCTCGAGCGCGTCGATCAACGCCTCGAATCGCGACCAACAGTCGTCGGCGCCCCGGCGCCATACATCGCGCGCCTCGAGCGACCGCACCACGCGGCGACGCAGCAGCCCCGGGATCACCGCTCGCACGACGCGGGGCATCCCCGCGAAGTAGGCGTCACGCGTCGTCGGCCAGTTGCGCGGGTCTGCCCAGCGCGCCGCGACCAGGAATCCGTTGAGGCCGCTGTCCGCGAGCTCCTCCCAGAGCAACGCCTCGGCCCGCAGCCGTGGATCGGCCGGCAGCAGCGTGCCGCCGCCGAGCGTCTCGATGCGGGCGAGGATCCGCGTCGAGTCGGCGACCGGCTCGCCGTCGACGAGCAGCACCGGAACCTGCCCGGTGACGTTGTAGTGCGACCACGCGTCGGGTCGGTCGGCACACTGCCGGGTGTAGCGCAGGCCCGCGGCCCGCAGTGCGCGGTGGACCTTCAGGCAGAAGGGCGACCAGCTCTCGAGGTGGGGCAGGCCGGTGTCCTGGAGCTCGCAGAGCGTGAGGTGGTGCGTGGTCATGACGAAGGTCTACGCCCCCGTGATGTCAGGTGTGTGTGTCATGTTTGATGGCGCCATGCGCCGCACCGAGCGTCTATTCGCCCTCGCCGAGCTCCTGCGCGCCCGTCGGACCGGGGTCACCGCCGAGGCCCTCGCCGAGCGCCTCGGCGTCTCGGTGCGGACGGTGTACCGCGACCTCGACGCGCTGCGCGACGCGGCGCTCCCCCTGCACGCCGAGCGCGGGCGCGGCGGCGGCTTCGTCCTCGATCGCAGCTACTCGATGCCGCCGGTCAACTTCACCGCCCGCGAGGCCGCGGTCCTGTTGGCCGCGGGCCGGTGGATGATCGATCAGCGGATGATCCCATTCGTGGACACGCTGCAGATCGCGCTCGACAAGGTCCGCGGCGCGCTGCCCCTGCCCGCCCAGCGCGAGCTGGCGCAGCTGCACTCGACGTTGTCGTTCGTCGGCGTGCCCTCGGCCCCCGTCGACGCCGCGATCCGCCGGGTGATCGAACGCGCCTGGCTCGATCGCCGCGGCGTCGCGCTCACCTACGAGGGCGCCGAGGGCACCACCGCGCGCCGCGTGACGATCCGCGAGATCGTCGTCGATCGCCGCGAGACCCTGATCAACGCCTTCGATCTCGACAAGGGCGCGGCCCGGCAGTTCCGCCTGCACCGCATCCGCGCGGCCAAGCTGCTGCCTGCGGGATGACGTCAGCGCGACTTCGCGCCGTGGCCGCTCACCTACGGCGGTCACGATCGCAATCGCACGCGATCGGGACCCCGCAGGTAACCGCGGCGTGGTCGCGCACGTCCCTGGGTGGCGGAACTACGGTCCCGCGGTACGCTGCCGATGCCTTGGCGGCCCCCGCGACGAGAGACCGCCACACTCCGCGGTCGCGTCTCGATACGACGGTGCCGACATGAACGACGAACGCGAGATCCCGACCGGTCGGCTGAAGCGATTGGCGAAGCTGGTCGGCGTCGGCGCGCGCACCGGCGCGAGCCTGCTGCTGTCCAAGGACGGCAGCGCCGCCGCCGAGCACGCCGCGACGGTGTTGGGATCGTTGCGCGGGCTCGCGGCCAAGGTCGGGCAGATGGCGAGCTACGTCGACGGCTTCGTCCCCGACGAGCACCGCGCCGCGTACGAAGGCGCGATGTCCAAGCTGCGCGCCGCGGCGCCGCATTCGTCCCCCACGGCGATCCGCGCCGTCGTCGAGGCCGAGCTCGGCGCGCCGATCGACGAGCTCTTCGCGCGATGGGCCGACGCCCCGTTCGCGAGCGCGTCGATCGGCCAGGTCCACCGGGCCGCGCTGCACGACGGCCGCGAGGTCGCGGTCAAGGTCCAGCATCCCGGCATCGACGCCGCCGTCGAGTCGGATCTCCGCAACGCAGGCGTCATCGAGAGCCTCGTCGGCTCGCTCGGGCCCAAGGGCATCGGCGTGCACGAGACCTTCGCGGTCATCGCCGAGCGCTTCCGCGAGGAGCTCGACTACACCCTCGAAGCCACGCGCCAGGAGCAGTTCCGGCGGATCCACGTCGACGACCCGGCGATCGTGATCCCGACGATCGTCCACGAGCGCAGCAGTCGACGCGTGCTGACCAGCAGCTTCGAGCGCGGGCTCCCCCTCGAGGAGGCCGTCACCGCCGATGTCGCCCTGCGGACCACCTGGGCCGAGGTGCTCTGGCGGTTCGTGTTCCGCGGCAACCTCGTCGGCCAGATGTTCAACGCCGATCCCCACCCGGGCAACTACCTGTTCCGGCCCGACGGCACGATCGTGTTCCTCGACTTCGGCTGCGTGCAGCCGCTCGTGGACCCCGAGCTCAGCAACGCACGCGCGATGCACCGCGCCGCGCTCGCCCAGGACGAGGCCACCTTCGCCCGCGCGGCCGCCCGCATGCTCGGCACCCGCGGCGGCAGCTTCCAGGTCGCGGTGCTGGCCTACGTGCGCCGCTGCTTCGCGCCGATCTTCGAGCAGCCGTTCCACATCGATCGCGCCTACGCGACCGAGGTCGTCCGCGGCATCCACGAGCTCAAGAAGTTCATCTTCGCCAAGGACAAGAGCTTCGTCGCGCTGCCCCCGGGCCTGGTCTTCATGAACCGGCTGCAGTTCGGCTTCTACTCGGTGCTCGCGCAGCTCGACGTGCCGGTCGACTATGCGGCGGTCGAGCGCGGAATCCTCGGCGACGCGGGCCTGCTCGAGTAGCGGCCCACCCGGCGGCGCCCCGGGCGTGTCCCCACTGCAACAGTCTGTCCCGGCGCCGCGCCGCTGCCGGGGGTTCTCCCGGGTTCGAATCGCCCCATGCTTGGGCTCGCACCCGGAGACGACACCATGCAGACGATCCGCAGGGCCGACGAGCGCGGCCACGCCGACCACGGTTGGCTCGACAGTCACCACACGTTCTCGTTCGCCGACTACTACGACCCCGCGCACATGGGCTTCCGCGCGCTGCGGGTCATCAACGACGACCGCGTCGCGCCCGGCCAGGGCTTCGGCACGCACGGGCACCGCGACATGGAGATCGTCTCGTACGTGCTCGAGGGCGCGCTCGAGCACAAGGACTCGATCGGCACCGGCTCGGTGATCCGGCCCGGCGACGTGCAGCGCATGACCGCGGGCACCGGTGTACGGCACAGCGAGTACAACGCGTCGAAGACCGAGCCCGTGCACTTCCTGCAGATCTGGATCCTGCCGGGCAAGCCCGGGCTGGCCCCCGGCTACGAGCAGAAGACGTTCACCGCGGCGGACAAGCGCGGGCGCCTGCGCCTGGTCGCGTCGCCCGACGGACGCGACGGCAGCGTGACCGTGCACGCCGACGTCACGCTGCACGCCGGTCTGCTCGACGCCGGGGAATCGGCCGAGCTGTCGCTCGCGCCCGGTCGCCACGCGTGGATCCACGTCGCGCGCGGCAGCGTCACCGCGCAGGGCCAGCGCCTCGACGAGGGCGACGGCATGGCGCTGTCCGAGGTGTCGTCGATCGCCCTGGCGGGCATCGCCGACGCCGAGGTGCTCGTGTTCGACCTGGCTTGATGCACCGAAACCACCACGAGAGGAACAACCAGATGACCGCCTCCGTCACCCGTCTCATCCCCGCACAGCACGCTGTCGAAGGCGACGGGTTCGTCGTGCGCCGCCCGTTCCCCACCGCGTCGCTCTCGTACCTCGATCCGTTCTTGTTGTTCGATCACTTCGGGCCGATGGAGTTCGCGCCGGGCAAGGGCGTCGGTACGCCGTGGCACCCGCACCGCGGCTTCGAGACCGTCACGTACGTGATCGAGGGCGAGATGGAGCACCGGGACTCGATGGGCAACCACGGCTTTCTCCACCCGGGGGACACGCAGTGGATGACCGCGGGCTCGGGCGTACTGCACAAGGAGGGCCCATCGATCGACGCGCAGCGCCGCGGCGGCCGCTCGCACGGACTCCAGCTGTGGGTGAACCTGCCGGCCGCGGACAAGATGATGGCGCCCGCGTACCAGGATCTGCGCGCCGACGCGAACGCGCGCCGCGAGGATCCCGGCGCGACGGTGCGGGTGATCGCCGGCGAGCTGTTCGGGCTCGTCGGGCCGGGCCAGACGCACACGCCGATCTCGTACGGGCACGTCACGCTCGCCGCCGATGCGTCGGTCACCACCGCGCTGCCGTCAGGCCACGTCGTGCTGGTCTATCCGTTGATCGGAGGCGTCCGCATCGGCGAGCGCGCCGTCGACGAGGGCACGATGGCGGTCGTCGAGGGTGACACGCTGACGATCACCGGCGCCGCGGCGACGAGCGAGGTCATCGTGCTGACCGGCCGGCCGATCGGCGAGCGTGTCGCCCGATACGGGCCGTTCGTGATGAACACCGAGGCCGAGCTCCGCAAGGCGTTCGAGGACTTCGACCGCGGCGCCTTCGGCCGACCGCGCGAGTAGGCGCCCGCCCCGGCCGACGGAAATAGTGGCGATGCGCCCGCACTGCAGGCGGGCGCATCGCCGGGCCGACTCGATCGCAGATGCCGTTGACGTCCTGTCCCCGGACCCCGCGATGCTCGAAGGAAAGCCATCGCGCGACGTCGCGGGGCCCGTGCCGCGCGGCGTCGTGGGGATGTACGGGACGACGGGCCGGGATTTGACGGGCCGGATGCGCCCCGAGGTGGGCCGCGGCTGGACGGGAGGAGGGGCGGCGGGGAAACCCGGAGCGCGCCCGGCGGCGGGTGCGGTCAGGCCGGGTCGCGGCGGGCCGGCACCTCGCGGGTCATCTCGATCATCGTCCTGCGGAACCCCAGCTTGGCGAACAGCCCCTGCGCCACGGCGTTGCGCTCGGCGGTCCACAGCAACACCCGCGCGACGCCCTGCTCCGCGAGCCACGCGGCCGCGACCTCGATCAAGCGCTCGCCGAGGCCCTGGCGCCGCGCCGACTCGACGATCGCGACGTCGTGGATGAAGCCCGCCGTGTCGCGCAGCTCCTTCCACGACTTGCCCTCGACGCCGGCATAGACGTAGCCGACGAGCTCGCCGGCTTGCTCGGCAACCTCGCCGACTCGCTCGGCCACGAATACCGCGACGGAGCCGTGCTCGAGCTCGTCGCCGAGGAAGCGCGCGTAGTCCTCGGGTGCTTCGGGCCCGGCCGCGAGGAAGCGCAGCGGATCGAACCCCTCGTGCGTCGCCATGAGCAGCGCCCCGAGGCGCCCGAGCGCGGGGAGATCGGATCGCTGGGCGCGGCGCACGGTGATCGCATCGGTCATCGGGGGCATCCTACGCCGGATCCGGCCGCGTTCGCGCGCGCTCGACGGACTAGGACGATCGTCCTAGTCTCGATGCGTATCGCCGAAGGCAAGACGTGACCATGGCCAGCGCCGATCCGATGTTCCAAGGTCCTGACGGCAAACCGCGCTGCCGATGGTGTGGCGCAGCGCCCGAGTTCCTCGCCTACCACGACACCGAGTGGGGATTCCCGGTCGCCGACGATCGCCGCCTGTTCGAGAAGCTCAGCCTGGAGGCGTTCCAGTCCGGCCTGAGCTGGCGGACGATCCTCGCCAAGCGCGAGGCCTTCCGCGCCGCGTTCCACGACTTCGACTTCGACCGCGTCGCCCGCTTCACGGACCGCGACCGAGATCGACTGCTCGCCGACGCCGGGATCGTCCGACATCGGGGGAAGATCGAGGCGGTGATCAACAACGCCCGGATGGCGCGGCAGCTCGTCGACCGCGAGGGCTCGCTCGCCGCCTTCGTGTGGCGGTTCGAGCCGGAGCTCCGCGGGCCACCCCAGACGGTGTCGTCCTCCCCGGCATCGATCGCCCTGTCGAAGGAGCTCAAGAAGCGCGGGTGGACCTTCGTCGGCCCGACGACGGTGTACGCGTTCATGCAGGCCATGGGCCTCGTCGACGACCACGCCGAGGGCTGCGTCGTGCGCAAGGCGGTCGAGCGCGCGCGCCGGACCTTCGTCCGCCCGCAGTAGCGGGCAGCCCAGGGGACTACCCCTGCGGTGGCGGCGGCGGTGGCATCGCGTCGCCCGGGATCGGGATCTCGCAGTCACCCATCGCGGTCTTGTCCTGCTGGGTGATCTCGCCGTCGTGATCGATGATCGTGCTGATGTCGACGGTGCCGCCGCCGTACGGCGTGCCCTGGACGCCGTAGACGATGTTGGGCGAGCCGAAGTCGAGGGCGTCGCCCGTCATCCACACATAGCCGTTCTCGGCGAAGTCGTGATCGACGCCGCCCGCGGCGCTGTTCGAGATGACCGGATCGCCGACGACGTACGTGGTCCCGATGTTGTCCCACGTGCCGTTCATCTGCTGCAGCTCGTAGGTCGTCGACTGGTGCGCGCTCGTGGCGTTGTCGGCGTACATCGTGCGCTCCGACACCAGCATCCAGCCGGTCGAGGCGAAGCTCAGATCCGACACCGGGTTCGACATCGTGCTGCCCTGCAGGCCGGGGATCGTCGCCTCGAGCTGCTTGGTCGCGCCGTCGGGGATGCCCTCGCCGTCGACCTCGACCGACCAGATCTCGTTGCTGTGCGCGTCGTCGGGGCGACCGCCGTCCTCCCACCACACGCTGTAGTAGACGCGGCCGTAGTGGGCCTGCACGGCCCACATGCGATCGCCCAGGGGACAGAACACGCCGTCGGGCTCGCCGGGATCCGCCGACTGCCCCAGGGTCACGTCGCCGGTGCCGTGGTGGTACGTGCTCACCACGCCGCCCGCCATGTCGAGCTGGTAGATGCGGCAGTCCTCGTGGTTGACCACGCGCAGGGTCTCGCTGTCGCAGTCGTAGTTGAGGTTGCCGAACGCGGGTCCGGCGTTGGGCAACGTCGCGAAGGTGCTGACCTCGGCCGTGTCCTTGTCGATCTTGAAGATCGAATCGGGCTTGGAGTTCACGCCGTAGACCGTCGAGGCCGCGACGTAGATGTTGCCGTAGGAGTCGATCGTCAGGCCGAAGATCCCACCGCCGAAGGTCGAGCCGTTCCACGACGGGTGGATGTACATCGGCGCGGCGTACTCGAGGTTCGGCGGTGGCGGTGCGCCGGAGATGTCGAAGATGCGCAGCTCGGCCTCGTCGCCGAGGTACGCGTAGCTCGTCATCGCCAACACCTGGCGATCGAGGAAGCTCGCGTAGGCGGGATCGGTGTACGCCGGGAAGCCGCCCGCGGCCCCGAACGCCTCGGACGACCGGCACGAGCCGTTCGTCGGCATGGTGTCGCCCGCGCTGCCATCGGCGGTCTCGACCCCGACATCGAACACCGGGCCGCCGGTGTCGCTCGCGCTGGCAGCACTCGCCCCGCTCGCGCTCAGCGAACCCTCGGTGTTTCCGGTGATCCCGTCGGTGATCGAGATGCCCGACTCGCCCGAGCCCGCCGAGGGATCGTCGCCCGGCGGCGTCGCGACCACGCACGCGACCGGCACCGACAACGAGAGCACGACGAGGGTTCGGTGGTGACGATGGTTCATGGCGATTCCTCGATGCCGACGTGGTGCCGACGTTCGATCGATCGTCACGCTAGCACGCGCACTCGCGGCGCCGAGCCGGTGGAACCCCGCGCATGTTCGCGGGCGTGTCGCATCGGCACAGCGCGGCCTCGCAACCCCGAGCGCGACGATCGATGCGGCCTTCGGACCTCAACGCACGACGACGCGATCGCGACTGCACGATCCGTCGCGGAACGACGTCACAGCCCCATCTGACGCAGCTCGGCCACGATCCCGCGATAGACCGCGCGGTGATCGAGGTCGTTGCCGAGCCCCGGCGCGTCGCCGAGGAGCTGACCCACCTCGTCGAGGTGATCGGCGGGGATGCAGCCGAGGAACGTTCCCCACGTCGCGCTCGTCACCGTGACCAAGCCATCGTTGGGCTCGGGTGACAGCACGTCTTCGGACAGGATCGCGGCCGACAACGCGAGGCCGCCGTCGATGGTGTCGAGGTCGCCGTCGAGCTCCGCGATGTACGGCGGCGCGTCGGCGACGTCGCACGCCGAGCCGCCGCCGTGCAGCGACGAGCGGCCGCCGATGGATCGGTACACCACCCCGGGCGCATCCGGGACCATCGCGTTGAACGCCGCGATGCCCGGGGTCGAGAGCTGCTGCAGCGCCACGAACACCGAGCTGTCGGGCTCGAGCTCGGACCACAGCGCCCCCCCGAGCAGGTTGGCGAGCTCGTCGGCGAGGCCCTGCACGTCGCTGTTCGGGACCAGTCCCAGCACGACGTCGGCGACCACGGTGCCGTGGTGCGGCGTCGCGATCGTCGTGACCGACGCCACGAGGTCGGGCCGCAGGTGGGCGACCAGGCGGGCATCGAGCCCGCCCTGCGAGTGCCCGACGAGGTTGACCTTGGCGTGTCCCGTCTCGGCGACGATCTCCTCGACCGCGGCGAGCAGCTGCATGCCGCGCACCGTCGAGTCGTTGAACGGATCGACCGCGGGCGTGAACACCAGGGGCTCGCCCTGGGCCTCGAGATCGTCGACGACGCCGAAGTAGTAGGTGACGAAGTCGACCCCCGCGAAATCCTCGAAGCCGAAGAAGCCGTGGGCGAGCACGACGGGGTACGGCGCGCCGAGCAACGGCTCGCCGGTGGTGTCGCCGGCCCCATCGCCGCTGGTGCCGTCGGCGCCGCCCTGCGTGGTGCCGCCGTCGTCGGGCGTCGCGGGCGCCTCGGTGCTGGTGTCCGCGATCAGCGGCCCCGACGATCCGCTGCTCGAGTCGTGACCCGCGCTCGCCTCCGACACATCCCCGGCGCAGGCGACCAGGGCGAGCACCGACATCGAGGCGAGGGCGCGGCGCATCCGGGCAGTTTCGACCCGCCCATCGACGGCCGTCAAGCGCAGGCGTCGAGCGCAGCGGTCGCGGAGCGTAACTTGCAGAAACGGCGCGGCATCCTAAGAATCTCCGCGGAGCACGATGTCGGCGCCCGTGAACGCTCGCGACCAGTACGAGCACTGGGCCCCCACCTACGACGAGGACACCGCCCGGCTCGGGTGGGTGGCGCCGACCGAGCTCATCGCCGCCGCGACCACTCACCTCGCGCCCGCGTCGTGGCAGAGCGTCGTCGATCTCGGCGTCGGCACCGGCCAGGCGAGCGCGCCGTGGCGGGATGCGGGCGCGCGTGTCGTCGGCGTCGACATCTCCCGCGCAATGCTCGAGCAGGCCGCGCGCGCCGACGATCGTTTCCACGCGCTGGTCGAGCACGACCTCGACGGCGGCCTCCCCGACACGGTGCTGCGCCACGGCGACGCCGATCTCCTCCTGTCCTGCGGCGCGCTGCACTTCGTCCGCGACGCCGCCGCGCTCCTCGTCGCCGCGCAGGCGGTGCTCGTGCCCGGTGGGCTGATCGCGTTCACGTACATCCCCGAGCAGGGCCGCAGCTTCGGCGCGCACACCCGCGTGCACGCATCGGGCGAGGTCCGCGGGTGGCTCGAACACGCGGGCCTGCGCGAGCTCGAGCACCGCGAGTTCATCGCGTACCACGGCGACGGCGGGCCGGTGCGCTACGGCTTGGTCGTCGCTCGGGACGCCCGCGAACCACGGCCGTGGCCGACCGCGCTGCGGTGGATCGATCGCACGGCGTGCGTCGATCGATCGCGTCTGCGCGCGCTGCTCGAGCGCGCGCCGTGGTCACCGACGACGGAGTCCGGCGCAGATCTCCGCACGCGCGTGGTCGCGGGCGTCACGGATCCCCGCGCGCTGCCATGGCCCGCCGCGGCGCCGGCCAGCGACCGCGACCGCGCCGGCTGCACGGTGCTCGCCGTGATGCCCCACCCGGACGACGAGTCGCTCTACGTCGGTGGCACACTCGCCGCGTGGGCCCGCGCGGGCGCCCGCGTCGAGCTCGTGGTCGCGACCGCTGGCGCAGGCGGACGCGGCGGCCCAGGGCTCGCTTCGCGCCGCGCCGCGGAGCTCCTCCACGCGGCGTCGCTCCTCGGCGTGCACGCGCTGTCGTGCCTGGGCTGGACCGACGGGGGCAAGTACCACGACCCGGCCCGCACGCGCCCGCTCACCGCCGACGACGCGATCGCCTCGTGGGGTCTCGCGCGCGCCCTGCACGACGTCGTGCGCGAGATCCGGGCCCGTCGACCGCTGCGCGTGCTCTCGCTCGATCCCGAGGTCGACCCCAACCTCTCGCTGCACGGCCACCACCTCGCGCTCGGGCGGCTGGTCGCGATCGCGTTCGAGCTCGCCGCGGATCCAACGTTCGCGCCCGAGCTCGGCGCGGCGTGGGCCGCCCACGAGCATGTCGTCATCACGTCGCGCATCGACGCGCCCGCGGCGAGCCGCCACACGATCGACCCCGCGATCAAGCGCGCGGCGATCGCCGCCCATGGCAGTCAGTCGTACTCGACCGCCCGATCGATCGCTGCCACCGACGACGCGCTCGACGAGTGGTGTCGTACCGTCCAGCGCCGTGCGCCGGTGCGGCTCCCCCGGATCCGCGTGCGCGGCCGTGGCGGACCGGACGCCACGCCTACTTGGAGCGAGACCCGCGATCGCGTGCTCGTCCGCCCTCGACCACGGGCAGCGCTCGCCGAGATCCTGCGACGCCAGGCCCACGCGCGCGGCCGCGACGACGCGGCGCTGTCCGCCATCGACCGACTCGAGCGCAAGGATGCGGTGGCGGTCGTCACAGGCCAGCAAGTCGGTCTGCTCGGCGGCCCCGCGCTGACCCTGGCCAAGGCCCTCTCGGCGGTGGCGTGGGCCCGCCGGCTCGCCTCCGACGGGATCGACGCGGTGCCGGTGTTCTGGATGGCGACGCACGACCACGACCTCGACGAGGTCCGCACCGTCGCGCGCCTCGACGCCACACCGCTGACGCTCGAGCTCGCCGCCGACGGTGCGTCGGTCGGTCGCCGCCCGCTGGGGCCTCGCATCGACGCGCTGTTGCAGGCGTGGTTCGCCGCCATGCCCCATGCACCGAGCGCGGCGCTGCGTCAGGCGATCGAGCAGTCGCACACCGAGGACGCCAGCTTCGCGCAGGCCTTCGCGCGCCTGCTCGGCCACGCGACCGCGGGGCTGGGCCTGGTCATCCTCGATCCCGACGACCGCGCCTTCGCGGCGCTGGCCCGCGACGTGATCGCCCGCGAGCTGTTCGGCCCCGTGCGCGCGAGCGCGGCCCTGGCCCGCGGACGCGCGCGACTCGCCGCGCTCGGCCAGGCCGAGATCGTGCCCACCCATCGCAGTCTGCTGCAGGTGCATTGGAGCGACGAGCACCGTGTGCGTCGACGACTGCGCATCGACGGCGACGGCCTCGCCGCGGGCGATCGTCGCCTCGGCGTGGCCGAGCTGGAGGCGTGCCTCGAGCTCACACCCGAGCGGTTCACGCCCGCGGCGCTGCTACGCCCCGTGCTCCAAGACGCGATCCTCCCCAGCGTCGCGTATGTGGCCGGGCCGACCGAGGCCCGCTACCTCGCGCAGACCGACGAGCTGTACGAGTGGGCCGGCGTGCCGCGATCCCGCGTCGTGCCCCGCGGATCGCTGCGGTGGATCGACAGCTCCGATCTCGATCGACTCGCGCCCGCCGGCGGACTCGCGACGCTCGACGCCAGCGCGGCGCCGCAGACCGCGGTGGGGCGGGGCGCGCTGCCCCCCGAGCTCCGCGCCGTGGACGACGCGCTCGAGGAGCTCGACCTGCAGCTCGCCGCGCGGCGCGGTGGCGTCGACGCGCCGGCCGAGGCGACCTGGCGCGCGGTGGCCGAGCACGCGACCACCGTCGCGACCACCGACGCCGCGGGTCCGTGGGCCCACGCGGCGCGTTGCATCGAGACGGCGCTCGCCGAGCGCGACAGCGCCGGATCGCGGCCCCATGCGCGGGCCCACCTGGCGATCCGCAAGCTGCGGGCGGCCCTCTCGCGCGAGGGTCGGCGTCGCGATCCCGAGGCGCTGGCGGCCTGGCACCGGGTCGCACAGACGCCGACGCCGAGCGAGCGACGCATGAGCACCGCCGAGGTCCTGCTGCGGGGCGGCGACGACCTGCCGGCGTTGCTGCTGCGCGGCCTCGGCGACGATCCCTCGGCGCAGGTGACCCTCGAGACCTGCGCGCCGGCGTCGTGCACGTCCGGCACCGAGGTCGCCGCCCCCGCGCGCGGCCGCTGGGGCGTGCTCGCGCTGGCGGGCCTCGGCGGCAGCGGCCGTGTCGCGTGGGACGTCGCGCGTGGGCTCGGCGAGCGCGGTCACCATGTCGTGTTGATGGCCGGCGGCGATCCCCGATGGGCGGCGGATCGCGACGCGAGCCTCCACCACGTGCCGGTGCCGGCGCCCCACGTCCCCACGGCGGCGAACGATGCGTGGCTCCTCCCGTTGGCGGACGCGATCGTGGCGACCGCGATCCAGCACCGCCTGCACGCGCTGTCGGTGCACTACGCGGTGGGCCTGGCCGAGGCCGCCGTGCTCGCCCGCGACCGACTCGCGGCGCGCGGCCACGCGCTGCGCCTCTGCGTCACCTTGCACGGCAGCGACGTCACCGTGTTCGCCGAGCACGGGGAGCAACGCGATCGCCTGCGCGCTGCGCTGTCGTCCGTCGACCACATCACCGCGGTCTCGGCGTGGCTCGCCGCGGCCGCGCGGAGCAAGCTCGGCCTGGCGCGCACCCCCCGTGTGATCCGCAATGCCGTCGACACCGCGATGTTCTTCCCCGAGCCGCGGGGCCCCCGGGTGTCGGGCCGCCCCGCCGCGCTCTGCCACGCCTCGAACTTCCGCGAGATCAAGCGCCCGCTCGACAACATCGACGTGCTCGCGAAGGTGCTCGCGCGGGGCCATGATGCGCGACTGACCATGATCGGCGACGGTCCACTGCACCCCGACGCGAGGTCCCATGCCCAGGCCCGCGACGTCGCGGGCCGGACGACCTTCGTCGGCCCGGTGGCGCCCGCCGTGCTCGCGGGGCACCTCCGCAGCAGCGACATCGTCCTGGTCACCAGCGCCTCGGAATCGTTCAGCCTGGTCGCGCTCGAGGCGATGGCCAGCGGCGCGGTGCTCGTGGGCACCCGGTGCGGCGGACTCGAGGAGCTCCTCGGCAACACGCCCGAGTGGAGCGAGCGATTGTTGGCGGAGGCCGGTGACATCGACGGCCTCGCGACCCGCGTGGCCGCGCTCCTCGCCGACCCCGCGCTGTTCACCCGCGCCCGGGACGCGGGCCTGGCGATCGCCCGCGGCAGCTTCGCCCAGCACGAGCAGCTCGCCGCCTACGCCGACGTGCTGCGTGGCGCGCCATGAGATCGGGCGACGATCCCCCGAGCGGCGACGACTCAACCCGCGGCGGCGCCCGGCGGTGGGCGGACTTCGGCGTGCTCGCGGCGCTGTGGGCGATGGTGTTCGCGTCGAGCAGCCAGGTGATGATCATGGCGCCGATCCTGCCCCGGATCCACGACGAGCTCGGCGTGTCGCCGGCGCTGTCGGGCAGCCTGATCAGCGGTTACGCCGTGACGCTCTCGGTGTTCGCCCTGGTCACCGGCCCGATCTCGGATCGCGTGGGCCGTCGCGCGGTGCTGCTGTGGGGCAGCGGCGCGATGGCGGTCGCCCTGCTGCTGCATCCGTTCGCCGTCGACTTCGCCACGCTCCTCGGCGTCCGCATCCTCGCCGGGATCGCCGGCGGCGTGCTCACCGGCTCCGCGGTGTCCTTCGTCGGCGACCACTTCCCCTACCACCGTCGCGGCTGGGCCAACGGCTGGGTGATGAGCGGCTTTGCCCTGGGCCAGGTCGTCGGCGTCCCGCTCGGCACGATCCTGGCCGCGCGCCACGGCTTCGCCGCCGCGTTCCTGCTCTTCGCCGCCGTGATGGCGACGGCCTTCGTGCTGGTGCTGCTCGTCGTGCCGCAGCCGCGCGTCGAGCGAGCCGATCGTCCGCTGACGCTGGCCTCGGGCCTCGCCGAGTACGCCGCGTTGCTGTCGATGCGGCCGGCCCGGGGCGCGGCGCTGGTCTACGCGAGCATGTTCTTCGCGGTGTCGAACTTCGTGGTCTACCTGCCGAGCTGGGCCGAGGCCGAGCTCGACCTCGACGCCTCGGGCGTCGCGACGATGTTCGCGGTCGGCGGTGTCGCCAGCGTGCTGTTCGGTCCGACCGCCGGGAAGCTCTCGGATCGCATCGGCCGGCGCCCGCTCATCCTCGTGTCGTGCCTCGCGGGCGCCCTGCACTTCGCGACGACCACCGTGTTCGCCCGCGGCGCCGCGTCGGCGGCGATCATGTTCTTCCTCGCGATGGTGATCCTCGCGCTACGCCTCTCGCCGCTGCAGGCCCTGCTCACCGCGCTCGTGCCGGACGCCCGGCGCGGCGCCTTCATGAGCCTCGTGGTGGCAGTCGGCCAGATCGGCGGCGGTCTGGGTGCCGGCGTCGCGGGCCTGCTGTACACGGAGTTCGGGTACGGCGCGTGCACGATCGCCGCCGCGGCGGCGATCCTCGTCACCGCGTGGTTGGTGTGGCACGAGCTGCCCGAGCCCGCGCGCGACGGCGCCTGACGCCGGCCACCCCGACGAGCACGAGCCACGTCGGCGTGGCATCGCGCGTCGCCGTGCACGCGCAACCCGTGTCCGCGCCGCGGGCCCCCGCGTCACCGGGCAACCCCGGCCCGTCCGCGCCGCCCGAACCGACGCCCGTGCCCCCGGGCCCCGTGCTCGCGACGCCGCTCGACCCACCGTCGTCCGCACCGTCGCAGCCCTCGTCCACCTCGCCATCGCAATCGTCGTCGACGCCGTTGCACACCTCGTCGGCGTCGGGGCCGACGTCGGAATCCGCGTCGTCGCAATCCGGTCCGTCGGGCGTGCCGTCGCCGTCGCCGTCCACCACGACGACGTCGAGCTGCAGGTACGCCGCGCCGGCGGCCGAGCCCTCCTTCGACCAGAAGTGGGTGCCGTTGCCGTCGGTCGGCGGCGACACGACCGCGAAGCCGTACGTGCCGCCCTCGGGGATCGCGTCGCCGAGGTCGAGCGACACGGGCAGATCGGCCGCCGCCGGTCCGATGCGACCCAGGGACGCCGCGACGTACGCGGGCCGGGTGCTCCAGGTCAGCGTCGCCTCGGACCAGCCGTTGTCGGTCAGCGCATGGACCTCGCCGCCGTCACCGTCCGAGGACGGCGCAGTGCTGGTGTGCATGAACAGGCGCGCGCGCGTGATCCTGCCATCGACGGGCGGCACCTCGAATTTCAGGTAGGCCTCGTTGTCCCCGGCCTCGACCGCGAGATCGGTGACCTCGGCGAACACCGCGTCGGGGGTCGTCGGTGCGGCCGTGACGTCCTCGAGCACAGGCACGGTGAGGCTCATCCCGTCGCTGGGCACCGCGACCCAGCACACCTCGTCGGCGCTCGCCGTCGCGTTCGGCAGGCCCCACGTGGTGCCGCCGTCGGCGAGCACATAGTCGAGCAGCGCGATCCGATCGACCGTGTTCTGCAGCGGGTTCTCACCGAGCGCGTCGAACTGCCCGACGTTGCAGGCCAGCGAGTAGCCGACCTCGGTCGGCGTGATCCACATCGTCACCGCGCACTGCTCGGTGCCGTCGACGAAGACCACGGCCGACGCGTTGGGATCGGCCCACTGTTCGCCGCACTCACCGCCGCAGCACGCGTTGCCGTGCTCGAGCTTCAGCGTGCCGGACGGGTGCGCGACGTTCGGCGGATCCTCCGGCCCGTACACCTTGATCACGGCATCCTGCCCCGCGGCGCAGGTGGTGTTCCGCATCTGCGCGAGCGAGCCCTTGCTCCCCGCGAAGTCGTTGGGGTCCACGCCGAGGACATCGAACGTGAGCGTCACCTCGGTGGCGGTGGTGCCGGCGTCCGCCATCGCCTGGTTGAACGCCTCGACGGTGCCGCACACCGGCTCGGCCGCGGCCACCGCCGGCGCGAGCAGGATCGCCGCCGGGCACGCGACGAGGAGACCGAGCGTGACGCGTCGCATGACGAAGAGAATAGCGTGCCCACCCGAGTCGCGTCTCCGATACCCTTGCTCCGATGCGGGCGTGTCGAGGATGTGGTCGCGCCACGACACCGATCCGCCGACGCACGGCGCTCACCCTGCTGCTCGCGGCCTGCGGTCGCAGCGGGATCCTCGTCGAGGAGAACCCCGACGGGCTGTGCAGCGGCGACGGCGACGGGTTCTTCGCGACGGTGGTGCTCGACTACGATCCTATCCTCGCCGGAGGTGATCCAGCCGACGACGAGGCCACCGATCCACAGACCGCCCTCGGCTCCCCCGACGCGCGGCCGACCCCGCCGCTCGGCGCCGTCTCCCTCGGCGAGGGCGGCTCGATCACGCTGGGCTTCGCGCCGTGCGTGCTGGGCACCGACGGCACGTCCGCGCCCGATCTCGTGATCCACGAGCACGGCTTCCTCGAGTACACCACGGTCGCGCTGGTCCCCACGGCGCGCACGCGTGGTCTCCTGCCGGGCGTCATCGGCCTCGACGGCCGCGTCGCGATCGATTCCCCCGCCGACGGCTCGGGCATCGACATCGACGCGGCGCTGGCCGACCTCCCCCTCGACGCGCGCGAGTTCTCGGCGGTGCGACTCGTCGACGTCGCCGGGCAGGGCGAGGTCACGGCAGACACGCCGGGCGCGGACATCGACGCGGTGCAGGTCCTGACGCCGCGGCCGGATCGCTGAGCGGCCGCCCAGGATCAGATCACCGCTTCGTGATCGACTCGATCACCCGGCGACCGTCGTCGGTGTCCGTGAACGTGAAGCTCACGCGATCGCCGATCGCGAAGCGGGCGAGCTGCTCGGTGTTCTTCGGCTCGAACGACATCGTCATCGCGCCCATGTAGCCGGGGATCGCCTCGTGGGCGATGCTCACGGACTTGCGCTCGGCGCCGAAGCGCTCGATCACCCCGCGGGCCTCCCAACGCTCGGCGGCCTGCGCCGGGACAGGGACCGAAAGCGGCGCGATCGCAGCGCCCGCGCCGAGGCAGGCCAGCAAGACGACGAGCGGGGCGCGACGGAGCATCGCTGTGTTCGTGCCACCGGCCCCGCGACGGTGCAACGCGGCAAACCACCGCAGGGGCCGGGACGCCTGGGCCCGCGCCTGCGCGAGCGGGCGGCGTCCGCAGCGTTTGCGCCCGCGGGCTCCACCCGCGGCGTTACCCTCGGCCGTGGCGTTCACCCCAGCAAGCTCGGCCGCCGCGGCCTCCGCCCTCGTCCTCGTCGAGACGCTGCAGCGCCGCATGGTCGAGGCGATGCAGGGCGTCGCGGCCGCCGCCTGCGACGATCGCACGCCGTTCGTCCCCACCACATGGTTGCGCGACGGCGGCCGCCACGGCGGCGGCACCCGCTGGGGCCTCGGTGACACGCCGGTGTTCGATCGCGCGTCGGTGAACGTGTCGCAGGTCCACTACGACGACGAGCCGAACAAGCAGCTCGGCTCGGCGACCGCGCTCTCGACGATCATCCACCCGGCGAACCCGCACGCGCCGTCGGTGCACCTGCACCTCAGCTGGACGCAGATGCGCGACGGCACGGGCTACTGGCGGATGATGTCGGATCTCAACCCGTCGATCGCGGCGAGCACCGACGCCGACGCGTTCTCGGCGAGCCTGCGCCGCGTCTCCGGTCCGCTGTACGACGGCGCCGCCGAGCAGGGCGCGCGCTACTTCTGGATCCCGGCGCTCGGCCGCCACCGCGGCGTCTCGCACTTCTACCTCGAGGCCCACGACAGCGGCGACCTCGCGGCCGACGCCGCGCTGGCGCGATCGATCGGCGAGACGACCATCGACACCTACGCGGCGCTGGTCGCCGCGTCGCTGCGCGCCCACCCGCAGCCCACGGCGGCCGATCGCGCGACGCAGCTCGCGTACCACACGGTGTACTTCTTCCAGGTGCTCACCCTGGATCGCGGCACGACCTCGGGCCTGCTCGTCCACGATCAGAACGACGTCGGCATCCTCGGCTCGCTGCCATCGCACCTCGACCGCGCGCTGCTCGCGTCGTGGGGCGCCCGCGTCCCGCCCGAGCAGGCGCCGCTGGTGGCCGCCCTCGTCGAGGCCACCGTCGGCGACGAGCGCGACGGCGTCGTCGTCGTCGACGAGCCGAAGAAGCGGAGGCTCGCGGCCGCGGTCCGCGAATTCTACCGCGCGAACCCGAAGGCGCTCGACCTGCAGGCCGCGGGCAACGTGATCCCGCCGACGGTCGCGAACCACCGCTGACGCGTCGGCCACGCCCACAGACCGAAGCCGCACCGCAGCGCGTATCTGGGGAACACCCCGTGAACGACGCTCACCCGCTCACCCGACGCCGCGCCCTGCTCGGCCTGCTCACCCTCGCCGCCACCGCCTGCAGCCCCTACGACGCGACGCCGACGCCCGGCCCGAAGCCGCCGGCGCCCGGCCCAGCGCCGACGCCCATCGCCGACGCCGATCGCATCGGGCCCACCGCAATCGACCTCGAGAGCAACGACGTGACCCAGGCCGACACCGACGCGATCGCCCGCCACATCGACGACTTCGCGATCGATCTCCACCGCGCCCTCGCGAAGCCGAACGAGAACCTGGTGGTCTCGCCCGCCAGCATCATGCTCGCGTTCGCGATGGTCCACGCCGGCGCCCGCGGGGACACGGCGGCCGAGCTCGCGAAGGTCTTCCACCTCGAGGGGTCGCCCGAGCGGCTCGCCGCGGGCTTCGCCGGCACGCTCGCGCGCTGGCGCGAGGCGCAGGAGGGGCTCGAGCTGCGCGTCGCCAACCGGCTGTTCGGCGATCAGGCGACGAAGTTCGAGCCGGCGTACCTCGATCTCACCGCGCGACGCTTCGGCGCCGCGCTCTCGCCGGTCGACCTGCGCAACGCCGCCGAGGAGACGCGCGCGATGATCAACGCCTGGGTGCTCGAGCAGACCCGCGATCGCATCCGCGATCTCATCCCCCGCGGGGGCATCGACGCCAGCACGCGCCTCGTGCTCGTCAACGCGATCTACTTCAAGGCCCGCTGGGAGGAGGAGTTCCCGGCGTACGCGACCAAGCCCGGGCCGTTCTTCGCCCCCGCCGGGGAGAAGCAGGCCTCGCTGATGTCGCGCACGGGTCACATGCGGATGTCGAAGGCCGACGGCGCGACCGTGGTGTCGCTGCCGTACGAAGGCGGCCGCTGGGCGATGTCCATCGTGCTGCCCGACGCCCGCGACGGCCTGCCCGCGCTCGAAGCCAAGATGGATCGCGCGTGGATCGACACGGCGCATCGGGGCGCGACGAGCACGCGCGTGCAGCTCACGCTGCCGAAGTTCGAGATCGAGCCGGGCGACCCCGTGGCGCTGCGGCGGGTCCTCGAGCCGCTGGGCCTGTCGACGGTGTTCACCGCGGCCGCCGACTTCACCGGCATGGCCCCGGCCGCCGAGCAGCTCGTGCTGGGCGAGGCCTTCCACAAGGCGTTCATCTCGGTCGACGAGAAGGGCACCGAGGCCGCGGCCGCGACCGCCGTCGGCATGCGAGCCGGCGCTGCGCCGCCCTCCGAGGGCCCGGTGGTCGTCACCGTCGACCACCCGTTCGTGTACCTCATCCGCGACACCACCTCCGGCGCGATTCTCTTCATGGGCCGCGTCGCGGACCCCACCGCCTGACGTCGCGCGCTCGCCCATGGGCCGCGTCGCCGATCCCACCGCCTGACGTCGCGCGCGAGCGCTGCGCGCTCGCAGTGGTTGCGCCCGCCGCGGGCGCGGGCCATGCTCCGCTCCCGTGTCGCGTGGCACCGTCATCCTGCTGGCTGTCGCACTCGCGTGCGTCGGGGCCGGCGTCGCGAGCATCTCGATGCTGCGCGAGGCCGAGGAACCCATGGCCGACGACGACGAGGCCGACGACGACGACGGACCAGGGGCCGAGATGCAAGCCAAGGCGAAGATCTGCAAGAAACTGTCGTGCACCGAGTCCCAGCGCGGCGAGCTCGGCACGCTGATCCGAGCGTTCCGCGACGACACCCGCGACCGACGCACCGAGGTGAAAAACCTGCGCGCGAGCGCGGCCGAGCTTTGGGCCTCGACCGATCCCGACACCGCGCGGGTCACCGAGCTCGAGACGCGGGTGTGGACGCTCGAGGGCGAGGTCGAGGCCCGCGCCCGCGAGGCCCTGCTGACCTTCCACCGCGTCCTCGACGAGGAGCAGCGGCGCAAGCTGTCGAAGTGGCTGCGCCGCAAGAGCGCGCGGGACCTCCTGCAGGACCGCCGCAACCGCGAGCCCGAGGCCGCGCAATAGCATGGCCGCGATCTGCGGAACGATCGCCGAGCCGGACGTCACGGTGCTCGGGCGTGCGCTCGAGTTGCTGCGCCACCGCGGCAGCGAGCGCGCGGTCGTCGAGCACCGGGGCGCGTTCGGCCTCGCCAGCGCCGCGCTGCCCGGGGCGCCCAACGCCGTCGGCACCAGCCGCGACGGCACCGTGCGCTGCGTGATCGACGGCCGCCTGTTCAACTTCGCCGAGCTGGCCGCGAGCGCCGAGCTGCCGAGCACCACGCCGGTCGCCACGATCGTCGCCGAGGTGCTCGCCCGCGAGGGCACCGCGGCGCTCGCCCGCCTCGACGGCGCGTACGCGCTGGGCGCGACGATCGGCGACCGCATGCTGCTGGCCCGCGACCCCCTGGGCGAGAAGCCGCTGTACTACGTCGCGCTGCCGGGCGGCCGCGTCGCGTTCGCTTCCGAGACCAAGGCCTTCCTGGCGATGCCGGGCTTCACGGTGCGCCCGAACCCCGCGTCGCTGTTCGCCCTGCTGGTGTTCTCGTTCATCCCCGGCCAATCGAGCATGTTCGAGGACGTGTGCGAGCTCGAGCCCGGCCGTCACCTGACGATCGACGCGGGCGGCCACATCGGCCCGTCCGTCGCCCACTGGACGCTGCGCGAGCAGATCGCCGACGAGCCGCTCGAGTACTTCACCGCCGAGATCCTCCGGCTGTGCAACGAGGCGGTCGATCGACGGATCCCCGCCGACGGCAAGGTCACCGCGACGCTGTCGGGCGGCGTCGACTCGTCGTCGATCGTCGCGATGCTCGCCCAGCGCGGCCTGCACCCGATCTGCTTCTCGGCGGCGTTCGGCGACGGCCAGCCCAACGAGCTCGGCTACGCGCGGCTGGTCGCCGAGCACTGCAAGGTCGAGCACCGCGTCATCGACGTCGAGCCCGAGGGTTTCCTCGATCTGTTGCCCAAGGTGATCTGGAACCTCGACGATCCCCTGTGCGACTGCATCACCGTGCCCAACTATCTGTTGGCGCAGGCCGCCGCCAAGGAGGCGCCGGTGGTGTTCAACGGCGAGGGCGGCGACCCGCTGTTCGGCGGGCCGAAGAACAAGTTCCTCATCCTCGGCGAGTGGTACCGGGCCTACGGCAACTACGATCGGCCGCGCGCGTACCTGGCCTCGTACCACAAGTGCTTCGAGCTCACCGACGAGATGTGCACGCCCGAGTTCCTCGCGCGCTCGGGTGGCTCGCCCGCGCTCGAGGACTACGTTCGTCCGTTCCTCGACGACGAGACGGTCGGCAACTTCCTCAACCGCTTGATGCACCTCAACATCAAGCTGAAGGGCGGCCAGAACATCCTGGTCAAGGTCGACAAGATGCTGTCGGCCAACGGCGTCGAGCCGGCCTCGCCGCTGTTCGATCGTCGACTCGCGGAGTTCTCGTTCTCGATCCCGCCGGTGCTCAAGCGCCGCGGCGACGTCGAGAAGTTCGCGTTCAAGAAGGCCATCGAGCACCTGCTGCCCCACCCGGTCGTCTATCGCAAGAAGGCCGGCATGGGCGTGCCGCTCAACCACTGGTTCCGGCGCGAGCCGCTGCGCGGCTACACCCGCGAGGTGCTGCTCTCGCCGCGGGCGCGCGCGCGCGGCTACTTCGACATGGGCTTCGTCGAGCGCCTGGTCGCCGGCAAGCCGCCGGCCCACGCGGTGGGCCGCGATCGCGGCGGCGAGCTGCTGTGGATGCTGCTGGCGATCGAGCTGTGGCACCGCGTGTTCGTCGACGGGGAGGGCCGGCCATGACCGCCGAGCAACCAGCAACGGGGCTGTGGCCCGCGGTGTCCGCGGCCGCGCACGCGCTCGCCCGCGGCAATCGCTTCGACTTCACCCGCGCGCAGCTGTACTTCGAGCTGGTGCGCGGCGGCGTCCTGCCCGATCCCGGCAGCGATCCGGACGGAGCGCTCGCCAGCTTCGCCGCGCTGCTCGAGCCGCTCGAGCAGGCGCACGGCGAGCTGCCCAACCTCATCCGCCCCGAGCGGCTCGAGCACCTGCCACCGCCGCCCGAGCTCCCACCGGACGTGCTCGACTACTCGGTGCGCCGCGTGCTGGTGTTCGATCGCATCGACACCTGCCTGTGCTTCATCCGCAACGGCTTCCACCGCCGCATCGAGGTCGGGCTCGTGGTCTGGCCCGGCTTCCCCGCGCACATCTGGGAGCGTCTGCACGGCCAGATCGAGTCGGGCCTGGTCACCGAGTTCTTCCTCATCGGCGATTGCAGCGCGACCTCGCGCAAGTGGAAGGCCGACGTCCACGCGGCGCTCGGCAAGCGCCCCAACGTCCGCATCCGCGACGCCGCGATGACCTTCCCGTGGGCGTTCCGTTTGCGCCTGCCGGTGCGCTCGACGGGCAAGGCCCCGGATCCGGAGGTGCCGATCCCCGATCACCACGAGTGGCGCGGCCTGCTGATGGTCGGCAGCTACGCGAGCCTGCAAGAGATGCCGCCGATCCGGCTGCTGCGCTGGGTGTATCGCCGGGTCGCCCGCGGTGCCGAGGACGTCGGCTTCGGCTGACGCGGCGCGGTTCCGTACCGTTCCGCGTCCAGCGCGACCGCGGGACCCATCGCGCCGCGCCGTCGCTTTACACCTCTGCCCGCGATTGCTAGGACAGCGTCCACCATGGATCTCGTGCTCCAGCCGCGCGACGGCGACGTGATCGACGCGACGTCGACGATGTACCCCAGCCGGCTCGAGGCGATCCGTGGCCAGCGCGAGCTGCCGATGGCGAGCTCGACGTACTACGGCTACGTGGTCGGCGGCGCGGGCCGCCTGCGCGCGGGCAGCTTCGAGGTCGGACTCGCCCCCGAGACGTTCTTCTGCGTCCCCGGCCCCGCGTCGATCGAGATCGATGGGCTCGCCATCGTCGTCGAGCGCCTCGGCTTCCGCGGCATCCCCACCGCGGGGATGATCGAGCCCCGCGGCCGGCTGACGTACATCGACGGCTGCTCGGATTCGATCCTGGTCTCGCCGCCGCGGCAGGGCGATCCGGTGTTCAATTTCCTCCACTTCCCCCCCGGCATCCAGCAGACCGTGCACTCGCACCCCTCGATCCGGCTCGGCGTGGTCGCGCGCGGCGAGGGCCGGGCGTTCGGGCCGATGCTCGGCGGTGGCACGTGGGAGCAGCCCCTGCGCCCCGGGGCGATGTTCCTGTTGCATCCCCACGAGATGCACGCGTTCCGGACCTCCGAGAGCGGGCAGTCGATGGACGTCATCGCGTACCACCCCGACTCGGACTGGGGCCCGACCGACGCGATCCATCCGATGCTGAACCGGACGTATCGCGGCTTCTAGTCGCGGCCGCGAGCGGGGCCGGCGCGCACCGATCGCTCGAAGCTCCCCGGCCGTGGGCGGGCGTGGTAGCGTCGTAGGCTGGAATCCCGCCATGCGCCGACTCTCCCTCGTGTTGCGCCGAAGCTCGTTCTCCCCCGCCCTCGCTGCACTCGTGGGCGCGTGCGCCGGAGCGGACGGTGCCGACACCGGAGCGGTGAGCTTCGGCAGCGCGTCGGCCACCGACAGCGCCACCGATGGTGACACCGACGGTGACACCGACGGCACGGTGACCGACAGCGTCAGCGCGTCGGCCACCGACTCGAGCCCCAACACGACCGATCCGAGCGCGTCGGACACCGTCGCGGACACGGGCGACACGGGCGACACCAGCGGCGACGACTGCGTCGATGGCCAGACGCGACCGTGCTACTCGGGCCCCGCCGGCACCGCCAACGTCGGGCTGTGCATGGGCGGCACGGAGTCGTGCGAGGGCGGCATGTGGTCGGGCCTGTGCGTCGGCGAGTCGCTGCCCGGCGTCGAGGCCTGCAACAGCGCCGACGACGACTGCGACGGCACGCCGGACGACGGCATCATGAGCAACGCGTGCAACACCGGCATGCAGGGCATCTGCTCGGCCGGCACGAACAGCTGCGCCATGGGCGAGATGGCGTGCGTGCCGACGATGCAGCCCCAGCAGGAGGTCTGCGGCGACGGCGTCGATCAGAACTGCAACGGCAACGCCGACGACGCGTGCATGTCGTGCCCGTACGTGTATGGCTTCGACGGCGTGGCCTACCGCTACGAGGGGGCGGTGGGCGGCGCGAGCCTGTTCGGCCGGCCCGAGCACGCCCTGCGCGGGCGCGGCAAGGCCGTGACGTTCGCCCCGCTGTCCGTGCGGCTCGCGGGCGCGGCCCTTCGCGCCGGCCCGGACGGCACCGCGAGCGCGAAGGCGAAGCTCCTCGTCGCCGAGGACGAGATCGCGTACGTCGATCGCATGGCGCTCACCGTGGTCGAGCACCCGGAGGGCACCGAGGTCGTGTCGAGCAGCGCGCTGCAGTGGACCGAGCGCCACGCCCCCGCCGACGCGACCGAGGAGTTCCTCGCGCTGCCCCTCGCCGCGATGCGGACGGCGACGAGCGCGACCTGGCGCAGCGGCCCGCGGTCGGTGGACATCACCGAGGCGATCGCCCGCCGCGACGAGCGTGCCGTCCACTTCGATCGCACCACCGAGAACTTCTACGAGTTCGACTTCGGCGCGGTGCAGGCCGGCGCCCCGGCCCGCCTCGTCGTCGACGGCTGGAAGCTCAAGGAGCAGCGCGGGCTGCGGGCCGACGCCAAGCGCCGCCGTCCGTTCGTGCAGGTGCAGCGCGCCGACGGGGCGTGGCACACGGTGATGAGCGTCCCGTCGCCCCGCGGCGACCGCAAGACCGTGTGCATCGACCTCTCGCAGGTCGCGTGGGATCGCAGCACGTACCGCGTGCGCCTCTGGACCGGCACCCACGAGGGCGGCCGCGCGATGTGGTACGTCGATCGCGCCCGGCTCTGCGTCGGCGAGGCCGCCCCGGTGGTGGTGCGCACGCACGACGCCACGGTGGCGCGGCTCGGCTTCGACGGCGTCCCCACGGCGATCGACCCGGCCGACCACGCCCACCCGCGGTGGAACACGCCCGACGGCAAGGGCGCGCTGGGCCCCGAGCACCGCACCTTCGGCCGCTTCACCAAGTACGGCGACGTCGCCGAGCTGCTGCGCGACGCCGACGATCGCGTGGTGGTGATGCGCCGCGGCGATGCGATCGATCTGCGCTTCGACGGCATCACGACCGCGGCCGCGGGCTGCGTGCAGACGCTGTGGCTCCGCGCCGAGCTGGTCTACAAGCCGCGCGTCATGCCCGGCCTCGCGCGCGCGAACGCGTTCTCCGAGAACGTCGGCCCGATGCCGCACCGCGCGATGGGGGCGTACACGGCCGACGCCGCGCCGCGCACCGACGCGGCCTACCTCGCGTACCTGAAGCAGTGGAACACGCGCGAGTACGACGCGACCTCGACCTGCTGGGGCGAGCCCGTGCGCCGGCTGGCGTCCCGCCGCGCGATCGCGACGGCGCTGCAGGTGCTTCCGCTCGCGGCGTAGCAGGTGCGGAAGAACGCGAGGCGTTCTTCCGGACACCCTGCTAGCCGGCGGTCGCCGCGGCGACGTGCTCGCGCAGCCCGGTCAGCAGCTCGCCCCACCACATCCCGATCATCCGGTCGAAGGCCGCGGCGGCGTGCCCGTGCCGTGCCGGGTGATCCGGCGGCAGGCCCAGCCAGCCGCGGTGCGTCACGCTCACCATCGTGCCGTCGCCGAGGCCGCGGAACTCGACCTCGACGAACGTCACCTGGCCGGGCTCGAAGTTCACCCCGCGCCACTCGAACGCCAGGCGAGCACCGGGCTCCCACGCGGTGACGCGCCCGACGTCGAACGTGCGGGTGCCGAAGGTCTCGAAGAGGCGACCGCCGACGCCGGACTCGAAGGCGAGGCGGCCGCGCTGCTTGCCGGCGATGCGGAAGCGCGGGCCGGTGCGCCACCACAGGTCGATCTCGTCGGTGAAGATCGCGAACGCCTCGGCCGGGGCGACCGAGACGAACACCGACGCCTTCGCGCCATCGCCCGAGGTGCGCGAGGACGGCGTCATCGGCGACCTCCGCCGCGGGGGCCGGTGCCGCCGCGCGTGCGCTCGACGTGCTCGCGGAAGCCCTCGAGCTCGAGCGACCAGAACCGCTCGACGTCCTCGATCCACTTGCGCAGCGCCGCGAACGGCTCGGGCGCGAGCCGATACACCCGGACGCGGGCGTCCTCGCCGTCGTGCTCCTCGCGGACCAGGCCGCGATCGCGCAGCACCTTGAGGTGCCGGCTCATCGTCGGCGCGGTGGTCCCGGTCGCCTCCGCCAGCTCGCCCGAGCGCCGCGGCCGGCGGCGCAGCAGGTCGATCACGTGGCGCCGTGTGGGATCGGCGAGCGCGCTCAGGGTCTCGTCGACGTCGACCTGCGCGGAGGTCATGGGCTCGGCTCGGCGCTGCGCAGGCGCTGCGAGAACCACCAGTTGTGGCCGCCCGGGTCCTCGCAGCCGTAGCTTCGATCGGTCCAGTACTCGTCGCCGTAGTCGGTGGTCGTCGGCTCCTTGGTGACCTTGGCCCCGGCCGCGCGCGCGCGCTGGCAGTGGGCGTCGACGTCGTCGACGTAGACCATCATGTTCTGGGTGTTGGCACCGCCGAGCTCGTCCGGCGCCCGCATGTACGGGAACTTGTCGTGCTTGTCGGCGCGGCTCTCCCCGACCATCACGACGCCGTCGCCGTACACCAGCTCGGAGTGCTCGATGCGGCCGTCGGCGCCCTCGATGCGCAGGCGCACCTCGAACCCGAACGCCTGGCACAGCCAGTCGATCGCCGCGGCGGCGTCGCGGTAGTAGAGCGAGCTGGAGATCCGGGGCCATCCCGGCGGGGTCGGCTTCATGTTGTCGATTCTGACAACATTTTCCCGATATCGCAATCAGTTTCGAGGGCGACCGTCAATCGAAGCGGCTGCCCAGGCGCAGGGTCCACCGCTCGATGGTGCCGGTGTCGCCGGCGACGCCGTCGACGACGCGCAGCGTCCAGGTGCCATTGACCGACTCGTCCCCCGAGAAGCCGGAGACCGGACCATCGATGGACAGCTCGACCGCGCCCGCCGTGGGCCCGTCGAACACCACGACCTCGTTGCCGGCCGGGTTCGTCAGCGTGGCCACGAGCTGGGTCGGCTGATCGTGGGAGACCCACAGGCGCAGCTCGACGTCGGTGTCGACGGTGGCGAGGCCGTGGACATCGATGGTCCGCACGCCGCCCTCGGGGTCGGCGTCGGGGACCGGCGTGCCGGACTCGAGCTCGCCGAAGCTCCCGAACATCCAGGCCTGCTCGCACAGGCCCACGTCGCCGCGGGTGAGCCCCGAGCACGCCAGGCCCTGGGCGAGGTCGCACGGCGCGGTCGCGCTGCACTCGTCGCGCTCGTCGCTGTACGCGGTGAGGTCGGTGCAGCGGCCCAGGCCCGACGCGGGCGAGGTGCCGACGCAGGTCCCCACCGAGCAGTCGTCGTCGCTGCTGCAGTCGTTGCCGGCCAGCCCGCCGGACACGCTGCACTCCTGCAGATCGCCGTCGCCGATGACGGCCACGCGCTGCGTGGTGCCGTAGAAGAAGTACGCGCCGACCGAGGTGTCTCCCGCGCCGAACTCGTAGACGACGTAGGCCCGGTTGCTCGTGCGATCCCAGAGCTCGAGCTGGTTGTACTCACCCTGGTCGGCGACCTCGAAGGCCTCTTCGATCGTCTCGACGTCGTCGGCCGCGGAGCTGCGCGCCGCGGCGATGACCTGCTGGACCTCGACCGGCGTGAGCCCCTCGGGCGAGGTGAGCACGCGGCGACGCGTGGTCGCGATGCTCGTGGAGTTCGCCAGGTCGCGGAACACCTCACCGAAGGCGCACGCGGCCGGCTCGGGGACCAGCGGCACGCACTCGCCCGACTCGCACGTGGCCGACAGGCGGTAGCGACCGCGGCGACGGGCGTCGTGGGTGCCGACGACGACGAGGTACTCGCCGCCGTCGAGCTCGAGCCCGGTGATCCGGGACTGCCGCGACCAGCCCGAGTCGTCGTCGAACGCGATCGCCTCGGTGCCACACATGCCGTCGACGCACGGGCCGTAGACGAACAGCGTGGTGTCGAGCTTCGCGGCCGTGCCCGCGCGGGTGATCTCCACGCGAACGCGGGCGCCGTCGCGGACCGCGAGGCGGTAACCGTCGAACTGCAGGTCCTCGACGAACTCGCCGTCGCGCGGCGCGTCGAACGCGAGTGCGCCGCGATCGATCACGTGATCGGCGGCGTCGGCCTTGCCCGCGCCGAGCTCGGGGACGACCGCGCCGTCCGTGTCGTCGGTGACACACGCGGAGGTGGCGGCGGAGATCGCGGCGAGGGTGGCGAGGGCGAGGGTCCTGGGCGTCGACATCACGGCCGCCCGGTCTGCAATTGTCAGGACAGGATCACGTCGCGAGCCGCGACAGCGATTGCGTGGGCTTGGGATCCGCGCGCGTGTGACTGGCCCGCCCGCTGGCCACTGCGGTGGCCAGCCTGCGGGCCACCAGTGGCCACTCGCGTGGGTCGCACTGCGGCGAGACTCGCGGTCACGGCCGGGTGTCGACGCACCGCGGCCGACACGTCACGTCGGTCACTTCAGCGGTCGGGGCCCGAGCGCGCCGAACTCGTTGGTGCCCCAGCACACCGCGTCGCCGCGCTTGCGGGCAGCGCATCCGTGCCGCGTTCCCATCCCCAACGACACCGCGTCCTCGAGCCCGCGCACCGCGACCGCGGCGGTGCGACTCGGCCCCGCGGCGCCGAGCTGCCCCTGATCGTTCGCACCCCAGCAGACGACGCGACCGTTGCCCTGTCGCGCGCACGCGTGGCTGCCCCCGAGCGCGAGCTCGACGATCTGCGCGAGCCCGGCCATCGCGACCGGCTCGTAGCGCTTGGGCTCGCCGCGCGCGCCGGCGCCGAGCTGCCCCGACGCGTTGTCGCCCCAGCACGCGATCTGACCGGCGCGACGACGTGCACAGCTGAAGTTCGCGCCCGAGGCGACGTCGACCGCGTCGACGATGCCCTTGACCTCGACCGCGCGCACGCGGCTGCCGCTGTTGCCGTCGCCGAGCTGCCCCTCGGTGTTGCGACCCCAGCACAGCACCTTGCCGCGCGCATCGACGGCGCAGACATGGTTCGCCCCGGAGGCGATCGCCTTGGTGCCCGCGACCTCGGGGATCGTGCGCGGCGACGCGAACACGCGTTGCGTGTCGCTGCCGAGCTGGCCGTTCTCCGCGTTGCCCCAACACCGGACGGCGCCGTCGCGCGTGCGGGCGCACGCGTGGTAGTCGCCCGCGCTGAGCTGCACCGCGTCGCGCAGGCCGAACACCGGCTGCGCCGCCAGCGAGAACACGCCGGGTCGCCCGCCCTTGCCCCCGCCGAGCTGGCCGTCCTGATCGTTGCCCCAACACGACACCGCCCCGCTCTTGCGTCGCGCGCACGAGAAGTCGACGCCGACCGCGACCTCGACCGCGTCGCGCAGTCCGGCCACGTGCACCGCGTGCGGCGTGTCGACGCGCGTGCCGTCGCCGAGCTGGCCGTACGTGTTCTTGCCCCAACACAGCACCGTGCCGCTCGCCCGCACGGCGCAGGTGTGGAAGCCGTGCGAAGCGACCTGCAGGACCGGATCGACGACCGCAGGCGGCGTGACCGGCGGCCTCGCGCCCGGCGTCGGACCGACCGGCGTCGTCGGTCGCGGGGGCGTCGGCGTCGTCATCGGACACGCGGTCGACAGCAGACCCAGGAGCATCGCAATCCTTCGCGCGCGCGCACTGACCATCGGCGCGCAGCATAGCCGAGCGCGGCGCTTTCGGGCTCGCGCGCGCACGGCGGGCCTGGTAGTCCTTGGCCTCGATGTCCACTCCCCGCGCGTCGGTCCGATCCGTGGTCGTCCTCGGCGGTGGCACGATGGGCCTCGCCTCCGCGTGGGCGCTCGCGCAGGCGGGCCTGCGGGTCACCGTACTCGAGCGCTTCTCGCACGTGCACGAGCGCGGCAGCCACGGCGGCTTCACCCGCATCATCCGCCAGGCCTACCACGAGGGCGAGCACTACGTGCCGCTGGTGCAGCGCGCCGATCGGCTGTGGACCGAGCTCGGCCAGCGCGCCGGGCGCGAGCTGCTGCGCCGCACCGGCCTGCTCGAGTTCGGGCCCGACGACGACACCGAGTTCCAGCAATCGATCGCCGCGTGCGAGGTCCACGGCGTGCCGCACACGCGCCTCGATGCGGCCGAGCTGCGGCGGCGCTGGCCCTTCGTCGTGCCCGACGGTTGGACCGCCAACGTCACGCCCTCGGGCGGGAGCCTCCGCGTCGACGCGTGCCTGGACGCGCTGCGCGACGAGGCCGCTGCGGCCGGCGCGACGTTCGAGTACGGCGCTGCCGCCCGCGAGGTCGAGCTCGATGCGCCCGCGGTGCGCCTCGACGACGGCCGGCGCGTGGCCGCGGATGCCGTGGTCGTGACCGCGGGCGCCTGGCTGCCGACGCTGCTGCCCGAGCTCCTGCCGGGCCGATTGCAGCGGCGACGGCGGGTGCTGACGTGGTGGACGCCCGACGCCGCGCACACCGCCACGCTCGCGGCGCTGCCCGTGTGGGCCGCGTTCGATCCGGCCGGCTTCTTCTACGGCTTCCCCCACGGCGACGAGGGGATCGCCGGGCTGAAGATCGCCTGCCACGTCGCCCGTGGCGCCGCGCCCGAGGCCGAGATCGATCCCGACACCGTCGATCGCGAGCTGCACGCCGACGACCTCCGCCCGCTGCAGGACTTCGTCGACGCCCGCTTCCCCGCCGCGCGTGGCCCGGTGAGCGCCCACCGCGTGTGCCTGTACACGACGACGCCGAGCTGGGACTTCGTCGTCGATCGCCACCCCGCGACGCCGCGTGTCGTGATCGCCGGTGGGTTCTCGGGTCACGGCTTCAAGTTCGCGCCGGCCATCGGCGAGCTCGTGGCGTCGCTGTGCACGGACGAGCGCGCCGCGACGCCGGCCGCGTTCGCCATCGCCCGCCACCGCGTCTGAAACGCTCGGTCGCTCGCGGCGACGTCCGGGCCTGCGGCCGCGCCGCGGGCCGGGTCTCATGCGTCCTGCAACGTGCCCCCCGGGGCTCTCAAGGTCTCGCAACGAACGTCGATGACCGCGACTGTCGCCGAAACGTGACGCCCATAGGGGGCGCCGGACCAACCCCGAACGACCGAGAAGGACTGACATGCACGCCGCACTGGAACTGGCCACCAATCGACGGAGCAGCGAACGATTCGACATCGTGTTGCCGGTGACGGCGATCGATGGGAGCGAGTCGCGGGGCTCGAGCTCCAACCTCTCCGAGGGCGGTGCGTGCATCGAGCTCGAGGGCGCCGCGCCCAAGGTCGGCGACTCGATCCAGGTGCGCTTCGCGGTGCCCGGCAGCGCCGAGCCCGTCGAGGTCGAGGCCGAGGTCCGCTGGGCCCAGCCCGGCGCGCGCAGCATGTTCGGCGTCATGTTCCGCCGCGGTCACCAGCGCCTGGTCGCGCTGCTCGTCGCCGGGATCCTCGGTGGCGCCGCGGGTACGGCGAACGCCGCGACCAGCACCACGGTCCCGACCTTCGATCCCAACGAGGACGTGGTCATGGACATGGACGCCGGCGGCGAGCGCCCCGACAAGCAGCGCATCGTCGAGGTGTTTTCGCGGCAATACGACGCGATCGATGCGTGCGTAGTCGACTCCAAGGGCGACAAGGGCCGCACGCTCGAGGGCGAGGCCCACGTCGCGGTGCTGCTCAACCCCAAGGGCGCGACCCCGCTGGGCGTGAACACCGAGCTGCCCGGCGGCAGCAAGAAGGATCGCGAGCTCCGCGAGTGCCTGCGCGCCGCGGTCGCCACCGCCGACTACCCGAGCTACGACGGTCCGCCGATCGTCGTCGAATTCGACTTCGAGCTCGACCCCGGTTTCGAGGAGGTGCCCGCCGAGTGAAGCACTCGTGATGCCGACGGTGGGTCGCTCGCCCCGATCGCGACCCACCGTCAACCCCCATGCGCCGCCAGCGTCGCGCCGTCGTCGGGTCGCTCCCGTGCGCGGCGTCGCCGTGCGATGATGCGCCGTGCGCCGCCGCTTCCTCGCTCGCTCTGCTCTGGCCGGGCTCGTCGCCCTGACCGCGTGCCGTCCCGACCCGGTGGTGGCTCCGCAGGACGACGCGCCGCCGGCGACGGTCCAGGAGCTCGTGATCTCCACCGCCAAGGAGGTCGCTCGCTTCGGGTTCCCCGTCGACCTGTCGAAGTTCCTGATGGAGACCCGCGAGCCCGCGGGGATGCACGAGGTCGCCGACGGCTACGTGTCGATCGTGCGACGTCGGACCTCGCACGAGGTGTTCGCGCAGATCCGCCGCGCGCTCGAGATCCCGCCGCTGACCAACGGCGACGGCCTGCGCGAGGGCGTCGTGCAGATGGTCGCCGCATCGACGATCGTCGGGTTCCTCCACGATCGCGACACCATCGTCTTTCGCACCGACGCCGCGCAGCTCGGCGGCCCGCTCGAGCACGCGCTCGCGCGGGCGCTGGTGTTCGCGTACATCGATCACAACATGGGCGGTCTCGCGGCCAGCGTGCTCGACGCGAGCGCCAACACCGAGGTCGCGCTCACGCGGCAGTGCCTCGCCGAGGGCTTCGCGACCTACGTCGCGGACACGATCCACGCGTCGAAGCGCGACCGCAGCGACGCGATCCCCACCGATGTCGCCGCCGCGCTGCTGGGCACGCACGCCAACGTGCCGTGCGCCCCCGGGGTCGCCTACGTCGCCGCCCTGCACGCGGCCGGCGGCTGGCAGGCGGTGCTCGCCGCGTTCGGCCAGCCCCCGACGTCGACCGAGCAGCTGCTCCACCCCAACAAGCTCGACACCGACTTCCCGGTCAACGTCGAGCTACCGCCGTGGCCCGACGACGCTGGCGAGGCCGAGCTCGTGCAGGAGGACGTCGTGGGCGAGCTCGCGATCGAGCGGATCCTCCGCGAACGCGGCTACGACGACACCGTCGCCTCCCACGGCGCCGCCGGCTGGGACGGCGATCGTCTCGGCATGTGGCGGCTGCCCTCGGGCGAGCACGTGCTGGTCTGGCGCAGCGTCTGGGATCGCGAAGAGGACGCCGAGCAGTTCGCGGGCACGATCGCGCCGTTCTCGACGAACGAGCCCCGCGGCTTCCGCATCGTCCGTCGTGGCCGTCTGGTCGACGCCGTGTCCGCCGAGTCCGAGGCCGTCGCCACGCAGTGGTACATCACGCTGCAGGACTCGCTCGATCAGCTCGCGATCGAGCCGGCCGACGCGGTGAGCACCCGCGAGATCGAGGCCCTACCGTCCCCGCGCGCCCGCTGATCGATCGTCAGCCTCGCGCGACCGCGGCCCCGACCAGTCGATCGGCCAGGCCCTCGGCGAGGTGTCGGCCGAGGTCGGTGAAGACCACGTGCGCCCGATCGACCCAGCGCATGAGGTGCAGGCCGCAGAGCTGCTCGGCCGTCGTGTTGCGGCCGAAACGATCGCCGACGCGCAGGGACGGCTCGCCAGCGCGCTCGCCCGCGAGCAGCTCGAGCAACATCCGCCGCCCCGCGGCCTCGAGGGTGTGGACCTCCATCGTGCGCCCCTTGGACCGCCGACCCGGTCGGAATTTCCAGCCGCCCGATCGCGCCGCGGCGAGGGCACTCACAGGCCGACGACGACGTTGTGTCGGTAGTAGGCCGCGGCTTCGACGTCGCGCACGCGCTCGGCCTCGCCGAGCAGGAACAGGCACATGGCGTGGGCCAGACCCCGCTCGTGCCGCTCGTTCCAGAGCCACGCGGCGCACTGCCGCACCTGCAGCTCGACCTCCGAGTAGAGGATCGCCCGCTGCTGCACGTCGAGCGGGATCGCGGCGGTGAGATAGGCCTCGCGCACGGCGACCCACGCGGTCCACGCGGCCGCCGGCCCCAGCTCGGGGTTGCGCAGGCGGCCGAGGGCCGCGCTCTCGCGGACGATCCGCTCGAGCACTTCGTCGAAGTGCACGTCGCGGGCCCGCCTGAGGATCCCGGTGTCGCGGCGCAGACGGTCGGCCTGCTTGCCACACTGTGCGACGAGCAGCGCGAGGTCGTGGGCCACGGCGCGGTGCAGGCGGGCGACGAGCAGCTCGCCGGTGGCCGCGACCGCGAAGGTCTCGGCGCGATCGCGGATCTGCCCGCGCATGCCGAAGTCCCCGAGCGCGACGTCCCACGCCGCCGCGAGGCGCTCGACCACCGCGACGGTCACCGGCAGCGTCGCGGGCTGAGCCGCGATCTCGGCGTGCAGGGCGAGCGCGTCGAGGATCGGCTCCGGCGCGCCATTGGCCGCGAGCCGGGCGAGATCACTGGGCTCGATCACCGGCGCGCCGATCGTCGCGCGTCGCATCGCCGCGATCATCAGGCCGAGGGTCCGCAGCCGCCGCGGCGCCCACAACCAGCACCACGCGACCGTGCGGCGCGGAACGCCCTCGCCGATCATCCGCCGCGCCGCCGCGCTGACGAAGCGCGTGGTCGGGGTCGGGAAGGGATCGTCGGCGACGCGCTCGACCAGCTCGTGCCACGCGCCGCGACCGGCCGCGTCGGCGACCAGCCAGTCCAACGCGATCGCGCGGGCGAGCGGCGGACAGAGGTCGGGATCGATCTCGTCGAGGCCGCCGAGGATCCGCCGCGCCGCGCCGCGATCGCCCGCGTCCGCGGCGAGGAGTCCGAGCGCGACCAGGCCCGCGCCGCCCAGGTGCTCCTGCTCGAGTCGCGCGCGGAGCCAGCGGCTGCGCTCCGCGTCCGGCGCCCGGCGCAGCGACGCGAGCACCCCGGAGAGGACCGCGCCGCCGTTCGGATCGCGGAACCACGGGTGCCCGGCCAGCCGTGCAACACGGTACGCAGTGCGGGCCGCACCGAGCGGGACCAGCAGGTGCCGCACCACGAGCCACGGGTGCACGATGGGCACGCACACCCCGAGCATCACGAGCATCGGCCACCACGGCTGGCCCGACTTGCCGAACAGCCACAGCGACACGAGCCCACAGGTCGACGCGAGCATGACCGCGGCGGCGAACTGCTGCTCGGCCCGCCGCATCGCCCGCCCGCGCGGACCCTGGGGATCGCAGCTGATCACCGACGCGAGCGGCGACACGCCGACCCCTGCGCAAACCGCTACGCACAGCAACACCACGAGCGTTTCCGTCATCGCCGCCTCCAGCCGAGCGCACGATCACCGCCGCACCACGGTGCTGGCGCCGGCGGCGGTGCGATCGGTTGCCAGCGAACCGGGAGTCGCGCCCACACCTCTTGCACGATTCGGCGCTCGGGATCCCGGAGCTCGTGCGCTGCAGCTTGCACACTCCCGGCATCGCGCACGCGCTCGCCGAGCGGCGTCGGGTATCGCGCGGCGCCCCGCTCCCCCCGCTCGAGTGCGTGGAGCAGCGCAGCGGCGACCGCATCGAGCTCGCGGCGCGTCGCCGTGGGCGCGGCCTCCAACACGAAAAACGGGTCCTTCGTGAAGCGCTGCGCCATTTCTGGATCGTCGTCGGGCCTCGGCGCCCCCGACCCTGCAGGCATTTCAACACGCGACTCGTGGGAATCGGGATGCCACTGCACAGCGGAGGGGCTGACGCCTGACTCGGGGCCGAAGTTCCCGCGCGCCGTGAAATGATCTGCCGATGGCGCGCACACGTCGACGCGGGTTGACCGAATCGGGTGGGATACGGTACTCCGGCGAGCCGAGGCGATCGGATCCACACCGATCGATCCAACTACTTTGAGAGGCATCAAGATCGTCGGGACTGGCGTCGGTCTACCCAGCCAGATCGTCACGAACTTCGATCTGGCGCGCCGGGTCGACACGTCGGACGAGTGGATCACCGATCGCACGGGCATCCGCGAGCGGCGGATCGCCGAGCCGGGTGTGGCCACCTCCGACCTGTGCGCCGAGGCGGTCCGCGCCGCGTGTGCCGACGCCTCGCTGGCGCCCGACAGCCTCGATGGCCTCATCGTCGCCACGTCGACGACCGACACCCTGTTCCCGTCGACGGCGTGCTGGGTCCAACGCAAGGTCGGCATCAAGGGCATGCCTGCGTTCGACGTGAGCGCGGGCTGCAGCGGCTTCCTCTACGGGCTCGAGCTCGCCACCGCGCTCATCACCTCGGGCACGATGCGCCGCGTCGCGGTCGTCGGCGGCGAGGTGATGAGCAGGGTCGTCAATTGGGACGACCGCGGCACGTGCGTGCTGTTCGGCGACGGTGCCGGCGCGGCGATCGTCACCGCGAGCGACGGGAGTTCCGGGCTGCTCGCCTCCAACTGTGGCGCCGACGGGAGCCTGGCGCCGATCCTCTACCAGCCCGCCGGTGGCTCGCAGATGCCCGCGACCCACGAGACCGTCGATGCCCACGCGCACACGGTGCACATGGAGGGCAACACCGTGTTCAAGCACGCGGTGGTCGCCATGAGCACCGCCGCGGTCCAGGCGATGCGCGACGCCGAGGTCGGCCCCGAGGACGTGACGCTGATGGTGCCGCACCAGGCCAACATGCGGATCATGGAGGCGGCCCGCGAGCGCTGCGGCATCGAGCGCGACAAGATGTACTCGGTGCTGCACAAGTACGGGAACATGTCGGCCGCGACGATCCCGGTGGCGCTGCACGAGGCCCGCACCGAGGGCCGCATCAAGGACGGCGACATCATCGTGTCGACGGCCTTCGGCACCGGGTTCACCTGGGCCGCCTCCGTGCTGCGCTGGTGAGGCGCTACTCGGCGGCGGCGCGCTGGATCGCCGGCGCGTTGGCGACCGACTCGGCGCCCGTCGACTCGGGCCAGCCGCCCTGCTCGACGCCATGGGTGACCACGCGCTGGAGCTCGGCGACGAGCTCGCCGAGCTGCGTGTCGTCGAGGCCGACGGTCTCGTACTGCGGCCCGACGTAGACGTCGACGTTGCGCAGCGGGTGGATGAGGAAGCTGCCCTTGCGGTTGACGTCGAAGAAGCCGCGCACCGCGATGGGCACCATCGGCATCTCGGCGGTGCGCGCCATCATGAACACGCCGCGGCGGAACCCGTGCACGCGGCCATCCGGCGTCCGGTGCCCTTCTGGGAAGGTGAGGATCGACATGCCGATGCGCTTGCGCTCGATCGCGGCGTCGGACAGCTCCTTCACCAGGCGCTCGCGGCCGTTGCGGTGCACGCCGATGCCCTTGGACAGGTACATCAGCCAGCCGTAGATCGGGATGTAGAACTGCCACGCGTTCATCAGCCCCGAGAACGCGTGGGGGATCGCCGCCGACGCCACGTGCCCGTCCATGAGGTTGACGTGGTTCTGGGCGAAGACGCTGCGACGGTTGGGATCGAACCGCGGGTGGTAGTGCACGCGCAGGCGGACCAACGCGAACACGCGGGGCACGTGCACGAACAGCGGCGCGGTCACCCAGCCGTGCACGCGCTGGTACGGGAAGCCCATCGCGAGCAGGACGAACGTCAGCGTCGCGCCGAGCAGCATCCACGAGAACCCCGTGCTCCACATCCAGATGGAGAACACGACCGTGCCGACGTAGCGGAGGACGGACACCGCGCGGAGCATACGCAGGGCCGCCTGGGGTGGTCTAGTCCCGTTGTCGCGCTGATTTCGCCGGAATCTGCGTGAAATCTCGCGCGCGCCCGGGGATCTCGGACGAAATACCCCACAGGGCCCGCGCGCCAGACCACTACAATCGCGGCCGTGGTCGACTCGGCGCGCCTGAAGATCGCGTTCATCGGAACCCATGGCGTGGGCAAGACCACGCTGTGCTACGGCCTGGCCGCGCGGCTCAAGGCCCGCGACGTCGTCCTCGACATCGTCCACGAGGTCGCTCGCCGCTGCCCGTTGCCGATCAACCAGGACACGGGCCTCGCCTCGCAGGCGTGGATCCTCCACACGCAGCTCGCCGAGGAACTCGTCGCCGCCGCGCGCTACCCGGTGGTGCTGTGCGACCGCAGCGTGCTCGACAACTACGTGTACCTGCTGCTCGCGTCGGGGCGTCAACCCGCGCTCGAGACCTTGGTCGAGTCGTGGATGTCGACCTACGATCTGCTCGTGACGGTGCCGATCACCGGCGCGCCCAACCCCGACGGCCTGCGCGCCACCGATCCGGCGTTCCAGCGCGCGGTCGCCGATCGGTTGCTCCGCGAGCTCGATCGCCGCGAGCTCCCGGCGCTGCGACTCGACGCCGACGCGCGCGAGGGCTGGCTCGACGAGGTCGAACGCGCCGCGCTCGACCGCCTCGCGTCGCCGCAGCTGGCGCTGCTGTAGGCCGCTGTGCCGAGCGCGTGACGCCGCGACACGCCGTGTCGCCGTGTCGCGCGGCGTTTCGCCACGACGCGCCGCGACGGCCGCCGAGAGAACATCGCCGTATTCGCGGCCGTCGAAGCGTTCACCATGGCGAAGTCCAACAACCGTTCGATCGCGTCGCGTCGTGCGTTGATGTGCTCGTTCGGCGTCGCGACCGCGCTCGTCGGTTGCGAAGTGAGCTCCGAGACCGACACCGACACCGACACCGACATCGACCCGAGCATCGGCATCGTCTCCATCGGACCCGACGACGGCAGCTCCGACGACGGCAGCAGCTCGGACGGCGGCAGCTCCGACGACGGCAGCAGCTCCACGGGCGAGGACGTCCTCGGCTGCGGCGACGCGGAGTTCTCGGTGGCCGCGGTCGCGCCGCGAGCCGTGCTCGTCCTCGACAAGTCGCACAGCATGGTCGCCTCCACCTGGGACCACGACGGCGATCCCGCGACCGCCGTGACCACGCGATGGTCGAGCCTGCACGAGACCGTCGCGGACCTCGTCTCCGACGTGGACGGCACCATGGAGCTCGGCGCGGTGCTGTTCCCCAGCCGTGCGCTCACCGACAACGACGCCGCGACCGCGTGCGAGGTGCCCGATGCGCTCGACGTCGCGATCGCGTCCGACAACGGCGACGCAATCCTCGACGCGATGCCGAGCGCCGACTCGCTCGAGATCTGGGGCGGCACGCCGACCGCGGCGGGCATCGCGACCGCCGCCGCGGCCCTCCGCGCCCTCGAGGGCGACGCGCCGCGGGCGATCATCCTCGTCACCGACGGCGCCGCGAACTGCAGCGCCGACGCCCCAGCCGCCGAGACGTTCACCCGTTACGACGAGGACCTCGCGCCGCTCGTCGCGTCGCTCGCCGCGGACGGCATCCCGACGTACGTCGTCGGCATCGACATCGTCGACGGCTGGGTCTCCGTGCCCGAGGCGAACCCCCACGATCGGCTCGGCGAGGTGGCGCTGGCCGGCGGCGTCGCGAACCCCGGCGCCACGCCGTTCTTCGACGCCCGGGACGAGGGTCAGCTCTTCGACGCCCTGGGCGCGATCACCTCGCGCATCCAGTGCACGCTGACGCTCGAGGGTCTCCCCAGCGCCCCCGAGCGCGTGCACCTGAGCATCGGCGACGCCGCGCTGGCGTACACGCCGGACTGCGACGCCGACGGCTGGCGCTACGCCGACGACGGCGCGATCGAGCTGTGCATGGCCGCCTGTGACGACTTCGTCGCCGCCGGCACCGTGCACGCGGCGTACGACTGCATCCCCGAGGGCTGATCGACGCGCCCACGCGCGCACCCAACGGCGGGGGCAACGGTGATACGTTCCCCCGCCGTGGACCTGGTCAAGATCAGCCGCAAGCTCGCGCGAGACGTCGACGCGCTGTCGTTCGCGAGCCCGGTCACCCACGTGTACAACCCGCTGCGCTACGCCCGTGCGCCGCACGAGCTGTACCTGACGCGCTGGGGCGCGGGCACCGGCCGCGTCGTACTGCTGGGCATGAACCCGGGGCCCTTCGGCATGGTCCAGACCGGCGTGCCGTTCGGCGAGATCGATGCGGTCAAGCACTGGCTCGAGCTCGAGGCGCGCGTCGATCGTCCGCCACACGAGCACCCGGCGCGACCGATCGATGGATTCGCGTGCACGCGCGCCGAGGTCAGCGGCGCACGCCTGTGGGGTTGGGCACGCGGGCGCTACGGCACGCCGGCGCGCTTTTTCGCCGAGTTCTTCGTGATGAACTACTGCCCGCTGGCGTTCCTCGAGGAGAGCGGCAAGAACCGCACCCCCGACAAGCTCGCGGCCGACGAGCGCGAGGCGCTGTACTCGGCCTGCGATGCGGCGCTCGGCGCCTCGCTCGATGTGCTGCGACCGCGGCTGGTCGTCGGCGTGGGAGCCTTCGCCCTGGCGCGCGCCGATGCGATCGCCCGGCCGCGCGGCATCCCGACCGGCACGATCCTGCATCCCTCCCCCGCGAGCCCCCTGGCCAATCGCGGATGGGCCGAGCGGGCCGAGGCACAGCTGGCCGCGCTCGGCATCGCCGTGCCGCACTGACGATCGACGCGTCGGTGGTCCGTGGTCCGTCGCAACGAAGCGTGGTACCCATGGACCCAGGCATGGTCGATACCCGCGAGCCCACGCTCGATCCGGCACACCAGGCGCGTCCCGCGGGCGCCGGTCAACCGTCGGGCGCGTCCGCGGGCACGGACATGACGCTGCCGCGCACGCCGGATCCGCGCCGCGTCGCGCCAGGCCTGGGCCGCACGCCGACGACCGAGCCGCCGCGCACACGCGCGCCGGTCGGCTCGATGGCCGATCTCCTCGTCGGCTCGGTGCTCGCCGATCGCTACAAGCTGATCACCAAGATCGGCGAGGGCGCGATGGGCTGGGTGTTCCTCGCCGAGCACACCGAGATCGGCAAGAAGTACGCGATCAAGGTCATGCGCCCGGCCCTGTGCCGGCTGCCCGAGGCAGTGCGCCGCTTCCGTCGCGAGGCCCGCGCCGCGACGCAGGTCGGCTCCAAGCACATCGTCGACGTGACCGACTTCGGCACGACGCCCTCGGGCGCGGTGTTCTTCGTGATGGAGTACCTCGAGGGCGGCGAGGACCTCGGCACGCTGCTCAAGAAGGCCGGGCGCCTGCCGTGGGCCCGCGTCGTGCACATCGTCGCGCAGCTGTGCGACGCGCTGCAGGCGGCGCACGACACCGGGATCATCCACCGCGACGTGAAGCCGGCGAACTTCTACCGGGTACCGCAGGCCGGCGACGACGACTTCATCAAGGTCCTCGACTTCGGAATCGCGCGGCTGGCCAACCCGACCGACAGCATCGTCACGCAGACCGGCGTCGTGATGGGCACGCCCGACTACATGGCGCCCGAGCAGGCCCAGGGGCTCCACGTCGATCACCGCGCCGACATCTACTCCCTGGGCGCGACGTGCTACGCGCTGCTCACGGGTCGGCCGCCGTTCTCGGGCAAGAACGAGTACGACATCATCTACAAGCACCTCAACGAGACCCCGCGGCCCCCGAGCCTGCTGGTCTCGGATGTGCCCGAGTGGCTCGATCAGGTCGTCGCGCGCGCGATGGCGAAGGTGCCCGATCGTCGGTTCGCGAGCATGGCCGAGTTCGCGTCGGCCCTGCGCAACGAGGGCAAGGCCGAGCGCAAGCCCGCCACCTCCCAGGCCGCGGCCTCGCTGAGCGACGCCGAGCACGCCGCGCCCCACGGCATCTCGCCCGCGGTGCTGGCCCTCGGCGCCGTCGCGCTCGCCGGCATCGGCGGGCTCATCGTGTACCTCGCGTTCGGGTGAGCGCCGTCGGAGACGCCGAGCGTCTCACCTACGGCCAGACGAGCCCTCAGCCCAGGCGCACCGGCTCCTGCTCGAGCGCGACGCCGAAGACGGCGTACACGCGGGCGGCGATCCGATCCGCGAGGGCGAGCAGCTCCCGCGTCGTGCCGCCGCCGTGGTGGACCAGCGCGAGGCTGTGCCGGCTCGAGACCCCGACGGCGCCGGCCCGCTCGCCGCGGCGCGTGCCGCTGCGCTCGATGAGCCACGCCGCCGCGAGCTTCACCCGACCCTCGGGCGCAGGCCAGCTCGGCACGGCGTCGCCCGGCACCACCTCGGCGGCGCGACGGACCACCTCGGCGGCGACCGACGCGTCCACGATCGGGTTGGTGAAGAACGACCCGACGCTGCGGCGGTTCTCGTCGGCGGGCTCGAGGACCATCGACTTGCCGCGGCGCAGGGCGAGCACGGCATCGCGGACCTCGGCGATCGTGACGGGTCGATCGCCCAGGGCCCGCGCGAGCTCGGCGTAGCGGACCCGTGGGGGCGCGCCGAGGCGTAGCGCGTACTCGACCTCGACGACGACGTGGCGATCCGGCGCCCGCTTGAACGCCGAGGTGCGATAGCCGAAGCCGCAGGCGTCGCGATCGATCCACACCAGCTCGCCGGTGGCGCGGTCGAGCGCGCGCACCCGCGTGATCACCTCGGCGACCTCCTGGCCGTAGGCGCCGACGTTCTGGATGGGCGTCGCGCCGACCGAGCCCGGGATCCCCGAGAGACACTCGATGCCGGTCGCGTCGTGGGCGATCGCGTGGACGACGATGTCGTCCCACACCTCACCGGCGGCGGCGCGCACGAGCAGCGCGTCGCCCTCGCCGCGCTCGAGCTCGAGGCCGCGGATCGCCATCCGCACGACCAGGCCCGGCACGCCGGCGTCCGCGACCACGACGTTGGACCCGCCGCCGAGCACGTGGAGCGGACACCGACGGGCCGCGGCCCACGCGATCGCGTCGCGCAGGGCGCCGAGATCCTCGACCTGTGCGTAGTGCTCGGCCGCGCCGCCGAGCCCGAGCGTCGTGAGCGGGGCCAACGGCACCGCGTGCGCGATCGAGGGCGACATGGCGAGGGGTCAGCGCCGGCGCAGCCGGGCCTCGATGCCGGGCCCGAGGCGCAGGTAGGCGCCCGCGCCGATGAACATGCCGAGCACGGTGAACAGCGCCATCAGCTTCCCCTCGCCGAGCTGCGCGAGCCCGGTGCCGGGGCAGGTGCCGGTCAGCGCCCAGCCGGCGCCGAAGAGGATCGCGCCGAGGACGAGCCCCGGCTTCATCGGCTTGGCCTGCACCGCGCTGGCGTAGCGGGCGAGCACACCTGTGCGGGCGCGCCGGATCCACCCGAGCCCGACGCCCGCGACCAGCATCGCGACGCCGATCACCCCCGCGAGGTGCAGGTCCTCGAGCAGGAACATCTTGGCGATCGCGTCGTAGTCGGTCGCGCCGACGCGCTGCAGCACGTACCCGAAGATCGCACCGAAGCCGAACATCACCGCGGTCACCCGACTCATCGCCCACCTCCGAGCAGGAGCTGCGTGACGACGAAGCCGGTGATCATGAAGGCCGCGGTCGCGATCCACGACGACTTGGCGAGCAGCGCGGTGCCGACGATCCCGTGGCCCGAGGTGCAGCCGTTCGCGAGACGCGAGCCGAAGCCCAGGAGGATGCCACCGCCGAGGAACAACAGCGCCTTGGGCACGAACGCGTCGGTGACCTCCGTATCGAAGAGACCCATCGACCAGGTGGGCGAGAACGACCCAGAGACGAGCGCGGCCACGAACCCGCCCGCGACGATTCCGAGCAGGAACGGTAGGCGCCACGACCGGCGCAGCTTCGGGTCGAACGGCGCCGCGCAGGCATCGGTAAACCCGCTCGACACGCCGAGAAGATTGCGGGTCGCGAGCAGGAACACGAGGACGAACGTCCCGATGGCCAGTCCACCGGCCCAGAACGGCCATCTATCCGACAAGATCGCCAGGAGCATCGGGTTTCCGTGGCTCGGGTATAGCAGAACGCACGCGGTGCGGTCCGGCGTGCGCCGCGAACGCCCGCGCCCGGCGGCGAGCCCTCCCCAATTGGTGTACGGTCGATCCGTGGACACCACGGACGGACCAGCGCCACTCGAGGAGCGAGCTCGGCCCGACGTTCGCGACGCGATCCTGCGGGCGAGCCTCGAGCTCGGCACCGAGCTCGGCGAAGACGGCCTGACGATGCGCGCCATCGCCGGCCGCCTCGGGGTCAGCGTGACGGCGCTCTATCACCACTACGACGGCAAGCCCGCGATCCTCCGCGCGCTGCGCTTCTGGGGTGCCGACCTCCTCGCGGCGCACCTCGAGCCTGCACACCTGCTCACCGATCCCGTCGATCGCCTCTGCGCGGAGTCGGTCCGGTACGTCGGCTTCGCGCGCGACAACCCGTGGCTGTACCGGCTGCTCTTCCAGGAGGAGGAGCTCGACTGGAACAGCTTCACCGACCAGGAGCGCACCCGGCTGATGGCGCCCAACGCCCGCACGGCGCGCTGCTTCCACGAGGCGGTCGCCGAGGGCCGGTTTCGGCCGGACGTCGACGTGATGACGGCGCCGTTCCTGATGTGGGCGGCCAACCATGGACTGGCCACGCTGATCCTCGGCGGCCGCATCAGCGAGACCCACCCGGCGTTCCCCGTGCGCAGTCAGGACGAGTTCGTGCACTCGTTCGTGACGAGCTTCATGCGCGGCTTCCAGAAATAGGGCGCCGCGTCGCCGGAGCCCCGCGGGGCGTCAGAACCCATCGTCGCTGGGCCGCGTCGCCGTGCGGCCGATGAGGCCGATGACGATGAGCGCCAGGCCGCCGAACGACAGGACGTTCTTCGTGATCGGAGGCAGCGACGCGATCGCCGGGACCTCGTGAAGGTACGGCATCGCGAAGCCGGCGAGGCCCATGACAACTCCCGTGTACATCACGAACTTGAAGACCGCGAACATCTTCGAACCGACGTCTCGCAACTAGCACGATGCGTTGCACTCGACAAGTTCGACGAGCGGTCGATCGCGTCGTCGATGTCCGACGCGACGTCGCGACGATCACGTGGCGGGTGGCGCGTCGAGCTTCACCTTGGCGCGCAGTGATCGCGCCCAACCATCGAGGTCGCTCATCGTGCTCTTCAGCAACGCGTCGGAATCCGACACGCAGCGGAGCTGCTCCTCGAGCAGCTGCTTGGCCCGGCGGATCCGGCTGCGCACGGTGCCCTCGGGGAGCTCGAGGACCTCGGCGAGTTCCGACGCCTCCATGTCCTCCCAGTAGTAGAGCTCGAGCACGAGCTGGTACTCGATCGGGATGCGCCGGAGCGCCTGCAGCATCAACGCCTGTTCCTGACCCGCGGCCAGCAACGTCGTCGGCGCCAACCCGAGGTCGAAGACCGAGGTCATCCCGAAGTCGAGTCGATCGCTCTCGCGCTTGCGAGTGCGCAGCGTCGATCGCAGGACGTTGTGGGCGACGCCGAACAGGTAGGTTCGGAAGCTCGAGTGTCCGCGGAAGCGCTCCTTGCCCTCGACGCACGCGATGAACGTCCGCTGGACCAGGTCGTCGACGTCGCGGTCGACCTTGTTGGCGAAGAACCGGCAGATCGCGTCGAAGTGCCGCTCGAACAGCTCGCTGCCCGCGGTGCGGTCCCCGCCGCGCCATGACTCGAGGAGCTCGATGTCGGTGGCCATGCCTGCGCGGCAACAGTAGCAGCCCCCGCGGATCGGGGCGTCACCGGGGTTTGGCGCGACGACGGCGGTGGGGCATGATCGGCGGGCTTTGACGGCGCCCACGCCCCCGGATCCGCCGGCCACCGCGGGGCACGAGCCCGCCCCGGGCGGAGCCGACGCCGGACCACCGAGCTTCGGCGCACCGCCGGCGGTCGCCGGTCGCGACGAGATCCGGGCCCGGGCGTTCGCGCGGCTGTTCGGCGACGCGCCCCCGCCCGCCTCGGCCGCGAGCGTCGCGACCCAGGGTCGCACCGCGGCGATCGACGGCGAGGCGCCGACGCAGATCGGCCGTTTCCGCGTCGACGAGCGCCTCGGCGGCGGGGGCATGGGGGTGGTGTGGGCCGCGTGGGATCCCGAGCTCGCACGGAGGGTCGCGATCAAGGTGCTGCGCCCCGACCTCGAGGGCGCCGCCGGGACGGTGGGCCACGCCCGCCTGCTCCGCGAGGCCCAGGCGATGGCGCGGATCAACCACCCCCACGTCATCGCCGTGCACGAGGTGGGCTCCCTGGGCGATCAGGTCTTCATCGCGATGGAGTTCGTCGAGGGCACGACCCTGGGTCGGTGGCTGTCGGCGACGCGACGGACGTGGCGGGAGATCCTCGGCGCCTTCCTCGACGCCGGCGCCGGCGTGGCCGCGGCCCACGCCGCGGGCGTGGTCCACCGCGACTTCAAGCCCGACAACGTCCTGGTCGGCGACGACGGCCGCGTGCGCGTCGTCGACTTCGGCCTCGCCCGCTCGGCCACCGAGGCGGCGATCGGCGCTGACGCGGACCCGACCCCAGGCACCGACGCCGGGCTCACGCGCACCGGCGCGCTGATGGGCACGCCCGCGTACATGTCCCCGGAGCAGTGGCTCGGCAGGCCCGCCGACGAGCGCTCGGATCAGTTCTCGTTCTGCGTCGCCCTCTTCGAGGCGCTGTACGGCACCCGGCCCTTCCGCGCGACGACGATCCCGGATCTGGCGCGGGCGGTGACCACCGGGCCGATCGCCGGGGCGGCGAGCGACGTTCGCCTGCCGCGGTGGGTCGACGCGGCCCTGCGTCGGGGGCTCTCCCGCGACCCGAGCGAGCGTTTCCCCGCGATGACCGAGCTGCTCGCGGCGCTGCGCCGCGATCCGGCCCGCATGTGGCGACGGGGGGCCGCGGTCGCGGCGGTCGCGGGGCTCGCGAGCGCCGCGACGTGGTGGATGGTCCGCGACGACACGGTGCACCGCTGCGACGACGTCGGTGCGCCCCTGGTCGGCGTCTGGGACGACGCCGTCCGCACGCGCGTGCACGACGCGATCGCGGCCACCGGGGCGCCGTTCGCCGAGCGCACCTGGGATAGCACCGCGGCCCTGCTCGATGGCGCGGCGCAGCGTTGGGTCGCGGCCGCCGGGGAGGCGTGTGCCGCCACGGTCGCGGGCCGCGACGGCGATCCCCGCCGGGGTCGCTGCCTCGACGCGCGCATCGCCGAGCTCGGCGCCCTGACCGAGCTCCTCGCGGCGGCCGACATCGGCATCGCGCTGCAGGCGGTCGACGCCGCGTCGCGCCTGCCCGATCCCCAGCTCTGCGGCGATCCACGGCGCTTGGCCGCCTACCGCGAGGCCCCGGACGCCGCATCGCGCGAGCGGGCGGCCGACGCCCGGGCGACCCTCGGCCGCGCCGGTGCGGCGGGGGCCGTCGGACACTACGACGACGCGATCGTCCAGGCCGACGCCGCCGTCCGCACCGCGGGCGAGCTCGACGACCCCGCGCTCGAAGCCGCAGCCCTGCTCGTGCGCGGGCAGAACGAGCTCGCGTCGGGCGAGGCGGCCGTCGGCGAGCAGACGCTGCGGGCGGCGGTCGCCCAGGCCGAGGTCGCCGACGACCACGCGACGCGGGCCCAGGCGCTGACCCACTTGGTGTTCCTCGTCGGGCAGGATCCCGCGCGCTTCGACGAGGCGCGCGCCCTCGGGGCCGATGCGGGCGCGGTGCTGCGGACGATCGACGCCGATCCTCTACTGCGCGCCCAGCTCGAGGGGGCGCTCGGGGTCGCGGCGAAGCGGGCCGGCGATCGCGATCGGGCGCTGACCCACCACCGCGCCGCCCTCGGGGCCATGCGCGAGCTCTACGGCGACGATCACCCGGCGACCCTGCGCGCGATGGGCAACCTCGCCAATGCGCTGCGCGAGGACGATCCGGCCGAGGCCGAGGCGCTCCTCACCCAGGCGACCGCGGGTCTCGAGCGCGTGCTCGGGGATCACCACCCCGCGGTCGCGACCTCGCTCTCGAACCTGGCGATCGCCGTCGCGCGGCGGGACCGACCGGCCGAAGCGGTGGACTTGATGCGACGATCGCTGGCGATCCGCGAGCGCAGCGACCCCGGGCACCCCTCGATCGCCGCGGGCCACTACAACCTCGCCCGGGCGCTCTACGACACGGGGGCCGATCGCGAGGCCCTCGCCCAGTACCGCGAGGGCCTCGCCCTGCGCCGCGCCGCGGCCCCCGACGATCCGGCGCTCGCGTCGTACTACTCCGGGATCGGCCGCTGCGCCGCCCGCATCGGGGACACCGCCGCCGCGCGCGAGGCCTTCGAGGCGCAGCTGGAGATCGAGGAGCGACACGGCCCCGCCGCGGCGGCCGACGGCGCGCGACTCGACCTGGCGCGGACCCTCCTCGCCGTGGATCTCGATCGGGCGAAGGCGCTGATCGATCGCGTCACCCGGGGCCTCGACGATCGGCCACCGTCGCCGAAGCTCGCGGCGCTGCGGAGCGAGGCGACCGCAATGGCGACCGTGGTGGATGCGCTCCTCGACGCGCGCGGCATCGCCCGGCCCTGATGGACGTGTCCCAAAGCGGCGCACTGCGCACACTATCCCCCTGAACATTTCGCCAGAAGTTGGACATCGGGGCAGTGCTGTCCGAATCTGCAGTCATGAATCGCGCTGCGCCTCGAAACGACGCCCTCGACCTGCTCCGGGCCCTCTTCGACCTCGCCGACGCCGACGTCCACCCCGACCCGCGGACACTGGCGCGCCTGACCGGGCACGATCCCCGCCGGATCACCGACCTGCTGGGGTGGCTGCGGACCCGCGGCCTCTTGCAGGCCGATCGCCTGGGCCTGACCATGGCCGGGCTGATGGTCGCCGCGGGCCTCCCCGAGTTCGAGCTCGCCCCGATGGCCGAGCCGCCCCGCCGCCCCGCCCTCGCCCGTCGAGCCGCGTGAGCCTGCTCCGTCGACCCAAGACCCCCGCACCGGCCGAGGTCCGCCCCGACGACGCCCGCGCCGTGCTCCTCGAGGTGTTCGGGTACCCGGACTTCCGCGAGGGCCAGCGCGAGGCGGTCGCCGCCGCGGTCGAGGGTCGGGACGCGGTGGTCCTGCTCCCGACCGGCTCGGGCAAGTCGATCTGCTATCAGGTCCCGGCGATCCTCGCCCACCGCCGGGGCGCGGGCGCCACCGTGGTGATCTCGCCGCTCATCGCGTTGATGCACGACCAGGTCGCGGCGCTGTGCGGCCGCGGGGTCCGGGCGGGCTCCCTCGACAGTCACCAGGACGACGACGCGCAGCGCGAGACCGAGGCCAAGCTCGTCTCGGGCGAGCTCGCGCTGGTCTACGTGTCGCCGGAGCGCGCGAGCAAGGCCGGCTTCCGCCGCGTGCTCGAGCGCAGTCGCATCGCGATGATCGCCGTCGACGAGGCCCACTGCGTGAGCCAGTGGGGCCACGACTTCCGGCCCGACTACCTGCGCTTGCACGAGCTGCGCGAGCGCATCGACGCGCCGATGCTCGCGCTGACGGCCACGGCGACGCCGCGCGTGATGGAGGAGATCGCGACGCGGCTCGAGCTGCGGACGCCGGTCATCGTGCGCGGCGACTTCCGCCGGCCGAACCTCGCGTTCGCGGTCGTGCAGCCCGGCCGCCGCGAGGCCCGGATGCGGGCGTTGTGCGAGGCGCTCGAGACCGCGGGCCTGCGCGGTCGCACGCTGTCGCACGGCCGCGCCATCATCTACTGCAGCACCCGCAAGGTCACCGAGTGGGTCGCCGCGCAGCTGAAGACCAACGGCTTCGCGTCGGGCTACTACCACGCCGGTCGCACCCAGCTCGCGCGCGAGCGGGCCCATCGCGCGTTCGGCCAGGGGCGCGCGCCGATCCTCGTGGCGACCAACGCCTTCGGCATGGGCATCGACTTCCCCGACGTCCGGCTGATCGTGCACTTCCAGACCCCGGGCAGCCTCGAGGCCTACTACCAGGAGGCCGGCCGTGCGGGCCGCGACGGGCTGCCGGGGCGCTGTCTGATGTTCTTCGGCGAGGACGATCTCGCCACGCAGATGCGGCTGTCGAATCCCGGCGCGAGCGTCGAGATCGAGGCGCGACGCGAGCAGGCGCTCGAGACGATCGAGCAGTACGCCCGATCGTCGCGTTGCCGCCAGCAGCTGCTCTGCGAGCACTTCACCGGCACCTACGATCACCCGCGCTGCGAGCGGTGCGATTGCTGCGTCGACGTCGAGGCGGTGCGTGACGCGGTGGCCCAGGCCGAGGCGCCAGCGCCCGAGGTCGAGGCGCTCGGCCGCGCGGTGCGGGACACGATCGCCGAGGCGCTCGGTCGATTGCGCCGGCCGGTGGGCAAGACGTCGCTGGCGCGGGCGCTGCACGGCAGCCGCGCCAAGTCACTCGCGCGCGGCGGCCTGCTGCAGCTCCCCGAGTACGGCACGCTGTCCGAGCACGACGAGGCGTCGATCGTCGCGACCATCGACGCGATGATGCGCGAGGGGATCGTGGTCCGTCAGGGTCGCAAGTTCCCCACCGTGTGGCTCGCGGGCAAGGCCGTCGAGTCCGGCTCCGAGCGCTCGGCACCCCGCGAGCGCGCGCGCTCGTCGGCGGCGAAGCCCACGTCGCGCGGCGTCACCCCGCTCTTGCGCGCCCTCGACGACTACCGGCGCAAGACGGCGCGGACGCTGCGGTGGAAGGTCTACATGGTCTTCGCGAAGCGGGTGATCCTCGCGATCGATCGCGCCAAGCCGAAGACCCGCGCCGCGCTGGCGAAGGTGCCGGGGCTCGGGCCCGCGAAGATCGAGCGGTTCGGCGCGGACATCCTCGCGCTGGTGGCACGGCACGGGTAGGGTAGGCTCGGCTCGTCGCGCGCGATCAATCCCGGCAGGTCGGCCCGACCGCGTACTCGGGCTTCGGGAACAGCCGGATCTGCTTGAGGACGATCGCGCCGTCGCCGTCGACCTTGAACTCGAGGTCGAGCAGCGGGCGATCGACCTCGGGCCCTTCGTCGACGTCCCGCGGATACGTCGCGTCGAGCTCGGCCATGATCCGGCCGAGCTCGCGGAGCTGGGCGTCGGTGACCACGGGTGTGCCCGGGTCGACGAGCGAGGACGCGACGACACGCGCGATCGATCCGACCTCGCCGCCCTGCATCGTCAGCGCGCTGAGCTCCGCGGTCTGGCCTGGCGTGGGATCGACGACGTCGGTGTCGCCGTACTGCGCATTGACGAGGTAGCTCGGATCGTCGGGGTTGCCGGGGTTGCCGGTGAACGCGACACCGTTGGCGCGCTCGTCCTCGTACCGCAGCGAGACCGTCGCGCCCATCGCGACCTGGCCGTGGTCGAGCTGGTAGTAGTCGCGCTCGTCGAAGGCACCGAAGCTCCACAGGCTCGACCACACCTCGATGAGCGCCGCCTCGAGTAGTCGCGGGCCCTTGCCCGGGTCGCACGCGGACGTGGCCGCGCCGGCGTCCGAGTCGGCCGCGCACGCGCTGCGCGACTCGTAGAGCCCTGCGCCGTTGAACGTGAGCGAGTCCTCGGCGTTCGACGACGAACGGAAGCGGACCATCACCGTCTCGCTGCCGAAGACCGCGACGATCTGCTCGCGCAGCGCGGCGACGAGCGCCGGCGAGACCACGCCGCGCGCGGCCATCTCGGCGCGCAGCGCATCGAGCCGCTGCTTGCGGAGCGTGGCGTCGGTGCGGAAGCTCGGGTCGTCGAGCCAGCGCGCGATCGTCTCGGCGTACGTCGCGGTCTC
>LNFB01000333.1 GCA_001464385.1 Deltaproteobacteria bacterium Ga0077550 | reverse complement strand
TCCCAGTACGCCGCGGCCTCGGCCTCGCTCGCCGGCACGAGCTGATAGCGGATCGCGTCGGCCTGCAGGCGCACGAGCTGCCCCTCGTAGGGCCGGAACAGATCGAGCGCGTCGTCGACGAAGAGGTTCGGCGTCCCGCGCTGACCCGCCAGCACGTTGAGGTGCGAGAGGATGTCCTGCCGCGTCGCCGTCACGGCGGCCGCGAGCACGCCCTCGTGGTCCTGCGGCGTCTCGGCGAAGACCGCGATGTCCTGCCAGCCGAGCGCCACCTCGTCGTCGGGCGCAACGATCCGCACCCGGCCATACGCGATGCCGGAGGTGTACGTCTCGAAGGTCACGCCCTCGTCGCGGGTGTCCGCGACGACGAACGGTGGATCGTCCCACTGGGTTGCGGCGGCGATCTGCGCCTCGCCCACGGGCACGTAGGCGAGCTCGGCGATCGCGAAGCGATCCTGCAGCGTGCGGTACACGGAGTAGACCTCGTCGAGCGACAGCTGCTCGTCGGGCTCGTCCGCCGTCTCGACGGTGAACCCGAACGCCGCCGCGCCGCCGGGCTCGAACTCGTAGGTCGCCCCGCCATAGAACTCGCGGTGCGCTCGCTCGAAGACGAGCGGAGTCTGGTCGGCCATCGTGAGCCCGGGGAACAGCGGCGCGAAGCCACCGGCCATCAGGCAGTAGTGCAGCCGGTAGTAGTTGGCGTCCGCGAAGACGGTCGGCAAGCGCGACGCGGGCCCGTGCGGCACCAGGTACTTCCCGTAGCGCCGCGTGCCTGCGCTCGCCGGGCCGCCGCCGAGCGACATGCGATTCCACTGGTCCTGGGTGTCCAGCGTGTGGGCGCAGACCGAGTGTCCGACGCGGTCTTCGGCCTCGGCGCAGAGATCCGCGTGGGGCGTGCACGCGATCTCCGGATCACCGAACGTCCCCGGCTCGCAGACGCACGCGTCGGCGTAGGCGTCGTACGCCGCCCCTTCGACGCAGGGATCGGGCGCCCCCGACTCGCGGCACGCGAGCAGGCCCACCGCGAGGGCGCCGATCCAGCCAGGTCCGCATCGTGATCCCATCCCACCCAACGGATCCAGGGTACGCGATCCCGCGGCCCCGGCAACCGCGACGCCGGTGTCAGATGGATCGTCCGAGCGCCGCGATGATCGAACGCGCTCGCGCCGTGGGCCCGCGCGGGGGTATCGTTTCGCATCGCCAAGGAGGACCTCGAATGCGATCGCAAGCGGGCTGGAATCGTGTGTGGCCAGGGGTGTTCGGGCGCGTGGGCGCGCTCGAGCGGCGGGCGGCGGATCTGTTCTACGCCGACCTCGTGCAGGGGCCGAGGCCGCGCCGACGGACCGACGAGTGGGCCGAGTCGTCGCCGTCCTACTCGACCGGCACGGTCACCGATCGTGCCGGGTGGACCTTCGTCGCGTACCTGCAGCGCGGCGAGATCCGCCTGGCGCGCAATGTGCTGAGCCCGACGCCCGCGGGACGGATCGGCAACGTCGGATGGGTGACGAACAACCCCGGCAGCCTCGATCTCTCGACCCCGACAAAGCTCGTGAACGGGGTGCGTGTCGCGGCCGCGGCCGGCGAACGGCTCGCCGCTTCTCACGGCGCCTACGAGAAGAACCCCGACGACATCGGGACCTACCGACGCTTCGCGGTGTTCCCCGATCGCGAGACCGGTGAGCGCGCCGTGTTCCCGATGCTGCTGCTGTTCGCGCGAGCCAACAACAACCCGCGGGTGGGCGAGGTGCTGCGGATCTTCCTCGGGATCAGCGATCCTGCGCGACGCGAGGCCTACGAGAATTCCGTGCGCGCCCGGGTCGCGGCTTCGTACGCGCGACGCCTCGGCGTGACGGACGCGGGCCTCGCGGAGGCCGAACGCACCCGACGCGCGAACGAGCTCGCCCAGGGTCTGATGAACCGGCGCTTCCTCGAGCTCGAGCGCTTCGTCACCGACGACTCGCAGTTCCTCGAGCGCGCCGTGCTCGACGTCGAGAGCGCACGCGACATGGCGCGCGTCGGGTTGCTCTTCAAGTGCTCGGGGTTCACGAACGCCGCCGAGGCGCGGGGCGTGTATGCGGCGGATGCCGCGAAGCTGCGCGAGATCGAGGCGCTCGTCGCCTCGGCAGCCGTGCGCACGCAGCTCGAGGGGATCCTCGGCTGCGGCGCGGGCATCCGCGCGTGATCCGGGCCCGAGGCGCGTTCGATCGGCGGTGGCCGAACGGCCAGCGCCGACGGCAGTAGGCTTTCGCGATGCGTCCGCGAAGCCAGCCGGTCCAGCGATCGTGGTCCTCGGTCTCGGAGCGCCGCCGCGCCGACGCCTTCTTCGACGATCTCGTGGGTGACGCGCGCCGCCCGAGCGAGGCGCACGAGGCCCTCGCCGAGCACCAGGTCGCGGGCGCCGCGGTGTTGCAAGCCGGCGCGGTGGGCCCCGCGGTCGACGGCACGGTGAACATCGCTCGCATCGGACTGGTGTCGCCGTCGGGGGCGCTGAGCGGCGCCACGACGGCGACCGCCGTGCTCGCGGAGATCAACCGGATGACGCCGAGATTCGTCGCGGACTACCGCGCTGCCGGGCACACCGTCGCCTTCGACCTCGCGCCGGGCGAGCCGTCCGCGCCCCACGCCTCGGCGAGCTATTCGTTCGCCGGCACCGACGCGCAGCGCTTCGCGTCGTTGAAGTGGGGCCTCTTCGATCCCGCGACGCAGGCGGCGATGGCGATCCGCGGAGGACACGGCGCGATGCGGCTGCTCGACGAGCTCGGGACGACCATCGCGGCGGCACGATTCGCCCGCGCGATGCTCCCGTTCGGCGGGCTGATGCCGCCGTTGTTCCCGGCCAAGCGCATCGTCGGCTACTCCGACGTCACCGCGGTCCTGCTGGCGGTGTACTCGCTGCTCGGGTGGGCGAGCTTGCACGGGCCGATGTTGTCGAGCCCGGGCGACGCCGCGTCACGCACGGCGCTGGTCCGCGCGATGACCCTGGCGCCCTCGGCCCTGTATCCGGGCAACATCGTGCAGGCCAACCTCGGCCTCGCCGGTGCGGCGCCGCCGGCCCCGATCCGCGGCGTGCTGCTCGGCGGCAACCTGTCGTTGGTCGACGCGCTGTACGGCAGCCAGTACTTCCCGTCGCTGCAGGGCGCGATCCTCTTCGTCGAGGAGATCGACGAGGAGGGGCGGAAGATCGACCGCATGCTCGAGGCGCTCAAGCAGCGGGGCGCCGCGACGCAGGCCGTCGCCGTCGTCGTCGGCCGCACCTCGAGCCTCGCCTCCAACGTCGTCGCGCAGCTGTTCCGCGACTCGTGGGGCGTGCCGTGTGTCTCGGGGCTCACCGCGGGTCACGGCGGGACCAACCTCGCGCTGTGGATCGGGCTGGAGTACGAGCTGCAGTTCCCGGCCGCGGGCGGCGCGACGCTGGTGCTGCGACCGTAGGGGAGCGGCGGCGGCCGCGGGCGAGCGCTACGTGACGAACCGCGCGAGCAAGGTCCGACATCCGTGCTCGCCGAAGTCGAAGCCCAGGTCGTCGATCCGGTCCTCTCGCCCGGCGAGGTGAAGTGCATCGTGGCGTTCACCCCCGAGGCCGAGCTGCGTGGTCCACTGACGATCCGGTGGACGGTGGGTGTCTCCCTCGCGCCGAGTGCGGACGCGCAGGACGACCCGATCGAGGTCTCGATCGACGTCACCGATGTCGGTGATGGCTCTCCTCGCCGGACGCGCGGTTGAACCCATCGAGGTCGGCATCCCCTGCGGATCGATTTCACCTCCCCTCCAAAGACCGTTCTGTCATGCTCCCGTCGGCGATGCGCGTCCGCAGCGAACGCTTCTCCCGGAACGAATGAACGTCGAGTCTCGGGTCGAGGATCGAGTGCGGGCGCGTCGGGCCATCGTCGCGGCGACGGTGGGCAACGCGCTCGAGTTCTACGACTTCATGGTCTTCGGGTTCTTCGCGATCCAGATCGGCGACGCGTTCTTCCCTTCGGACGACGACTTCGTGCGCCTGATGTCGTCGCTCGCGACCTTCGGGATCGGCTTCGTCAGCCGCCCGCTCGGCGCGTGGATGATCGGTGGCTACGCCGACCGCCACGGTCGCAGGCCGGCGCTCACGCTGTCGATGGTGCTCATGGGCGTGGCGATCGCCGTGATGGCGCTCATGCCCGGCTACGCCACGATCGGTGTCGCCGCGCCGATCCTCGTCGTCGTCGCGCGGCTCGTGCAGGGGTTCGCCGTCGGCGGTGAGGTCGGGCCCGCCACGGCCTACATGATGGAGAACGCCGCCGACGCGACGCGGGGCGTGGTGGTCGGCCTGCAGCGCGTCAGCCAGCTGGTCGCGGGCACCGCCGGCGCTGCGGTCGGCTTCGCGTTGAGCGTCGCGATGCCGGCCGAGCACTTCGCCGCCTGGGGGTGGCGCATCGCGATGTTGCTCGGCGTCGCGATCGTCCCGTACGCGATCCTCATCCGCAGCCAGCTGCCCGAGACGAACCACGTCGTCGAGGAGCCCAGCGCCGCCACGCTGGCACCCGCGAAGGGCATCCGCCCGATCTACGTCATCGGGCCGGTGCTCATCATCGCCGGCACGATCTGCTCGTACGTCGTGACGTACCTGGCGACCTTCGGCCAGGCCAGCTTGGACCTCACGGCCAGCGAAGCGCTCGGCGGCCAGGTGCTCGGCAACTTCGTCGCGCTCATCACCTGCCTGTACGGCGGCTGGGCGAGCGATCGCTACGGGCGACGGCCGACGCTCATCCTCGTGATCGTCGCGCAGATCGTCCTCGTGCCCGTCTCCATCGCGTGGATGGTGCACGAGCCGTCGCTGCTGGCGTTCCTCGCCGGGTCGATGCTGTTGTCGGCGGCGACGGGTGCGTTCCCGTCCCCGGTGAACACCACGATCATCGAGAGCCTGCCGAAGGAGCAGCGCTCGCGCGCCTTCGCCCTCATCTACTCGGTGCCCGTCACCATCTTCGGCAGCACCACGCAGATGACCGTCACCTGGCTCATCCACACGACCGGGAGCCAGATGATGGTGGCCTGGTATCCGCTCGCGGCCCTCGCGTTGGCCCTCGTCGCGGCGCTCCGCCTGCGAGAGACGGCGCCGCTGCTGCGGCGGCCCGACGCCGCGTGAGGAGGGAGCGCGCGTCGACCCTCCTGCCGCAGGTGGTCAGGTCGATCGGCCATCCCACATTATGTTCGTCAAACATTATGTCTGATAGACATAATGTCTGCGGACAGCAGAAGCCCCCTGGCAGGAACTCCGGATGCCTGGCGCCCCACGCGAGCCTGCGCGCTGAACGTGTCCGATCGCCTGGGAACCGGATCGTCCCTCGCGGCACGTCGAGTGCGGCGGCCGGTGCCTCGGGCCGGCCGTCGGTCGCGGGGTCGCTCGAGACGTGCCGCATCCAGCCCACAAGGCCGCGCATCCCCTCGTCCGCAAGATGGGCGTCCGATGGTCCGTGGTCGTCGTCGCCATGGTGGCCGTGCTCCCCGCCTGCACGCGGCTCAACCCGTTGTTCGGGGTCCGCGAGGACGACAACGGCGAAGAGGCGTTCCCGGAGGATTCGACCTCCGCGGCATCGACGGAGCCAGATGCGACCACCGGTGGCGGTGGTAGCAGCAGCGGCGGCGGTGGCAGCAGCGGCGGCAGCGAAGGCAGCAGCCGCGGCGACAGCGACACCTCGGCTGACACCTCGACGGCCGGCGAGAGTAGCTCTGGAGACCCCACGCAAGGCGCGGGAGGGCCCGAGCTGTGCGGATACAGTGCAGCCACCGCGGTGTTCGTCTCGGACGCCGAGCCCGTGGCGAACCTCTCGACCGCCTCCGCCGACGAGCGCGATCCCTTCGTCGTCGAGGGCGGGGAGATGATCTACTTCTGGCGGGCAGACGACGCTGGGGCAGGGATCCCCCGCGGGATGTACGTCGCGCAGGCCGACGGCGAGGGCTTCGCCGAGCCGACGCCGGTCCCCGGTTTCGCCCCGACCGACGAAGTCCTCAAGCTCGCCCTGTCGGCGGACGGCTTGGTGGCCGTCATCGCGGCCGGGTTCGACGATGGCACCTTCAACCTGTGGCAGCTCGAGCGCGACAATCCGGCGACGTCGTTCGACGCCAGCTCGGCCGCACAGCTCTTCGAGCTCGAGCTGCCACCCCCGGTGTTCGATCCGCATCTCTCCGGGGATGCGCTCGGCCTCTACTTCGCGCCGCAGTTCGGAGCGGGCGACCAGGCGTTGTACGTATCGCACAGGGACGACGCTGCGAGCCCCTTCGGCGCCCCCCAGCACCTGACGGAACTCGACTTCGAGCCCACGCGAGAGGCCGACCCGACCGTGACCGCCGACGAGCGCGTGATCGTGTTCACCGTGGATGACTACGTGGTCGGTCCCACGTTGTGGACCGCGTCTCGCGACACCGACGACGGAGGTTTCGTCGACGCCCGCGACCTCGGCGATCTCGGGCGAGTGGGCGAGCTCCGCGACCCGCACCTGTCGGCCGACGGTTGCCACCTCTGGTACATCAACGCCGACGCGGGGACGTTCGATATCTGGCACGCGGTCGCGGCCCCCGGCGAATGAGGAGCTGTCGAGCGTGTACGCTCGTCCGTGTTGCCGCCGCACGTGGCCCTGCTCGCGATCATGCTCGCGCCCCCCGTCGCTGCGACCGCCGAGCGCGAGGGCGACGTGGCCGGATTCCGCCGGGCCCACCGCCGCACGCAGCTCGCCGGCATGGGCGTGCTCACCGGCTGGGCCGTGGTGAACATCGGCGCCGGCGTGGGGGCGTCCTTCCTCGATCGCGATCGGCGATACTTCCACGAGGGCAACGCGATCTGGAACTCCGTGAACCTCGTGATCGGGGTCGTCGGGCTGGCCACGAACGCAGCGGACAAGTCCCGCGGTCGGGACCGGCCTGCGGTGCAGCACCGCAAGACGATGCGCACCTACCTGGTGAACGGCGTGCTCGACGTCGTCTATGTCGCGGCCGGTGCGGCGACGATCGCGATCGGGCAGCACCGCGGATCGGACAGGGTGCGGGGCTACGGCCAGGCGATCGCGTTCCAGGGCGCGTTCCTGTTCGCCTTCGACACCGCGATGCTGATCGCGCACCAGCGGGTCGCGGCCCGGCGCCTCCGCGCGACCCCGGCACGGGTCGGGCAGCGCGGCTACGGGGTGGTTTTCTCGATGGCGCTGTAGAAGCGCGTCACATCGGTGCACGGCCGGCTCTGCAGAACATGCTGAACGTCCTGCTCGCCGCGATGCTCGCCGCACCCGTCTCCGCCGCCCCGACGGCGAAACCCACGAAGGCCAAGGGGCTCCCGGCCATGCTGGCCGAGACCGCGGCGGTCCTCGCGACGCCCGCGATCCCGATCCCCGCCGGCATCGGCAAGTACTGCAGCATCGTCTACCCCTCGGGCGCGTGGGCGTTCTCCTTCACGGACGCGAACCAGGATCCGTGCGCGGACATGCTCGCGTCGACGCCCGGTGGCACGGTCGCGCGCGCCGGCCTGTGGGACGGCACCGGCGGAAACAACGTCGTGTACCAGTGCGCGGGTGGTGGCATCGGCCTGCAGAAGGACTACGGCGACAAGGCGCTGAAGGCCGCCTTCGACGATGCGCTCGGGCAGAAGGGCTGCGTCTTCACGGTGGCGCCGCTGGAGCTGCCGATCTTCTCGCACCCGTTTCCCACGAAGCCGAACCTCGGGATGACCAACGGCTTCGACTTCGCCCACGGCTTCAAGGTCCTCAGCAACAACGGCATCGAGCTCGATCACGTCAACCGCCACGGCAACAACGTCGCCTACGACGGTCACAACGGCTTCGACTGGATGATGCCGACGGGCACGAAGCTCGTCGCGATGGCGAAGGGTCGCGTGCTCATCGCGCAGACGCGCGACGTCACCTCGTTCTGTCCGAACGAGGACGAGCTGATCCAGAAGGAGATGTTCGTGATGCACGTCGTCGGCACCGGTCGCTACAAGGAGATCTTCGTCGCCTACTACGCGCACTTCGACACGATGAGCGCCGAGGCGGGCGACATCGTCGAGGCCGGCACGAAGCTCGGGACCGCCGGCGACACCGGGTGCTCGACGGGGCCGCACCTGCACCTCAGCGTGGTCCGGGGATCGAACACCGCGGCGCACTACCGCGTGAACCTCGAGTCACCGACGCCGTCGGGCTACACGATCCAGACGGACATCGATCCGTACGCGTTCTCGTGGTCCGCGAAGGCGGAGTTCGACCCGTGGGCGTGGCGGAAGATGAACCAGGGTCACGGGGCCCTGAGCATCGATCTCTGGAAGAGCGGTCAGGCGCCGCGACGCGACTGAAGACGTCGCGACGAGCGGTTCGCCACGACACCCGCCGGAGGCCCCTGGCCCTTGACCGACCGCGTCATTTCGACTATCATCGAAATGACGCATGACCGCGCCGCTCGATCGCCACGCGGCGCAGCTCGCCGCGCTCGGTAGCCCGATCCGCCTGTCGATCCTGCGGCGCGTGGTCCAGGGCGATCCCGAGGGCACGATCGTCGGCGAGCTGCAGACGCAGCTCGGGATCCCGTGGTCGACGTTGAGCCACCACCTCGAGCGACTCACCGCGGCCGGGCTGCTGCAGCAGCGGCCCGACGGTCGCTTCATGCACTACCGCGCCGACTACACGGCGCTGCGCGCCCTGACCGACTACCTCTGGGAGGACTGCTGCAAGGGCGGCGCCCCGGGCAGCGGTCGTTGCTGTTGAGCGCCACCTCGCCATGACCACGCGCACCGCGATCCACCACCGCGTCCCTTGCCTCGTGCTCCTCGCCGCTGCCGCATGCGCCAGCGCGTCGACGCCGACGCCCACACCCGTCCCCACCGAGGCGCCCACCCGCGCGCCGGAGGCTTCGATGTTCCCCACGGTCGCCCAGTCCGTCGACGCGCTGCTCCCCGAGGTCGCAGCGCTGCCCGCCGAACGCCGCGCCGCGCTCGATCGCATCGCCGACTTCGTGAAGTCGCGACGCGCCGCCGGCACGCCGAGCAGCCTGACGTTCATCTGCACCGGCAACTCGCGACGCAGCCACCTCGGTCAGCTGTGGGCCGCCGTCGCCGCCGCGCACTTCGGCGTCGACGGCGTCGCGACCTACTCCGGCGGCACCGAGCCGAGCGCGCTCAACCCCCGCACGATCGCCGCGCTCGAGCGCGCGGGCTTCGTCGTCGAGCCGCCCGCGAGCCCGGGCGACAACCCGCACTACCGCATCCGCTTCGGGGCGGACCACGCCCCGATCGAGGCGTTCTCCAAGCGCTACGACGACGCCACCAACCCCACCGCCGACTTCGTCGCGGTGATGACGTGCGACGAGGCCGACCAGGACTGCCCATTCGTGAAGGGCGCCGCGCTGCGGGTCTCGCTGCCCTACGAGGACCCCAAGGTCGCCGACGGCACCCCCGAGGAGGCGGCGCGCTACGACGCGCGCTCGCGGCAGATCGCCACCGAGATGCTCTACCTCTTCTCGAAGGTCGCCGCGTCATGACGTCGCCCCGGCGGCTGTCGTTCCTCGATCGCTACCTCACCCTGTGGATCGTCCTGGCGATGGCGACAGGCGTCGCCCTCGGCCACCTCGTGCCGTCGACGCCTGCGTTCCTGCATCGCTTCGACGTGGGCACCACCAACGTGCCGATCGCTGTCGGCCTCGTCCTGATGATGTTCCCGCCCCTGGCGAAGGTCCGCTACGAGCGGCTCGGCGAGGTGTTCCGCGACAAGCGGATCCTCGGCCTCTCTCTGCTGCTCAACTGGATCGTCGGGCCCCTGTTGATGTTCGGCCTCGCGGTGGTCTTCCTGCGCGACCAGCCCGAGTTCATGGTCGGGCTCATCCTCGTCGGGCTCGCGCGGTGCATCGCCATGGTGCTGGTCTGGAACGACCTGGCCCGCGGCTCGAGCGACTACGCCGCCGGCCTGGTCGCGTTCAACAGCGTGTTCCAGGTCCTGCTCTACAGCGTCTACGCGTGGTTCTTCGCGGGCGTACTGCCGCCGCTGCTGGGCCTGCCGAGCACGACCGTCGCCATCGGCATCGGCGAGATCTTCGCGAGCGTCATGCTCTACCTCGGGCTGCCGTTCGCCGCGGGCTTCTTGACCCGCCTGGTGTTGCGACGCAGCCGCGGCGACGAGTGGTACACGCAGCGGTTCCTGCCGAGCATCGCGCCCATCACCCTCGTCGCGCTGCTCGCGACGATCGTCGTGATGTTCAGCCTGCAGGGCGCGGCCATCGTGCGCCTGCCCCTCGACGTCGCCCGCATCGCGGTGCCGCTGCTGATCTACTTCGCCGTGATGTTCCTGGTCAGCTTCCTGGTCGCCAAGCGCCTGGGCGCCGACTACCCCCGCACCGCGACGCTGGCGTTCACGGCCGCGGGCAACAACTTCGAGCTGGCGATCGCGGTGGCGATCGCCGTGTTCGGCCTGGGCTCGAAGGTCGCGTTCGCGACGGTGATCGGCCCGCTGGTCGAGGTCCCGGCGCTGATCCTCCTGGTGCGCGTGTCGCTCTGGCTCGGCCGCGGCATGCCGGGGGCGACGGTCGGTTCTCCCGGCGTTGACCCAGCGTAGCGCCGCGATCCACGGGCCCGGACGATTTCCTGGGACACTTCGGCGCGCGGTGACGTGGGAGGGTCATGGACACCACACGGCAACTTCCGGCGCTGCGGCGGCTCGCGCGGGCACTGACGGCCGACGGCGCGACGGCCGACGACCTCGTCCAGGACACGGTCGAGGCGGCGCTGTGCCACCCGCCCGCCACCGATCGACCCCTGTGGCCGTGGCTGGCCCAGGTGCTGCGCAACCGGCGGGTCTCGGAGATCCGCGCGACGCAGCGCCGACACGCCCGCGAGCAGGACGTCACGCCGGGCGACATCGCGGGCTCACCCGAGCAGCTCGCCCTGGCCCGCGCGCTCGCGGCCGAGCTGGACGCGTTGCCGGTCGACGATCGCCAGCTCATCACGATGCGGTTCTGGGAGGGCCTGTCGACGGTCGAGTGCGCGACGCAGCTGCAGCGACCGGCCTCGACGGTGCGCACGCAGCTGCACCGGGCGTTGACGCGGCTGCGCGAGCGCCTCGATCACACCCGCGGCGGCCGTGAGGCGTGGATGTCCGTGCTCGTGCCGCTGGGCATCGAGCCGCGCTCCGTGGTCACGCGAACCGGCATGATCGGCAGCAAGTCGCTCACCGTGGGTGGCGTGTGCGCGGCGACGATCGGGTGGCTCGCGGTCGCGATGCCCAACGGCTGCGAGGCCGCGTTCGGCTCGAGCACCGCGACGCCCTCGCCCACGGGCGAGCAAGAGACGGCCCCCGAGCCGCCGGGGTCCCCACTGCGCGTGCGTCACCGGGTCGCGCGCGACGTCGAGCCAGACGAGGCCCCCGCGGACGCGCCGGTCCCCGAGCCCCCCGACGCCGAGGCGATCCCCTGGCAGGCGGCGCCCGCGAGCACGACGGCGATGGGCGTGCATCCGCAGATGGCGGTGTCGATGGCGCTGGTCGGCCTGTGGGACAGCCTCGGCTCGTGCCGCCCCGGCAAGGGCGTCGGCAAGGGGCGCTTCGTGCTGACGATCCGCTTCGATCCCGATGGCTCGACGGAGTTCGAGCGCATGGACTTCGCGCGCGTGAAGGGCCTCTCGGACGCATCGCTCGACTGCATCCGCCAGAGCGTGCTGGCCCGCGGGCTCGACGTGAAGAAGGTCGACCCCGCGATGCTCGGCTTCGGCGCCGAGGTCTCGCTCGAGTACCGCCTGCGCGGCGAGCTGACGATCGACAACGGGACGTCGGACTTCGACAGCGTCGAGCAGCAGCCGGCGCGCGTCCTGTACTTCGTCGACAAGGACAAGCCTGCGGCCCTCGCCGCGATCGAGACGTGTGGCCCCGGACCGATCGACGTCGAGGTCGGCTTCGACCCGAAGACCGGCGCCATCGCGAGCGCGCGTCCGCTGGGCGACGACGCAGACACGCGCCGTGGTCGGTGCGTCGCCGCCGTGCTGATGCGGACGGTCGGCCCGGCCCGCACGTTCGAGCCCGAGGACGCCGACGACGGGCTGCTGCGCTGCTCGTTCGGCGTACCGAACGAGACCGAGAAGGAGACCCGGCACTCGTGCGCCCACGTGGGGCCGCTGTCGGAGTGGATGCCGCGGCCGCTGTGAACCGGTGCCCGATCGCCGAGCCCTCGATCATTTGACCGGGGGCCCGGCCTCGCCCACGATCGTCCGATGCACGCGGTCGTGATCGATCGAATCCGCGACTCGGCGGCCCTCATCCCCAAGGTCGCCGTCGCCCTCGGCGTCACCGCCTACGACGTGCGCGCCAGCCTGCAGGTCGAGGGCGGTGGCCCGGCGATCCTCGCGGTGCTCGCCGACCCGGCGGCCGCCGAGAGCACCGCGGCGGCCCTGCGGTCGGTCGGCGTCGAGGCGGTCACGCGCGACGTCGCGGCGACCAGCGCCGCGATCGGCGACTTCGCGGTGCGTCGCTTCGAGTTCGGTCCGACCGGGCTGTCCCTCGACACGCGAGACGGCCGCACCGCCGAGGTCCCCTACGCGAGCGTCGACGCGATCGTCCTGGCGTGCGCGATCATCAGCACCGAGCACACCGAGGTCGTGCGCGAGCGGAAGTTCTCGCCCGGCCGCTCGCTGCTCACGGGCGGCCTCATCAACACCCGCACCCGCGACACGACGCAGCGCCAGACCCACGTCGACAGCGAGGAGATCGCGTTCGTGTTCGCCGGCGGCGCCGAGGCGTATCGACTCGGCGAGGCGTCGCTGGTGTTCCAGGGCCTGGGCGCGGCGATCCAGCCCTCTCGCACCGCGAACTTCCAGTACCTGCTGGCGCAGCTCCGCCAGCGGTGCACGGGCGCTGCCATCGACGAGCGCCTGCGCAAGCGGGCGCAGCAGGCCCAGCTGCTCGGGCGCGTGCTGTCGCCGGACGATCACCTCGAGCTGGCGGTCGCGCTGGTCGCCGCGCACCTGCGATCGAGGCGCGGCGCCCCGTACCGCGCCGGGTAGTCGGGATCGGGGGCCAGTCTCGCCCACCTGCGCCAGAACCCCCAAGATTCCGACCACGAAGACGAATCCAGCGCCGTCGACGCGTCACATCGCGCGGCGCGTCAGTCTCCCTTCGACATGATGCTCTCGTCCGCCTCCCTCGTCGCTGCGCTCCTCCTCGCGGCGTCCTTCGGCCCGGCGAACCCGCGGGGGCCGTCCGCGACCCGCCCGACGTCGCGACCCGCGGTGGGTGCGACCGTCGATCTCTCGCAGCTCGACGGCCCCGAGCGCCTGCGCCGGACACCGGTGCAGCGCAGCCCCGAGCTCACTGCGCTCGTCGCTTCGGCGCTGCGTCACTACGCCGAGGGCGCGACGCCGAGCGGTCCGCTCGAGACGGCGATCGCGAAGTCGCTGAACCGCACGCGTGGTGGCAAGGGGATCGTCGCGATCACGGTCAGGGATTTCGACGAGGGACCCGACTACGGCGCCATCGGTGGCGGACTCGGCGGCTCGGTGCCCTGCGGCGATCCACCCGGCCCCGCGCAGTACGCCCCGTGCCCCGACAGCTGGGACGTGCTCGACATCCACTCCGGCCCCTACGACTGGTCCGCGCTGCTGTCCGTGGATCCCACCACCGGCAAGATCACCGGCACCACGACGGGCAACGTCGGCGAAGAGTTGACGCTGATGGGCGCGGGCGCGCCGCGAGGGAAGGTGAAGGTGGTGATCACGGTCGAGTAGCGATGGTCGGGCTGGTGCCGCCGCTGACCCGGCCGGCGATACGATGTGACCGGGCCCAGTGGTAGGCTCGCGGGTGTGGTGCAGAGCCTCTACGCAGTGGTGTGGCAGGCGGGGCTATTCACCGTCGAGGAGTGCGCGCGGCTCATCGCTACGCCGCTGCCGTGGACGTCGGCGCACGTCACCGACGAGACCGGCGCGGCGACCACCAACGGCGCAAAGCGTGCTTCGTGGAAGCTGCTCGAGCTCGGGCCCGCGCATGCGTGGGCGTTCGAGCGCATCGCGGAGTTCTTGCGCGTGCACGCGACCTATGGCTTCGAGCTGAGCGAGCTCGCTTCGCCGCTCAAGGTACAGCGCTACGAGGTCGGCGACTTCCACGCGTGGCATGCCGATCTCGGCAGTGCAAACGGGCAGCGCCGCAAGCTCGGGCTCACCGTGCAGCTCTCCTCGAGCGACGAGTACGAGGGCGGGGATCTCCGCTTCTTCGATCCACCCGCGCACGTTCGTGGGCCGCGCGCGCGCGGCTGTGCGATCGCGTTTCCCTCGTATCTGCCGCACGAGGTGTCACCGGTCGTCAGCGGCGTACGCTACGCGTTGACCGGCTGGGTGCATGGTCCGCCGTTTCGCTGAGCCGTTCTGCACGCCTCGCGCTATCATCCTCGCATGGCAGGGTTTCCGTTGCGTTGGGGTGCGGTGGCGTGTGCGAGCGCGGTCGCGTGCGGACCCGTCGTGGGCAATTCGACCGACGCGGGCGGCGAGGGCGGCTCGAGCGGGCTGTCACTCGACGGATCGGGCGAGGCGTCCACGTCGCCCCCGACGACTGCGACCACGAGCACCGCGACCTCGGGCAGTGATCCGTCGGTCGGCACGAGCGTCGGCGAGGCGAGCAGCACGAGCGGTGCATCGTCCTCCGAAGGCGGCGGCGAGCCCTACTGCGATCCCGAGCAAGCGGTCTGCGGCGAGTTCTCGATCTGCTACTGCGGGTGCGACACGGATCCGGAGTGCTGCTACTGCGACGCCGCCGTGTGCACGGAGGACGCGCACTGCGGCGAGGGCTCGTCGTGCCTGTTCGGGTGGCACAACACCACCCAATGCGTGCCGGCGCCCGACTGCCACTTGCTGCGCTACGCCACGATCGAGAGCCAGGCGGACCTGGACGAGTGGGCGGGCGACACGTGCCTCGGGTCGCTCGATGCGGACGACGCCTCGCTGATCGAGCTCGCGCCACTCGCCTCGTTGGTGTACGTCGCGGGCCCGCTGCACATCGCGAGCGACGAGACGCTCGCGTCGCTCGTAGGGCTCGAGAGCCTGCGCGAGGTCGGTGTGCTCGAGCTCGCCGACAACGCGGCGCTCACCGATGTCTCCGCGCTCGCGGGACTCGAGCGCATCGTGGAGGGCGGCGTCGTCTCGGGCAATCCGCTCCTCCCGGCCGCAGCCGTCCACGAGCTGTTGGCGGGGATCGATGGCGGCGACGCGGTGACGGTGTGCGGCAACCTCGACGACGTGCCGTGTCGGTAGCGTCGGCCGCGTGAGACGTGCGTATCCCGGCGATGACGCGGGACGCCGCAGCCGCGGACGACGCCTCCCTCACAGCAGCGTGCCGAGCGCGGCCTCGATCTGCGCTGGCGTCACCTCGGGCTGGAATCGCTTCACCACGTTGCCGTCGCGATCGACGAGGAACTTGGTGAAGTTCCACGGGATCGGGGTGGTGCCGTCGGGGTTGGGCTGGGCGTCGCGGAGGAACCGAAACAGCGGCGCCGCGCGCTCGCCGTTGACCTCGAGCTTCGCGAACATCGGGAACGTGACGCCGTACTTCGAGGTCGCGAAGGCGAGGATCTCGGCGTTGGTGCCCGGCTCCTGCTTGCCGAACTGATTGCACGGGAAGCCGAGCACGGTGAGCTCGGGGTGGTTGTCGTGGAGTGCACGCAGACCTGCGTACTGGGGCGTGAGCCCTCAGGCACTCGCGACGTTGACCACGAGGCACGCGGTGCCAACCCCGAGCACGCCATAGGTCGACAGCGCGATCGGCTCCCCGGTGATGGAGGTCAGGACGAAGTCGTGGAAGGTCGACACCCGGGGAGCGTACCCGGGCCGATCGGGTCGATCGCGGAAATTCGCGATCGTCGGCGATCGGAATCCCCGAGGTCGCACACTCGTGTGCCCGACATGTCCCTCCCCTGCGACGACGGCTCGGCTTCCCTGTCCCCCATCGATGTGCGCCGTGTCGGGCGCCACCGCGCGGTGCGTCCCCCACGGTGGGCGCTCGCGACCCTGCTCGCGGCCTGCGGCCCGTCGGGCGGCGACGGCGACGGCACGGCGGACGACGCCGGCACGGGCTCTTCGAGCGACACGACCGACGGCACGGCGACCGGTCCGGGCACCACGGGACCGGGCACCACGAGCAGCGACTCCTCGGGCCCTGTCGATCCGACGCTGGCCGACAGCTCGAGCGGCACCGACGACACCGGCACGACGGGTGAGGAGACCGCGGCCGACGGCTGCTGGGATCACTCGGGGTTCATCGACTCGGACGGCGGAGGCAGCGGCATCGAGCCGTTCGTGTGCGCCGCGCTGCCGACCCCCTGTGGGGCGGTCGATCTGTACTTCGGCGGCGAGTCCGACTGCGAGGCCGGCACGTACACGTTCGGCGAGGAGACCCTCGCCGATCTCGCGGCGACCGAGGCCGCCGCGCGCTGCGTGTTGACGTCGATGCGCGACGGCGAGCCGGCCGAGCACACGATCAACCTCCAACCCGGCGGCTACGAGGAGGTCCTCGGCCGCTACGTGGTGCTCGACGCGGGCGTGGTCACCGAGATCGCGTGGTTCGAGGACAAGGCGGGCAGCGTCGATCAGTGGCTGCTCGCGCCGCGCGACGCGGCGTGGTTCGACGCGTGCCTCGCGGCGCCCGATCTCCACGGACTCGTGCCGTGCCTGTGGCCCGCGCGCGTGCCCGGCCTCGGGACCTCCGGCGCCACGCCGTGCGGCGAGGGACCGTTCGGGCCGGTCGATCTCGACGCGTGCATCGGTGAAGACCCGGCGTGCCCGTGACGCAGCGCGCTCACCTGCGCAGGCGCTTCACCACCGCCGCGAGGCTCACCGGCGTGACGCGGAGCCCGGCGCTGAAGCCCGGCAGCAGCGCCATGCCGCTGCCGAAGGGCAGCGACGTGATGCTCGGCCCGGCGAAGAAGCCGACGCGCGTGCCGTGGGGCTGCCACACCGGCCCGGCGAAGGCGAACGCCAGCGGCTGGCAGCCGGCCTCGCGCGGATCGTTGCAGCGTAGGCCGCTACTGAGGCTCGTGCCCTCGAGCGTCCACGCGCCGAGTCGATCGTCACCGAGCGAGAGGAACGCCGACCACGGCGTGAAGCCGGGGTCACGCGTGAGCGAGTAGGTCGGCGGCAAGCGTCGCGGATCGATGCGCGACGGCGGACGCGAGGGCAGCTGCGTCGCGACGGCGGCGCGGGCGGCCGCGCGCGGCGACGGTGGTCCGCCCGTCGACGGCGCCGCCCCAGTCGACGGCGCCGAGGTGGCGAGCACGATCGCGAGCATGGTCCAGCCGATCATCGGAACCCCGCCTCACCATAGCCCCGTCGCGCGGGTTTGTCGGGCCCGCGCACGATCGAGCCCGCGCAACCGGTGCGGCGTGGGCCACTCGGACACGCAGTTCGGACCGTCGATCGAACTCGACCCTCGGAAAACCCGATTCGAGAATCCCGATTCGTTCGGGCGCGGGCGGATCAATCGGTGATCGGTGTGCGCGTGCACTCGCCCTCGCTCCACGCGATCGTCGGGCCAGCGTCGATCACCTCGAAGTCCGACCACTGCAAGCCCTTGAGGTCGTGGGGCCCCAGGCCGACACCCTCCCACGTGGCGGTGGTGACGTCGTCGGCCGCGGCGGTGAAGGTGATGTTGCCGCCGTCGGCGAGGATCATGCCGTAGGTCGCGAGCGCCCGCGCGACCACCTGCGCGGCGGGGTTGAGCCCGGAGAGGTCGGCGTCGGGGCGCAGGCGCAGGCGCACCGCGTACGGCGGCGCGTCCCCGGGGCCTGCGGTGGGGAACGTCGAGTGCGTGCCGGGTCGCACGTACTCGTCGGCGCGGATGTTGTCGTTGGGGAGGATGAAGCGCAGCGCGTGGCGGATCTCGCCGGATGCGACCTCGTCGGCGGTGAACAGCAGCGCCGCGATCGGCAGGCCCGCCGCATCCGCGCTGCTGCAGTAGTCGCCACGCAGCGTCTCGTCGTAGGCGCGATCGAGCTCCCAGATCGCGAGACAACCGCCGCCGGTGCCGAAGCCGGCCCGCCACTGCTCGTAGAGCCGGCACGACTCGCGATCGACGACGATGAGGTGGCAGTCCCCGTCGCCCTCGCAGGTGTAGCCGGCCTCGCCTTCGATGTGGCCGCCCTCGGGCACGGGGATCGGCGCCGGATCGCAGTCGGGATCGAAGAAGTCCTCGGTGGGCTCGAACGACTGCCGCGGCGTGTCGGCGGTGGCCTCGAGGATCGGGATCGAGAAGTCGATCTGGAACCTCGCGTCACTCGCGACGTTCGCCTGCAGGTAGTCGATCACCGCCTGCGAGTCGGCGGCCACCGGCGCCGCGCTCACATCGGTGTTCCACGGCATCGAGGGCAGCAGGAGCTGGCCGTCGGCGTTGCCGCACGCGCCCGTCGGCGTGCCGGTGTCGTCGCTCGGGCCGCTCGCGCTCGGGTCCGACGTCGCGCTGTCCGACGCGCTCGTGTCGAGGGTGCTCGACATCGCCGTGGCCGACGACGCGTCGGGCCCGGACAGCGACGCACCGCTGGAGCTGGCCTGCTCGTCCCCGCCGCCCTCGCTCGCGCACGCACCGAGCGACAGGAAGAGGGCCAGGGTCGGAGAATGACTCGGATGCGAGCGCGGCATGGATGACACCATTGCGACATCGAGCGACGAACCCCGCCAGGCCTTTCCCGCATCGTCGCCGGAGCACCCCGTACCTGTGCGACCATGGCCGCGTGGGATCCGCGGGCCCCGACCCCGACGCGACGCACGCGATGGCGCGGCGCGTGCCGAGCCCCGCGGACGGCGACGACGCGCCCACGCGCCCCGTCGCGCTGGCCCAGCCCACGGCGACGACGACGGCGACGACGACGGGCGCGCTGCGCACGGGGACGCTCGTCGGCCGCTACCTCGTGCTCCACCACATCGGCGCCGGTGGCCTCGGCGACGTCTACTCCGCGTTCGACACCGAGCTCGAGCGCAAGGTGGCGATCAAGCTCCTGCGCTCCGACGCCGCCGAGCCGGCCGACGGGCGCCTGGGCGATCGCCGCGCCCGGGTGCTGCGCGAGGCCCAGGCGATCGCGCAGATCCGTCACCCCAACGTCGTCGTCGTGCACGATGTCGGTGAGCACGACGACGGCATGTTCCTCGCGATGGAGCTGCTCGAGGGCCGCACCGTCGACGCGTGGATCCGCGACGAGCGACCCGATTGGCGGCGGATCCGCGACGTCTTCGTCGAGGCCGGCCAGGGCCTCGCCGCGGCGCACCGGGCCGGGCTCATCCACCGCGACTTCAAGCCCGGCAACGTCATGCTCGGCGACGACGGGCGCGTCACCGTCCTGGACTTCGGGCTCGCGCGCGCCAGCGCCTCGTCCGCGGGCGGAGTCGAGGACGTCGCGCTGCTCGACGGCGAGCGCCCCACGCTCTTGTCGAGCGATCTGACCGACGCGGAGATCATGCTCGGTACGCCGCCGTACATGGCGCCCGAGCTCGGCACCGGCGCCGACGCCTCGCCGCGCACCGATCAGTTCGCGTTCTGCGTCGCGCTGTTCCGCTGCCTGCACCGCGAGCTCCCCTTCGCCGCCGACACCGTGCAGACCTATCGCGCCGCGGCGCAGGCCGGCGCGATCGTGACGCCGCGCGAGCGCCACGGCGTCCCGGCGTGGCTCGATCGTGCCCTGGCCCGCGGGCTGGCGGCCGATCCGAACCTCCGCTTCCCCACGATGGACGCGCTGCTCGAGGCGCTGCGGCTCGATCGCCGCCGGGCCCGGCGAGCGCTCGTCGCCGGCGTGATCGCGGTCCCGTTCGCGAGCGCGGTGGCGATCGCGGCGACCCTGTGGTGGCGACCGGCGCCGAGCGACGCGGAGCTCGACGTCGCGCGGCGGCTCGCCGACGAGGCCCGCATGGCCGCCGCGCACGGACACTACGTGTATCCGCCGCCCGATCGACCCGACGCGCCCACCGCGATCGGCAAGGTACTCGAGCTCGAGGCCACCGACGGCGCGCCCGCGGATCGTGCCGACCAGACCGCGGCCGAGCTGCGCGTCGAGATGGCCGACGCGCTGGTCGCCCTGGGCGATCGCTACTTCGAGCGGCCCGGCGGCCCGCCGTTCGCCGTCGACTTCTACGCCGCGGCGCTGGTGTTCGATCCCTCGCGCGAACAGGCGCGACGGCGCGTGACCCTGACCCCGGGCCAGCTCGCCGATCTCGTGACCAAGGCCGAACACGGCGGCTTCTCCGAGGCCGAGCTCGTCGCGGCCGAGCCACTCGCGGTGCTCGCCGACGCCGATCCCTCGCGGCAGGCGGCGCGGCTCGAGCGTTACTTCGGGGATCGACGCACCGCGGCGAGCACGACCCGTGCGCGCCTCGATGGCCTGGTCGAGCGGCCGGCCCCCGACGCGACGCCGACCGACGCGACGCCCACGCCCGCGAGGCCGCCGGACGACGCGTCGATCCCCGAGCCCGCGCGCGCGGTGCCACCGGCCCCCGAGCCCGCGCGGACGCCCGCGAGCACGGACGATCCACCGCCGGCCGACGACGCGGCCGAGCCCCTCGCGCGGGCCGGCACCGCGGCGTTGAAGGCCGGTCGCCTCGACGCGGCGGCCAAGGCGTTCCACCGCGCGCTCGGCCACGATCGTCGCAACGCCGAGGCGCTCGCCGGCCTCGCGGAGCTCCACTTCGAGCGCAGCGAGTACCGCGAGGCCGAGCGCTTCGCCGGCCTCGCGACGGGGCGCTCGCCCAAGTCCGGCGCGCTGTGGATCCTCCTCGGCGACGCGCGGGTGAAGCTGCTGCGCTACGACGACGCCCGCGCGGCGTACGAGCAGGCGCGCGGGCTCGGATCCGCCTCCGCGGCCACCCGGATCGCGCGGCTCGATCGCCTCGTCGGGCCGTGAAATCGGGAGTTCTCCCGATGGCCACGCCCGACCCGGCGCGCCTACGCTGCTCCGGCATGCGCAGCATCCGGATCGTGCTCGTCGGTGGTGTGCTCTCGGCCTGTGGGAACGACGGCGGACAGGGCGACGAGACCGCAGTCGGCACCGCGACGGCGATCTCCGGCGGGAACGCGAGCGGCGAGGCGTCGGATTCCTCGGCGTCGAGCGGCCCCGACGGGACCTCCGCCGACACCGGCGGCACCGACCCGAGCGATGGCGACGCGAGCTCGACCGCCGATCCCACCGGCGACCCCACCGGAGATCCCCCGGGCGGTGCGCGCTGCGATCCCCTACCGCCGCCCGAGGGCGCGGTGATCGACGTCTCGCCGACCGACGATCTCGCCGCTGTGATCGCGGGCGCGCCCGCCGGCAGCACCCTCGTGCTCGCGGACGGCAACTACGACGTCAGCGGCGCGAGCTACATCGCGCTGGTCAACGACGGGGTCACGATCCGCTCGGCGAGCGGCGACCCGAGCACCGTGATCATCGACGGCGGCTACACGCTCGGCGAGGTGTTCTCGATCGCCGCCGACGACGTGACCATCGCCGAGCTCACGATCCAGCGCGCGTACTACCACCCGATCCACGTGACCGGTGGTGCCGACTCGAACACCGAGAACACGCTGATCTACCGGGTGCGCGTCGTCGACCCGGGCCAGCAGGCGATCAAGATCAACGCCCAGGACGGCAGCTACGCCGATTTCGGCACGATCGCGTGCTCGCACATCGAGCTCACCGCCGAGGGTCGCCCGCACGTCACCGATTGCTACACGGGGGGCGTCGACGCCCACCTCGCGCAGGGCTGGACGATCCGCGACAACACCATCACCGGGTTCTGGTGCGAGTCCGGGCTGTCCGAGCACGGCGTCCACGTGTGGAACTCGGGCCGCGATACCGTGGTCGAGCGCAACACCATCGTCGATTGCGCCCGCGGCGTCGGCTTCGGCCTCGGCGAGTCCGGCAACGGCACGGCCCGCGACTACGGCGACGATCCGTGCCCCGGTGTCGACGGCTTCGTCGGCCACTACGGCGGCATCATCCGCAACAACGCGATCATCGGCCGCGACCCGGCGATGTTCGCCTCGCAGTTCGGCATGGACTCGGGCGTCGCGCTCGAGCAGGCCTGCGGCGCCGTGGTCACCCACAACACCGTCGTCGCGCTGCAGCCCCCGTTCGTCGGCATGGAGTACCGCTTCGCCAACACGCAGGCGAGCATCGCCGACAACCTCGTCACGCACGCGATCACGATGCGCGACGGGGGCAACGCCGTGCTGGAGGGCAACCTCGTCGAAGTCGGCACCGAGCACTTCGTCGACGCGGCGGCCGGCGACGTGCACCTCGTCGAGGGCTCGACCGCGATCGACGCGGCGATCGACGTCGCGGGGGCCGAGGTGGTCGACGACGTCGATGGCGAGCCGCGCGACGGCAGCCCCGACGTCGGCGCCGACGAGTTCGTGCCCTGACGCGGTCAGAACCGCAGGTGGACGCCGCCCGGCCCGAGCGCCGCGACCGTGCGCGCGGCGTGGCGGCGACGACGATGCAGGCCCGCGCCGAGCACCACGGCGCCCGCGACGGAGGCTGCGCCCCCGAGGCTGACGCCGACGATGCCGAGGGTGGCGGTGCCGTGGACGAAGCGGCAGTCGCCGTCCGGATCGGCCTGACAGTCGCGTCGGATCGGATCGCCGTCGATGGCCAACAGCACGGCACCCGCGACGACGACCGCCAACCCGAGGCCGAGGGTCACCGCGCCCGCGGCGATGCGGCGAGACGCCACCGAATCGCGCCGCGGGGGCACGGGCTGCAGCGCGACGTCGATCGAGGTGTCGACGCCGTCGATCGCCTCGAGCTCGAGGGTCTGCGCGACGAAGCCCGGCTTGCTGGCGACCACGCGGTGTCGTCCGGCCGTCAGTCGCACGCGCAGCGGGGTCACGCCGACGTCCACGCCATCGATGCGCAGGCGGATCCCCGGCGGGCGGCCCCCGAGCGTCAGGCCGGCGCCCTGCGCCCGGCCGAGCCGCGCGATGGTGTCGAGCGCGCCCGCGGCCTGGGCCTCGATCATGCGCAGCGCGTCCTCGAAGCCGCACAGCTCGCAGACCTCCGAGAGCGTCGCGGCGGTGGATCCGTCGCGGGCGTCGAGGATGGCGACGGACAGCGCGTAGTCGCGGTCACCGGGCGCGATCGTCAGGCGCGGCGCCACCACCCAGGTCGCGTCCGCCTGCTCGCCGGCGCGCACGCGACAGGCCGCGTCGGTGCAGACGCGTGTCGTCGCGGCGAGATCGACCACGTCGATCGCGCCGCGGGCGAGCGCCGCGGTCAGGCGCTGCTCGGCCTCGTCGCGGCGCGCATCGACGAGCGCGCCGTCGATCTCGATCGCCGCGACCCCGAGGCGCTGCTCGGGCCCCGCCGGTGCCCCCGGTGCGATCGGTGCGGCCGGTGTGATCGGAGCGGCCAGTGCGATCGACACGGCGAGCGCGAAGGGCACCAGGATCACCGCGCGAGTATGGCAGAGCCGCCGCCGGGCCGCAGGGTCGGCGTGCTACGCTCGGCGTCGATGTTCGCGCGCAGGCTCGCCGTCGTGCTCGCGTCGTGCACGGCATGCCCGGTCGAGAACCCCGCGTGGGATGGGCGCGCCGACGGCAGCGACACCGCCGCGTCGTCGTCGGACGACGGCACCACCACCGGTGGCGAGCCGACGCCGAACGCCTGCCCGCCCCTGCCCGCCCCCGCCGCGGGCGTCATGGTGGTCGAGCTCGACCCGAGCGAAGCGGCGGAGCTCGACGAGCAGATCGCGGCCGCCGCCCCGAACACGACCTTCCGCCTCGCCGATGGGCGCTACGATCGCGCGGGTCAACCGACGATCGTCGTCTCGGCGCCGGGGATCGTGCTGCGCTCCGCGTCGGGCGATCCCTCCGCGGTGATCCTCGACGGTGGCGGCACGGCGAGCGACCTCGTGACCGTGCGCGCCGACGACGTCACCCTCGCCGAGTTGTCGCTGCGCAACGGCGGCGACGACCTGCTGGTCTTCGATCCCGTCGGCGGACCCGGCGTGCGGCGCCCGCGGGTGCACCGCGTGAGCTTCCAGGACGCGATCAATTTCCAGCTCGTCGCCGAGGGCGACATCGCCGCGGGCGCCTTCGTCGACGACGGCGAGGTGAGCTGCAGCGCGTTCTCGCTGAGCGACGAGTTCCGCGCGGCCGTCCCCGACTGCACGAGCGCCGGCGGGATCAAGGGCTTCGCCGCGTCCAACTGGCGGATCCGCGACAACCTCGTGCACGACTTCTGGTGCCCGGCGAGCGGCACGTTCATCGCGATCCACCTCGGCTACGGGGCGCACGACACCATCATCGAGCGCAACCGGTTCCGCGACGCGTATCGCGGACTGATGCTCGGCTTCGAGACCGACGCCGTCGGCACCCGCGCGCCGCCGCCGGGCAGCGCGTGCCCGGCGGGCGCGCAGCACGTCGGCGGATCGATCCGCAACAACATGTTCTGGACCGGCGGCCCGGATCTCGCCGCGGCCTCGACCCAGCCCGACTCGATGATCTCGGTGTGGTCGGCGTGTGAGGTCGACGTCCAGCACAACACGCTGGTCAGCCTCTACCCGCTGTTCTCGATGCTCGAGTACCGCTTCAGCGACAGCACCGGATCGATCGTGAACAACCTCGTCACCGGCAGGATCACGGCCCGCGATCCTGCCGCGATCGTCGACGCCGGCAACCTCGTGGACGCGGGCCAGGAGCTCTTCGTCGATCCCGGTGCCGGCGACCTGCACCTCGCCGCGGGGGCGAGCGCGGCGATCGACGCCAGCGTGGTCGCGGGCGCCAGCGCGGTGCCGGACGACTTCGACGGGCAGACCCGCGACGCGCGACCCGACGTCGGGGCCGACGAACTCGATCCCTGACCCATCGTGTATGCTGCGGATCGCCGTGGACGAGCGCACGACCCCGGTGAGTCCCGAGTACCGCCCGCCTCCGCCGCGCGTCGCGGTGCTGGTCGGGCGCAGCGCCGAGGTCGCCGGGGCGGTGTTCGAGCTGCAGCCACCGGTCGTGCTCGGCCGCGACGCGACGCTGGCGGTGAGCCTGCCGCACGAGGGGGTCTCGCGGCGCCACGCCGAGATCGTCGGCAACGACGCGGGCGCCTTGGTGCTGCACGACCTGGGCTCGACCAACGGCACCGTCGTCAACGGCGTCGCCGTGACGTCGCACCTGCTGGCCAACGGCGATCGCCTGGTGCTCGGCTCGGTCGAGCTCGAGTACCGCCTCGGCACCGCGGCCGAGCACCGCCGCGCGCAGCAGGCCGCGGCCGCGCTCGCGATGCTGTCGCGGCTCAGCGAGCGCGAGCTCGAGGTGGCGCGGTGCGTCGCGCAGGGCAAGCGCAGCGAGGAGATCGGCCGCCAGCTCCACATCGCGACGCGGACCGTGAACACGCACCTGGAGCACATCTACGATCGGCTCGAGATCAAGAGCCGCGCCGCGCTGGCGGCCCTCATCACGCAGGCCGAATCGTAGGAGCGGTGACGGAGTACACTGCCGTCATGCGACGTCGCGTCCTCGCGCTGGTGTGGCTCGGCTCGTGCGACGGCGCCGCGCCCGAGCCCGACGCGCCACCGGTGATCGCGGCCTCGAGCGCGGCCCCCGAGCCGGGTGCGGCCCCCGAGCCGGGTGCGGCCCCCGAGCCGGGTGCGGAAGTAGTCGCGCCGAGCCCAGCGCCGGCGCCCCCATCGATCGTCCCCGCCGGGCCGCCGCCCCACGGCTTCGCGGTGGTGCGCCCCGGCGCCGCGATCCACCTCGGGCGCGGCCCCGGTCGCGACGCACCGGCGCCGAGCATCACGCTGCCGACCGACGGCCCCGGCTTCGTCGTCGCCGCGGTGGCGCGCGAGGGCCAGTCCATCACCGTCGAGACCCCGGTCGACGACGTGCCCGACTGCGCCTCGTCGCTGTGGGCCCTCTCGGCGTTCCGACTCCAGCTCCACGTCGCCGAGGCCGACCTCGTGTCGGTGACCACCCGCCGCGTGGGCGTCGACTTCGGCGATGGCACGCGCGTCGACCTCCTCGCCGGTGTGCCGCTGCGCCGCGAGGGCACCGCGTGGTCCGCCGAGCTCACCGGCCTGTCGATGTCGGTGACGCTGCCGGACGACGCCGTCGGTCGCTACTACGATCCCGGCGACCGCAGCTTCGGTGACGTCACGCCCGAGCCGCTCGCTGTCGGTGACGATCGTCTGGTCTACGATCGCACGCACGAGCTCAGCGACGCGCAGCTCGAGCAGACCGGGTTCGATCCCCGCGTGGTCGCAACGTTCGGTCGACGCACCGACGCCGGACGCACGCTGGCCGACGTGCGCCTGCGCTGCGCGTCGATCCGCGCGATCGTGCCGAGCTCGCGCCTCGGCCCCATGCCGGAGGCCGCGTTGGTCGGTGTGCTGAGCGGCAGCGGAGCGTTCGGCATGATCGGTGCGCTCGGCGGCCCGAGCACCCCGACGTGGCAGGTGCGCCGCGGCGCGACCATCTCGTGGCGCGATGGCGGCATCGCCGGGTTGGTCGAGCACGACCACACGTTCACGAGCGCGCCCGAGGTGGTCGACGCGCGGCGCTGCTTCGCGGTCGAGCTCGGCGCGGGCTCGGTGCTCCCGCTGTGCTTCGAGGCGTCGGCGGTCGAGGACGTGCCGGGCGCGAGCGCCGATCCGGGCGGAGCGCTCGGCCTCGGTTCGCTCGGCGGCGAGCTCGGTTCGCTCGGCGGCGAGCTCGGAGGCCTCGGAGTCGGCCCCGGCGCGGGTGATCCGGGCCTCGGCAGCGGGGGCCTCGGCAGCGGGGGCCTCGGCGCGATCGGGTCGGGCTCGGGCGCCGGTGCGGGGACGAAGCGCAAGCGACCCAAGGCGAGCGCCGGCAGCGGCACCGTCGTCGGCTCGCTCGACAAGGATGAGATCCGCCGCGTCGTGCACCGGCACGTGAACGAGGTGAAGTACTGCTACGAGCGCGGCCTCGTGAAGGACCCGACGCTCGCGGGCAAGGTGACGATCGCGTTCACGATCGATCCCGCGGGCCTCGTCAGCACCGCGTCGATCAAGGACGACACGCTCGCGGACCCCAGCGTCGGCAAGTGCATCGTGAAGGCGGTCCAGCGGTGGACGTTCCCGAAGCCGGTCGGCGGCGGCATGGTCGTGGCGAAGTACCCGTTCATCTTCAGCTCGGGCTGATCGGCCTCATCGGCCTCATCGGCGCGATCATTCCTTCACCCGTTTCGCCGCCCGCACGGATCCCCCCACGATGCCCCGTTCGACGCTCTGCGCGCTGGCCCTGCTGACCTGGCCCCTGCTCCCCGCCTGCGCCGCCGACGCGGACGACGACGACACCGGCGCGCCGGGGACGGTGACCGACGCGAGCGGAGACCCGGTGGAGACGGCGTCGGACGGCGACACGGGCTCGAGCGGCGCGGATCCATCGAGCACCGCGGGCACCTCCGTGTCGACGACCGATCCCACGGCGACCGCGACCGATCCCACGGCGGGCGACAGCTCGAGCGCGGGCGACGACAGCTCGGGCGCGGGCGACGACACCGCGAGCGTCGACCCCGACGCGATCGCCGTCGCGGTCGGCTACGGCACGAGGCGGGTGCGCAGCGTCGATGGCCTCACGTGGACCGACTTCGTCGAGGTGAACCCCAACGGCGGTGACGACGACGATCTCCTGCGCGGCATCGGCTACGGTGACGGGTTCTTCGTCGCCGTCGGTGGCGGCGGGGCGGGCTTCTCGATGCGCTCCACCGACGGCATCACGTGGACGGACGAGAACCACACCTTGGGCAGCTTCCTCTCCGACGTCGTCGTGCTCGACGACGGCACGTTCGTCGCCGTCGGCGGCAATGGCCTGCGCGTGCGCTCCGTCGACGGCGGCGTCACGTGGATCGATCCGAGCGAGTACTTCGCCGGCCACCACCGCGCGATCGCGGCCGGCAACGGCGTCGCGGTCGCGGTCGGCCACACCTACGGCGACAGCAACGGGGGTCTCGTCACGACCACCGCCGACGGCGTGACCTGGACCGAGCTCCAGATCGGCGGCGGCGCGTACTCGGGCGGCTCGATCGCGTTCGGCAACGGCACCTTCGTGGCGCGCGACGACACCGGCCAGCTCCGCGCCTCGGACGACGGCGTCGCGTGGACCGACGCCGACGTGTCGGCGAGCGGCGATCACCGCCCCGTGTTCGGCGACGACGCGTTCTGGATCGGCAGCGACGACGGCTACTGGACCTCCGCCGACGGCCTGCAGTGGACGCCCTACGCGAGCGACCAGGTGCGCGACCCGGTCATGTGGTTCCACGGGCAATACCTCGCGCTCGGCTGGCCGGCGTCGATCGCCGCGTCGAGCGACCTGACCGCGTGGCAGACGGTGTTCGAGCCGGGCGGCTCGGGGCTCACGGACATCGCGATCGGCGTGCCGGGGACGTGAAGGGATGAGACGCCTGGGATGCGCGCTCTTCTGCCTCGCGGGCGCGTGCGGGGAGCGGGCCCCGAGCGGTGATGCGACGACGGTCGCCGCCCCGGCGCCGACGGTCACGGCGACACCCCCCGATCCACGCGCAGCCCCGCGTCTGGATCCGCGGCTGACCTGGGACCCAACCGCCATCAGCAGCGCAGGCTCGGTAACCACAATCATCTTCGTTCGAGTCGTCGCTGGCTTCGCCGACGGACTCGGCCGCATCGCCGGCGTCGTCGTTCGCCTCTGGTCCGCCGCGTTCGCCGGCAACACCCGAGTCGCAGCTCTCTCGCGACCCCTTTGTCCTTCCTATGCGCCGTGCAGAGCGTGCACGCGATCGCGATGACGGCCGAGCGCACGTCGTGTACGGTCGCACGATCGCGATGTAGAGGCGAACGCGGCGGGGCGATGCCGACCCACCGCTGGGATCGCGTGCGCGACTTGTAGTACAATCGTGGTGGTGCACGGGCTCGTCGCGTCGATCGCCGCCGTGCTCGGTGCATTCGAGCCGCCGCCACCGCCGAATCCCGAGGTGCTCGAGCTGCACTGGCGCGCACCGCCGGGCTGTCCGACGCAGGAGGATCTCGAGCGACGCATCCGTGCGCTGCTGCCCGGAGAGCCCAGCGGCGAAGGCGTGCTCGTCGTCGAGGGCGAGGTGACGACGTCCGCTCGCGGCGCGACGCTGGTGCTGCGATCGACGTTGGCGGGACGCACCGAGTCGCGCGAGCTCGCGTCGGCCTCGTGCGGCGAGCTGCTCGAGTCGACGGCGGTGCTGCTGGCCGTCGCGCTCGAGCCCTCGGCGACGATCCCGGGGCAGGTGCCTCGGCCCGACCGCGATCCGGTGCCCCCGCCTCCTTCCGATACAGCGCGCGATTCGGCCTCCGATACGGCACCCGATTCGGCGTCCGGCGGGGCACCGCGCGAGCCGACGACGGACGGAGATCCGATCGCGTCGCCCGTGGATGCGAGGCTCGCCGAGGCCGATCCGCGATCGACGCCGGACCGCGCCGATCGACGGCGCGCACGGGCGCCACGTCGCGCGCCGCCCAGCGTCGGCTTGCGTATCGCCGCGGGGATCGAGGCCGGTGCGATGCCACCACCATCGGCGGCACTGGCCGCCGCGTTCTCGCTGTCGTGGCCGCGTGCGCGACTCGAGGTGCACGGCACGTGGCTCGCGCCGCGCACCGCTCGCGAGGTCGACGGTCGCGGCGCAACGTATCAGCTCGGCACCGCGGGTGCACGCGGCTGCGGTCGCGTGTTCGTCCGCGCGGTCGAGCTGCCCGTCTGCGCCGGCGGCGAGGGTGGGGCGCTGCGCGTGCGCCCGCGCGGGCTCGATGCCGCGATCACGAACGTACCGTGGGTCGCCGCGATCGCGGGCGTGGGCATCGTGCGCGCATGGGGGCCCGTCGCGATCACGGCGACGATCGACGGCGTCGTGCGCCTGGTCGGCCACCGCTTCGACATCGACGACGCGGTTTCGCTCCGGCAGTTCCCCGTCTCGGCCCGCGCGCTCGTCGGAGTCGAGCTGCGGCCCGGCGCGCGTCGCGATTGAGGCCCGTGCGCCCACCGGGAGCGCCGCGCGGCGCGACCCGAGAAAAAAAACCGCGACCCCTCCGTGGATCCGGACAAAAGCGGACAATGGGGCTCCAGTGCTCCCCGTCGCCTCGCGCTCGTCCTCGTCGGCCCATCATCCGATGGAGGCGTTGTACCGCGCGCACTACGGGTTCGTGTGGCACGCGGTGCGGCGCTTCGGCGTCGATGCGGCGCTCGTCGACGACGCGGTGCAAGACGCGTTCATCGCCGCGTATCGGCGGTTCGACGAGCTCGAGGTGTCGACGGCAAAGGCGTGGCTGTACGGCATCGCGCGACGCGTCGCGAGCAACTACCGGCGCACGGATCATCGCTCGACGCGAAAGCGAAGGGCGCTCACGGTGGCCACCGAGGCCGCGCCGCGGACGACGACGCTACCCGAGGCGATCTTGGTGCTCGAGCGATTCCTCGAGGGGCTCGATCCCGTCGATCGCGAGCTGTTCGTGCTCTCGGAGATCGAGGGGATGACCGGCCCGGAGGCCGCGGCGATCCTCGCGCTCAACACGAGCACGACGTACACCCGCGTGCAGAGCCTGCGAAGACGCTTCCACGAGGCGATGGTCGATCGCGATCCCGCGGCCGTGACGCACGACGCACGCGAGCATCGGCCGCGCGCGACGGCGCACGGGTGGTTGGTGCTCGCGCCGCAGCTCGGGTTGGGACTCGACTCGGGCCTCGCGGCGAAGGCCGCGATCGCGGGGTCGATCGGCGCATTCGCCAAGGTCGGCGCCGTCGCATGTGGCGTCGCAATCGCGGTGGTCGTCGCGGGGACGGTCGCGCGTGGCACGACGACCGTCGACGCGTCGCCGCGCGACGAAGCACCGGCGCCTGGATCCTCCGAGGGGGTCGCGGCCGCGCCGGTGCCCGCGACGTTGCCCGTCGCCTCGACGCCGCCGTCCGTCGCGAGCGAGCCGCCGCGCGAAGCAACCGCGTCGCGCACGACGACGCGATCGCCCATCGCTCGCGACGCGTTGCCGTCATCGCTCGCCCGAGACAACGCGCTCATGCAGGAGGCCGCGGGCCTGCTGCGCGCCGGCGATGCCGCGGGCGCCCTCGCAGCGACCTCTCGCCACGCGCGCGAGTTCCCCAACAGCACGCTCTGGGATGCTCGCACGGCGCTGCGCATCGAGGCCCTGTGCGCGCTGGGCAAGGCGCCGCAGGCCAAGGGCGAGGCGCGCGCATTCCTCGACGAACGTCCCGCCACACCCGTCCGAGCGAGGATCGAACGATCGTGTGCAGGGGGGTCCGTAGAATCGGCCCGGTCCGGACAACAGGGCTCTCGATGACACGCTTCGCTTATGCCTCGTCCACTTCGTTCGCGCTCTGCATGTCCTTGTTGCCCGCCGCGTGCGAGCTGAAGCACCAGCTCGATCCCGGCGAAGACACAGACGCGACGACCGGCACCGACACGATGACGTCGGACAGCGCGTCGTCGACGAGTATGTCGTCGACCAGCTCGGACCCGGGTCCCGGCGACGGCTCGGCGACGGATGGGCCCGGGGTCGAGGGACCGTTCGTCGACTGTGCCGATCTCCCCGCCGGCGGCGACACGGTCGCGCCGGGGCCACCGGGCGTGCTCGGCTTCCCCGAGCAAGCCTGTGATCCGCGGACGTCCGGCAGCGCGAACGGATACCGTTGTTGCTCGACCGATCCGGCGACCGCCGACGGTCAGCTGCCCGCGTACGAAGGCAAGGGCATCACGGGCAGCACGCCGCTGTATGCAGATGCCGCGAACGGGGCGGGGCGCTGGGGCATGTGCGTGGACACGACGGTCATCCCGGACGGCTCCGGGCTCCTCGCCGACGATGCGATGAACTGCCCGATCCCGTGCAATCCGACGTGGGACGACCTCGACATCGCGAAGGTGTGCGGCGTTGGTCGCGTGTGCTGCCAGACCATCGAGCTCGGCGCGAAGGATTGCGTGCAGGACGACGGCGTCTGGCGTGCGGTGACGGGCGCGGACATCGGCGATGCGAGCGTCATGCCGCCGACGAATTGGAACAACGCGGCCCACGACACGCACCAGGATCCGAACGGCGTGGTTTGTCTCGCGGCGAGCGGCAACGATGTAAGCTCGCCGGAGTTCGTCCAGTGCATTCGCACGCTGTCGGTCGCGGATCAGCGCGGGTTCTGCATGGCGTTCGGTCCGGGGCAGATGTGCCCGGCGGATGATCCGAGCTACGTCGACGCGTGCGAGGCAATGAACTGATTCAGGGGCCGAGCAGCCGCACCGACCACGGCGCGAGCACGGGCAGCCACCGCGACCCCGAGGTCACGCACGCGAGGACCACACTGGTGATCGCGGGTCCCTGCGCATGGCCGCCGCGGTGGCGCTCGACCAAGAACACGCCCGCGAGATGGATCGGGTGGTCGACGCACACGCCGACGAGCGTGTGCCGCCCCCCAGCTTGAGGCCGTGGATCTCGCCGCGCACCGCGACGATCACGGCGCTCGCGACGACGACCCCGCACGCAGGATCGAGGGCATCGCCGCGGCGACCTCGGTCGCGTCGGGGACAGGGTTCGGATGCGCCGTGCTGCGCGACAAGACCGTGGAGTGCTGGGGGAAACGCAGCTCGGGGCAGCTCGGGGATGGGCACCCGCCGATCACGACGGAGTTCGAGGTGGTTCCGCTGCCGTAGCAGGTCGCGTCTTCCGCGATCCGACGATCGCCAGGGCGGTGGTAGCATTCCAGCGGTGCGACGCCGTGGATCGGCACTCCTGGGATGCTTGCTCTTCTGCCTCGCGGGCGCGTGCGGGGAGCGGGCCCCGAGCGAGGACGCGACGCCGGTCGCCGCGGCGACGCCGACGGTCGCCGCGGCGACGACGGTCTCTGCGACACCCCCCGATCCACGCACAGCCCCGCGTCCGCTCGCGGACGTCGTCGCGCTCGTCCCCGAGGGGGCGACCTCCTGGATCGCCGTCCGCGATCCGTTCGCGCTGATCGACGGCCTCGAGTGGGCGACCCGCGGACAGCGCGACGAGTGGGCCCTGCTCGCCCGCGCCTATGCTCCGGCCGACCTCGGGGAGCTCGTCGCCGGGTTGCCGCAGATCGAGACACGGCTCGGCGGAAGTGGCGTGCACCTCGATCGCGGGCTCGTCGTCGCGCGCCTCGAGGGCGGCGCGGTCGTCGTGATCGCGGCCGACACTGCGGACGATCTCCCACGGCTCGTCCGCACGTTCTCGGGTCGCGACACCGCGCTCGGGTGTGAGCCGATCGCACTGCACCCTGGGTTCCACGTCTGCGCAGCCGAGGCGTCCGTGCGCGGGGCGTACCGGCCACGCACTGGACCCGCGACGACCGACGCGGACGTCGCCGCGCTCGCCGAGGTCGGCGGCATCCCGGTCACCGTGACCGCCCGCGACGCCATGCTGCAGATCGACCTCCACGTGCCGATGCTCGACGCCGGCACCCCCCGCGTGCCCAGCACGATGGCCGCGATGACTGCCGGCAGCTCGTTCCTGTGGATGAACGAAGACCCGGCGGGGATCGTGGAGCGCGTCGGCCCGGCGCTCACGGACGCAGAGCTCGTGACCGACGTGATCCTCGCGACCTCCGGCGAACTGCTGCTCGCGAGTCCCGGCGGGCCGCTCGGTCTCGTGCTCATGAGCGGTGCGAGCAAGCCGGCGCTGCTGCGTCGCTTGGTGAAGCGAGCGCCGGAGCTCGCGCCGAAGCTGAGCGCGCTCCTCCCCGGGGTGCGCGTGACCGCCGAGGCGTCCCAGTACGATGACCGCCCGCTCGCGGCCGCGGTCGCGGAGATCGATCTCGACGACGCCCAACGCGCGAAGCTCGAGCCCTTCGAGCTGCAGCCCCGCGCGATGCTCATCGCGACGGACACCTGGCTCATCGCCACGCTCGGGCTGAGCGACGTCGCGATGGGCGAGCTGTTCCGCCATCCGATCGCGCCCGTGCCCGAGGACTTGCTCGGCGCGCTCCCGCCTGCGATGGCCGCCGCGCTCGGTGGGGGCCGCTCGACGATCGCGCTGCACCTCGAGCTCGACGGCCTGCACGGCCCCGACGTGCGGCCGTACCTGCTCGAGGCGATGGGCGGTGGCGACTTCCTGCTCCGCGACCGCGAGCGATCGACCGCGTTGTTGTCGCTGATGTCTGCGGTGTCGTCGTGCTCGCTGTGGTCCGAGGTCGACGACGACGGCGCAGGCGTCACGGTTCGCATCGCCGTGCGAGCGTTCGGTGACGCCCGAACCGCCGAGGGCCAGGACGCGTACACGGCTCGACTGAACGCGGAGGACGGCGAGCCTCCGGCGTTCGCCTACGGTGCGCTCCGCGACCGGTACGGCAGGTCTTCGCGGACCCATGCCTATGTCGCGCGCGCGGGGATCGGCGGGCTCTCGACGGGCTATCCCGCGGTCGCGAACCTGCTGATGGTCGACGCACTCTTCCGCGCGGCACGGAGCCGACGCGCGACGCCACCCGGGCTGGGCGGGTGGTTCCGGTGACGCGGAGCTGATCGGCGTCCGATGACGATCCTCGGGCGCCTCGGCGCCGGTTGCCGGCGATCGAGCTCCGAGCAACGCCGCCATGGGGGCCGAGGGCGCTGTTCCGGCGTCGCGGGCTTTCGCCACAGGCTGCTAGGCTTGGATCGATGCTCCGGAGAGGCCGAGCGCGGGGACGTGAGCGGGCTCCACGGGTCGAGCGCCCCCGGCGGCGAATCGTGAAGCGCTGGCCGATGCACGAGCCGGGCACGGAGCTCTGGTGGGAGTCGGTGAGGCGGCTCGGCGTGTCGCGGGACGACGTACCCGGGTTCGATGACCACGATGGGACGCCGGCCGACCTCGATCCGCACGACATCATCGTCTTCGAGTCGACCCCGGCCAAGCACATCGTGACGTACATGCTGGCCGCCTACCACGTGCCGGACTACGCCGCGATGATGTACGTGCCGCACCGGTGGGAGGATGCCGGGCGCTCGCTCAAGGAATGGACCGTCACCGCCTACGCCTGGATGATCGACGAGGGGAGCGCGCGCCAGCGCGAGGCCGCGCTGTACTCGCTGTGGGTCGACTTCTTCGAGGTGCCCAAGCGCGCGGCGTTCGTGTTCCCGCGCCTCATGCGACAGGTCCGGCAGCGCGACGAGCTGTTGGCGGCGTCGGGACCGGTGCCGTGGGAGCACAAGCGCGCGGCGTACCAGGCCGCTGCGCTCGAGCCGGCCCGGCACGCGAGCCTCGCACGCGCGCTCATCGGATCGTTCTACGATGCCTACGGCTCGGTCGAGCCCGTCGAGGCGCTCGCGCTGTTCCGATCGATTGCGATCGAGGACGCCGCGGTCCGCGAGGCACTCGAGTCCATCCTGTTCACGCCCACCCGCTGGCGCGTGGTCGGCCTCGTCACCGTCGACGAAGCGGACGCTCGCTGGCGGCGATGGCTGCCCGAGGACGCCGGCCCGAGCTTCCTCGTGGAGATCGTGCCGGTCGACTCGGCGCGCTGGGTCAGGGGCTCCGAGCTGCTGTACGGTGACCGGTGGCTCGGTCGCCTGCTGCACTGGTGCTTTCCGTTCGACACGACGATCCGCCACCGCCGCGAGGCCGTGCCCCATGACGGACCCGCTGCGATGCTCTGCCGCCTCGAGGGCTACGTCGACGCGGTGCGTGCGGCGCTCGGACAGGTCGTCGAGGCGTGGCCGCCGGGCCTGGCGCCCGGAGGCCAGTGAGCTCGTCTCCATCGGCTCGCAGCGCGAGACTCTCAATCGGCAGGTCCGCCGGTGCCGGTCGAGGTGCCCGGCGACGACGTCGACGACGGCGCCTCCGGCTCGGCGTCCGGGAGCATCGCTTCGCACTCGTCGGCGTCGAGCCACTGCACCGAGCGGAACTCCGTGCGGAAGATGCAGCCGTCGACGTAGTCGCTGCTGCCGACGAAGTCGGGGCCGCCGCACGCATCCTCGATGATCGCGGAGCACGTCGCTTCCCACTCGCCGGGATCGCCGTCGCCATCCGAGCACGAGTAGGACGCCCGGTACTCGAAGTAGCACACCTCGCTCGACGCACCGGCGGAGTCGGAGGCACCGCTCGCGGTGGAGTCGTGGTTCTCTCCGGGGTCGGCACAGCCGACCAGATGCGCGAGCAGAGCGGACGCGAGCAACTTGGAGATCCTGCGCAGACGGAGGTTCGAGGCGGTCATGCCCTGAGAAGTGTCGAGCGGCCGAATTTCGATCCCGAGACGCTGCAGGCGGCGCTACGCACGGCCTGACGGCCCGTGAGCTCCCGCCGCATGCGGACGGAACATTGCGGTCACACGCGCACCGTGGAGCTCGACTGTCGCCGTGACGACGAACCAGAGGCGAAGGTACCACGGTACGTCGTGTGCCGGTGTTCGTGTTCGAGGGCATGGAGGGCGGCAATGCGGCGGCGCTCGCCGACAGGGCGCGCGCCTCGACCAATCCCCTCGCCCACTTCCTGGCCATCCCGAACGTCGATCACTTCAGCGTCCTGGCGCCGATGAACGAGCTCATCGCCGAGACGCTGGTCAGCGGCAAGGGCGATCTGAGCAAGCTCGCGTTCACGCAGGACGAGGTGAACCTGATCTTCGGGCGGTGAGCGGGACGGCCGTTCGGCCGCGACACCTCGCCGAGTTTCTAAGCCTTAACTCCGC
>LNFB01000332.1 GCA_001464385.1 Deltaproteobacteria bacterium Ga0077550 | reverse complement strand
CAGCGGTGCGCGAGCCCGAGCTGCCGGGCCTGGAACTGCAGGTTCGTGTACTGCCCGCCGGGCATCTCGTGGAAGTACACGTCGGCGCTGCCGCTCTTCAGCCCCGACTCGTAGGGCGCGTACAGCTGGCGCGCCTGCTCCCAGTAGTTCGCGAGGCCTTGGATCGACTCGAGGTCGAGCTCGCACGCCAGCGGCGAGCCCTGCAGCGCCGCGACGATCGCCCCCATCGCCGGTTGCGACGTGAGCCCCGCCATCGGCTCGATCGCCACATCGACGACGTCGGCACCGGCCTGCGCCGCCGCGAGCATCGACGCGACTCCGGTCGACGCCGTGTCGTGGGTGTGCACGTGCACCGGGACGTCGGGGAACGCGTCGCGCAGCGCGGTGACGAGCATCGTCGCGGCGCGCGGCTTGAGGAGCCCGGCCATGTCCTTGATCGCGAGCACGTGCGTGCCGAGCTCGATGAGCTTGCCCGCGAGATCCACGTAGTACTGCAGGCTGTACTTCGTGCGCCGCGGATCCGAGACGTCCCCCGTGTAGCACAGCGCCGCCTCGGCGACGCCACCGGCCGCGTTGACCGCGTCGATGCCGAGCGCGAGGTTGTCCACGTAGTTGAGGCAGTCGAAGACGCGGAACACGTCGACGCCGCGCAGGCGGGCGACCTGCACGAACTTGTACACGACGTTGTCGGGGTAGTTCGTGTAGCCGACCGCGTTCGCGCCGCGCAGCAACATCTGGAACGGGATGTTCGGCACCGCCTCGCGGAGCAGCTCGAGCCGATCCCACGGGCACTCGCGCAGGAATCGCAGCGCGACGTCGAAGGTCGCGCCGCCCCACATCTCGAGGCTGTAGAAGCTCGACAGCGCGTGTGCGGTCGCGGGCGCGATCGCCAGCAGATCGATCGTGCGCACGCGCGTCGCGAGCAGCGACTGATGCGCGTCGCGCCACGTCGTGTCCATGAGCAGCAGCGGCTTGTGATCGCGCACCGCCTTCGCGAAGGCGGCAGGCCCCTGCTCGAGCAGGATCTGCCGCCAGCCGGCGGGCGGCGGCGACTTGGGCACCGCCGGCACCTGCGGCTCGAGCTTCGCGGGCGGCACGTTCGTGAGCACCGGCGACGCCGGCCCGTTCACCGCCGCGGTGGCGAGGTACCGCAGCAACCGCTGAGCGCGGTTGAGCCGCCGTGGGAATCGGAACAGCCGCGGCGTCTCCTCGATGAAGCTGGTGTCGACCTGGCCGTCGAGGAACCGCGCGTGCGTGAGCACGTTCTGCAGGAACGGGATGTTCGTCTGCACGCCGCGCACGCGGAACTCGGCGAGCGCCCGGTGGAGCTTCTGTGCGGCCGACGGGAAGTCGAGCGCGCGGCCGATCACCTTGGCGAGCATCGAGTCGTAGTGCGGCGAGATCTCGGCGCCGACGTAGCCCGAGCCCGCGTCGATGCGGATGCCGAAGCCCTCGCCGGGGCGGAAGACCTCGATCGTGCCGGTGTCCGGCTGGAAGTTGCGCAGCGGATCCTCGGTGGTGAGGCGGCACTGGATCGCGAACCCGCGGACGGTGATGCTCTCCTGGGCGAGCCCGAGCTCGGCCAGCGTCGCGCCGCCGGCGATGCGGATCTGCGTCTGGACGAGATCGATGCCGGTGACCTCCTCGGTGACCGTGTGCTCGACCTGGATCCGCGGGTTGGCCTCGATGAAGTAGTGGCGGCCCTCGGGGTCGACGAGGAACTCGAACGTGCCGGCGTTGGTGTAGCCGACCATCTTCGCCAGCCGCACGGCGTCGGTGAGCACGCGGTCGCGGACGAGGGGGTCGAGGTTCGGGGCCGGCGCGATCTCGACGATCTTCTGGTGGCGCCGCTGCACCGAGCAGTCGCGCTCGAACAGGTGGATGACGTGGCCAGCGTGGTCGCCGAGGATCTGCACCTCGATGTGGCGCGGGTGCTCGACGTAGCGCTCGACGAACACCGAGCCGTCACCGAACGCCGCCTTCGCCTCGGAACTCGCGCGCACGAACGCGTCGTCGAGGTCGGCCTCGCTGCGCACGACTCGCATGCCGCGACCCCCTCCGCCCTTCGCGGCCTTGAGCATCACGGGAAACCCGTGCTCGCCGACGAACGCGCGGATCGTCGACAGCTCTTCGACCGCGTGTGCGGTGCCGGGGATGACCGGCACGCCCGCGCGCTGGGCGAGCTCGCGGCCGGCGGTCTTGTCGCCGAGCGCGTCGAGGATCTCGGGCGAGGGGCCGACGAACGCGATGCCCGCATCGGCGCACGCGCGGGCGAAGTCGGCGCGCTCCGACAGGAACCCGTAGCCGGGGTGGATCGCGTCGACGTCGTTGTTCAGCGCGATCGCGACGATGTCGTCGATGTCGAGGTAGGCGGCGACCGGGGCCTTGCCGCGACCGACGAGGTACGACTCGTCGGCCTTGTAACGGTGCAGGTGCAGGCGATCCTCGTGGCTGTAGACGGCGACGGTGCGCACTCCGAGCTCGGTGGCCGCCCGGAAGACGCGGATCGCGATCTCGCCGCGGTTCGCACAGAGCAACTTGCGGATCGGGCGGCGCAGGTCGGTCATCCGCGATCGAGGTTGCCGGTGTCGGACGCCGCTTTCAACCGCGGAACTCTGCTACGCTCGTGGTCGTGGTGCGGCGCGCCATCGTCGGTGGGCTCGGACTCGCGGCTTGCCAGCCGATCCTCGATTCGCCGGAGTCGAGCGATGGTTCCACGACGGACGCGTCGCTCGTGTCGTCGGGCGTCGCGCAGACGGGGCCGGCGACCGCGGAAACCGGCGCGCTCGAGGGCAGCGCCGTGGACGAGGGCGATGCGGCGTCGGACGACGCAGGGGCGTCGTTCGACGATGGCACGACCCCGGCCGATCTCCCGGACGAGGACCGACCGGGGCTGTGCGATCTCGATCCCTACGCGCTCGATCCCTGGGACACGACCGCCTACCGCACGTGCATCCGCGGCCTCGCCGACCTCTCCGTGGTCGGGGAGCAATCCGGGCACGTCGGATACGACGCGTATGCGCAGTTCTTCACCGTGATCGCCGAGGAGGACATCGCGTGGGAGCGGGAGATCCTCGATCCCTACGACGGCACGCTCGACGACTGTCGGCTCGCGAGGTACGGCAACTCGGGCTTCGGTTCGCCGGAGCAGGTCGTGTGGGAAGACGCCGGCGACGTCACGTTCGTGCTCGGCGGCACCGAGGTTCTCGCGGACGAGTCCGGCGATCCCGTCTCTGTGCTCGGGTACGACGCGAACCCCGGCGAGCTGGGGATCGCCCCGGCGTACCTCACCCCGCATGGCTTCGTCGCGACCGGTGACACCACCGAGCCGATGGACTTCGCCGAGGCGGTCGTCCTCCCCGAGCGGATCGAGCTGCTCGCGCCGTCGCTCGACGGCTCCGCGGTGGTGGACACCGCGGACTTCGTCGTGCAGTGGGTCCCCGGGAGCTTGGGCGTCCCCTTCGAGATCTCGGTGAACGTCGCGGTGTCGGGCGACTGGGACTTCCAGCTGTTCTGCCGCGTCGTGGACGACGGTGAGTTCGTGGTGCCGGCCGAGCTCGCGCAGCAGCTGCCGCGTCCGGCCGACGCCCGACTGTGGCTGCGGCGCGCGGATGTGCGGGTGGTGATGTCTGCGGACCGCGGTGTGCTGGTGACCGCCGCGGCGCGCACCGAGGGGCCGCTCGCGCTCGAGTAGTGGCGCGCTCGCCCGCCGCACTACCGCGAGAGGTGCACGAGGTGCGTGCCCTCGGCGTCGAACACGTCCGTGCTCGATCGGACGTCGTTGCTCTCGAGCACCACGTAGTCGCCGATCATCCTCGAGGCGGCGGTCCGCGTCGGGCAGCGCGAGCAGCCGACCAGGCCCATGAGCTGCCCGCCTTGGAGGCAGCCGATCCACGCATCGACGGCGGTACGGTGCCACAGCGGCTGGCCGTCGCGATCGAACGCGAACAGCTCGTTGCCCTTGCGACGGTAGAGACGCGCCGACGTCGACGACTCGTCACGCTCCGACCCCGCGTGCTCGGTTCCCCACGGCCGCGCCTGGATGTCCGCCCAGATCTCCTTCGGCACGCGATTCGGCGCGGCCTTCCCGAGAAGTCCCGGAGATGGGACGAGCATCGACCACGCACCGGCGTGGCCACGGGCGTGGACGGCGGTGCGACCCTCCCGGCAGTGCATCTGCAGCGCGAAGGTGGCGTCGTCGACACGATCGATCGGTTGCTCGATCGTCTCGACGACGCTCCCGGTCGCGCTGTCGAGCGCGACGAGGCGGAGCTTCTCGCGGTCGTGGAGCGCGAGCACGATCTCCGTGCCACACCAGCTGGTCCACTGCACGACGTCCGCGACGATGCCGTCGGCCGGCAGGCGGCGGTGCCAGGTATTCGCGGCGATGAGGACCCCGGTGTCCGCGGCGATCGCGACCGTGGTGCCCACCGCAGTGGACCTCGGCGCCTTCCGGGTCGACTTGCAGCCATGGCGACAGGGGTGGTCGCCCTCGGCCCCGTCGAGGGAGTCCCAGACGAACGGCCAGTCGCGCTGGTTCGGGGGCGGATACGACTGCTCGCACGCCGGCCACGGCAGCGTGAGCGAGGGGCGTGCGGGCGTCGAGATCGACGTGATCGGCTCGACATCGACGTGGTCTTCGTCTTCGTCTTCGATCGGAGGCGGCGCCTCCTCGATCTCGCCGGTGGGCGTGCAGCCGGCGAACGCGAGCGCCAAGAGCCCCGGTCGAGGTCGCATGGACGCGACAGGCAACCCGACGCGCCGGAAGTTCCCGCGCGCGGTGATCGGGTGGGTCGCCGCGCGCGGTTCAACGGCGCTTGAGCGGCGGGGGCGGGGGACCGGCGATGAAGTCGCCGAACTTCGTCTCGCCGTCGGGCTCGATCTCGACCGACGTCTCGTAGACCGACCAGTTCAGATCGCCCTCGAAGTCCACCAGGGCGCGCGCGGTGGTGTTGCACCCGCCGTCCGACATGGCGCGGAGGCCCTCGGCGATCTCTCGGAGCGACGCGTGGGCCTCGAGCACCAGCGCCACGCGCTGGGCCACGCTCGTCCTCGGCCTGCGCTCACCGGTGGGCGTGCACGCGGCGATCGACACGAGGATCGAGAATACGAGGGTCGAGGACTTCCGCACGGGGCACCTCCCTCGGCCGTGGGCCGAATCGACGCGATGGAGATCGACGCGATCGCAGCGCCGCGGACGCGTCGAGGGCGACCGGGCCGGACCACGGCCCCGATTCGGTCCGTGGCATCCTCGGCCGATGGGCAACGTCGAGGTGTGGCGCCGGTTCGACGCGATGGAGGCGCGGCTCACCGCCGCGACGAGTGAGCGGATGCTCGAGCTCGGCGAGGTGCGCCAGCGGCAGCGGGTGCTCGACGTCGCGACCGGCCGCGGCGAGCCGGCGATCCGGGCGGCGAAGCGGGTGGGTCCGCACGGATCGGTGCTCGGCATCGACGTCGATGCGTCGATGTTGGCGATGGCCCAGGCGCGCGCGCAGGCGGAGGGCGTGACGAACCTCGAGCTGCGGGTCGCGGATGCGGCGAGCCCCGGTGGCGCGGTGCCGACCGCGGCGTTCGACGTCGCGCTGCTGCGCTGGGGCCTGATGTTCATGCCATCGCCCGTGGCGGCGCTGACGACGATCCGTGGCGCGCTGCGGGGCGACGGTGTGCTCGTGCTCGCGGTGTGGGCCGAGCCCGAGCGCGTGCCGTACCTGTCGTTGCCGCGGCGCGTGCTCTCGCAATTCTGCGACGTGTCGCCCTTCGAGCGCGGGGTGCCGGGCACGTTCTGCTACGCCGATCCCGATCGTCTGCGGGCCGACGTCGAGGCGGCAGGGCTGCACGTGGTGCACGTCGAGGACCGCGAGACGGCGGTGGTCGAGGTCGAGGCCGAGGACGAGCTCGTCGCGTGGGTGATGGCGTTCGGCGGCGTGGGGGCGGCGGTGCGCGGGCTGTCGGCGAACGACCGACGCGCGTTCGAGGCGGCGCTCGTGCGAGCGGTGCGGGACCAAGGCACCGACGGGGCGCTGAGTTTGGGTGGGGTGACGCGGATCCTGGTGGCCGCGCCGTCGCGTGGTGGGCGTGGGAGCGGTTGAGTCGCGCGAGGGCCTACGGGCCGGGCGGCGTGCTCGCACCGGGGGCTGGCGGTGCGGGCTGGCGCGTGGGAGGACGCGCCATACGTGACGCGGTCGTATTGAGGAACACCGCCACGACGTCGGGCTCGAGCTGCGCCCGCAGCTGCACGCGCACGCCTCTGCGGGTGAGCAGGAACGCGTCGTAGATCGGGCGCACGGTGAACTTCACGAACGGGCTGCCGTCGATCACCTTCGGCAGCCCATTGGCCCAGAAGTCCTCGAAGCTGCGTGCATCGTCGGGGCTCGCGAACGTGGTCTGGATCGCGACGTCCGACCGGTTACGGCTGCCGACGGTGAGCTCGACGCGGGCGGGTACGACGAACGGCCGCGAGGAAGTGATCGCTGCACCGAGCTCGGTGAGCTGCAGCTGCACGGCGGGGCTGCTGCCGGGGCGCGCCGGCTTCGGACGTGCAATGGCCGCAGAGAAGAACGCCGCGATCGTCGCTGGCTTCGGCTTGCCCCTCGTCGGTGCGAGCAGCTCGTCGAGCGCATAGATCGCGGTGCCGTCGTCGCGCAGCACGAGTCGCCGCGGATCCGCGTCGGGCGTCGCGGCGTCGAGCGGACGCGGATTGCCACGGATGTCCTTGCCGTCGTCGCTCCACTCGATGGTGTCCCCGATGGCCGCGGCGGCGCGCTCCAGGCTGGCCTGCAGCTGCGCTCGTCCGAGTCGGTGGCGGACCACCACGACGCCGTTGCGGGCCTCGAGCAGGTCGTGGGACGCGAAGACGACGTCGTCGAAGTCGCGCGCGGGCGCGATGTCCTCGGCGGCGAACAGGCGTGCGTCGGGCAGTGCGAGGAAGAGCCTGGCGAGCTCGTCGGCGAACGGGAGCTCGCGCGCAGCGGCGAACGAGAGCCGCATCGTCACGGTCGCAGCGGCGGGGCCGAGCGGGTCGACGACGTACGGCTGCGCGGCGGCGATGCTGCGGGCCTCGCCCTCGGCGGGATCTCCTGCGACGCGCGTTGCCTCGGGCTCGGGCTCGGCCTCGCTGCGTACGGGCGGAGGTGCGGGAGCCTCGGGCCGGGCGTGTGCAGGCGCGGGCATCGGCGCCGCAGCCACGTGCTGCGTGGGCCGGCAGGCCGATGCGGCCAAGGGAAGCAAGGCGAGCACGAGCGACGCGCGGCGGGTCACGCCCGACGCTACCGCGGCGCGTCGACGAACGCGAACACGCGCGCGATCAGGAGGGCCTAGAGGCCGCCGTACCCGTGCCGAGTGGTCGGACGATTTCCACGCGCCGCGCAGGTACACGGAGCTGTCGGATACACGGTGCGTCTGCAGCATCGTGCGCGTGGTCTTGCTCACCACCTTTGGATCGTCGCGCAGTCGGCCCCCGCGACCGCCCTGCGGCAGATCCACTCCAGCGGGCCCTGCTCGAACCGCCGCAACCACGCGCGACTCATGATCGCCTGCGCGGCGAACACGGCGAACGCGATCATCACGGCCTCGGTCGCTCCGATGCGCCCCCAGGTAGCGAGCCCGAACCCGTACGACAGCAGCACCATCGCGATCGACTGCCCGACGTAGTTGCTCAGTGACATGCGTCCGGCCGCCCGCAGGTACGGCCATGGCCACGCGTCGCGGCGCGACAGGATCGCGATCCCGACCGCGTAGACGATCGCACCGGTCGGGGCACCGATGCACGCCATGATGTCGGCCGCCCACCCGAGCGCGGTGGGCGGGCGCGGCGGGGCCCCGCCGCCCATCGCACCGAACGCTGCGTTCGCCAGCACGGCGACCGGCAGGATCCGACGCGCGAGCGCGACGAGGTCGGTGGGGCGCCGCGGCAGGTCGGATCGGACCGCCGCCGCACCGAGCAAGAACATCCCGAGGATCCTCGGGAAACGCCAGGAGATCACCGCGAGGTACCAGCGATCGACGAGGAAATCCCAGTTCGCGTCGAGCACCTCCGCGTAGCTGCCCGACGCGAAGGCACCGAGCTTCGATCCGGGCCCGTAGCCGACGCCGACCGCCGTGCCCCACAGCGCATCGGCGAGGAGCCACGCACCGCCGAGCGCCGCGGGTGCGACGAGACACACCATGCTCGCGATGAACAGTCGGTGGGCTGACCACGAGACCACCGCGAGCAATGCGACGCCCGTGACGGCGTAGAGGCTGACGATGTCCCCGAACCACAGCAGTGTCCCGTGCGCGACCCCGATCGCGAAGAGCACCGCGAGTCGACGCGCAAAGCGGGAGGCGCTCCGTTGGCGCAACGCGAGGGCGAAGCCGGCCCCGAACAGCAGCGAGAACAACGAGTAGAACTTGCCGTCCACGAAGGTGTGGACGAGCCACTCGACCACGGCGTCCGCCGCCGGGAAACCCAGGGCCGCGCGCGCGTCGGGGTCGGCCACCGCGAAACCCGAGAACCACATCACGTTGCCGAGCAGGATCCCCAGCAACGCGACGCCGCGCATCGCATCGAGCTCGGGGATCCGTGACGCGCTCACGGCTGCGCCACCAGGGTCTCGCCCGGCCCACGCCGACGCAGCGCGCGGCGCAGATAGGCCATCGCGCCCAACACCGGCAGCAGCAGCAGTGCGATCAACACGGCGACCACACCGGAGGCGTCCCAGATCGCACCGAGCGCGATCGGCACCGTCACCCCGGCAAGGCTCCTCACCGCATCCGTCGCCGCGAGCATCCGCGCCTTGGCCGAGGCCGGCACGCGCTTCGAGACGTAGGTCGGCACGACGACCGACGCGATGATCTCTCCGACCGTCCACACGACCGTGCAGGCGAGCAGTGCCCCGACGGAGAATCCGACCAGGAGGATGGTCAATCCGACCGCCCAGCACGCGCCGGCCACGACCATCATCGCGGCCTCGTCACGCTCCCGGACCCAGCGCTCGATCGGAAAGCTGAGGGCCAGGATGCACGCCGCGTTGACGCTGTAGACCAACCCGACGAAGAACAGCGGGGCGCGAAACACCGACTGCACGAGGATCGGCACGGCGTACTCGAGCCCCATCAACGGCGCGACCAGCAGGAAGCTGACGGCACAGAACGCGAACGCCACGGGATGTCCACGCCACACGGCGATCGGCGAGCCGCGGACCACGAGCGCACCGGGGCGCGGTGGGGCCGACCGCAGACCGAACGCCACCAGTACGAAGCAGAGCAAGGTGGTCGCGATGTCGCCGACGAACAACCAGCCGTAGCCCAGATGCGCGAGTGTCCCGCCGAGCAGCGGTCCGAGGCCCATGCCGACGTTGATGCACACGTAGTTGACCGTGTACGCGAACGGCCGCGTCACCTCGTCGGTCTCGTCGGCGATCACGGCGTTCGCGGCCGGCGTGTACATTCCGGCGCCGCACAGGGCCACGAAGAGGCACGCCGCGCACGCCCAGAGGCTCCGCTCGCCACCGGCGAGCCCGGCGAGCCCGGCGGCGTTCACGAGCAGCGCCACGAGCAGCGTGCCCTTGCGGCTCCAGCGATCCGCCGACCACCCGCCGACGAGGTTCCCCACCAGCAGTCCGATGCTGCCCACCGAGACGACGGTACCGGTCGCGGCGAAGGTGAACCCGCGCGCCTGCGAGAGGTACAGCGTCAGGTACGGGACGACGAACGTCCCGAGCCGGCTCACGATCGTGCCGGCGTACAGGAACAGCAGCGCGCGGGGCAGTCGGCCGCGCTCAGTCATCGTGGACCACGAGTCGCTGACGATCGTTGATGCGGTACTCGTCGGTCGCTCGCCCCTGCGCGACGCTTGCCGCGAGTGCTCGGCCCTCGGCGATGTAGTCATCGATGACGCGACGCGACGACTCGCCCTTGAGGTCGCGGACGAGCTGCCCCATGAACACCTCACCGAGCAGCGAGAGCGTGTAGCCGCCGCCCCGCGCATGGACGAGCCCCTCGAGCTCGAGCGCGGCGAGCGTGGCGAGCTGCGCGTCGGTGCACGCGCCGGCCGCGATCATGTCGGCCATGCGCGCCGCGGGTAGACCCTCCCACCGCAGTGGAAACGTCCACAGCGCCATGTCGCGCTGGTGCACCGTCGCGCACTTGGGCGTGAACCATGGCAGCGCACCCTGCTCGACGAGGTCACACCACGCCGCCACGTCGACGACGTTCTCGATGCGCGCGCCCGGCACACTCGTGACCGCCTGCGGGCCCACGCCGAGCAAGAACGCCTCGTAGTGGCTCGCGCCGATGCACTCGTGGCCGGCCATCCGCGAGAGCTCGCGCTCGCCGACTCGGGTCGGATCGACGTAGGTGTTCGTCCCGCGCCGCACCCACCGCGCGCGGCGGAATCCGCCGATCGTCGCCAGGCGCATGAGCGCCTGCGTGAGCGTGTCCGGCTGCGGCGGGATCTTGCCGGCTGCGGTGGCGGCGAGCAGCGATGGCGCCGCCCCCGGCGTCAGCAGGTACGAGCTGATCGCGTTGATCCCGGGCGTCGCCATGAGCCGTTCGAGATCCTCCTCGACCGACGCGAGGCTCTGGCCTGGCATCCCGGTGATGAGGTCGGCGTTGACGATCGGAAAACGCCCGTCCATCCACGCCAACGCGCGGTCGAGGTGCTCGAGCGATCGCGGCTGGCGCATGTAGCCGCGCACGTCTCGATCGGTGGACTGCACGCCGAACGAGACCTTCGTGACGCCGTGCTCGGCGAGCGCGTCGAGGAACGGTGGACGCACGGTGCTGAGCGTGAACTCGACGGCGAACTCGGTGTCGGCGCCGAAGCCCGGCAGGCCGCGCACCGCCGCGAGCACTTTGCCGATCCGCGGGCCGAGCAGATCCGGACTGCCACCTCCGATGTTGACCGCGCGGATCGGATGTCCCTGCATCGGGCAGCGACGCATCAGATCGTGGAGCTGCGCGACGAGCAACGTCGCGTAGCGATCGGCGAGCGTGGTGTCGGGGCTGTTGCCACCCGAGAACGCACAGAATCGACAGCGCTGCGCGCAGAACGGCACGTGGACGTAGAGCGAGAGCGTCGCGGCCGGGAGCACCGGCGCGCCCTCGAACGCGGCGAGCACCGCCTCGGCCGTCATCGTCGGGTCGTCGGGGAGCATCCAGTAGTCGATCGTGTTGCTGGCGAGACCGCCGTAGCGTGTGCCGAGCAACGACGCGTAGTGAGCATCCACGCCGACCCATGTCGCGCGTGGGCACCCGCCTTGCGGCTACCAAGCAAGAGGGAAGGGACGGCCCGTCCCTTCCCTCCGTCGGGCAAAGCCCGCCGGAGCCTCCCATCCCTCCATCGCTTCGCTCCTTGCCTTCGTCGCGGGTGAACGCTTCGCGTTCATCCGCAACTCAGATCTCGAAGTGTTCGAGGACGTGCGCCGCCGGGAGCGGCGTGATCTCGTAGAGAACGAACTCGCCGAGCTGCCTGCGGAAGAGGTTGAGCCCCGCGTCGTGTGGGAGCATCGGCCGCGGATCGAGCCCCTGTGGCTCGACGCAGACCAGGACCTCGGTCCCACCGTCGCGCAGACGCAGGTGGAGCAGACGCGCGGCAGGGACGTCGTAGCCAGCGCAGCTCGGTCCCCCGCGCGCGCCGCATTCGCCGATGACGTCGACGAGGTCGAACGTCGGCAACGACGGTTGGGGCGCATCGTCCGTGCAGGACGCGGGCGCCGGTGGCGGGCTGTTGCAGCTGCCATCGTCCGGGCGCGGCAGGTCGGGCCCGTGTGCGTAGAACGTCGCGAGCTGGGCCCCGGCATGTTGCCGCGCGGCGATCGTCGTCGGCTGCCCGTGGTCCGCATCGCGCCCGTGTGGCGCGGGACGGCGATCGCCGCTGGACAGGACGATCGCGGCTGCGGCGGCCGCGGTCGCCGTCGCGACCACGATCCACACGCCGCGTCGACGGCGTGGCCGGACCACGCGTGACTGCTCCGCCGCCGCGGCATCGATGCGCGCCTGGAGCATGGTGAGGTCCGGCGGCGCGAACAGGCGCCGCAGCGACGCGTCGATGGGATCGCGCTCGTCGGTCATGGCGTCTCCGTCGTCGTCGCGTCGTCGAGCAGCAAGGCGCGCATCTGGGCGCGCGCGCGGTGGACATGGCTCATCGCCGTGCCCTGGGGGATGCCCAGGGCCTCGGCGATCTCGGTGTACTCGAGCTCGAGTACGGTCTTGAGCAACAGGCACATGCGGGCGGTCTCGCCGAGTGCCCCGAGTGCGGCGGCCGTGCGCGCGTCGAAGCCGGCCTCGCCCCGTTGTGCAGGCGCGGACACGCCGACGTCGGGTGCAGGGCTCACCGTCTCGCTCCGGGCGCGGCGCTCGAGCTTTCGGCGGTGGTTGAGGGCGGTGAAACGGACGATCTGGCCCATCCACGCGGGGAAGCTCGTGTGGGGCACGAACGCGCCGAGCTTGCCCAGACCGATCATCGCCGCCTCCTGCAGCACGTCTTCGGCGTGCGTGCGCTCGCCGAGCACGGCCGCCGCGATGCACCACAGCGTCGGGCTGCAGTGGCGAAACGCCTCCGCGAACCCCGCGGGAGTGAGACTCCCTGGATGACTCGGGTCAGTGGGCATGCGGGCGCGGGACGAGGCCTCCCCAATGTCGCCGGTGGGGCCCGACATTGCACGCGTCGGCGACGTGCTCCCGCACGCAGGTACGCGGGGTCCGAGGCGGGTTCCGGGGGGAAGCGCGCTGCGGCCCGCGGGCGCGCCGCCGCCACCGCGTCAGCTTCGCTGCTCGGACGGTAGCGTCACGAGCTGGTGGATGTCCCCGCGCACGCGCGCCGGCGCCCGATCGCGCCCGCCCACGCGGCGCTCCACGATCATCGGCAGCCCGTGTCGTGGATGCAGGATGTTGCCGCGGACGAGTCGATCGATCCGTGTGCCCTCCACCGTGCGCAGGCGGAACTGCTTCAGCACCATCGCGAGGATCAGACGCAGCGCCTGGTTCGCGAACAACGCCCCGAGGCACGTGCGCGGGCCGGCGCCGAAGGGCAGGTAGCTGTACGCGGGTGGCGCGAGCGTGGTCCATCGCTCGGGATCGAAGCGCTCCGGGTCGCGATAGATGGCGGGATCGTGATGCATCACGAGCGGGCTCATCACGACGTTCGCGCCCTCCGGCACGGGGATGCCGCCCAGCGTGGTCGGCTGCGTGGCCCTGCGCAGGAACAACGCGCCTGCGGTAGAGAGCACTCGCATGCTCTCGCGCAGCACACGGTCGAGGCGGTCGAGCGCCGGGAGATCCGCCGGGGTCGGATCGCGATCGCCGAGGACGTCGTCGATCTGCTCGACCACACCCGCCAGCACGTGCGGGTGCTGATCGAGCAGGAACAGGGCCCACATCAGCGTCATCGCCGTGGTCGCGCTGCCCGCGATGAACAGCTCGACCGCGAGCGCGAGCACTTCGTCGGCGCCGAGGCCCGCGCCGTCGTCGTCACGTGCAGCGAGCAGCAGGCCCATCGCATCCGTCGACGCATCGCCACGCGCTTGTTTCTCGTCGATGAGCGCGCGCAGCCGCCGTGCGAGCTCCTCACCGAGACGCACTCCGCGGCGGTAGGTGAAGCCGGGCAGATCGAAGGGCAGGAGGATGTTCGCGGGATCGGTCAAGGTACGGACGAACTGCGTCATCAGACGGCCGAGCTCCGCCGCGTCGCCGAGCACCTCGAGCCCGTAGAAGCACTTCACCGCGACGCCGAGCGCGAGTTCGCGGCACAGGTCGTCCGCGAGTGCGGCGCTTCCGACCGGCCAACGATCCAACACGCCGCGCGTCTGGGCGACGATCTTCGTCGCGTATCCGTCGAGCGCAGCACGGCCGAACGCGGGCGCGATCATCTGTCGCAGTCGTTGATGTGCGTCGCCGTTGGAGGTGAGCATCATCGCGCGCAGCTTCTCGCGCGCGCTGCCCGGTGGACCGGTGAAGAGGTCCTCGGGGTTGTGGAAGATCGCCGGCTGGGAGAGCACCTCGCGGATCCGGTCGGCACCGAACACCGCGATGATCGCCGGATTGCGATCCACGACCGCCGCGACGTTCCCGTACGGCCGCAGCGCGAGCAGGACGCCGACCGGATCGCCGAGGAAGCGAACGAAGCGCGCCATCGTCCCGACGAGGGGAAACGGACGTGGACCGCGGATCGGAGAGGGGGCGAACCCGACGAGCTTGGGCATGGGCGCGGATGGTGGAGGAAAGACGCCGACGCATGTGACCCTCGAGTCGCGGCCAGATGGCCGAATGGCCAGTTCGCTCGCGGACGTGGGCAGACACCTCGGCGTGACGCGCTGAGCCGCGATGCGGACCTCCGGCTCCCGCGACGCCGCGCGCTCTGGCATCCTCGCGCCGCACAACGCTGCAGGAGCACGCCATGTCGCCCCACTCGTCCCGGATCTCCCCTTGGTTGTTCGTCTTCGCGTCGTCGCTCGTCGCGTGCCGCCCCGCCGGTGGCAGCCGAGCCCCCGAGTCGAAGCTGCGAATCGAGCAACCATTCCCCGCGCTCGCGCAGCTCGAGGCGATCGCGAAGGAACCGGCCGCGTCGGCCGACACGGGCAATCCGGTGCGCGGCGTCGAAGCTTGGACGGCGACTGGCCCGCTGCCGACCGCGGCCGCGACCACGCCAGGGCAATCGGCCGAGGCCAAGGCGCTCGCCGCGTTGTTCGACCCCGGCGAGCGGGCGGTGACGCAGGAGATGAGCTGCTTCGCCCGCGAGGCGGGTGCGTTCATGCTGAAGCACGGCGCGCAGCCGTCGGTGGATCTGGCCGCGTGGATGGGCGCGCGGTGTGGGGTCGGGCATCCGAATCCGATGATCGCGGTGTGGAACCGCGGGCCGACCGGCGCGAAGGTGTTCGATGCCCAGCGCGATCGAGAGCGAATCCTGGGCGGCCTGAAGGTCGTCGAAGGACCGGCCGATTTCGGCGTCGCCGTGGTCGACGACGGCACGACCGCGATGTCGTTCGTCGCGGTCGCGCTCCGCCGGGCGCAGTTCGAGCGCGTCGAGATGATCCCGGAATCGGGCCACGTGTCGATCCGCGGCCGCGCGCCCGGCCCCGTGGGCTCGGTGCTCGGCTACATCACGCAGGGTGAGCACGGCGTCGCCCGATGCGCGCCCGCACCCGCGCCCGACGCCGGGGCCAACGCGTTCGGGATGTCGTGCCCCGTCGATCCCAAGGACGCCGGTGCCGCGATCGAGGTCATGGTCGCGCCGCAGGGCTCGTTGCTCGCGGACCAGTCGCTCTCGCTCTGGGTGTCCCCCGACGGATCGATGTCCGACGCTTGGACGGCCCGACGCGTCGCCGTGCCCGTGGGCGGCGACGAGCCCGACGCGCTCGCGTGGCTCACCGCGATCAACACGATCCGCGAGCAACGCGACCTCGCGCCGTGGACCCACGCCGACGCCCAGAGCACGCTCGTCGGCGGCCTGTTGCCGCATATCATCACCCGCGGGACGCCGCCCGAACGACGCAACCAGATCGCGCTGGGCATGCTCGCCGGGTGGAAGGTGCAAGGGAGCATCCGCAACGGAACGTTCGGGCTCTCGGCCGTGCCGCGCGACATCCCGCTCGATCGCGCGCTCGGTGCCGCGATGGCCTCGCCGGCGTTCCGCGCCATCGCGACGACGCCCGACACCAACACCGCCGCGATCGCGCTGCACCGGTCGGCCGCCACCAACCTCGCGCACATCGCCGTGGTCGGCTACGCGTTGTTCACCGCGCGCGACTATTTCGCCGAAGAGGAGTGGTTCCTCGATCAGCTCGACGCCGATCGTGCCGCTCGCGGCCTGCCCCCGGTCGAGCGCGTCGGCGGACCCAAGGATCGCGCCGTGCTCGACGCCGCGGCCACGCGCGTGCGCGAGGGCGAGTCGAACCCCGAGGAGGAACTCGACGTCCTGCTCCAGCACTTCGCCACCGCGACGGGCCAGCAGGTCCGCGGCATGGTCTACACGACGCTCACGCTCGACGGATACCGACCGCCGTTCGAGGGCCCGCTCGCGAGCGCGACGGGCGTGGTGGCGATCGTGAAGATCGCGGACTGGCACCCGAAGGGCTCGGCGTGGGGCCAGCACGTGATCTACGTGGTGTACGCGGTGCCCGGGGAGGGCTGAGCGCGGAGGCGAGTGGGCATGGAGCCCGCTTCGTTCACACCCTGCGGCGACGCAGCAACGCGGCCACGAACAGCATCAGCGCCGACCCGCCACCGGGCTCGCGCGACGCACACCCGCAGCCGCCCCCGGCGTCGTCCTGCGCCCCGGCGCTCGACGATCCCGACGTGTCGCCAGGTGCCTCGCTCCCCGTCGTGGGATCCGGCGCGTCGTCGCCTCCGCCTCCGCCAGAGCCGTCGGCCGGATCACCCGACGCGTCGCCGCCGTTGCCCGTCGACGCCGTGTCGTCGCCGCCCGTGGTGCCGACCTCGACGGCGAGCTCGTAGGGCCCGATGTCGATGCCCTCGCCCTGCGGTCGCGCGACACCGTCGATGTCGGTCGGCGGCGCGCCTTCGGGCGTTCCGGCGTCGAGCACCGGGCTGCCGGGCGCCGGGCGATAGTCGCCGCTGCCGTCGAGCTGGAAGTCGACGAGCCCCGGATCGGCGCTGATCGTGTCCTCGTCGACGAGGCCATTCTGCAGCGAGACGTCGTCGCCGTTCTCGTACAGCAGGTTCGAGACGTAGCGATTGCCGAGCCCGGTGGCCCCGAACTCGGAGATGCCGATCGGGTTGTGCATGACGATGTTGTTCGCGACGAGGAAGTTGTCCGCGTAGCCATCGCCCGGCGAGTCACCGGCGCCCACGATGATGCCGCCGCCGCCGTTGTCGAACACGAGGTTGTTCGTGATGACGAGGTCGCTCGGGTTGTGCCAGGTGTGGATGCCCCAGCCGGAGTTGTGCCACGCAAGGTTGTTCGCGATCGTGCCGAACGGGATCGCGTGGTAGAGGCCCTGCACGCGGTTGCACGGCGTGCCGTCGGTGTCGTCCGCCCAGATGTCGTGCACGACGTTGCCGATCATGTCGACGTGGGTGGCGTCGTAGTTGCCGGCGTCGATGGCGGCGCCGCCGTTGTCGTTGCACGCGGGGTTCAGGTGGTGCACCCAGTTGGACAGGTAGCGGATGTGGCTCCCCATCGCGAGCATGCCGACCGCTGCGTCGCCCGTGTATTCGAAGCCGACGATGTCCACCCAGTCGCCGCGCGCGATCCATCCGTCGCCCTCTGCGACCAGCCGCGCGCCCCAGGTCTCCTCGGAGACGAACACGATGGGCGCGCTCTCGTTGCCCGAAGCGTCGGTCTCGAACGTGCCGGAGTACTCGCCGGGCAGGACGTGCACGACGTCGCCCGCGGCGACGATCGTGTCCGCGTGGGCGATGCTCGCCCACGGATTCGCCATCGTGCCGTCGGCGTCGTCGTCGCCGTCGGGCGCGACGTAGTAGTCGGCCGCATGGGCCGAGCTCGCCGTGCAGAACACCATGCCCACCGCCATCGCGCACGTCTTCGCGTCCATCGTCATACCGCCGCTCTCCCGCGCGGAGCATCGCCCTGCGGAGGTGTGGAATTCAACGCGTGCGGCACCTGAGCGCACGCGCGGACGGACGGGTAGTCCGCCGCACGCGATCGATCGTCGCGTGGAGCCGGCGATCGCGGGATGACCACGAACGGGCGGCGTGCCGCTCAACGGTAGTCGCGCGACAGGGACGGGAGGCCGACCACGCACTCGCCGAATCTCCTCCGCCTCGCTGGCGATCGCCGGCGGTGCCAAGCATCGGCAGAGCTCCTGCGGAAGAAATGGCGGGATGCCGTGAACCGAAGTCGGCTACGGCGGCCGCCTTCGGTTAGCCTGGAACACCGTGTCGCTCACCAGTGATATCGTGCGCGCATGGGCAAACCCGGCGACCGCGGCCCCGGCGAGATCTTGCTCGAGCTGCTGGACAAGCTGCCCGACGCCAGCACCCTCGAGATCCCGATCGAACCGGAGCACCTGTTGACGCTGCTGCGCGCCCACGGCTGGTCCGACGCCGACATCCGCCGCGACCTCACCCGGGGTGGTCGCATGCCCGGCGACCTGTTGCTCGCCGTGCTGGCAATGCAGCCCGATCCTGCGGTCTTGCTCGGCTTGCTCGGCAACCCCGCGCCCCGGCCCCACGCACCACCGGCGCCGACCCACGGCGCGCGGCCGGCTGCGTCGACCGGGCTCCGCGCAGCGAGACCGACGCTCATGATCCTCTTTGGTCTGGCATTCGCCGGCTCGAGCGGATGGTTCCTGTTCGTGCGGCTCGAATTCCTGCGGGCGCCTGGCCTGCTCGTCCACTTTCCCCGGGCGTACGCCTTGCTCTTCGCCGCGCTCATCGGCGGGCTCTTGATGATCGGCGCCGGCATCCGCGCCATGATCCGCGCCCGCCCGCCGTCCCCCGCGAGCTGAGACACGACCGAACGACGCGCTCGGTGCGAGTGGACGACGGACGACGCGTTGCGATCATTCTTGCTTCACGCGATAGACACCCTCGAGCGAATGCTTGTTGTAGGGCCCAGTCTCTCGTATTGCCTCGGATGTACGGCTCGGATGGCCCTCGGACATTCAGCGGATCCACCGGTAGACATGCCGCTCGAAGAACGCTCCGTCCGGCGGAAAGCGCACCAACTTCTGAATCGAGCACTGCGTCTCGCCCAGCGAGTAGACGAATCGAAGTCGGGCGGCTCGGCCATCGTCCTCGCCATCCTGTTCCGTCACGAACCGCACCGTGCCGTCGGCAAGGACCGCGCGCTCCAGCACGTGAGCGTCACGGAAGGAGCGCCCTCCGTCAGCGAGCACCGCCGTCTCGCTGTCGTTGGCGTGCGGCTCGTCCGCGTAGCCCACGCGCATGTCCCATGCGAATGCACCATCCGGCTGCTCAGGCAACCGCACCATGAGCAATGACGCTTTGATCGTAGTCTCCACATGGCTGGTGTAGTCGAGGTAGGTCAGCGTGCCCGTCCAGGGGGCGCCGGTCAGTCGGTCGATGTCCGTCGCCGCCACGGCGGCGCCCGCAACCATCACCGTCTCGGTGGATGCACTGGTCACGGCGCAGCCGACAACCGCCGCCAGGCACGCGCACGTTGCAAGCGAGCGAAGCGTCGCCGTGAGTCGCAGGATCTCCCGCCTCGGGTGCTGGGGGAGAGGCGGCGAACAGCGGTTGTATCTGTGCTGCCCAACGCCGCGCCGTTGACCTGTGGCGCACGAGAATGGTGTCACCTTGGCCATCAGACAGTCTCCTGCATCGCGCATGATAGCGGAAGGCCGTGCATCCGCCCAGGTCCCCCGCGACCCTCACTCCGAGCGCGACAGACACATCACCAGCGCGTCGTCTCGGGTCATGCGCATGCGAGCGCCCGCGATCTCGAGTCGGGTGCGCTGCGGTGCGCCGCGCGGCCCCTTCATCTCGATCGTCCAGCTCGTGCCCTCGTGCGCGACGACGCGATACGGTTCCGAGGAGTTGGTCGCGGCGACGGAGTGGGTCATCGTGTCGTTGGTGAACACGAAGC
>LNFB01000331.1 GCA_001464385.1 Deltaproteobacteria bacterium Ga0077550 | reverse complement strand
GTCGATCGTCGCCGCGTCGGCTCCCTGCATGCCGTCCATCTCGGCGACGCATGCCGGGTCCCCGACCCAGGTCCCGACGATCGTCGGAGCCGGTGCAGCGGGTTCGGCCGTCGACGCGTCGGGCCCCGCCGCCGCCCGAGGCTCGCTCGCAGGGGTCGCGGTGCTCGCCGGTTCGGGCGTCGTCCGCTCGGGCGTGGTCGAGTCGGAGGTATCGCAGGTGTACGAGACGGAGACGACGGCGACGAGGACGAGTCGGGGGAGCACGGGGAATCTTCGTGCCGCCGCGCGATGGCGGTCAAG
>LNFB01000330.1 GCA_001464385.1 Deltaproteobacteria bacterium Ga0077550 | reverse complement strand
GCTAGGCGAAGTGCGCAGCGCAGATCGACGCGTACGCAATTCGATCCATCGACGGGTTTGTCGCGGCAGGACTCCGGTCGGTACGCACAACGACCGATCGGCGGGTTTGACAAGCCGAGCGCCGGCCCGATAGCTTGCCGAAGATGTCTGCTCGCATGTCCGACTCGGTGCCACGCGCGACGTCGAGGGCGCGGCGCTCCTCACTGCTCGCGGCGGCGCTCGTGCTGGCACTGCCGGTCGCGACGGCGCCGCGGCTGGCGGCGGCCTCGCGGGTCACCGCGGGCGCCGGATGGATGCTGGCCGCGCCCAAGGTCACGCCCGACGACGCGGCCCGCAAGCGCGCCGAGGCGCAGGTCCAGGGCCGCGACCTGGCCGCGGCGGATCCGGCGGCCGCGGGCATGCACTACGACGCGCGCGCGGCGGAGTGGGGCGATCCGATCCTGTACCTCGATGCCGCGGACGCCTACCTCGTCGCCGCAGACAAGGACGGCGAGGAGCAGATGGCCGAGGCCGGCATCGAGCGCGCCCGCATCGCGCTCGACCTGCTGTACTTCCACCTCGACTCGGCGAGCGACAAGAACTTCCGCATGGTCGAGACCGGGGACATCCCCGATCTCATCACGCGGGCGAACACCACCGTCGACCGCGGCGAGAAGCTCCTCGAGGAGATCGCGACGCGCGACGATGCTGCGGTGGCGTCCGCCGACAAGCCCGACAAGAAGAAGCGCGAGCGCAAGCCGATCAAGACCAAGCCGCTGTTCATCGCCGGCGCCGTGGTGACGGCGCTCGGCGCTGCGGTTGTCGGCGTCGGTGCCGTCGGGCTCATCGTCGGCGCCGTCAACCAGAACAAGGCCGAGGACCCCACGGTCTACGGGACGGCCTACGACGACGTCGAGACCAAGGGCAAGCGCGGCAACCTCATCGCCGGGGTCGGTCTCGGGGTCGGGGGCGCGCTGGTGCTGGGCGGGGCCGCGATGATGATCATCGCCAAGGTCGCCGAAAAGAAGCAGGGCAAGGCCCAGGAAAAGCAGATCACCGTCTCGCCGACCTTGAACGGCGTCTCGATCTCGGGGAGATTCTAGCCATGGCCAACGTTCGACGAATGTCCGCCCTCGTGCTGTCGATCGCGCTCGCGGTGCCGCTCGCGTCCGCGTTGGTCCCCGCCGCGGTCTCGGCGAGCGGGTTCGCGTGTTCCGACCCGAGCAACCTCTGCCTCGAGCCGACCAGCGGCGCGAAGTGGGAGGCCAACACGCAGGCGTCGGCGAAGGACAAGAAGAAGCGCAGCGAGAAGGCCCCGGGCTCCCTCTCGCTGTCGATCGAGGGTGGTCGCGGCAGCCTCTTCGTCAACGGTCGCTACGCCGGCACCGCGCCGCTGTCGGGGATCTCCGTGGCGTCGGGTCGCAACGACGTGCAGGTCCGCGACGGCGCGACCGTGCTGTCGTCGGGCGTGTTGACCGTGCCCAAGGGCGCGTCGCTCGACATCACCGTCGCGCATCCGTGAGCGCGGCTCGACGGGCGATCCCGCGGCCGCTCGCGGAAGCAGGCCGCTGCGCACCGTCGAAGAACCCGTAGGCGCCAACACGGGCCCGCCCGCTCGCCGGGCGGAAACGCGCCGCGGGTGGGTTGAGGGCCCCAGGCCGCATCCGTATGATGCGTGCGTGGAGGGGATCGCCCAGCGATCGCGTCCGCGCGGCTCCCTGGCCGCCGGCGCCGAGATCGGCCGCTACGTCCTCGGACGTCGCCTCGCCCGCGGCGGCATGGCCGAGCTCTACCTCGCGAAGGCCCTCGGCATCGCCGGCTTCGAGAAGCCGTGCGTGCTGAAGCTCGTCCTTCCCCACCTCACCGAGGACGCGACGTTCGTCGAGATGTTCCTCACCGAGGCGCGGCTCGCCGCGACCCTCGACCACCCGAACGTCGTCCACGTCGTCGACATCGGCGAGGTCGACGGCGAGTACTTCTTCGTCATGGAGTACGTGCACGGACGCGACGTCCGGGCGCTGCTGCGCGCGTGCAACCCCGGGACCATGCCGCTGCAGGCGGCGCTGACCATCGCGCACGGCGTCGCGGAGGGACTCCACTACGTGCACGAGCGCCGCGACCCGAGCGGGCGTTTCCTCGGCCTCGTGCACCGCGACATCTCGCCGTCGAATGTGATGGTCAGCTACGACGGCTCGGTGAAGGTCGTCGACTTCGGCATCGCGAAGGCGACCGAGATGCGGCACGCGACGCGGACCGGGGTGCTGAAGGGCAAGGTCCACTACATGGCGCCCGAGCAGTGCGAGGGCCACGCCATCGATCGCCGGACCGACGTGTTCGCCCTGGGCATCCTCCTGTACGAGATGACGACCGGTCGGCCGTTGTTCACCGGGACCAACGACTACTACGTCATGTCGCGGATCGTGCGTGGTGTCTTCGCGCGGCCCCGCGAGGTCGATCCGGCGTACCCGCCGGAGCTCGAGCAGATCGTGCTGCGCGCGCTGGCCCGCGATCCCAAGGATCGCTACGTCTCGGCGCAGGCCCTGCAGGTCGAGCTCGAGCAGTACGTGCGCGCGGCCGACCTCTCGCTGTCGCCGCGACTGCTCGCCGAGACGATGCACGAGGTCTTCGGCGAGGTGCCCGCGACCAACTTCGAAGAGGACGAGGAGGAGATCGCGCCGACGCTGCTCCACGTCGGCAGCGTGGATTCGGTGTCGCTCGGCCACTCGACCGCGCCGACCGACGTCCTGGTGGGGCCGCGGCGTCCGACGCGGGTCGCCGTCCCGGCGCGTCGGCGCACGGTCGCGCTGGCGATGGTCCTCGGCCTCGGGGTGCCGTGTCTGTCGGTCGGCGCATGGGCGGCGATCGAGCTCGGCGTCGGCGAGGTCCCGCCGCCCGCAACCGTCGCGCCGACGGTGAGCACCGCGGTCGTCGAGCCGGTGGTGACGCCCGCGCCCGCGCCCCTGGGGCCGCCGAAGATCGTGCCCATCTCGCCCCGTGCGGTGGCGCTGCCGAGCTCGGCGCGCACGCTCGCGCCGATCCCGCCCGCGACCGAGGTCGCCGTGGAGCCCGTTCTCGAGGCGCCGTCGCCCGAGCCCGCGCGGACCGGCGAATCGACGGAGACCAAGCGTCGCCGCCGACCCGCGCGTCCGACGGAGCGCAAGGACGTCGTCGAACCACCGCGGCATGATCCGGCGGCGATGTATCCTTCCGGCCGCGGCCGATGATCTCGACTCCCTTGCTAGCGCTGCTCGTGCTCGCCCCCAGTCGAGTGGAGATCCGCGAGATGGTCGAGCGGGCCGAGGCGGCGTACGGCCAAGGGCAGTGGGACGCCGCGAGTCGCGGCTTCGCCGACGCGTTCGCGGTCGATCCGGATCCGAAGTACCTGTTCGCGCGCGCGCAGGCCGAGCGCTTCGCGGGCCGATGCAACGTCGCGATCAAGCTGTGGGATCAGTACCTCGGTCTCGAGTCCGCGCCCCAAGCCGTCGCCGAGGCGCGTCACAACCGGGCGTACTGCGAGCCGGCATCCACGCCGGACGGCGAGACCCCGACGACCTCGGACACGGGGCCGCGGCCGACCGACGACGGGGCGCGTCGGCCCGCGCGACCGACCCGCGCGTGGTACCGCGACCCCGCGGGCGGCGTCCTCGTCGCGACCGGCGGCGTATCGATGGTCATCGGTGCCAGCGTGCTGGGGCTGGCCCTCTCGCGCGATCGCAAGGCCGCCGGCTCCGACACCGAGGGCTCGTACGTCGCTGAGAAGGACGCAGTGCGGGCGCCGCATCGTGCGGGGATCGCCGTGCTCTCCGTCGGCGGCGCGCTGCTCGTCGCCGGTGTGGTGCGCTGGGCAGTGGTCGCGTCTCGCTCGCGACGGGGCGCCCGTGCCCAGGCGCAGCCGACGTGGTGGGCCCGATCGCACCGCGTGCGGTGGGGGGCCGTCGCGTCGCCGCGCGCGGCGGCGCTGTCGTTCGGCGTCGAGTTCTGACAAGGTGGAGCGCGTGCGCAGTGCCACCGATCGCGGGCTGGCCGCGCTGCTCCTTTGCGTACCTTTCGTCGTGTCGTGCCTGGGATCGTTGCGCTTCGAGTGCGAGGACGACGATGCGTGTGTGCTCGACGATCGCCACGGCCAATGCATCGCGCCGGGCCACTGCGCCTACCCGGAGGCGGAGTGCGGCTCGGGGTTGCGGTTCGGACCCGCGGCAGGTCCGGGGCTCGCGTCCGAGTGCGTCGACCCGACGATGATCGGCGAGACCGACACCGCCGAGGACTGCGGCCCCTGCGATGTGGTGCCCCGCGAGTGCTACGCGAGCGAGGGGACCTGCGTCGACGGCATGTGCACGCAGCCGCCGTCGCCGGCAGGCACCGCGTGCGGCGGCGACGACCCGTGCGTCATGTCGGCGATGTGCGACGGCGCGGGCACCTGCGTTGTCGATGCGCCCGTCGAGTGCCTCGACCCTCCGACGCCGTGTTCGATCGCCCCGGGCACGTGCGGCGTCGACGGGACCTGCAGCTACGAGCGACGGGCCGCCGGCATGCCGTGCCAGGACGGCGACGGTTGCACGGCGAACGATCGCTGCGACACCGCGGGGATCTGCGTCGCGGGCCCGGTCTGTCCCACGGACAACCCGTGCGCGGTCGGCTCGTGCAGCGGCGAGCAGTGCAGCTTCTTCCCCATCGTCGACGGCACATCGTGCGGTCCCTCGCCCGCGGACGCGTGCTGCGGAGGCGTGTGCGTGGACCTGTCCACGGACGCCGACCACTGCGGGGCCTGCGACGGCCCCTGCGCGCGGACCGAGCAGTGCGTCGCGAAGGGGGACACCGGCGCGTGCATGCCTGTCTGAGTTCTGCAAGGATGGCCGTCGCGATGCGTCGGGCGAGTTCGCGGTCGGGGCACCGAGCAGGCGGGGTCGCCGTGCTCGCGGTCGCGTTGCTCGGCGGGTGCCTCGATGGTCGCGCGTACCCGTGCGCGACCGATCTCGAGTGCCGCGTCGACGGCGTGCAGGGCCTCTGTCACGGCTCGGGCTTCTGCGCCTACCCCGACGGTCGCTGCCCGTCGGAGCTGCGCTACGGGCCGGCGGCGGGGGATGGGCTCGCGTTCGAGTGCGTGCCCCCGGGCGGCGGCGAGGGCAACGAGAGCAACGCGTTCGTCGCGACGGAGTCGTCGTCGGGATCGATCACGGTGTCGACCACCGCGTCGACCGTCACCGAAGGCGGCTCGGCCTCGGCGAGCTCGGGCGGATGCGAGGCCTGCGACGCGCCTCCGTCGGACTGCTTCGAGCCTCTCGGCAGCTGCGGCGAGGACGGCTGCGTGTACCCGCCGCGCGACGCCGGGGTCGTCTGCACGCTGCCCGATCCGTGTGTCATCGCCGCGGCCTGCGACGGCGCAGGCACGTGCCTGGTGACCGAGGGCATGCCCTGCGACAACCCGCCGGGTCCGTGCGACTCGGCCGACGGCGTGTGTCAGAAGGATGGGAGCTGCAGCTACGAGCCGCTCGAGGTGGGCACGCCGTGCGACGACGGTGACGACTGCACCATGGGCGAGAGCTGCAACGCCGCGGGCGTGTGCGCCGGCGGAGAGCCGTGCGCCACCGACAACCCCTGCGAGACCGCGGCGTGCGTCGGCGGGCAGTGCCAGATCGAGGCCGTCGCCGACGGTAGCTCGTGTGGCGCTGCCGAGGCCGATCGCTGCTGTGACGGTGAGTGCGTCGACATCTCGAGCGACGAGGCGAACTGCGGCGGCTGCGGTGTGGCGTGCGATTCCGACGACGTCTGTGAGTCGGTCTCGGCGACGAACACCTGCGAGCTGGCCCCGGCCGCGACCACCGGGCGTTGCACGTGCGACGCCGCGAACGCCGATTGCCCCCTCGGCCAGCTCTGCCGCACGGTCTCGCCGTTCGCGAACCGGTGCACGCCCAACGGCGACGGGAATTGCGTCAACAGCTTCCAGGACGTGAACCTCTGCCCGAACTACTGCTTCTATCCGTGAGCGCCGCGGTGCGCTGCGGCCGCCGGAGGCTTGCGCCGCGGGGCCATCCGTGCGACTCGACGGGCCGATGAGCTTCGAACGCCTTGGCCTGTCGGCCCCCCTGCTGCGCGCGGTCGCGGAGGCCGGCTACCGCGAACCCACGCCGATCCAGCGCGCTGCGATCGGCCCGGCGCTCGCGGGCAAGGACATCGTCGGCTGCGCGCAGACCGGCACCGGCAAGACCGCCGCGTTCGCGCTGCCGGTGCTGCAGGCGCTCGACGCCAGCGCCGAGGACGACCCGAAGATCCGCGCGCTCGTCCTGTCGCCGACCCGCGAGCTCGCGGCGCAGATCGGCGAGTGCTTCGGCACCTACGGCAAGCACCTCGATCTGTGGCACACGGTGATCTTCGGCGGGGTGTCGGAGGGGCCGCAGATCAAGGCGCTGCGCGACGGCATCGACATCCTGGTGGCGACCCCCGGCCGACTCCTCGACCTCATGCGCCGCGGTTTCGTCGATCTGCGCTCGGTCGAGGTGTTCGTCCTCGACGAGGCCGACCACATGCTCGACATGGGCTTCCTGCCCGACGTCCGGCGCATCGTGGCGGCGCTGCCGGTGCGCCGGCAGAACCTCCTGTTCTCCGCGACCATGCCGCCCGAGATCCGCGGGCTCGCCGAGGGCCTGCTGCACGAGCCGGTCAGCGTCGGCGTCGAGGTCGTGTCCAAGCCCGTCGAGCTGATCGAGCAGAAGCTCTACTTCGTCGACAAGGCCGACAAGCCCAAGCTGTTGCTCGATCTGCTGCGCGAGCGCGGCGTCGAGCGGTCGCTGGTCTTCAGTCGCACCAAGCACGGGGCCAACCGGGTCGTGCAGTTCCTCGACAAGTCCGGGGTGCGCTCGGCGGCGATCCACGGCAACAAGTCGCAGAACGCCCGCACTCGCGCGCTCGATGCGTTCAAGCGCGGCGAGCTGTCGGTGTTGGTCGCGACCGACATCGCGGCGCGCGGCATCGACATCGACGGTGTCAGCCACGTCATCAACTTCGATCTCCCGAACATCCCCGAGACGTACGTGCACCGCATCGGCCGCACCGCGCGGGCGGGTGCGTCGGGCATCGCCCTGTCGATGTGCGACGCCGAGGAGCACGAGTTCCTCGCGGACATCGAGAAGCTGATCGGGCGCAAGCTCGAGCGCGTCGACGAGCACCCGTTCCCGGCCAGCCAGGCCGCGATGCCCGCCGCGAACGCGCGGCCCGGCGGGCGACCTGGTTCGTCGGGCGGTCGTCGGCCCGGCGGTGGTCCGCCACGGCGCGGCGGCGGCGGCGGTGGTGGCGGTCGGGGCGGAAGCCCGCGGCGCCGCTAGGTCGCCTGTGTCGGGACGGCCCACCTGGGTGGGCGGATCCTCCACGATTCGCGCCGCCCTCGTGCCGTTGGCGAATACGCGCGGCATCGGTCCCGTCGATCCGCGGGCATGGCCGCGAACCGCTCACTCTTCGCGCCGACGTCGTCGAGCGATCGCGGGGTGTTGGCGCAGCGCTATCGACTCGACGCGATGATCGGCGAGGGCGCGATGGGCACGGTGTGGCGGGCGGCCGATCTGTCCACCGGTGCTGCGGTCGCGGTCAAGATCCTGCACCCGCACCTCGCGGCGGATCCCCGGCTGCTCGGCCGCTTCGAGCGGGAGATCGCCGCGGGCCGACGGGTCGCGCACCCGAACCTCGTCCCGGTGATCGACGCAGGCGACGCGGGGGTGCACGGGCGCTACCTGGTGATGCCGCTGCTCGGCGGCACCGATCTTCGGCGCGAGCTCGAGGGTGGTCTGGGCCTGGCGCGCACGCTCTCGCTGACCGCGGCGCTGCTGTCGGCGCTCGAGCACCTGCACGGGCTCGGCCTCGTGCACCGCGACGTCAAGCCCGAGAACATCCGGTTGGTCCGTGACGACGCCGGTGTCGAGCGGCTGTTCCTGCTCGACCTCGGCCTGGTGAAGCCGGTCGGCGCGACACCGGGCGAGGCGCGCCTGACCGAGCACGGTCGTGTCTTCGGCACGCCGTGGTACATGGCGCCGGAGCAGGCGATGGGCGCCCGCGTCGATCTCCGCGTCGACCTCTATGCCGTCGGCGCGGTGGTGTTCGAGATGCTCACGGGCGAGCCGCCGTTCGAGGGCTCGCTGGTCGAGGTGCTGCACCATCAGGTCCACAGCCCGGCGCCCGCGCTGCCGGCATGGGTGCCGTCGGCGATCGCCGACGTCGTCGCGAGCCTGCTCGCGAAGGATCCCGCGGCGCGGCCGACCAGCGCGGCGCGTGCGGCCGCGGCGCTCGAGCGCGCGGCGGCGGGCGTGTCGTCGCAGCCCACCATCGTCGAGACCGAAGGCGGCGGCTTCGAGCTGGGCGAGCTCGTCCCGTCGAGTGACCGGCCTGACATGATGTTGCGGCCTGCGAGCCGCGGCGGCCGCGTGCTCGCCCTGGCGTTCGCCGCGGCCGCGGGCGTGCTCGGCCTGTTCGCCCTGCCGCGGTTGCACGCGGCCGAGGTTCCCGTGGCGCCCGCAGCGGTCGAGCTGCCCGCGGTCGCGCCGATCGTCGCCGCGACGACGCCGAGCGCGGTGCCCGAGCTCGTCGCGACGCCGAGCGTGGTGGCGACGCCGAGCGTGGTGGCGACGCCGAGCGTGGTGGCGACGCCGAGCGTGGTGGCGACGCCGAGCGTGGTCGCCCCGGTGGAGCCGGTGGCGGAGCGCGCCTCGGGCAGCGCACCGACCGTCCGCGAGGATGCCCCCCGGCCCACGCGGCCTGCGTCGGTGACCCCGCGCCGGTCTCGCCCGACGCCGGCGCGTCCCTCGGTCGAGCCGACGCCGATCAAGCGCCTCGTGCCAACGCGCCCGCCGCGAACGGTCTCGAAGCTGCCCGGAGCGACCGAGGCGCGCGGTGTGACGCGCGACGGCGACGGCACGATCCGCCTGCGCCCGCGCGCGACGTGACACCACGCGACGGCCTCACGGCGCCGGCGTGAGGCGCAGCAGGAACCCGAACGTCGACGCCGCGGCAGCGACACGACGCGAGCGCGTCGGGGACGAGCTTGGCCATCGCGGCGCGCCGGCTCCCCGACGGCGCCTCGGCGGCGCCTCGGAACGCGTCGCTCAGGCCGTAGCAGCCCGCGATCGTGCGGCCGACCCCCTCGTCGAGGAGCGCGGCGCGGCGGGTCGGATCGGTCGATCGGCGGAAGTCACGGTACAGCGGCGCGACCCAGTCCGCGACGCCCTTGGGCGGCTCGGTCGCGTCGTAGGCGAGGCGCAGCTCCGTCCGCATGCGCCGGACGGCGGCATCGCACCCGGTGTCGTCGGGGACGGGCTCGGCCGCGCAGGATCCCAGCGCGAGGATCATCGCGGCGCGGCACAGTGCACGTCGCATGATCCGCTGTGTGCGGTCGGGCAGCGGGCGCGGCCAGGTCTGGATCGGGACGGGGGCGGCGCGGCCGCGGTGCTACGGTGAGACCTTCGCCGCCGCGAAGCCGTT
>LNFB01000329.1 GCA_001464385.1 Deltaproteobacteria bacterium Ga0077550 | reverse complement strand
CGACGTCCTCCGCGGCAGGTGCCACGCCGTCACTTGAAGTCGGCGACGGCGGTCCGCTCTTCGAACCACTCCCACCGGATCTCGCGGCCCGACGCCGCGCGGGTCGTCACGGCCAGGTTCGTCGAGTCCGGGGCGTTGCTCGAGTCGTTCTCGTCGAGGTCGCCGCAGTGCCACGTGTAGCGATCCGACTTCACGTACACGTCCTTGCTCTCACCCTTCTTCAACAGCACGTTGCCGTTCTTGCTCTCGACCCACAGCTTGTCCTCGCCGCACTGATCCTTGCTGCGGTCGAGGAACACCCGGTGCTTCGGCGCCGGCTTGCTGCCATCCTCGACCCAGATGCGCAGGCGGTACTTCGAGCCGAAGCCAGTGAGCTCGTGTTCGGTCTTCTTGAATGTGGATGAAATCTCCTTCACACTCGACCCGACGCCCTTGACCTTCACCGTCGCGCCGCTCATCGAGATCTCGACGACGCCGATCGGCTGATCGTGGTTGTCGTCCAGCGCACCGAGGATCGCCTTGGTATCCGAGATCAGGGTGTCCAGCGCCTTCTTGTCGTCGAACTCCCCCGTGCCGAGGAAGTGATCGGCGCCGACCTCCTGTGCGATGGCCGTCACCGCCAACTTGATCGTGTCCTTGATCAGCTGCTCGATCTCCTTGAGCTGCGCGTTGTCCTGCTCGCTGATCACGAGCGTGAACGCCGCTCGGTCGCACATCTTGATCTTGTGCTCGTAGAGCGAGCGATGCAGCACGTCGTTGGAGTTCGGGCCCATCTCCCACACATCCTTCGACGGATTGTTGGGCCGGATCTCCTTGCGGCCGAGGGTGGTGGTCTGCCCGTCGATCACGTGCAGGCCCGCGATGCTGTAGTAGATCTCGTCCTCGGTGTTGCTCGACAACGGCAGGTTGTTCTCGTTGCTGTCGGTCGTCTTCTTGACCTCGAGCTCCATGCGCAGTCGCACCGGCTCGGCGGCGATCTTGCTGCAGTCGAACTTCCCGAAGTCGAACTTCGGTTTGGCGTCGACGATCTGCGGCGACGCGAACGTCGCTCCGCCGATGCCGAGACCGATGAGGAGTGCAACCTTCGTCAGGCTGCCGTGGATGGAACGCGGATGCTTCATGTCGCATCCGAGTCGTGGGCTCCCCGCGATGTGACCGGCACCGCGAAGAACGTCACTTGGCTGCAGATCGACCCGTGATCACGGGTGCAGCGTCGCGCGCATCCGGATCTCGGCGATCGCTGCGCCGCCGAGCTCGAACACCTTCTCGGTCCCGGGATCGACCACGAACCCGTGCGCCGCGTAGAAGGCCTGCGCGGCCGGGTTGTCCCGCAGGACCCACAGCGTGCAGTCGCGGAACCCTGCGGCGCGCAGCTGCGTCGCGCCGACCTCCCACAGCGCCTGCCCGACGCCGCGGCGCCAGTTGTCCGGGTCGATGTAGATCGCCCACAGCTCGCCTGTGGTCGCGCTGGCGTCGTCGTCGCGGCTCGACGCGAAGCTCATCCAGCCGAGCACCATGTCAGCATCGCTCGCGATCCATGTGCTGGAGGTCGCCCGCTCGAGGTTCGCGCGCCACTTCACCGCGCGCGCGTCCACCTCGAGCCCGTCGAGGTACGCGTCCGGGACGACGCCGCGGTACGCGGCCCGCCACGCACGCACGTGGATGTCCGCGATGGCGCGCGCATCGTCGATCGTCGCGGGCCGAACCTCCACCGCGACACATCTTCCCCGCGACGGAACCACGAAGAAAGCCCCCCACGAGTGGGGGGCCTCCCGCGCATGAGCGCGTGGCGTTTCGCCCGAGCTGGCCTCGGGGGAACGCAGAGCCTCAGGTCTTGTCGAGCTTGCCGACGAGGCTGAGCGTGAACGAGGCGCCCATGTACTTGAAGTGCGGCCGCAGCTGCAGCGCACAACGGTACCAGCCCGGCTGACCCGGGACGTCCTCGACCACGATCTTCGCCGAGCGCAGCGGCTTGCGACTGCGCACCGCCGGGGCCGGGTTCTCCATGTCGGCCACGTACTGGCTGATCCACAGGTTGAGCTCGCGCTCGAGATCCCCGCGCTCCTTCCAGCTGCCGATCTGCTCGCGCTGCATGACCTTCATGTAGTGGGCCAGCCGCGTGATGATGAACATGTACGGCAGCTGCGTGCCGAGCCGGTAGTTGAGCTCGGACGCCTTGCCCTCGGCGGTGTCGGCGAAGATCTTCGCCTTCTGCGGCGAGTTGGCCGAGAAGAACGCCGCGTTGTTGCTGTCCTTGCGGTAGACGAGCCCGATGAAGCCCTCTTCCGACAGCTCGTACTCGCGACGCTCGGTGAGCTGGATCTCGGTCGGGATCTTGGTCTGGATCTCGCCCATCGCCTTGTACTGGTGCAGCGGCAGGTCCTCGACCGCGCCGCCCGACTGCGGGCCGATGATGTTCGGGCACCAGCGGTACTTCGCGAACGAGTCCGCGACGCGGGTGGCGAAGGCGATCGACGCCGGACCCCAGAGGTACGCGTCGTGGTCGCCGATCGCGGTCTCCTCGAAGTTGAACGACTTGACCGGGATCGTCGACTGGCCGTACGGCAGGCGCAGCAGGAACCGCGGCATGCACATGCCGACGTAGCGGGAGTCCTCGCTCTCGCGGAAGGCGTGCCAGCGGGCGTACTGCGGGCCCTCGAACAGGGACTTGAGGTCCTTCAGCTTGGGCAGGTTCTCGAACGACTCCTCGCCGAACATCTGCGGCGCGGTGTTGCAGATGAACGGCGCGTGCGACATCGTCGCGACCGCGGCGCAGTTGGACAGCAGCTGCATGTCCTGTGGGCCGGGGCCGAAGTCGTAGTTCGACACGATGAGCCCGACCGGCTTGCCGCCGAACGTGCCGTACTCGGCCGAGTACACCGTGCGGTACAGGCCGCTCTTCGGGATCTCCGGCGAGTCCTCGAAGTCGTCGATGAGGTCCTGCTTCGAGACGTTCAACACCTCGACGCGGACGTTCTCGCGGAAGTCGACCTTGTCGACGAGGTACTTGAGGCCGCGCCACGCCGCCTCGAGCTTCTGGAACGCGGGCGCGTGCAGGACCTCGTTGATCTGCGACGACAGCCGCGCGTCGATCTCGGCGATCATCACGTCGACCGCGGCCTTGTCGATCTTGCGGTGCTTGTCCGAGGACGTGAGGATGTCGGTGATGAAGGCGCTGACGCCCGCGCGGGCGATGGCGTAGGTGTCTTGATCCGCGGGGGTGACCTTCGCCTCGGCGAGGATCTGGTCGAGCAAGGAGCCTTCGGCCAGCGTCGTCGCTGCGCCACCCTGTTGCTGTTCTTCTGCCATGGTGTCCTCCTATCAGCCTTCGGGTTTGTCGAGGCCGAGCTCGGCCATCAGACGCTTGCGGGATTCCTCGTCGCCGAGGAGCTTCTCGAGCTGCTTGCGGAACTCGGGCTTGTTCCCGAGCGGCGACTTGAGGGCGGTCAGGGCGTTGCGCAGCTCCATCAGCTGACGCAGCTCCGGGACCTGCTGGAGGATGCCCTCGGGCGAGAAGTCGCGCATCGAACGGAAGCCCAAGCTCATCGCGAGCTCGGCACCCTCTTCGCCGGACAGTCGATCGGGGACGGTGAGGTCGACGCCGAGGTTGTGCTTCTCCATCACCTCCTCGAAGTTGTCCTTGTCGATGTTGATCGGCTTGCGATCCTCGAGCTGACGCTCGTCGCGTCGCCCGGTGTAATCGCCGATCGCGAGGATCTTCAGGGGGAGCTCGACTTCCTCCTGGCCGCTCGTCGCCGGCTTGTACACGATGTTGACGCGCTCCTTGGGCGCAACAGAACCTTCCTTCGCCATGGATTCCTCGCTCGCTGGGTGGACCCGAGCGCGGCCCGGCTTGGCCGCACGCAAGGGGTGCGCGAAGGTACCACGAAGGCGATGGCGCGCGTCAGGGGCGAGGGCGGATCACCGCACCGCGTGGGCGGCCGTGTGGGCGATTCGATGTCCCGCCGGACGTGACCCGCGAGGCCACGACCCGCCGAGGCCGCGACGGACCCGGGTCCCCGGTCGGCGGGCAGGTGGGCCTCAAGACTTGCGGTTGGAGACGAGGTTCGACGGGCGATCGACCGCGCCGCAGTCGAGCTTCAGGTCGAGCACGATTTCGGCGCCCTCGTGCTTGCAGGTGAGCCCCAGCTCGCCCACCCACCACGACGCGGCGCCCAGGCTCGAGCCGTCCCCCGACGTGATCTGCGTACGGTCGCAGTCGGGCTTGCTGGTGCTCCCGTCGGCCTTGCGGATCGCGGTGCCCTCGAGGTCATCGCGCACGATCGTGATGCCGGTGTCGAGGGTGAGCTCGACCGCGACCCCGACCTTCTGCCCCACGGCCTTGCAGGACGTGACCTTGGCCTCCTTGCCCGCGACCGTGACCCGGCCCTCGACCTTCTCGACCGTGGCCGGCGCCTTCGCGGCCTCGGCCGGCTTGGCCTCGCCGTCGCAGCCGGCGGCGACCGCCAGCGCGAGGGCGAGCGCGAGGGTGCGGCGGGAGAGGGCGAGGCGGGGGGTGGTGCGCGGGGCCATCGGGCGGAGGTAGACGGGGTCGGCGACCGTTCGATCACGGTCGGGGTGAGGGAGGCTCACCCCGCGGCGATCGCCGCCAACACCCCCGCGGCCGTCGCGGGCGGCACCGTCAGCGTCCGCACCCGCCCCGGCGACAGCCCGCGGCGCCCGGCGTCGATCGACGCGGATCCAGCCGCCGGCGATCGGATCGGCCACAGCTTCTCCGCGGCCACGGTCGCGTCGCTCAAGAAGTGCACGATGCCCGCCGGCGGAGCCCCGAGCGCGACCAGCAGCCGCGAGCTCGGTCCGCCGGGTCCCGTCCAGAACAGCGACGGCGGCGAGCGCTGCCACGCGAGCAGGTCCTGGGCGAGGCGCAGCCAGAACACCAGCTGCACGTCGTCGGTGCACGGGCAATCGAGCACGATCGACGCGCGACCCGGGTCGCCGCCGCGGACCTGCGCGCACGCGGTCGTGAACATGTGCATGCCGTGGAAGCCTCCGCCGCCGACCAGCGGTCCGAACAGCGCCTCCAGGATCGTCTGACCGCCGGTCGCGTCGAGGGCCTGGTGCGTCCACACCCGCGCGTCCTCGAGCTGGCTCGGGCCGGGCTGGGCGATGGCGTCGATGCGCGCGAGCACCGAGTGCAGGTCGAGCATGCTGCCCGCGGCCTCGCCCACGACGTGCGCGGCGGCCTCGAGGAACGCCTCGTAGGCCACGGGCAGCGAGGGATAGCGGTGCGTCGCCACCGGCACGTCGACGTACGAGAAGGCGCAGAGCGGAAACTCGCGGCCGACGCGGTCGCGGCTCGGGGCGAAGGCGCCGACGCATGCGTTCGAGCCGCTGGGATCGCGGATCAGGAACTTCACCGGCACCATCGGCAGGTGCTTGCGCTTCGCCGCGAGGTTCTCGACCTCGGCCACCAGCCAGTCCTGCAGCGTTCGAGCAGCCGGCTGCGAGGCGTTGTGCGCCACGAAGTCGCCGGCGCTCGTCAGCTTGCCGAACACACCGACGCGGGGGTTCACCACGGCGAGGCCTCCGTTCGCGCGCGCGTGGCGTTCACTCGCACTGCACGCCCCCGATGTAGACCGACTTGGGCGGAACGAGGTCGGGGTGGCGGAACACGCCCATGAACGTGACGGGGCGATCCGAGTTGCCGAAGAACGGGTTGATGTCCGGCTCCTGCGGCTTGAACCGGATCTGCAGCACGGCGCTGTCCTTGTTGCTCACGCCGATGCTCGCCGAGAGGTTGTAGCGGGCGTTGAAGCCCGCCCCGGTGCCACCATCTGCGATGGTCCCCTCCTCGAGCAGGCGGAAGATGCCCCACTTGCTGTCCTGACCGAAGTTGTCGGTGAAGCCCGCGCCCTTCACGAGGATCGTCCCGAGCTTCTTGTCGCCTTCACCCGGCCAGACGTACTTCTCCCAGCGCTCCGGTTCGTTGCGATAGGTGATCTCGTGGCCGTCGATGTTGAGGATCGTCGCCGATGCGGCTGCGAGCGGTCGGATCATGACGTCGAACTCGACGACCATCTCTTTGCCGCCCGCAGAGAACAGCGCCCGCTGCAGGTCGCGGGCGCGGTTGAGGAACTGCACCAGCCGCGGATCGATCGGCCGCGCCGACGCGCCCGCCTTGGCCAGGGAGAACGTGTTGTTCTTCTCCGGCACGCGGCTCGACAGCACCTTGGCGTGGAAGTCCCAGAGCTTGCCGCCGTCGGGCGCGAAGAACTCCGCGACCTGCTGGTGGCTGACCTCGGCGCCCTCGCCCTTGAACGGATAGCGCTCGAGCATCTTGGTCATCGGCTCGACGACCTCGACGCAGTAGGTCCGCGTCAGCGCCCCCTCGGCGCTGGCGTTCGCGACCTGCTGCAGGCCGCGCAGCGGCGGCGGGAGGATCTTCTTCAGTGACCCCGCGACCCAGTTGCCGTTGTCGGCCTCGAGGATGAGGCTGTCGGTCGCGGCGAGGGCGACGTCGACGGCCTTCTTCAGCGCCGCGATGTTCTCCGGGGTGTCCTCGTTGATCTTCGCCTGGACCGCGTCGCGGACGTTCTTCAGCTCGGTCTGGTAGTTGTCGAGCGCGACCGCGGCCTGCGGCGGACGGGGCTCGCCCTCGGGGACGACGGGGACCTCACCGCAGGCGAACTTGATGAAGTCGGCGAACTCCTTCTTGACGTCCTCGTTGATCTTGAGCGTCGGGTCAGCCGCTCGCTTCTTGCGCTTCTCCTCGAGCAACGCCTTCTTGGCGGCGGCGAGCTTGTCGGCGTTCTTGCCGCCCATCTTCTTCGCGGCCGCCTTCTCGCCGGCCTCGAGCGCCTTTTCGGCCAGGCCGTCCTCGACCTCCTCGGGGATCACCGGGTCGGGATCCTCGAGCGTCGTGTTGTATCCGACGTGCTGGCACATCGACATGATCGGCGGCGGCGTGCCGCCGGTCAGGTCCTTGAGCAGCTCGTGGGCGTCGGCCAGGTCCGTCGGCGACTTGGTGTACGCGTTGCCCACGAACTTGCGCCACGCCGAGATGTACTCGGTGAAGTACTTCGAGCGCAGCAGGTCCTGCTGGCGCTGGCGGGTCGCCGCGACCTCCTCCTCGGTCCAGCCGAGGACCCACTCGTTGCCGAGCAGATCGCCGCTGGGCGACGCGAGCTTGTCGGCGATGCCCCCCGTGCCCTCCCACGCGCGCCGCGTGTACTTGCCCGGCACGTTGGTGTTGTCGTTGAGCAGCGCCTTGCGGCTGCCGGAGATCTCGGCCAGCGTGATGTCCGGCGCCTCGACGTCGCGGACGAGCTCGTTGAGCAGGCTCTCGATCTGATCGGTGCGCTTCAGGATCTTCCGCGCACCCTCGACCAACTTGGGGTCGCGCTCGAACAGGTACAGCTTGTCGGTCGCGACGATGTCGATGTACGCGTCGGCGACGTTGAGCATCGTGTCGCTCGCGGCGACGTCGCCGAGGTGCTTGAGGGCGTCGCGCCACAGCTCGGCGATGCGCACCCGCAGCCAGCCGCGCTGCTTCTCGTCGAGGCCGGGCTCGCCCTTGGGCGGGTAGTCCAGCTCGCCGCCGCCCTTGGCCACCGCCGTGAGCAGCAGGTACATGCGCAGCTTGGCCTCGTAGTCGCGGTGCGTGTCGGGGTCGACCGCGTCCGGCGAGGGCCCGTGCTTGTTCACGAAGCTGCGCAGCTCCTCGACCGTGAGGTCGAGGAAGGGCTTGATCAGCTCGTCGCGGACCGTGCGCAGGTACAGCGTCCGGATCTGCGCGGCGAAGATGCTGCCCTGGTACATGCCCATGCGCATCATGAACGGCGCGCCGTCGACCTCGTGCTCGTTGAGCTCGCGCTCGACCGCGCGCAGCGGATCGATCTGGTTGAGCCGGATCGGCGCATTGGTCTTGGCCGCGACGTGCTCCTCGACCTTGCCGATCGCGTCCTGGGTGTTGGTCAGCAGCTCGCGGTTGTTGCGGAACGACAGCACCGGCAGCAGCGCCATGCCGATCGCCGCGAGCATCAGGCCGCCGCCGATGGCGTGGCCGACCAGCGCCTGCTTCTTGATCTTCGCCGCGCTGCGCTGGGCGATGTTCTTGTCGGGGAAGATGACCTTCTCGAACAGCTCGCCGAGGAAGTAGCTCTTGGGCTCGATCTGCGGGGTCGTGTACGCCAGCTTGGGCTGCACGCCGAACGCCGCGGCCATCGAGTTCATGATGCGATCGATGGTCCGGCCCTCTTGGGTGCCGCTGGTGAAGTAGACCCCGCGCAGGTGCGGCGACTCGGCGTAGACGTTGTCGGCCATCAGCTCGCCGACGAACGCCGCGAGCTTGTCGCGCATGGGCTCGAAGTACTGCGGGAACTGGTAGATCTTGTCGCGGCCGTCGGCGCCGCGCTCCTCGCCCATGCGGCGGATCGCCCGGCGCTCGACCGTCTGCGACAGCTCGTCGAAGTTGGCGATGAACGTCTGCGCTGGGTCGTGCTTCTGCGTGACCGGCACGGTGAAGCCCCAGATCTGCCGGCGCTCGGTGTTGCCGAGATCCGAGAACAACTCGACGAAGCCGGGGAGCAGGTCGACCTTGGTGAACAGCACGTACACCGGCACGACCATCTCGAGCTTGGCCATGACCTCGTCGATGCGGGCCCGGACCTCGCGGGCGCGGGCGTGGACCTCCTCGGGGTGGGCCTCGGAGACGTCGGTCACCGCGATCGCCACCAGCACGCCGTTGACCGGCTGCTTGGGCCGGTTCTTCTTGAGCAGGTCGAGGAACGACATCCACTCGTCGCGGTCGCTGTCCTCGGTGGTGTAGCGACCGGCGGTGTCGAGGATCACGGCCTCGTTCGTCATCCACCACTGGCAATTCCGCGTGCCGCCGACGCCCTGGACGCCGCCGCCGGACTTGGATTGGTACGGGAAGCGAAGGCCGCTCTGGCGCAGCGCCGTCGACTTGCCCGAGCCCGGTGGCCCGATGATCATGTACCAGGGCAGGGCGTACAGCGCCTCGGAGGGCTTCTTGCCGGCGAGCTTGCTCGATTTGAGCGCGGCGATCGCCTTCAGGAACTCCTGCTGCATCGAGTCGATGTCGCCGCGCAGATCGGGCCGCGCCGAGGCGGCGTGACGATCGGCCTGGGCGCGCAGGGCCTTCTCGATCTCCTTGGCGGCCTTCTTGGCCCGGACGATCTTGATGATCACGAACGCCGCGAGGATGGCGATGATGACGACGGTCGCGACGATCGCGATCCACATCGGCATGCCGAGCAGCAGCACCACGGCCCAGACCGCGGCGATGAGGAGGACGGCGAAGATGTACTTGAGTGCGCCCATGGGCCGAATCGTGGGGTGGAGGCCGGAGCCTGGTCGCTACTCCTTGGGGAGCAGGGCCTCGGTGCGCTCGACGACGTTGGTGGTCTGGCGATCGAGCGCCTTGCGGAGCACGATGATGAGGGCGAGCGAGAACAGCACCGCGAGCAGGCCGATCCACACGGTGACGTAGTATTGCTGCGCGCGGTTGACCCGCTCGCGCGGCCGCATGTGCCGCTTCGACAGCGGCTCGGGCTTGGCGTGGATGCCGAGGGTGTCCTTCACGCGGCGCTGCACGGCGGCGAGCTCGAGCTCACCGCCGCGGATCGCATACTTGCCCTGGAACCCGAACAGCAGGCACAGGTAGTAGACCCGCAGGGTGTCGACGCGCCGCGGATCGGCGAGGAGCTGCTCGAGCCGGAAGAAGAAGCCCTCGCCGGCGAGGTTCTCGCTGAAGTACTGCAGCTGCAGCGGGTTGGACAGCCACACGTCGCGGATGGAGCCGCTCTTGCGCATCGCGACCTCGTCGGCGAGGGCCACGATGGCGTAGGCCATGTCGTGGAGGTCGCGCTCGTAGATGCCGGCGCGCTGGCCCGAGCGGAACAGCTCGTCGATGAAGCCCTTCACCCGCGCGTGCAGCATCTCGGGCGCGAGGAAGCCGTCGTCCGCGAGGTTGCGGATCTGCACCAGCGCGTTGAAGCAGTCCTTGGTGACTTCGTTGACCTTGTCCATGGTCGACTCGTGGGCTCGCGGGAACGGATCAGGGCGCGCCGGTGCCGGCGCGCTCGGGGACACCCATCAGGGTGATCTTGGCCTTGCTCGGATCGAATGGCGGCGGCAGGTAGATCGCGACCGTGCGCTCGGTGGCGATCTGCCGCCAGAACTCGCTGGACACCTCGAGCATGAAGTAGACCTGCTTGGGCCGCACCGGCACCTCGGAGGGCGGTCGGTGCGTGACCGTGAGCGGCACGCCCGGGGTCGCGGAGCGGACGATCTGGTTGATCTGCTTCCACGAGGCGATCTTCGACAGCTTGGGCAGCTTGTTCGCGACCTCCTGCTGCGGACCCTCGGCCTCGACCGCGAGCACGTAGCGCGGGCACCGGGGCAGGCGGTCGTCCTTGAGCTGGCCGATCCACATGCCGTCCTGCCGGGCCTCGAGCGGCACGGTGATGCAGAGCTCGCGCACCGTGGCGCCGAGCATCTTGTTGAGCATCCCGAACAGCTCTTCGAAGGTCGCGCGCAGATCGGTGTGGTTGAACCGCGGGAACGTCGACGGGTCGACCTCGCTCGAGAAGGTCGTCAGCGCGCCGCCGAGCTCGATGAGCGTCAGGTAGCAGCCCAGCGGCGAGGTCGTGCGGCTCTCGACGATGTGGCGCACGTGGGGGATGTACGTGTTGAGCCCGTTGAGCAGCAGGAACCGGGTGATGTCCTGGCCGGTGAACTCGACCGACGCGGCGTCGATCTGCCGGCGCGTCTCGGAGATGGCGCGCTGCTTGGTGAGCATCACGCTCAGCAGGTCCTGCAGCCACGCCATCAGCACCGGCGAGGCCGAGCACTTGAGCGCGGGCGGGATGTAGTTGCGGCTCAGCGCGAAGCTCCCGGTGCCGTCGCGGACGACCTCCGCGATCTTCACGGTCTCGTAGTCGTCGCGGGCCTCGGTCCCGTAGAGGATCGAGAGGTTGGGCCGACCGAACGCGATGATCTGCTCGGTCTTCGCGATCGTGAGGTCGTGGACCGGCCGGTTGGCGATGCGGAAGCGGGCGACCGAGGCCTCGTCGAGCGCGTCCTGGAAGTTGGGGATCCCCTCGCGGGCGGCTGGCACCGCGAGGTAGACCTCGAGCATCGGCGCGGTGGTCGGGAACGACTCGGCGATCGGCCGCGCGGCCGGTCCCCCGGCCTCCCCGGGGGCGAACTCGACGGGCAGGCCCGCCGAGAGGACGCCGGCGAACTCCCCGAGCTTGAACTGCCCGGCCTTGAGCGCGCCCTCGTCGACGCCCATCGACACGACGCCCCACGCGTACGGCGACGCCGCGGCGAGGCGGGTGGCCAGGGTGCCTTCGAAGTAGAGGTCCTGCTGCTGCAGGTGCTGGGGACACATCAGCATCCCCTCGCTCCACACCACGCGTTCGAGGTTGCGCTTCGACATCGACTAGCCCTTCCCCGGTGCGGCGGGGGCCTCGGGTGCGGCGGGGGCCCCCGGTGCCTCGGGTGCGGCGGGGGCCTCGGGGGTCTTGGGCGCCTCCGGGGCCTCGGGGGCCTTGGCGTCCTTCAGCTTCTTCTTTTTCTTTTTCTTCTTCTCGGGCTCCGGGGCCGGCGGCTTCATCTTGAGCGGCGGGCCGGGGCACTCGATCGCGATCGCGGTCTTGTCGAAACCGGGCGGCGGCGCGTGGCCGCCGTCGACGAGGCTGCCGTCGAGCAGGACGTAGAAGCACGGGTCGGCCCACGTCTTCTTGTTCTTCTGCGCCAGGCAGACCGAGTCGCCGTGGTATTTCGGCACGTCCCACAGCCGGTACCAGTTGATGCCGGTGGGCTCGCGGAACAGCGCGACCGCGAGGATGTGCGTGGCCTTGGGGTCGGGCTCGATCTCGATGAGCTCGGCCTTGCCGGGGTAGATCTGCCGCTCGTCCTCGGCGACGAAGGAGTCGCCGAAGACCTCCTTGCCCTTCTGCCAGGTCTCGCGGAAATCCAGCATCGGCACGGCCTCGTCCGACGACAGCTGGTAGAGGCGCAGGACGGTCGGCAGCGGGGCGCCGGTCTCGTCGGGGTTGAGCGCCGCGGTGGGCTGGACCACGACGCGGACCTTGAACGTCGCGTGCTCCTCGGGGACGCAGCTCGGCGCCTCGCTCTTCTTCTTGCACCCAGGGGCGCCGAGGCCGAGCGCGGCGACGAGGCCGACGTTCACGGTGGCGGCGAGGAGACGATGGGGCGCGAGGCGGCGAAGAAGCATGGTCGGCACGGTTGCGGGGCAGTAACGCGGCGAAATCTCAACACGCGGGCACCCTTCGCGCAAGGCGCTTCGGCGCCGGGTCGTGGCGGTGCGGGGTGGGTCGTGGGGGCCGAGTCAGCCCCCGAGCATCGCCGCGTCGACGACGATGCCGCGGCGTTGCATCGCGGCGAAGAAGTTCGGCACGGCGCCGGTGTGTCGCCACGTGCCAGTCCGCGGATCGATCCCGATGATCTCGGCGGTGGTCGTCGAGCCATCGGCGCCGACGCGGGCCTCGGCGACCTCGACGACCCGCGAGTTGCCGTCGGGGAAGCGGCCGATGGTGATCACGAGCTCGAGGGTGCGGGCGACGGCCTGGACCCGGCTGGCGTGGTCGGGGCCGCCGGCCAGGCCGGTCAGGGCCGCGAGTCGATGGACCCCGGCGTCGGCCGTGCTCGCGCGCATCGAGACCAGGACGCCCGCGAGCCCTCGACCGGCGGCGGCCATCAGATCGCTGGCCTCGGGCCCGGTCGTCTCGTGGAGGCAGAGGCGATCGGGGCGAAGGCCCACGGCCGTGCGCACGAGCGCCTGCATCACCGTGGTGCCGTCGGTGCCGACGAGGCCGTCGCCCTCGAGGACCACGACGTGGGGCGGCAGCAGCCCGGGCTCGGACATCGGCCGCACGAGCACGGCGCGATCGGTCGCGGGCGCGGCGTCCACGAGGGCCGCGACGAGGGGGAACGCGCGGGCTCCGGGGCCGGCGCAGACCAGGATCCCGAGCCCGGCCTGCACGCACACGGACAGCAGGTTCGCGACCGCAGGGGACAGCGCGCCCTCCTGCAGCAGGCGCTCGAGCGTCCAGCGCGGCTCCGTCGGCGAGGGCAGCGTGATGTTGACGACCGGTCCCCCCGAGGCCACCGACTCGTGCACCGCGTACACGTCGGCACCGTCGAGCGTGCGCGCGTCGACGATGGGGTTCTCGGCGCCGAAGTTGGTCCCCGTCAGGCGGCGGACGACGACCTCGATCGCCTGCGGACACGAGAACTTCGCGTCGATCTCGGCGGGCACCGCGTTGCCGCGCCGCACGAGCACGCGATCGGGGCCGTGCACGAAGATCTCCTGCACGTCGGTCTCGGCGAGGCGCGCCGAGAGGGCCCCGAGGCCGCAGAGCTCCGAGGCGATGCGCTCGGCCCACGGCCGGACCTCGATGCCGGTGGCGGTGTCGGCCGCGAGCTGCAGCAGGCGCACGGCCTCGGCGCGGGCGCGGGCCCGGGCCTCACCGTCGCGTCCGGGGAGCTCGGTGTCCTCGGTGAGGAGCTCGAACACGGACGCGAACACGCGGGCACACGCGGCGCGGGCGAGGGCTGGGCCCGACAGCGCCGCGAGATCGGTGAAGTCCACGTCGGCGGTGTCGAGGTGGCGGGGATCGAGGAACACCGGCGACGCCGACGGGCTCGATCGGACGACGGGCCCGCTCGACGCGGGCACGACCTGCGGCACGATCGGCGGGCGCGAGGGCGAGCTCCGCATCGGTGCGCGGGCGGCTGGCTCCGGTTGCGACGCTGCGGGCTCGTGGCGAGGCGTCACGGGATCGATGGACGGCGAGACCGGCTCGGCGATCACCGGGGCGAGCGGTGCGACGTCGATGGCCGGCGGGGGCGGCATGCTCGGGGGCGGCGGCTCGGGGGCCGGCGCGAAGGCGGGCGGTGCCGCGGGGACCGGGGTCGACCAGCCGCTCGGCGCCGCGGGCTCGGGGAGCGAGGGGTAGCCCGCGGCCGCGTGGGGCACGGGCTCGAGGGACGCCGCGGGCTCGCGCGTGTCGACGATCGATGCGGGGACCTCGAGCAGGGGCGGCGCTGCGTCGGGCAGCCCACCGCCGGTCGGTGTGAACGTGGCGCCCGTGCGCGCGGGCGGCTCGATCGGTGGCGGTGCCGAGGGCGGCGCGAAGGGAGGCGGCGCGAGGTCCATCGGCGGAGGTGCCATCGGCGGCGGTGCCATCGGTGGCGGTGCCATCGGTGACGGTGCTGCGAGGTCCATCGGCGGAGGGGCCATCGGCGGCGGCAGGTCCATGGGGGCCGGCGGATCGATCGGCCCCAGCGGGGGGGGCATCGTCGGCGGCTCGTCGGGGCGACGCGGTAGCGGTCCGCCGACGCCTGCGGCCGAAGGGACGCCGAGGTTCGGCATGCCCGCGAAACCACCGGCGTTCGCGAACACCGGCTCCATCGCAGGCGGACCCATCGGCGGTGGCGGAGCCGAGGCTGGCGCAATCGGGCTCGGCGGGGCACCCATCGGCGCGTGCGGTGCTGCGTGCAGCGGCGGCGGCATCGAGGGCGGACCGGCGGGCGCGGGATATCCCGGCTGCTACTCGGCGTACGGGCGCTGCGGGGCCATCGGGGCCGGACCCGAGCCCGTCGCGAGGCTCGGTCCCTGGTTCGTGCCGAGATTGCTACCGACCCCGAGGTCGAACTCGAGGCGGTGCGAGCAGATGTGGACCTCGTCGCGTGGCCCGAGGATGTGTGGGCCCTGGATGCGCGCGCCGTTCACGAAGGTGCCGTTGGTCGACTCCAGATCGACCAGCGTCACGTCCCTGCCGGTAAAGAGGATGCGGGCGTGGGCACTCGAGACGCCCGGCTCCGGGATCACGAGGTCGTTGGCAGAGGTGCGTCCGACGGTGATCTCACGCTTGTCGAACGCATGCGTGCGCGGCACCTCGCCGGTCTTCGAGACGGTGATGCGGAGCATCGGTGCGGGCGAGCATGACGCGGACACGGCCGCGGGCAAAGGGCTTTTGCGAACGACCGTCGATGGCCCGCAAACCGTGTGCTGACGCCGGTGCCGTCCCATCGGCCGGCCGTCACATCGGCGCGGCTGCGGACTCGCGGTCGCGCGTGTGTCGAGCGGGTCACTCGGACACACGATTGCCCGCAACGTACACCTTGTCGCCCTCCCGACCCGCTGCTACGGTTGCGAGACCATGGCGGAGACAGTCCATCTTTATCTCAAGGCGAACGGTGCGGACATCAACGGCGAGTCGACGCAGACCAGCCTCGGACGGGAAGGCTCGATCGAGTGTCTGTTCTTCGAGGACGCTGTTCGCACCGCGCGCGAGAAGGGCTCCGGCATGGCCACCGGCCGCCGCACCTACGAGCCAATCACCTTCAGGAAGCGCATCGACAAGTCGAGCCCGCTGCTCGCCAAGGCGCTGTGCAACAACGAGGTGATCGAGGGCGCGTTCAAGTTCTTCCGGCCGAACCCCACCGGCGACGGCACCACGGAGCAGTTCTTCACCGTCGAGTTCGGTGAGGGCCGAATCGCGGGGATCAAGCGGACGTCGCCGGACACGCTCGACCCCGCCTCCGCGCTGGCCCCCCCCATGGAGGAGGTCGCGTTCGTCTTCCACAACATCACGTGGACGTACACGAACGGCGGCGTCAGCCACCACGACAACTGGCGCGAGAACCAGTAGCCCTGGGCATCCGCCGGGTCTTCTGAAAGGGTCGGGCCATGGCAGTACGCGGACTCCTCTCGCGGCTGACATCGTCCGACCCTCTGCGTCCGCCCGACGAGGTCCAGTCGATCCTCGAGAACCTGCGCGCCATCCTCAACACGCGCGTCGGCGACTCGACCTCCGCGAGCGGCTTCGGGATCATCGATCTGGCCGACCTCGTGCACAACTTCCCGAACGCGGCGCAGATGATGGAGAAGAGCATCCGCGCGACCGTCGGCGAGTACGAGCCGCGGCTCAAGCAGGTGCGGGTCCGGCTGATCCCGAGCGACGATCCGCTGAAGCTCGTGTTCGAGATCGCGGCCCGGCTCGCGGGGGACCGCCACCAGGGCATGGTCCGGGTCCGCACCGAGGTGAACTCGTCCGGTCGCGTCCACGTGGAGTGACGCTGACAGCGGGCCGGCCCTGCGCGTAGACTCGCGGGGCCTTGGGTGCGAAGTACTACGAGAGCGAGCTGGCGTACCTCCGCGAGATGGGCCGCGAGTTCGCGCTGGTCCATCCGACCACCGCGGGGTTGCTCGCCGAGAAGGGCAGCGATCCGGACGTCGAGCGCCTGCTCGAGGGGTTCTCGTTCCTGTCGGCGAGGATCCGCGAGCGCATCGACGACGGCGTCCCGCCGATCGTCCACGGGCTCGCGCAGCTGCTGTTGCCGCACTACCTGCGCCCCGTGCCGGCGACGAGCATCGTCCAGTACACGCCGGCGATCCGGGCGCTGCGGGCGGTGGCGAACGTGCCGCGCGGCACCCGGGTCGCGGCCAAGCCCCTGCACGGCACGACCTGCGAGTTCCGCACGACCGCCGACGTCGATCTGCTCCCGCTCGAGCTCCACGACGCGGTGCTCGACGAGACCGCCGCGCACCGCCCCGTCCTGCGCCTGCGCTTCACCACCACCGAGGCCGGTCGCCTCGTCATCGGCCGCAAAGAGGGCATCCGCCTGTTCCTCCACGGCGAGCTGCCGCTGACGTCGATGCTGTACCTCTGGCTGCGTCGCTACTGCCGCAACGTCGCGGTGCGCTGCGGCAGCACCACGCAGGCGCCGCTCGGGCCCGAGGCGATCGGCGTCGTCGGCTTCACCGAGGACGAGGCCCTGCTGCCGTGGCCCGCGTTCGCGCCCGAGGGGCACCGTTGCCTGCAGGAGTACTTCACGCAGCCGTCGAAGTTCCTGTTCATCGACATCCTGCACCTCGATCGCTTCACGTTCACCGAGGACACCTTCGAGATCGCGCTGGCGTTCGAGCGCCCGCCCGCGCTGCCGGCCCGCATCTCCGCCGAGAACTTCCGGCTGTTCTGCACCCCGGTGGTGAACCTCTTCGACGTGTCGGCGGACCCGATCAAGCGCGACCCGGCGCTCAGCGAGCACCTGCTGCGCGCCTCGGGCATCAAGCCCGCGCACATGGAGATCTTCGCCGTCCAAGAGGTCGTCGGCGTGCGCCAGGGCCAGACCCAGCGCAAGTTGTACGCCCCGTTCGTCGCGTACTCCCACGCGACCGAGGGCAAGAACGCGGCGTACTACACGCTGCGCCCGGCGAGCTCGCCGATCGACGACGCGATGGATCTCTACCTGTCGATCGTCACGCCCCGCGGCGTCGCGCCGTCGGACGTCGAGGAGGTGCTGTCGATCGACATCGTCGCCACCAACCGCAAGCTGCCCGCCGAGCTGCAGATCGGCGAGATCTCGGTGACGCCCCGCGGCGTGTCGTCGCCGGCCCCGCTGCGCAACATCACCCCGGTGACCGTGCCGACGCGGCCGGTGCTCGGCGACGAGCTGCACTGGCGGCTGCTCTCGCACCTCGGCCTGTCGCGATCCTCCCTCGCCGACGTCGCGGTGCTGCGCGCGACCATGGCGCTGTACAACTTCCAGCGCCTCGTCAGCGACACGGCCGGCCGCGCCAACGAGCTGCGCGTCGAGTCGCTGCGCAAGGTCACCGCCACGCCGATGACCCGCCTGCTCGAGGGCGCGCCGGTCCGCGGCGCCCGCATCGACGTCGAGGTCGACGAGGCGCGCCTGGGCAACGTCGGCGAGGCGTTCCTGTTCGGCTGCGTGCTCGACGAGCTCTTCGCCGGGCACGTCGCGCTCAATTCCCTCACCGAGCTGCAGCTGGTGCTGCACCCGTCCAAGGTGACCTTCCGGTGGCCAGCCCGCAGCGGACAGCAAACGATCCTGTAGCCGGCGTCGCCCCCGAGTCGGCCGCGCTGCACGCGGACGTGATCGGGCACGCGACGCGCTGGGACTTCTACGTCACCGTCGGCATGCTCGAGCGGCTGACGCCCGAGGCCACGCGCGTCGGCGGCGACGGCCCACCGACACGCGAGTCGATCCGCTTCCGCCACGACTCGTCGCTGGCGTTCTCGGCCGGCGACGTCACCAAAGTCGAGTTCGTCGAGGTCCCGCGGCCGCAGAGCCAGGCGCTCGAGCGTCGCCGCTACCGCTACGAGGTGACCACGTCGTTCCTCGGCCTCACCGGCTCGGCGTCCCCGCTGCCGCTGTTCATGTCCGAGGAGATCGAGCAGTCGCAGGACGCCGGGCAGATGCGGCGCGGCTTCCTCGACATCTTCCACCATCGCCTCGTCAGCTTCGTCTTCCGCATCGGGGTCAAGTACGACATCGCCCGCGAGTTCTCGCAGGACTGCACCGACCCGTGGACGCGCCGCATCCTCGCGCTCGCCGGGCTCGACGAGTGGGCGGGCCGCCGCACCAAGTACATCCCCGCGTGGCGGCTCGCCCGGCTCGCGCCCTTGCTCGCGTCACGCGTGCGATCGGCCCGCGTCATCGAGACCGCGCTGCAGGACCTCTGCGCCGAGGCGCTCGGCGAGGCGCGCGTGCGCATGGTGCAGTTCGCCGGCGGCTGGGTCCCGCTCGATCCGACGCAGCGCACGCTGCTCGCCAAGTCGAACAGCATCCTCGGCCAGAGCTCGGTGCTCGGCGTGCAGTGCTTCCACCGCGCCGGCAAGGCCGTGATCCGCATCGGCCCGCTGCACGAGAACTTCCGCCGCTTCCTCGCCGACGGCGACATGTACCCGGTCGTCCGCGAGCTGCTCGAGCTGATGTCGCCCGAGCCGATCGACTTCGAGCTCGACCTCGTGCTCGACGCCCACGCCCGCCCGCCGTTCTTCCTCGGCCGCGCTGCGGGCCAGCGCGTCGGCGTCGACACCTGGCTGTCGTCGCGCGCCGGCTCGGGCAAGGCCACCCACCTCAAGGTCCCCGTCGAGTCCACGTCCGCGCCTGCGGGCGATCCGTCCTCCGACGACTCATTCACCCCACTGTAGAGGTTCGCCATGCGCGTCGATCCCAGAGCCCTCGTCCGTCGCCTCAATCCCACCTGCACCCGCGCCCTCGAGGGCGTGGTCGAACGGGCGGCCGCCGGTCGCTACTACGAGATCACGCCGGAGCACCTCCTGCACGGCCTGCTGCAGATCGAGGACGGCGACGTCGCGGCGATCCTGCAGTTCTTCCGCAAGGATCGCCTGCGCATCTCGGCGGCGATCGAGCGCTCGTTGCAGAAGATGCGCAGCGGCAACGCGGGGCGCCCGGTGTTCGCCGAGAACCTCTTCACATGGTTCGAGAACGCCTGGGTCACGGCGTCCCTCGAGCGCGGCTCGGTGCAGCTGCGCTCGGGCGATCTCCTGCTCGAGTACCTCGGCCGCGCCGGCCGCTACAGCGCCGACTCGTTCGAGGAGCTCGAGTCGATCGATCAGGACGAGCTGAAGAAGAGCTTCGCCGAGGTCATCGCGGGCACGCGCGAGGCGATGGAGGTCCCGCAGGCCGGCACCGGCGACGGCACCCCGCGCGCGCCCTCGGCCGCGGGCCGCGAGGCCCTCGACAAGTTCACGATCTCGTTCACCGAGAAGGCCAGGAAGGGCGAGATCGACCCGATCTTCGGCCGCGACGCCGAAATCCGCCAGGTCATCGACATCCTGGCGCGACGCCGCAAGAACAACCCGATCATCGTCGGCGAGCCGGGCGTCGGCAAGACCGCGCTGGTCGAGGGCCTGGCCCGGGCGATCGTCGCCAAGGAGGTCCCGCTCGAGCTGCAGCAGGTCGAGCTGCTCGGCCTCGACATGGGCCTGCTGAAGGCCGGCGCCGGCGTGCGCGGCGAGCTCGAGAACCGCTTGAAGAAGGTGATCGCCGAGGTCAAGGGCTCGCCCACGCCGATCATCGTGTTCATCGACGAAGCCCACACGCTCATCGGCTCGGGGGCCGACGCCGGCGAGGTGTCCAACCTGCTGAAGCCCGCGCTCGCCCGCGGCGAGATGCGGACGATCGCCGCGACGACGTGGTCCGAGTACAAGAAGTACTTCGAGAAGGACGCCGCGCTCGAGCGCCGCTTCCAGCCGGTCAAGGTCGATCAGCCGTCGGTGGCCGACGCCGTGCTGATGCTCCGGGGGCTGCGGCACACCTACGAGAACGCGCACAACGTGATCGTCCGCGACGACGCGATCATCGCGGCCGTCGAGCTGTCGGATCGCTACATCACGGGGCGGCAGCTGCCGGACAAGGCCGTCGACTTGCTCGACACCGCGGCTGCGCGCGTGCGCATCGAGCAGGACGCTCCGCCGTCGCAGATCGCGGTGCTGCGCAGCGAGCTCGCGAGCGTCGAGCGCGAGCGTGACGCGCGGCTGCGCGACATCGAAGACGGTGCGGCGAAGGACGAGGGCCGGCAGGCCGAGCTGCAGACGCGCATCGAGGGGATCGGCGTCGAGATGGCCGCGCTCGAGGCCAAGCTCGCCGCCGAGAAGGAGGCGCTGGGCAAGCTCCGCGAGGCCCTCGACGCGCTTCGGGCCGCGGATCCGGAGAACAAGCCCGAGCGACTCGCCGCCGTCGAGGCCGCCCGCGCGGCGCTGGCGACCGTGGCCGGCGAGGTGCCGCTCGTGCACGCCGAGGTCGACCGCGACTCGATCGGTCAGGTCGTCGCCGACTGGACCGGCATCCCCGTGGGCAAGATGAAGTCGAGCTCGATCGAGACGGTGCTCGCGCTCGAGGAGAACCTCGAGGCCCGCATCAAGGGCCAGAACCACGCGACCCGTGCGGTCGCCGAGGCCATCCGCATGTCGCAGGCCGGGGTGCGCAACCCCGAGACGCCGATCGCGGTGATGCTGTTCGTCGGGCCGTCGGGCGTGGGCAAGACCGAGACCGCGCTCGCGCTGGCCGACCTGCTCTACGGCGGCGAGCGGTCGATGACGACCATCAACATGTCGGAGTTCCAGGAGAAGCACACCGTCAGCCGACTCATCGGCTCGCCGCCGGGCTACGTCGGCTACGGCGAGGGCGGCATGCTCACCGAAGCCGTGCGGCAGAAACCGTACAGCGTGGTGCTGCTCGACGAGTGCGAGAAGGCCGACCTCGAGGTCATGAACCTGTTCTACCAGGTGTTCGACAAGGGCATGCTGTCGGACGGCGAGGGCAGGGTCGTCAACTTCCGCAACACGGTCGTGATCCTGACCAGCAACCTGGCGACGGACGCGATCATGAAGCTGCACGAGGGCGGCGCCAAGCCGACCGCCGAGGAGGTCGCGACCGCGATCCGCCCGATCGTGTCCAAGCACTTCAAGCCGGCGCTGCTCGCCCGCATGACCATGGTCCCGTACCGCCCGATGGATCCGGACATCCTCGCCGAGATCGCGAAGCTCAAGCTGGCGTCGCTCGGCAAGCGGATCAAGCTCGCCCACGGTACGCAGGTCACGTTCCAGGATTCCCTCGTCGCCGAGATGGTCAGCCGCTGCACCGAGTCGGAGACCGGCGCGCGCGCCCTCGACCACGCGCTGCGCGGGTCCTTGATGCCGAACCTCGCGCGCAACCTGCTCGAGCGGATGGCCTCCGATGGTGGCGTACCGGCGAAGCTGAGCATCGGCTACGGGGCGACGTTCGGGGGCGAGAGCGCCTGGCGGTTCGACTACTCCGACAGCTGATCGGGGGCTACGATCGCGGCGATCCCAGGGCGGCGCCGATCTGCCGCGCCGCCCACAGACCCCCGAGCGTGACCATCGGCAGGCCGGCGCCGGGGTGCGTCGCGCCGCCCACGAGCCACAGGTTCGGCACCGCCGTCCGGCAGCTCTGCCGGCGGAACGCCGCCGTCGAGCCGTGCGTCGCGGGGCCCCAGAGCGCCCCCTGCGTGCCGGGGAATCGCTCCGCGAAGTCCGTCGGCGTGGCTGCGATCGTCGGCCCGAGTGCGGTGAGTCGCAGTCCGCAGGCGCCGAGCGTGGCCTCCATCGCGGCGCGGGCGACGGACTGCAGCGTGTCGTCGCTGGGCAGGCCCGCGGGCGCGTTGACGAGGCAGAACACGGGCTCGACGTCCGACGGGCGCGCCGTCCCGCGATCGGGCGCGCACAGGTGCACGGTGGGGCGGCGAGGGAGCTCGCGGCGATCGAACAGCGCGTCGAACTCCTCGGCGTCGTCGCCGAAGCACACGGTGTGGCGCGCGAGCTCGAGTCCCTCGGGGCGCGCGAGCATGGACCACGTCATCGCCGACGACGACGCAGGCTCGTGTTGGGGTTGCACGGCGCCCCGGATCGCCGCGCCGAGGTGCCCGTCGGCGATGCGGCTCGGATCGCCGTTGAACACCACGTGCCGTGCACCGAGCCGCGTTCCATCGGCGAGCCGGACCGCGCTGACGCGGTGCCCGTCCGACTCGAGCGCCGCAACACGGTGGCCGGTGAGCACCACGCCGCCGGCATCCGTGAAGGCGGCCGCGATCGCCCGCGCCAGCGCGATCATCCCGCCGCGGACCGTCCACACCCCGCGCTGCTCGACCGCCGCGATCAGGTTGAGCGTGGCCGGTGCGGCGAACGGCGAGCTGCCGTAGTAGGTCGCGTAGCGGGCGAACAGCTGCCGCAGTCGCGGGTCGCGGAAGAAGTCGCCGAGCGCCCGCCACATCGTGCGACCGAAGTCGACGCGGGCGAGCCCGACCAGCCCACGCGGGCCGACGCGCGTCATCAAGCGCGCGAGGCCGTCGTTGTCATGGCGCAGGAACGGCGCCTCCAGGCGCTCGAGCAGCTGCGCGGCGTAGCGCAGGAACCGGCGGAACCCCTCGACGGCGCCGCGCCCGGCGAACGCGGCGATCGCCTCGGTGCTGCGCTGCTCGTCGGCGAACAGATCGAGCCGAGCACCGCCGGGCCACGTGTGCCGGGCGAGGAGCTCGAGCGGCTGCAGCTCGACGTGCTCGTCGAGGCGGAGGCCTGCGGTCGAGAACAGCTCCTCGAAGACCGGTCGCATGCTCAGCACGCTCGGTCCGCAGTCGATCTCGCGGCCCGCGAGCCGAGCCACCGCGATCTTCCCGCCGACCTCCGGGTGCGCCTCGACGAGGGCGACCCGCCGGCCATCGCCGGCGAGCGCGAGCGCGGCGGCGAGGCCCCCGAGGCCGGCGCCTACCACCACCGCGTCGAACGATCTCGCCGTCTCCACCGTCGTGTCCACTGTCGACGGCCGAACTGCGGCTGTCCAGGCCGAGGAGGCGGCCCATCGGCCGAGATTCGACACGCGCGTGACGAACCGTGCGGCAGCGGGCCGCGGCGGTGCGGATCGATCCGCGGAGCGGAGCGGAGCGCTCGGAACGTCGTTTCGTCCCCGCCCTGCGATCCCGTCGACGGGCTCGCGTGGCGCAGGCGCACGCCGTTCGGGTCGGCACCATCGTCCAACCTTGGACCAACCCGAGACGCGCGATGGTGTCCTCGTCTCCACGGCCGCGATCGGCAGTCGTGGGCCTGGATTGCCAACCCCGTGTTCGCCGACACGCACCGTCCGATCCGCGGACGATGACGACGAATTCCGGCCCCGAAGCGGACGAATTCCGGTCGCGCCCGCGCCGCGAGCAGGTACCTTGGAGAGGAGGCTGCCGTGGAAAAGCGTGCGACGGACTTCCAAGTGAACGGGACCGGCGAACCATCGTTCGTCGCCTCGCGGCGCCTGCCAACCCAAGTCGAGGAGTCTTCCGTGTCGACCACGGCGATGGACCCGCGGCTGCTCGCGCGGATGGTCGCCAACGACATCATCCCGCGGCTGCTGCTCGCGCACAAACTCGACGAGTGCGGCACCGAGCCTGCGGCAGCGCCCGCCGAGCCGCCGACGCAGGAGGCAATCGCTCGCCTCGTCGACGTCGCCGTGGCGATGGACACCGCCGCCGCGGTGGAGGTCGTCGAAGCGCGACTGCTCGGCGGCGAATCCTACGATGCCGCCCTGCTCGACTTCGTCGGGGGTGCCGCGCGCATGCTCGGAGATCAGTGGCTCGAGGACCAGCGAACCTTCGCGGAGGTGACGATCGGGCTCGCCACGCTGCACCGGGTCGTCAGCGTCCTGCGCTATCGCCTCAAGCCGCGCGTCTCGTCGCGCGGGCTGGTGGTGCTGCTCGCTGCGCCCGGTGAGCAGCACACCCTCGCGATCCACGTGCTGGGGGACCTGCTCGCCCACGCGGGCTGGGACGCCGACGTCCGCCCGGTGTTCGACGAGGCCGAGCTCATCGCGACCGTGGCCAGCGAGGTGGTCGTGATGGTGGGGATCTCGGTGAGCTCGGATTCCACGGTCGAGCCCCTGGCCCGAATCGTGACGCGCGTGCGGGCCGCGTCTCTCAACCGTGACGTAACGGTCATGCTCGGGGGCGGCGTCGACCTCGGCGGCTATGCTAGAGAAGTCGGAGCTCACTACTGTTCGGACGCGCGTGAGGCGCTCGACTGGCTCGACCGTCACGCCAGCGTCGCCCTCTGAGTTCGGTGTCGCTCGCCCGCCCAGTGCCGCTCTTCCGTCGAGACTGTCCATGCTCGTTCCACGCCCCAACGCTGCCCATCCGGTCCTCGATCCGGAAGCCAACCCGCTGACGGCGCGGGTCATCGCGTCGCTGTGCGATCTGGCCCTGGTCCTCGACGCCGAGGGCACCATCGTCGAGATCAACGCCGGTGCGGAGTTCGACAACCACCCCGGGTTCCGGAAGCTCGTGGGCGAGCGTTGGATCGACCACCTGACGACGGAGTGCCACGGCAAGGCCGAGCATCTGCTCGCCGAGGCGCGCCGGGGGCAGACCTCGCGGTCCCGCGAGATGAACATGCGGATCGAGGGGATGGGCGAGGTCCCGTTCCGGTTCACCGGCACCCTCGTCGACGGCGACCACGTGATCGCGTTCGGGCTCGACATGCGCTCGGTCGCGGCGGTCCAGCAGAACCTCGTCAACGCTCAGCTCGCGATGGAGATGGAGTTCCAGCGCGTCCGCCAATCGGAGGCGCAGTACCGGGTCCTGTTCCACGTCTCGACGGAGGGCGTGCTGCTCGCGAACGGGCCGCGGCACGTGGTCACCGACGTGAATCCGGCGGCGCTCAAGCTGCTCGCCAAGCCGCACGAGGCGGTGCAGGGCAAGGCCCTGCGCGACCTGATCGCGCCGACGAGCCACGAAGCGCTCGCAACGTTGATCGCGTCGGTCGAGGCCGGCAAGAACGTCGAGGTGGGCGTCCGCACCGCGGGCGAAGCGGGGATCGACGCAACCGCCCAGCTCACCGTGTTCCGACAGGCCGGGCGTTCGGTCTACCTGTTCCGGTTCTGGCCGAAGACCGCAGGCGCCGCCGCGACCGAGGACGTCGCGGGTCAGGAGCGCCTGCTCCGGGTCATCCAGGCGATGCCCGACGGCTTCGTCGTCACCGACGACGAGCTGCGGATCCTCAGCACCAACGCGAGCTTCTGCGAGATGATCGAGCGCGCCTCCGAGGCGCAGGTCGTCGGCACCTCGCTCGAGTCGTGGCTCGGCCGCGCCGGCGTCGACCTCAACATCATCGCCTCGAACCTCCGCGCCCACGGCGTCGTGCGCAATTTTTCGACGGTGATCCGCAGCGATTTCGGCGCCGAGCGTGGGGCCACGGTCACCGCGGTCGCGACGCCCGACGGTGATTCGCGGTGCTTCGGATTCACGATTCGGCCGACGGTCGAGACGGTCGGCGGCCGGCGCGGCTCGTTCCAGTCGCGCTCGCCCGAGCAGCTCCAGGCCCTCGTCGGTCGGACATCGCTGCGGGAGATCGTCCAGGAGTCCGCCGACATGATCGAGCGGCTCTGCATCGAGGCGGCCCTCGACGTGAGCGGCAACAACCGAGCGGTGGCGGCACAGCTCCTCGGACTCAGCCGCCAGAGCCTCTACACGAAGATGCGCCGCTATGGCCTCGAGGAGTTTCCCCTCAAGGCCAACAGCGGCGAGTGGGATCCCTGATCGCCGCGGCGGTGCGCGAGGCACTGGACGCGGCGCGCGAGGCGTCACCGAGCGCCAGCGCTCGGCGTCGCCCCGACGACCTCAGGGCTTGAAGCTCTTCACCTTCTTGAGGAGCTCCTCGACGACCTCGGGCTTGTCCTTCAGCTCCGGGTTCGGCGCCATGTTGGCGCTGAGGCCGACGGCTGCGCCGCCCTCGACGATCACCTTGCGGATCCGGGCGTCGTCGGCCTGCCAGCTGCTGTTCTGGAAGTTGCGCGGTGGCGGCTGGAGGACCTTGCCGGCCTCGCCGTCACCCTTGCCGTCCTTGCCGTGGCAGGTCGAACACTTGGTGTCCCAGACCTTCTGCGCCTCGGCGACGACCTCGGGGTTGCCCGCAGGGGCCTTGGCGTCGTCACACGCACCAAGGAAGGGGAGAACAGCGAACAGCGAGAAAAACGCCTTCTTCATGGGTGTGGCTACCTCTGCGGGGATACTCTTGAAGGGAGAAGCACCCCTTTGCAAGCGAGAGCGCAAAGGGGTGCTTGTTGTCGTACTCTTGCCTACATCGCCCAAGCCTATGGCAGGGCGGAGTTCTCGACCTTGGTGGCGCCGGCCTTGGCGCCCTCGAGCCAGTTGAACCGCGGGGTGCTGAGCAGCACCAGGTGGATCACGATCGCCAGCCCGAACAGGAACACCGACAGGCCGATGAGTGCTTGGCGGGGATCGAACAATAGCCAGATGCGGTGCATGTCGTCCTCCTACGTCAGGAACGTTTGCGAGATGGTCTGGGAGATGTCGAGCAACGTCGTGTATCCGTTCTTGCCCGGCACCCACGGTCGCCACATCCAGACCAGGATGTGAGCCACGACGGCGATCAAGGTGAAGACCGTGAACCCCGTCATGAAGAATTTGTGAAACTCCTGGGCTTGCCTGTCGGTCAGCCCAGAAGGGGAGAATAGTTCTTCGTTCGCCATTGCGTGTGACCTCCGATTGTTCCTTTCAGTCGACGCGGCTCCGACCCGCATGAGTGTCATTCTTCGGGCTTGCGCCCACTCGGAGATCGATTGGGGCGACGTGCTCCCGGGCGACCCGGGATGCGCCAGCCCGCCGTGCCGCCCGCTCGGCCGCGTCGCGCAGCTCCTTCGCCGCCGAGATCCGCGTCAGGATCGGGGTCGAGGAGAGCGCGTCGTCGATGGCCTGCTGGGCAGCTTCGTCCCAGAGCAGCTCCTCGTGCACGCGCGCCGGCGTCGGTTCGACGGCGTCGAGCTGCTTGCCGAGGGGGAGGATCGCGAACAGTGCATCGAACAGCGCATTGCACACCTCCTGCAGCAGGTAAGTGGCGCCGCCATAGCCCATGAAGGGCGTGCCGGGGTAGCGACGGATCGCCGTGCCGGGGAAGGACGCGGGGATGTAGATGCCCGGACGCGGGGCCTCGGCCATGTACATCCGCTCGTTGTACGAGCCGAACAGGACCAGCGGCGTCCGCTGCGTGACGGCCTCACGGACCGCCGCGTTGTCGGTCTTCTGACCCGGCTTGCGTGCGATCGCGAAGTTGCACGGCAGGCCGAGCTCGGTCTCGAGGTACGCCTGGATCCCGCGGGCGTAGGTGTCGTTCGCGACGATGCCGAAGCTCGCGGTCCCGAAGAAGTCCTGGGTCACGCTCCGCCAGAGATCCCACATGGGCTTCAGCGTCGTGTGCTTCTCGCGCTCGATGAACGGCTCGACGTCCAATCCGAGCATCTCGCCGAGCGTCCGTAGGAACCGCGTGGTCGTGTCGAGTCCGATGGGCGCCTGCAGGTACGGCACCTCGAGCTCCTCGCAGAGGAGCCGCCCGAACTCGCGGTACATCACCACGTTGACGTCGGCGTCGACCAGCTTCGGCACGTCCGCGAGGTGGGTGCCCAACGGGAAGGTCAGGTTGACCTCGGCGCCGATGCCCTCGAGCAGCCGCCGGATCTCCGCGAGATCCGACCAGGTGTTGAAGTAGCCGTAGCTCGGCCCGATGATGTTCACGCGCGGCTTGCGGCCCGGATCGCGCGCGCCTGCCTTCTTGGGCTTGGCCCGCTTCTTCGGCCCGAACTGCTGGAAGAGCCAGAGCATCGCCCGGTCGGCGCTCTGCCACTGATCCTCGTCGATGGTGCGCGGCAAGAAGCGCTGGATGCCGGTGCCCTCGGGCGTCACGCCGCCGCCGATCATCTCGGCGATCGAGCCGGTCACGACGACGCTGGGGAGGCTCGGATCGAGCGTGCCGTGGGCCCGCTTCATCGCGTTCTCGGTGCCGTGCTTGCCGAGCTCCTCCTCGGAGAGGCCGGTGACGACGATCGGCAGCTCGTGCGGTGGGAGCCCGTCGGTGTAGTGGAGGACCGACGTGACCGGCAGGTTCTCGCAGCCGACCGGGCCGTCGATGATGACCTGCAGGCCCTTCACCGCGGCGAACACGTACACGGCGCCCCAGTAGCCGCCGGCGCGATCGTGATCGAGCACTAGCATCCGATCGCCCCCCCGTCGTCCTTGGGCTTGGCCTTCGCCTGCGCGCGGCGGAACTCGGGGCGATCGCGCGGGACGTCTTCCCAGACACCCGCGGCGTGGCCCTGGCCGACGCCGGCGAAGAACGTGCGCATCGTCGCCATGCGCGTGCGGTTCGCCATCGCGGTGTTCACGACCTGCGCCAGCGATCCGGCCCCCGCGGCGCCCATGAGCGGGCGGGCGGAGATCAGGTTGGTGAAGTAGAGCGCGGGCGTGCCCTGCTCCTTCGCGACCTGCACGACCGGCGTCGTGCCGATGACGAGGTCGGGACCGTGCTCGCGCATCGCGGCGAGGTCCTGCTCGAGCGAGGCCCGGTACTGCACGCGCACGCCGTGGGCGTCGAGCCACTGGCGATCGGGCTCGGACCACGGCGTCGCCGGGCACGCGGTGCCGACGTACTTCACCTCGGCGCCGCTCTCGATGAGCAAGCGGGCGACGAGCAGCTCGGAGCCCTCGTATCCCGAGACGTTGATGCGTCCGCGGATCGGCGCGCCGGCGAGGGCGGCGTCGATGGCCGACACCGCGGCGTCCTTGGCGGCCGCGATGCGATCGCCCGTGACCCCGCACGCCGAGCCGATCGCGTCGAGCCAGGCCGCGGTGCCGTCGCGACCGACGGGGGCGGAGCCGATCGTGCGGCGGCCGGCGAGGTCGAACTCGCGGATCGACGCGGTGTAGAACGGGTGGATCGCCGCGACCGCGGCGCAATCGAGCGCGGCGTACAGCTCGCGCCACTCGCGGGTGGGGACCACCGGGCCAGCGGCCAGGCCCAGGGGCTCGAGCAGCCTGCCGATGGTGACCGGATCGACGGGGAACATCTCGCCGAGCAGCGTCACGGTCGGGTTGCTGGCTCGACCCTGACGCGGCGCCGCGACGGGGCCCTGTTCGACCTCGCCGCGGGCGTGGGCCAGCATCGCACCGGCGAGGATGTCCTTCGCCTCGGCGTGGGTCGGCACGCCGAACCCCGGCACGTCGATGCCGATGATGCGCACGCCGTCGATCGTCCGCGGCAGGAGGCGCAGCGGTACGCCCGACGCCGTCGGCACGCAGAGGTTGATGACCACGACCGCGTCGTAGTCCTCGGGCTTGGCCACGGCGTGCACGGCGTCGCGGAGGTCCTCGAACAGCTTGCCGGTGACCAGGGACTCGGAATCGAACGGCACGTAGCCGACGCTCCGGCGCGCGCCGTAGAAGTGCGAGGTGAACGTCAGCCCGTAGACGCAGCAGGCCGAGCCGCACAGCAGCGTCGCGGTCCGGCGCATGCGCAGGCCGACGCGCAGCGAGCCGAACGCCGGGCACATGCTCTGCGGCTGATCGTGGGGACCGACGGGGTAGTCAGCCGCGTAGCGATCGAGCAGCTCACCCTGGCCCGCCGCGGCCGCGGCGACGCGGAGCTTGACCTTGCCGCCCGAGCAGCTCGCGGCCGCCTCGGCCGTCGGGGAGACCGTGTCGGCGGTCGGTGCATCGATCGGTTGGTCCATCGGGTTCCCCTCTAGACGGACCGGTCGTAGATGACCTCGAGCGTGCGCTTGCGGATGTGCTGCGCGCCGAAGTCCTCGAGGGTCGCAGGCTCGAGGACGACGTCGCGTCCCACCGCGTCGCTGGAGAACAGCGCGAGGAGGCCGTCCTGGTCGAGCGGCGTCGGGGCCAGCGGCGGCGCCGTCGCGACGTTCTCGGCGAGCTCCTCGAACAGCGGACCCCAGGGGCTCTCGGGCCGCCCGATGATCTCGTACTTGGCGCTCTTGCGGCGGATGTCGTCGTCGGCTGGGATCGCGGCGAGCACCGGGATGCCGACCTTCTCGGCGAAGGCGCGGGCCTCACCGGTGTGGTCGTCCTTGTTGATGACGATGCCGGCCACGCCGACGTGGCCGCCGAGCTTGCGGAAGTACTGCGCCGCCGAGCAGACGTTGTTGGCGACGTACAGCGACTGCAGATCGTTGGACGCGACGACGATCACCTTCTGGCACATGTCGCGCGCGATCGGCAGGCCGAAGCCGCCGCACACCACGTCGCCGAGGAAGTCGAGGAGCACGTAGTCGAAGCCCCACTCGTTGAAGCCGAGCTTCTCGAGGGTCTCGAAGCCGTGGATGATGCCGCGTCCGCCGCAGCCGCGACCGACCTCGGGACCGCCGAGCTCCATCGCGAACACGCCGTCGCGCTTGAAGCACACGTCGCCGATGGTGACGTTGTCGCCGGCGAGCTTCTTGCGGGACGAGGTCTCGATGATGGTCGGGCAGGCGCGGCCGCCGAACAGCAGCGAGGTCGTGTCGCTCTTCGGGTCGCAGCCGATGAGCAGGACCTTCTTGCCCTTCGCCGCCATCATGTACGACAGGTTGGCGAGGGTGAAGCTCTTGCCGATGCCGCCCTTGCCGTAGATCGCGATGATCTGCGTCGTCTTCGTGACGACCGTCGGGATGAGGTTCTCGAGCTCGTTCAGCGTCGTATCTGCGATGGCCGTCATGTGCACCGTCTCCAATCCACGAGCATCTTCAGGCAGTCGGGATCGCCGAATGCCGTCACGTAGGCGTCGTGGACCTGCTCGAATGTCCGTCGGTGGGTGATGAGGCCGTCGAGATCGAGGCGACCGGAGGCGGCCAGCTCGGCGACGGCGACGAGATCCTCGGCGGCCCACTCGGCCGCGACGCGGAACCTCGCCTCTTTGAGGAACGCCAAGGGGAAGTCGAAGGCGATCCGGTCGGCGTAGAAGCCCGCGAGCACGATCTCGCCGCCGCGGGCGAGTCGCTTCAGCAGCGGGTCGACGAGCGAGGCGTCACCGCTCGCGTCGTAGATGCTGCGGTAGTCCCGGCGAGGATCGTCGTCGGGGGCGAGCACGCGGTAGCCGACCGCACCGTGGGCGCGCCGCGGGTTCTTCTCCCAGACGGTCGGCGTCGCCCCGGAGGCCACCGCCAGGCGCGCGAGCAGGCGCCCGAGGACGCCATGACCGATGATGAGGTCGGGCGGTCGTCCGTCGCCGCCGACCAGCGCGTGCTGGGCCGTGGCGGCGAGGGCGAGCAGGATGCCCCGCTCGCCGAGGTCGTCGGCGAGCGGCGTCACGCGGCCCGAGGGGACCCGCAGGTGCGAGGCGGCGCCGCCGAACAGCCCGCGGACGTCGCCGAAGCAGTTCGAGCCGGGCACGAACACCCGCTGGCCCACCGCGACGGTCGCCTCGGGGCCGGCCTCGAGGATCCGTCCGACGGTCTCGTAGCCCGGCACGAGGGGGTAGCCCATCCCTGGGAAGGGCGGCATCCGACCGCTGAACAGGAGGCACTCGGTGCCGGTGCTGATGCCGGTCCACTCGACCTCGACGAGGACCTCCGCCGGGGCGAGGGCGGTCGCGAACTCGATCCGCCGGAGCTCGACGTGCTCCGGGCGGGTCATCACGACGGCGAGGGTGGTCGACACGTGTGTCAGAGTACCGAGACACTTAATTGTGTCAACTAGAAATGACACTCAGATCGCGCGCGCCGAAATCAGCCGAGAAATCATGGGCCGCCGAGTGCTTCGCAGACGACCGGGGCCGAAGCCCGCCTGGACGAGGAGGGCCGTGACCTCCGCGGGGGAGCGGACCCGGCCCTGGCCCATCGCGAGCAGGTAGAAGCCGAAGTAGGCGTCGCCCATGCGCTCGCCGCCGCTCGTGCCACGCATGGGCTCGGCGATCAGCAGGACCCCGCCGGTCGGCAGGATCCGCCGCACCGCACGGAGCAGCTCGAGCGCCTCGGCGTCGTCGTGGTCGTGCAGCACGCGGACCAGGGAGACGAGATCGGCCCCCTCGGGCAGGGGATCTCGCCGCCAGTCCCCGGGCACGACCTGGACCCGTGGCGACAACCCCGCTCGGTCGAGCCGAACGGAGGCCCGCGTCGCGACCCCCGGGAGATCGAAGAGCATCAGCGCGAGCTCGGGGGCGTGGTTGGCGGCGGCCTCGAGGAACGCCCCTTCACCCCCGCCGACGTCGAGCAGGCGCCGATGCTCCGCCACGGGGTACGCCTCGAGGATGTCCTCGACCAGCAGCGGGATCGAGGCCGCCATCAGCTCCGTGTACGCGCCGACACCCCGCGCCGAAGCCGGCGCCGCGACCCCCTGGGTGTACGTCCAGAAGCGGTGGACCTCGGCGTCGCCGACGTCGCCCCGCAGCAGCGCGACCGGGTCGGCGAGGTCGCGGTAGAACATCGCGTTGTGCTCGACGAGGCGGGCGACCGCGGGGTTGCCGACGAACGAGCAGCCGTGGATGCCGAGCCAGTACGCGTCGCCGCGGGCCTGGACCAGCCCCAGCGAGGCCGACGCGTCGAGCAGGCGCTGGGTCGCGTCGCGCGACAGGTCGAGCAGCAGGGCGAGCTCGGCGGCCGATCTCGGACCCGCCTGCAGGATCTCGAGCAGGCCGAGCCGCGCGGTCGCGTACAGGACCTGCGAGTACACGAAGCCCGCGCTGAGATCGAAGAGCGCTGACGCCCGGCTCCGCGCGATGGGGCGCGCGAGCCACGAGCCCTCGGCCCAGCGCTGGAACGCCGGACTGCACAACATCCGGTTCCGCGCGGCGAGCCACGCCCCGGTGATCCCGTCGACGAGCAGCCGCAGCGCTGCCCTCACCCCGGCGAGCGTCATGCGGCGGTTCGTCGGAGGGCGGCCGGCACCAGGCGCTCGGCCATCTCGACCACGAGCCCGCGGAGCATCTCGGCGCCCGCGCAGGGCGGCACCGCAGCCGCGGCGCGGGCGACCAGGGCGCGCAGCTTGGCGACCGCGCCCTGCGTGCCGTATTCGGCGACGGCGCTGGGACGATCGAGGCGCCGGTCCTGCCGGGTCGGCTTGCCCGCGACGTCGTCGATCGCGTGGGCATCGAGCAGGTCATCGGCGACCTGGTAGGCCTCGCCGAGCAGCTCGCCCATCGCGCGCCAGGGCTCGGGATCGCGGCCGGCTGCGGCCGCGCCCGCCATCGCGCTGGCGACGAACATCGAGCTCGTCTTTGCCCGGTGGTAGCGCTCCAGGGGCACCTTCGGCTCGCTCTCCCACGCCTGGCCCGCGACCAGACCCGCGGGCGCGCCGGCGGCCCGCGTCAGGAGCAGGATGAGCTGGGGCAGGCGTGCGGGGGAGGAGACGCAGGCCCGGGCCACGGACTCGAACGCGCCGACGATGAGGGCATCACCGACGAGGACCGCCAGCGGGGCCCCGAAGACGTGGTGCACGGAGGGCCGTCCGCGCCGCGTCGGCGCGTCGTCGAAGCAGGGCAGATCGTCGTGGACGAGGGAGGCGCAGTGGAGGAACTCGAGGGCGCAGGCGGTGGCGTCCACCAGGGCCGGGTCGTCGTTCTCGGCGGCCGCGGCCACCGCCTGGCACAGCCGGGGCCGGATGCGGGCCCCGCCGGGGAAGACGGCGTGCCGCAGGGCGGCCGCGAGTCTGGGGGGCGCGTCGCGCTCCAGCTCGCCGAGTCCACGCGCGAGGGTGGTTTCGAGGTTCGCCATGGCCACGATGGTCCATCCTGATGGTGGACACACCATGGTGTCAAGTAAAATTGACAGCGCTTTAGGCGGGAGCCGCGGCGAGGACGTCGAGGTAGGCGCTGGCGAACGCGTCGGGCAGCTCGTAGTGGGGCATCGCGCCGGTCTGGAAGATGGTCCGCGACCACCCCGGCGCGCGCTCGAGGATCGCGTCGGCGCCCCCGTAGTCGACGAAGTCGCCGCGCACGCCATGGCTCAGCCACACGCGACCGGGCAGGGCCGCGTAGAGCTGGGTCGCGTCGGTGCTGAAGAGGTGACCGGAGAGGAACCACAGCGGCGCGTGCTCGGCCCCCGGCTGCCCCGCAGTGAGAATGGCGTAGGCCCAGAGCTCGGGGTCGACCTCGGGGCGGCCGTAGGTGCGCGCGAGGAAGTACCGGATCACCTTCGGCCGTGTCAGCAGCCGGAAGAGGGGCGCGCCGATCCAGCGCTGCCGCAGGATCGCGCGGACCCACGCCATCCCCCGGTTGCCGCCGGGCGGCCCGTCGAAGCGGCGCTTGCCCAGGCCCGTCGGGCTCACCAGGGCGAGGGTGCGGAAGGCGTCGGGGGCCTCGATGGCGGCGCGCGCGAGGCACTCGCAGGACAGCGACAGGGCCATACCGTCGATCGGCGCGCCCCCGTGCCGCCCGCGGATCGTCTCGACCGCGGCATGGATCGCATCGGTCATGAGCCGCGGCGAGTAGGGGCGATCGCTGCGGTCGGATCGGCCGAACCCCGGGAGATCGATCGCGTAGGTCGGACGGCTCGGGGCGAGGCGCTCGAACAGCGGTCGCACCTCGAACGCGGAAGCTGCGGCGTTGATGCTGTGCACGAGCAAGACCGGCGCGCCGGTGGCCGAGCCTGCGCGGTCCGCCGCGTAGAGCTCCAGATCCCCTGCGCGTCGATCGTGCAGCGAAGTCGCCACGCCAGGCACCGGCAGCGGCAGGGGAGGGGGTGTCGCGGACGCCGAAGTGACCAAGCCGGCGAGGCTACCCCGGGTTCGCCCCGTCGGCGCGACGGTCGGCCACGTCACGGTCGGGGCCTCGGAGGGTATGTCAAATGTGCTTGACACTCTGTGGCGTCAAGCATAACACACACTCTGACGATCGGAGAGGGCAGTGCGCGGCGCGACACCCGGCGACAACACCTTCGGATGGCTCGACATCGTCCGACTCGGCGCCGTCCAGGCCGCGCTCGGGGCGGTCGTCGTGCTCACGACCTCGACGTTCAACCGCCTCATGGTGGTCGAGCTCGCCCTGGCCGCGACGGTGCCCGGCGCGCTGGTGACGCTGCACCACGCGATGCAGCTGCTGCGACCGCGCATGGGGCACGGCACCGACGTCGGCGGACGGCGCACGCCGTGGATCCTCTTCGGGATGGTGGTGCTGGCGCTCGGTGGCCTCGGGGCCGCCAGCGCGATCGCCCTCATGCCGGCCCAGCCGACGCTGGGCCTCGCCCTCGCGGTGCTCTCGTACGCGGCGATCGGCGGGGGCGTGAGCGCCTGCGGCACATCGTTGCTCGTGCTGCTCGCCAAGGGCGTCGCCGCCCCGCGTCGCGCGGCCGCGACGACCGTCGTGTGGATGATGATGATCGCCGGGTTCGCGATCACGGCCGGGGTCGCGGGCGGCCTGCTCGATCCCTTCTCGTACGGTCGCCTGATCAGCGTCACCGCAGGCGTCTGTGCGATCGCGGTGGTCGTCGCGTTCGTCGCCATGCGCGGCGTCGAGGCCCGCATCGTCCACCGCGTCGCCGCGCCGCAGGCCCCACGGTCCGAGGCGGGGGCGTTCCGCCGCGCGCTCGCCCAGGTGTGGTCCGAGCCCGACGCCCGTCGCTTCACCGCCTTCGTGTTGGTGTCGATGCTCGCCTACAGCGCGCAGGATCTGATCCTCGAGCCGTTCGCCGGGCTCGTCTTCGGCTGGTCACCCGGCGCCTCGACGAAGCTCGCGGGCTCGCAGCACGGCGGTGTGTTCGTCGGCATGCTCCTGGTCGCGGTCGTCACCTCCGCGTTCAAGGGCCGTGGCATCGCATCCTTGAAGGGGTGGGTCGTCGGCGGCTGCCTGGCGTCCGCGCTCACGATGTCGGGGCTCGTGTTCGCCGGCCTCACCGGCGCTGCGTGGTGGCCCCTCAGCCAGAACGTGTTCCTCCTCGGTGTGGCCAACGGCGCCTTCTCGATCGCGGCGATCGCCGCGATGATGACGCTGTCCACCCACGGTCGCAGCGGACGCGAGGGCATGCGCATGGGCCTGTGGGGCGCGGCGCAGGCGATCGCCTTCGGCGCCGGCGGCTTCCTCGGGACCGTGCTCGTCGACGCCGCCCAAGGGATCGCGGGGCAGTCCTCGGGCCTGTCCTACGCCTTCGTGTTCGGCCTCGAGGCGCTCGGCTTCGTCGTCGCCGCACGGCTCGCGCTACGCACCACGCTCCCCGAGCACGGCGTTCGGGCCGCCGCGCTTCCCTCCACACCACGGCCCACGTACCTGGTGGATCCGGTCTGACGCATGTTCACGCAGCGCAGCACCGCGATGGCCCACACGACCGCTCCGGCAGCCCCGAGCGGCCGTGGTGCGCGCGTGCGTGCGGACGGGTGGCGGCACAACCGTTGGTTGCGGACCCTGCTCACCAGCCTCTTCGTGCTGCTGATGCTCGGGTCGGCGCACCTGTTCATGGTCGCGATCAATGCTGGCGAGCAGGCCGTGGCCGATCCCGATCTCGCCGCCGGCGTGCCCGCGCGGCTCTTCAGCGATCTCTCGCTCGTCGAGGAACTCGAGGCGGCGGTCGCCCGCACCCGCGACCCCGCGGATCGACGGGTGTTCGAGGCGGGTCTGATCGAGGCGCAGGCCGGCACCCTCGAGGTGCGCACCCTGCCGGTGACGCGCTTCCTGGTCTGGGCGGCCCTCGGCCTGACCGCGCTCGGCCTGGTCCTCATCTGGGCGACGTCGCGGATCCAGAACGACGCGGCGCAGTCGATCCTCGGGATCTTCGGCGGCAACCTGATCTGGACCGGCGCGATCGAGTACGGGCTCACCCTGGCGTCCCGTTCGATGGGCATCGGCAAGACCGTCGCGGTCCTCGACGGGCAGCTCGTCGCGACCTACGGCGAGTACGTGCTGCTCAAGCACAGCTGGGGCGGACTGGTCCTCATCCTCGCCTACCTGCTGTTCCTCGAGTCGTCGCGCTGTCCGGTGTTCCTGTGGTGGCGCGAGCGCGTGCCGACCATGCGCGGACCGATCGTCCACGGTCGGATCGACAACTACGGCCCCCGCAGCGCCTTCCAGTACGTCACCACGGTGTGGTTCTTCTATCTGCTGCTGCTGTGGACCTACGACGAGCAGCTCGCGGGGGTCTACTCGATCGCGACCAAGTCGATCCTTTTCTCGGCGATGGCCGGATCGCTCTACTGCATCTGGAGGCTCCACCAGCAGTCGGGCTGGGGCCCCGCGATCCGCTACGCGGTCGGGGCGATGATCGTCGTGTGGACCCCGGTCGAGATCCTCGGCAAGTGGGGTGTGATGCGCCAGCCGTGGCTCCTGCTCGAGCCCACGACGTTCGCGATCTTCTTCGGCGGGCTCGCGCTCGGCACGTGGGCGCTGTGGCGAGCGGCCCGCCGCCGTCGCGTCGGCACCGCGGCCGACTCCGACCCCATGCACTCGGAGCTCGCGGTCGCCTGACCGCACGAGGACGACAACCATGGCCGCATTTCCCTTCACCGCCATCGTCGCGCAGGACGAGCTGAGGCTCGCCCTGCAGCTCGTCGCGATCGATCCGACCCTGGGTGGGGTGCTGGTGCTCGGCGACCGTGGCACCGGCAAGTCCACGGCCGTCCGCGCCCTCGCGTCCCTCCTGCCGCCGATGAACGCGGTGTGCGGCTGCGCGTACAACTGCGATCCGAGCGACGACGCCAGCCGCTGCGTGCCGGAGTGCCCGCGCCGCCAGGGCGCCGAGTTCCGCACGCAGCAGATCCCCGTCCCGGTCGTCGATCTCCCCCTCGGCGCCACCGAGGATCGGGTCGTCGGCGCGCTCGACCTCGAGGCCGCGCTCTCCCGCGGCGAGCGGGTGTTCTCACCCGGCCTGCTCGCGCGGGCGAACCGCGGCTTCCTCTACATCGACGAGGTCAACCTCCTGCCGGACCACCTCGTCGACCTGCTGCTCGACGTCGCGGCCTCGGGCGAGAACGTCGTCGAGCGCGAGGGCGTGAGCGTGCGCCACCCGGCGCGCTTCGTGCTGATCGGCAGCGGGAACCCGGAGGAGGGCGAGCTGCGCCCGCAGCTCCTCGATCGGTTCGGGCTCGCGCTCGAGATCTCGACGCCGACGGACATCGCGTCCCGCGTCGAGGTCGTGAAGCGCAGGATGGCGTTCGACCACGATCCGCAGCGCTTCTTGGCGGAGTACGCCGCGAGCGAGGCCGCGACCAGCCGTCGCCTCGCCGACGCGCGCGTCCGCCTGCGCGAGATCGCGGTGTCCGATCGCGTCATCGAGCGGGCCGCGTCGCTGTGCGCAGCCCTGGGGACCGACGGCCTGCGCGGCGAACTCACGCTCATCCGCGCGGCGCGGGCGGCCGCGAGCCTCGACGGCGCCACGGAGACCGGCGAGCTCCACCTCAAGCAGGTGGCGGCGCTCGCCCTGCGCCACCGCTTGCGCCGAGATCCGCTGGACGAGGTCGGTTCGACGGTGCGCGTCGATCGGGCCCTCGAGGAGGTCTTCTCCGCATGAGCGACGTGCCGTCGACCGACGCGGCCGCATCCCCACGGCTCCGACCGTGGGCGGACGTCGTCGTGGCGGCCCGGATGCTCGCGGTCGATCCCTTCGGGCTCGGCGGCATCCACCTGCGCGCGCGCTCCGGGCCCGCCCGCGATCGCGTCTGCGCGTGGATCCGAGGCCTGCTCCCGGCGGCGACCCCGTCGACGCGGATCCCACTGCACGTCACCGACGATCGGCTCCTGGGCGGCATCTCGCTGGCGGCGACGCTTCACCGCGGCAGGGTCGTGTGGGAGCAGGGCCTCCTCGCCGGTGCCCACGGCGGCCTGGCGATCCTCCCCATGGCCGAGCGCATGGAGTCCCGCGTCGCCGCGCACCTGTGCGCGGTCCTCGATCGCGGGCAGCTCGCCCTCGAACGCGATGGCATGACGGCCGTCGTCCCGTGCGCGCTCTCGTTGGTCGTGCTCGACGAAGGTATCGAGGACGAGCAGGTCGCACCGTGCCTCTTGGATCGCCTCGCGTTCGGGTTCGATCTCGACGCCTTCGATCCCCGCGCGGTGCCGGAGTCGATCGAAGACGTGGGCTCGCTCGACGAGGTCCGCGCTCGACTCGCGACCGTCGAGCTCGCGCCCGCGGCGATCGACGCGCTGTGTCGCGCCGCGCTCGCCCTCGGGATCCCGTCGCTGCGCGCGGTGCTGCTGGCGGCCCGTGCCGCGACGGTCCATGCCGCGCTGGCCGGACGTGCGTCGGTCGAGACCGCCGATCTCGATGTCGCCGCGCGCCTGGTCCTCGGTCGCCGCGCGACTCGCCTCGAGGCCCCCACGGAGGCAGAGCCCCCGTCCGACGCACCGTCCGACGCACCGTCCGACCCCGACGATCGGCCCGACGATCGGCCCGACGATCGGCCCGACGACGCCCAACCCGAGCAGGCCGCCGCGCCGCCCGAGGCGTCCCCGCCCGAGCACGACGACGCGCGGACCGACGACGTGCCGAACCCGGCTGCGCTCGAGGACATCGTGCTCGAGGCCGCGAAGAGCGGCGTCCCCGAGGGCCTGCTCGAGCTGATGAAGCTCGCGGGGGCCCGACAGGCCGCGACGCCGAGCACGGGCCAGGCCGGGGCGTCGCGCGCCTCGACCCAGGGCGGTCGACCGGCGGGCAGTCGGGCGGCGCCCCTGCGTCAGGGGGCGCGCATCGCCGTGCTCGACACGCTGCGCGCCGCCGCGCCCTGGCAGCGCCTGCGGGGGCGCACCACGCACGCAGAGTCCCTCGCGCGGCCCCGCGTCGAGGTCCGCCGCGAGGACTTCCGCGTCAAGCAATTCCGACAGCGCACCGAGACCTGCGTCATCTTCGCCGTCGACGCCTCGGGGTCCGCCGCGCTGCAGCGCCTCGCCGAGGCCAAGGGCGCGGTCGAGCACCTCCTGACCGACTGCTACGTGCGACGCGATCACGTCGCGCTCATCGCCTTCCGCGGCACGCATGCCGACGTCGTGTTGCCGCCGACGCGCTCGCTCGCCCGCGTGCGACGTCGCCTCGCGGATCTCGCAGGCGGCGGCACCACGCCCCTGGCCGCGGGCATCGACGCCGCGACCGCGTTGGCGGCCGACTCCCGCAAGCGTGGTCGCACGCCGCTGGTCGTGATGATGACCGACGGGCGCGGCAACGTGGCCCTCGACGGTCGCACCGGCGACGCCGCGACCGAGGACGCGATGGCGTGCTCCCGACGGCTGCGCCAGACCGGCGTGCCCGCGCTGGTGCTCGACACCTCGCCGCGCGCGACGCCCCGCGTCCGCGCGCTCGCGAGCGAGATGAACGCCCGCTATCTCGCGCTGCCGTACCTCGACACCGCCGGGGTCTCGCGCGAGATCCGATCCCTCGCCCAGGAGGCCGCGCCATGTCGGTAGCCGCCGCCCAGGCGACGCGCCCCGATGCGCGCCCCGGCCCGCGGGCGTCGGCATCGACCGGCGACACCCCGCGCTGTCGCGTGGTCGCGATCCGGGAGCATCGATGGCACCTGCTCGAGATGGGTAGCGGCCCGGTGGCGCTGCTGCTGCACGGCGCGGGCGCCTCGAGCCACTCCTGTCGGCCGCTGATGCAGCGGCTCGCCGCGTCGTTCACCGTGATCGCGCCCGACCTGCCGGGGCACGCGGGCTCGAGCTTCGGCTCTGCGTTCGATCCAACGCTGCCGAACGTCGCGGAGGCCCTCCGCGAGCTCCTCGAGGTCCTCGAGCTCCGTCCGCGGCTCGTGGTGGGGCACTCGGCCGGTGCCGCAGTCGCCACGCGCCTCGCCCTCGACGGGGTCGTCGCGCCGTCGCTCGTGGTCGGCCTCGCCCCCGCGTTGGTGCCCTTCCGCGGCCTGGCGGCGGCGGTGCTGCGCCCCGCAGCGGCGCTGCTCGGCCGATCGTCATCGGCAGCCTTCCTCGCCTCGTGCTTCGCGACCTCGGATCGCATCGATCGGATCCTGCGCGGCACAGGCTCGGTCCTCGACGCGGTCGGCGTCGAATCGTACCGCCGTCTCGTCGAGCGACCCGAGCACGTCACGGGCGTCCTCACGATGATGGCGCGCTGGGACATCGACGCGCTCTACGACGAGCTGCCCGCGCTCGATGTCCCGTTCCTCCTGCTCGCCGGGCGCAACGACCTCGCGGTGCCGATGCCCCAGGTGCAGGACGCCGCGCGCCGACTCCGTAACGCCACGCTCGCCGTCGTCGACGGCGCGGGTCACCTCCTCCACGAGGAGCGACCCGATCACATCTCGGCCCTGATCCTCGATCACCTGGATCGGGGCCCGCACCAACGACGCGAAGCCCAATGACGCAACTGGAGACGATCCCATGGCCCTGCTGAGCTTCGAGCGACGATATCGCGTCCGTGGAGGCACCCTCGTCGGGGGTGATCTCTTCGACTTCTGGTTCGGCCCCTTCTATGTGGGCTTCTTCGGGGTGACGACCATCTTCTTCGCCGTGGTCGGCACCGCGCTGCTCCTCTGGGGGGCGGCGCTCGGCCCGACGTGGAACCCGTGGTTGATCAACATCGCCCCGCCGCCCATCGAATATGGCCTCGGCTTCGCGCCGTTGCGCGAGGGGGGTATCTGGCAGCTGGTGACGGTCTGTGCCCTGGGCGCGTTCTTCTCCTGGGCCCTGCGCCAGGCCGAGATCGCCCGGAAGCTGGGCATGGGCTATCACATCGCGTTCGCCTACGGGGTCGCCGTCTTCGCCTACTTCACGCTGGTGGTCATACGCCCGGTGATGCTCGGGGCGTGGGGCCACGCGTTCCCGTATGGCATCTTCAGTCACCTCGATTGGGTGTCGAACGTCGGGTACCAATACCTGCACTTCCACTACAACCCGGCCCACATGATCGCCGTGTCGTTCTTCTTCACGACGACGCTGGCGTTGGCGCTGCATGGAGGTCTGATCCTCTCGGCGACCAACCCCCAGAAGGGCGAGACCGTGAAGGGCGCGGAGTACGAGGACACGTTCTTCCGCGATCACATCGGGTATTCGATCGGCGCCCTGGGCATCCACCGCCTCGGACTGTTGCTCGCCCTCAGCGCAGGGTTCTTCAGCGCCGTCTGCATCATCATCAGCGGCCCCTACTGGACCAAGGGGTGGCCGGAGTGGTGGGGCTGGTGGCTCAACCTCCCGATCTGGTCCTAATCCGGAGAGATTCCCATGCAGCACACGAACATCTTCACCCGGATTCAAGTCGCGGCTCCGCCGAATCCGTCGATGCCGATCCCGAACGCCGAGGGGCGTACCCGCGGCGCGCGGTTGTCCCGACTCGTCGGTTGGTTCGGCAACGCCCAGCTGGGCCCGATCTACCTCGGCACGCTCGGCTTGGCCTCGGCGATCTGCTTCGTCATCGCGTTCGAGATCATCGGACTCAACATGTTGGCCTCGGTCGACTGGAGTCCGACCGAGTTCGTCCGCCAGTTGCCCTGGCTCGCGCTCGAGCCCCCACCGCCCTCGGGCGGGCTGTCCATCCCCGCCCTGAACCAGGGCGGATGGTGGCTGATGGCGGGGTTCTTCCTGAGCGCGTCGATCCTGCTCTGGTGGTGGCGCACCTTTCGGCGCGCCAAGGCGCTCGGGATGGGGACGCACGTCGCGTGGGGTTTCGCCTCGGCGATCTGGCTGTACCTCGTGCTCGGGTTCATCCGCCCGATCCTGATGGGCAGCTGGGGCGAGGCGGTGCCGTTCGGCATCTTCCCGCACCTCGACTGGACCGCGGCGTTCTCGATCCGTTACGGCAATCTGTTCTACAACCCGTTCCACTGCCTCTCGATCGTCTTCCTGTATGGCTCGACCCTGCTGTTCGCGATGCACGGCGCGACGGTTCTCGCGGTCAGTCACCTCGGCGGTGAGCGCGAGGTCAGTCAGGTCGTCGATCGCGGCACCGCGGCCGAGCGCAGCGCGCTGTTCTGGCGGTGGACGATGGGGTTCAACGCGACGTTCGAGTCCATCCACCGCTGGGCGTGGTGGTTCGCGGTGCTGTGCCCGTTGACGGGCGGCATCGGCATCCTGCTCAGCGGCACGGCCGTCGACAACTGGTACCAATGGGCGCAGAAGCACGACTTCGCCCCGTCGTACCCGGCCGTGTACCAGACCGCCGAGGATCCGTTGATCTCGGGGGTGCCGACCGTCCGGGCCCCGGACCCGGCGGCGATCGCCGAGCCGACCCCGGCCGCGCCGGTGGCGGTGGAGCCCGCGCCCGCGCCGGTGGCCCCCGTCGAGCAGACCCCGGCGCCGACCGAGATCGCCGCGCCCCCGGTGGCGGGCGGCATCGAGGCGACGCCCGAGGGCCCCGACGCGAATGCGCCCGACGCGAAGGCGGAGGACGCGAAGGCGGATGCGGCGGAGACGCCGGAGGGTAAGGCAGACGCGAAAGCGGAGGATGCGAAACCGGCTGCCGACGCGAAACCGGCTGCCGATGCGAAACCGGCTGCCGACGCGAAACCGGCTGCCGACGCGAAACCAGACGACGACGCGAAGCTCGACGACAGCAAGTCCGAGGCGAAGGCCGCCGACGCCAAGGAGGGACAGCAATGAGTGGTCTCAAGCAGACAGCCCTGGGGATGGTCGCGTTCTTCATCCTCCTGATGGTGGTGTTCTGGTTCGAGCCCACGCGCACGACCCAGCTCGGATTCGACGGGGTCGGGATGCAGGTCACCGATACGGTGGAGCGCATGGAGGACCGGGCCGCCGGCAATGTGCCCCCGCCCGCACTCCCCCTGACGAAGTCGGGGGACCTCTCGGTGAACGCGTACAAGAACGTGCAGGTCCTCGGGCACCTGAGCACCGGCGAGTTCGTCGGGATGATGAACTCGATCACCGCCTGGGTCTCGCCGCAGCAAGGATGCGCGTATTGCCATGTCGACGGCGACCTCGCCTCCGATGCGCTCTACACGAAGGTCGTCTCGCGGCGGATGCTGCAGATGACGATGCACATCAACGAGGACCTCAAGAGCCACGTCAAGGAGACGGGCGTCACGTGCTGGACCTGTCACCGCGGCGAACCCGTGCCGCGGTACATCTGGCACGAGGAGGCGCCGCAGGACGTGCTGGCGGCGTCGCTGGGCTACAACGCCGAGCAGAACCGGTTCAATGGCGACAACGGCACGTCCCTGCCGCGCACGGCCTTCGAGCAGTTCCTGCTCGGGGACACCAGCATCCGCGTGCAGACCAACACCGCGCTGCCCGGGGAGAACCACTCCTCGATCAAGCAGACCGAGTGGACGTACTCGCTGATGATGCATTTCTCGCGCTCGCTGGGCGTGAACTGCACCTATTGCCACAACTCGCGCGCCTGGGAGAATTGGAGCGAGAGCCCCGCGACGCGGGCGACGGCGTGGCACGGCATTCGAATGGTGCGCCACCTCAACAACGAGTGGCTCGCGCCCTTGACCGACGTGTTCCCGCCCAATCGCCTCGGCCCGAACGGTGACGGCCCCAAGCTCAACTGTGCGACCTGCCACCAGGGCGCGTACAAGCCCCTGATGGGCAAGAGCATGCTGCCCGACTTCCCGCCCCTCGCCCGCGCGATGCCCCAGCCTCCGCGGACCGCTCCGGCGGCCCCGGCCCCGGCCAGTCCGGCCGCGGGCGGCCCGTAGGGTCCCCGACCGCGGCCTCGAGGGCGACGCCCCCGGGGTCGGACGGCCGGCGGGTCTGTGCACCCGCGAATGGACCGGGCGATCGGGGGAACCCCGCGATCGTCCGGTCCTTCTTTCGTGGCTCGCGACAGTCAGCGCGCCGCGGTGACGCGACGCGACAGATCCAACAGGTGGGCGGGGAACGAGGCCGTCATCAGCAGGACGACCCAAAGCGTGTCGCCCCCCGCGAGCGCGACCCTCAGGGCTGCGAGCAGGAGCCCACCGGCGAGCATCTGACCCGCGACGTCGCGCAGGCGTAGCCGCGTCCGACCCGCGCGGGCGAGGCCCGCGAGGATCGCGAGCTCGACGACGATCGCCACCAGGGCGACGTCGATGAACCGCCCGTCGGTCAGCAGGACGTCGATCACGTCGCCCCGCTCAGGCGGCGGGCGTCAGCCCGAGCAGGTGCGCCATGTCCTTGAAGAAGATCCGCATGTGCGCCCCGGGGCGCGCGCGCACCAACTCCTTGTGCATGTACGATTGCCACGTCAGCATCTGGACGTCGGGATCGCGGCACATGGTGACGAATCGCTCGCGCCGCTTGTCGCTCTTGTACCAAAAGCGCTGCATGATTCCGAGGATCCAGAACACGCGGCCGTGGGCCTTCATGAACCGCTTGCGCGCCAGTCCGAGGTCCTTCGCCTTGCCGCTCGCGAGGAATTCCATGCCGGCGGCGGCGGCCAGCTGTCCGCCCACCATGGCGTAGTAGATGCCTTCGCCCGAGGCGGGGGCCACCACGCCGGCGGCGTCGCCTGCGAGCACCACGTCACGACCGTTGTCCCAGCGCTTGAGGGGCTTCATCGGGATCGGCGCGCCCTCGCGGCGAATCGTCGCTGCGCCCTGCAGGCCCGCGCGCACGCGGAGCTCCGCGACCGAGCCGCGGAGCTTGAAGCCAGTCGCGGCGCTGCCCGAGCCGATGCTCACCGATTTGCCGTGGGGGAACACCCAGCCATAGAAGTCCGGGGAGGTGGTGCCGTCGTAGATGACGTCGCAGCGCGTGCCGTCGAAGTCGACACCCGCGCCCGGACCCTCGGGCGCCTCGACCACCTCGTGGTAGGCGAACACGTACGGCGGTGGCGTCTCGCTGACCTCCTGGCGCGCGACCTTCGACAGCGCGCCGTCGGCTCCGATGACCAGCCTCGTGTGCACGGAGCGGGCCTCGCCGTCGGCGGTGAAGTGGACCGTGGCACCCGGCTTACCCTCCTCGCGGGAGATCCGCTCGTAGGTCCCGGTGCACCGCAACGCCCCATGGTTCGTCGCGCGGGTGCGGAGGAACTCGTCGAAGACCTCGCGGTCGACCATGCCGACGAATCCACCGTCGATGGGCATGTCGACCACGCGCTGGCTCGGCGAGACCATGCGCGCCGATCGGATCCGTGCGCACAGGAGGTCCTGCGGGATCGCGAAGTCGGCGATGAGCCGCGGGGGGATCGCACCGCCGCAGGGTTTGATCCGGCCGGCCTTGTCGAGCAAGAGGACGCTGTGACCGGCCCGGGAGAGCTCGTCGGCAGCGGTGGCTCCGGACGGGCCGCCGCCGATGACGACGGCGTCGAAGGATTCGTTCGCGTGGATCATGACGTTGCTCCTCGTGGGGTTCTGGGACCGCGTGCGGGGGTCAGCCGACGGTGTGGAGGGCCCGCACGGCGAAGCCGCTGACGAGCATCCCGAGGACGAAGAACGTGGTGCCGGTCGCGTTGTAGAGCGGCGCCCGCTTGCGCGGGTTCCGGATCAACATCGGCATGAGCAGGCCCTGCGCCGCCAGCAGCCCGGCGACGACCAGCGCCTCGGTCGTGCGGCCGTTCGCGGTGAGCAGGGCGACGACGGCGATCTGGGGCACCGCCATCACGACACAGGCGAACACGGCGGCCGGCCGCACGCCGAGCTGCACCGGCAGGCTGCGGACGCCCAGCGCACGATCGCCTTCGATCGCCTTGAAGTCGTTGAGCACCATGATGCCGAAGGCCCCCGCGCTATAGAGGAGGGCGAGGGCGCCGATGCGTGCGTCCGGCATCTGCACGGTGAGGGCCGCAGCGCCGGTGAACCACGGCAGGCCCTCGTAGCAGAGCCCGACCGCGGAGTTGCCCCACCACCCGTTGAGCTTGAGTCGCAGCGGCGGCGCGCTGTAGGCCCAGGCCAGGACGAGGCCGACGATCGACGCCGCGAAGACCCACGGCCCGAGCTCCCAGCCGACGGCGAGGGACAGCGCGGTCCAGGCGATCGCGATGCCGAGGCCCCAGCGGCCGGGGATGCGTCCCGACGGGATCGGTCGGTTCGGCTCGTTGATCGCGTCGACGTGGCGATCGAACCAGTCGTTCGCGGCCTGGCTGGTGCCGCACACCAGGGGCCCGGCCAGCAGCGCGGCGCCGAGGATCGAGGGCAGGTGATCGAGCACCGGCACGCCGGCCGACACGACGCCACAGCCGAGGGCCCACATCGGCGCGAACCAGGTCACCGGCTTGAGCAGCTCGAGCACGGCGGACGGGGCGGGGAAGGAGCGCGGGGGGATCGCCGCGGGCAGGAGGCCGTCGCGGTTCGCCATGGCCGAGTCGGGCTGCATCGGGTCGACCTCCATCCCTGGGTTACCACCGGGGCCCCCGCGTGTAAAGGCCGCGCGTCACTCGAGGTGTCAAATACACTTGACACTCCCGGGGCCGCCGGGCAGGCTGTCCTTCGATGTCGCCGTCGACCAATTCGCGGCCCGACGGGCCCTCGATGGGCCGGGCGACGCCGCTGTACACCCCGGAGCAGCGTCGCCGTCGCGACGCGACAGCCTGGACACTCGTTCAGGGTGTCCTGGCGCCGGTGCAGTTCCTGGTGTTCGCCGTGAGCGTCGCGCTGGTCCTGCGGACGCTCGCGACGGGCCGTGGGGCAGACGTGGCCGCCATCTCGGTGCTCGTGAAGACGGCGTGCCTGCTCGCCATCATGGTGACCGGCGCCATCTGGGAGAAGGTCGTCTTCGGGCGCTACCTCTTCGCGCCGGCGTTCTACTGGGAGGACGTCTTCAGCATGCTGGTGATCGCGCTGCACGTCGCGTACGTGGTCGCGCTCGTCACCGGCATCGTCGACACGCGCGCGCAGCTGCTCGTCGCGCTCGCGGCCTACGCCGCATACCTCGTCAACGCTACGCAGTTCGTGCTCAAGCTCCGCGCCGCGCGGATGCAGGAGCGCAGCGGCGTGCTCTCGGCGTCGGGGAGCGCCGCCTGACCATGCCCGACCACGTCGCACCGGCCCGAACCATCCCCGACGCGCTGCCGGTGCTGCGCGAGCGCGGCCAGCACGAGGTCTTCTGCGGCCTCACCGGGATCATGTGGCTGCACCGCAAGATCCAGGACGCGTTCTTCTTGGTGATCGGCTCGCGCACGTGCGCCCATCTGCTGCAGTCGGCGGCGGGCGTGATGATCTTCGCCGAGCCCCGCTTCGCCACCGCGATCCTCGAGGAGGGCGATCTCGCCGGGCTCGCCGATGCCCACGACGAGATCGATCGCGTCGTCACGCGATTGCTCGCGCGTCGCCCGGAGATCCGCACGCTGTTCCTCGTCGGCTCGTGCCCGTCGGAGGTCATCAAGCTGGATCTGTCGCGCGCCGCCGAGCGGCTGTCGAAGTCCCACGGCCCCGCGGTGCGCTTCGTCAGCTACTCCGGCAGCGGGCTCGAGACGACCTTCACGCAGGGCGAAGACGCCTGCCTCGCCTCGCTGCTGCGCGGTGTGTCGCCGGCCCCGAGCACCGCACCGACGTCGCTGCTCGTCGTGGGCACCCTCGCCGATCCGGTCGAGGACGGCTTTCGTCGCACGTTCGACGCGCTCGGGATCCCGGTGCACTTCTTCCCGCCGCGGCGCGCGTGGGATCTCCCCGAGGTCGGCCCAGGCACCGCGTACCTGCTCGCGCAGCCCTACCTCGCCGAGACCGGCAGCGCCCTCGATCGCCTGGGCGCGCGGCGACTGCCCGCGCCGTTCCCCTTCGGCGCCGAGGGCACGCGCGGCTGGCTTGCCGCCGCCGCGCAGGCGTTCGGCGTGTCCGCGGCGCGCTTCGAGGAGGTCGTCGGGCCGGCCGAGCGTCGGGCCCAGGCGGCGCTGGCGAAGATCCGCGAAGGGCTCGCCGGCAAGCGGGTCTTCCTCTTCCCCGACTCGCAGCTCGAGATTCCGCTGGCGCGCTTCCTCCACCGCGAGCTCGGCATGGAGCTGCTCGAGGTCGGCACGCCATACCTGCAGCGCGAGCACCTCGCCGCCGAGCTCGCGATGCTGCCGTCGTCGGTGGTGCTCAGCGAGGGGCAGGACGTCGAGCGCCAGCTCGACCGCTGCCGCGCCGCCAGGCCCGACCTCGTGGTCTGCGGCCTCGGCCTCGCCAACCCGCTCGAGGTCGAGGGCATCACCACGAAGTGGTCGATCGAGCTGGTCTTCACCCCGGTGCACGGCTTCGAGCACGCCGCCGATCTCGCCAACCTCTTCTCGCGTCCGCTGTTGCGGCGCGCTCGGCTGAAGGTCTGATTCGATGCAACTCGCGGTCTGGACCTACGAGGGGCCACCCCATGTCGGCGCGATGCGAGTCGCGACCGGGATGAAGGGCGTGCACTTCCTGCTCCACGCGCCCCAGGGCGACACGTACGCCGATCTCCTGTTCACGATGATCGAGCGCCGCCGCGAGCGTCCGCCGGTCACGTACACCACGTTCGCGGCGCGCGACCTCGGCAGCGACACGGCAGAGCTGTTCAAGACCGCCGCACGCGAGGCGTACGAGCGCTTCAGGCCGGAGCTGCTGCTGGTCGGGGCGTCGTGCACCGCCGAGCTGATCCAGGATGACCCCGGTGGGATCGCGAGTGCGTTGGGTCTGCCCATCCCCGTGGTCTCTCTAGAGTTGTCGGCGTACCAGCGCAAGGAGAACTGGGGCGCCGCGCACACGTTCTACAAGATCGTCCGCGCGTGCTGCCCCGCCACGGCGCAGCCGCGGACCGAGCGCTCGCGGCCGCGGTGCAACCTGCTCGGCCCGACGGCCCTCGGCTTCCGTCACCGCGACGACGTCGCCGAGGTGACTCGGCTGCTCGATCGGCTCGGAGTCGACGTCGCCGTGGTCGCGCCGCTCGGCGCATCGCCCCGCGATCTCGCTCGGCTCGGCGACGCCGACTTCAACGTCGTGATGTACCCGGAGATCGCCGACTCGGTCGCGCGCTGGCTGGGCAAGACCTTCGCGCAGCCGATGCTCGCGGCGCCCCTGGGCGTGAACGGCACCCGCACGTTCTGTCGCGAGGTCGCAGCGCTCACCGGCGGCGACGCGACTGCGGTCATCGACGAGTCGACCTGTCGTCTGCCCTGGTACTCGCGCTCGATCGACTCGACCTACCTGACCAGGAAACAGGTCTTCGTGTTCGGCGACGCCAGCCATGCGATCGCCGCCGCGCGCATCGCCACCGAGGAGCTCGGCTTCGAGGTGATCGGCCTGGGCACCTACAGCCGCGAGTTCGCCCGCGAGGTCCGCGAGGCCGCCGCGAGCTACGGCGTCGAGGCGCTCATCACCGACGATCACCTCGCCGTCGAGGAGCACATCGCCGCGCTGCATCCCGAGCTCGTGCTCGGCACGCAGATGGAGCGCCACATCGCCAAGCGCCTCGGACTGCCCTGCGCGGTGATCTCCGCGCCGGTGCACGTGCAGGACTACCCCGCTCGGTACTCGCCGCAGATGGGCTTCGAGGGCGCGAACGTGCTGTTCGACACCTGGGTGCACCCCCTCATGATGGGGCTCGAGGAGCACCTGCTCGCGATGTTCCGCGACGACTTCGAGTTCGCCGACGATCGCGGGCCCTCGCACCTCGGTGCGTCGGCGCCCGTCGCCGCCCCGACACCGGTCGCCGCTGCGCCGGTCGCTGCCCCGGCACCGGCCGCAGCCGCCTCCGACGAGCCGCGCTGGACCGAGGAGGCCGAGCGCGAGCTGAAGAAGATCCCGTTTTTCGTGCGCGGCAAGGCGCGACGCAACACCGAGCGTTTCGCTCGGGAGTTCGGCCGGACCCCCATCACGCTGGAGACGCTCTACGATGCAAAGGCCCACTTCCAAGCCTGACGTCACGCCGATCGTCGTGGTGATCATCACCCTGGATCATCACCTGGGCGGGGTGATGGATCGGGTGCGCGAGCGTCTCCAGCCGGAGATCCCGGGGCTCGATCTCCGGCACCACGCGATGACGACGTTCAGCGACCCGCGGGCGGTCGAGAGCTGCCGCCGCGACATCGCCGAGGGCGACATCATCCTCGCCAACATGTTCTTCCTCGAGGAGCACATCCGCGCGGTGCTCCCCGCCCTCGAGGCCCGGCACGAGCAGTGCGACGCGATGATCTGCACGCTGTCCGCCGGCGAGGTCATGCGGCTGACCCGCATGGGCGAGTTCCGGATGAACGGCTCGAAGAAGGGCATGTCGCTGCTCAAGAAGCTGCGCGGCAAGAGCTCGGGCGCGGGCAAGTCGGGCGGCGCGGGCCAGCTCGCGATGCTCCGCTTCTTGCCCAAGCTGTTCGCGTTGATCCCGGGCAAGGCCCAGGATCTGCGCGCGTACTTCCTGACGATGTCGTATCTGCTGTCGGGCTCGACCGACAACCTCGCCGACATGGTCCGGTTGTTCGTGAACCAGTACGCCGACGGCCCCCGTCGCGGCCTGCGTGGGACGCTCGAGCCCGGCGCGCCGCGGTGCTACCCGGAGGTCGGCGTCTATCACCCGCGCCTCCCCGCGCGGATCTCCGAGTCGGTCGCCGAGCTGCCCGAGCCCGAGGTCGTCCGCGGCACGGTGGGCCTGTTGGTGATGCGCTCGTACGTCCTCGCCGGCGACACCCGCCACTACGACCGCGTCATCGAGAGCCTCGAGGCCCGCGGCCTCAAGGTCATCCCCGCGTTCGCGTGCGGCCTCGACAACCGCCCGGCGGTCGACAAGTTCTTCATGGACAAGCACCGCGTGCGCGTCGACGCCGTGCTGTCGCTGACCGGGTTCTCGCTCGTCGGCGGGCCCGCGTTCAACGACGCCCGCGCGGCCGAGGAGGCCCTCGCGAAGCTGGACGTGCCGTTCGTCACCGCGCAGCCGCTCGAGTTCCAGAGCATCGAGCAGTGGGAGGCCTCGGCCACCGGCCTCACGCCGATCGAGTCGACGATGATGGTCGCGATCCCCGAGCTCGACGGCGCGACCGCCCCGATGGTGTTCGGCGGCCGGCGCGGCGGCATGAAGGGCGCGATGGTCGGCATCGACGATCGCATCGAGCGGATCACCGGCCGCCTCGAGCGCCTCGTGCACCTGCGGGCGACCGAGCGGTCGCAGCGGAACGTCGCGATCGTCCTGTTCAACTTCCCGCCCAACGGCGGCGCCACCGGCACGGCCGCCTACCTCTCGGTCTTCGAGTCGCTGCACCGCACGCTGCTGGCGATGAAGGCCGGCGGCTACGACGTCGAGGTCCCGGCGAGCGTCGAGGCGCTGCGCCAGAAGGTCCTCGAGGGCAACGCGGGGCAGTTCGGCACCGACGCGAACGTGATGGCGCGCATCTCCGCCGACGATCACGTCCGCCGCACGCCGTGGCTCGCCGAGATCGAGAAGCAGTGGGGCCCGGCCCCGGGCAAGCAGCTCAGCTCCGGCTCGTCGATCTTCGTGCTCGGCGCCAAGTTCGGCAAGGTGATGGTCGGGATCCAGCCGACCTTCGGCTACGAGGGCGATCCGATGCGGCTGCTGTTCGAGTCGAGCTTCACGCCGACGCACGCCTTCACCGCGTTCTATCGCTACCTGCGCGAGGACTTCGGCGCCGACGTCGTGCTGCACTTCGGCACCCACGGCGCGCTCGAGTTCATGCCCGGCAAGCAGGTCGGCCTCTCGAAGCAGTGCTGGCCGGATCGCCTGCTGGGCAACCTCCCCAACGTGTACCTCTACGCGTCGAACAACCCGTCGGAGGGGACCATCGCGCGGCGGCGATCGGCGGCGACGCTGGTCAGCTACCTGACGCCCCCGGTCACGCGCTCGGGGCTCTACCGCGATCTGCAGGGGCTGCGGGCCTCGCTCGATCGCCTGCGCTCGCTCGCGCCGAACGACGGCGAGGCGCTCCACCTGCTGCCGTTCATCCAGTCCCAGGCGGTCCAGCTCGAGCTCGCCACCGCCGAGCCGGCGTGGTCGAGCCCGCAGGCGCCCGAGCTCGCGGCCCTGAACGTCGCGCTGCAGGAGCTCGAGCAGACGCTCATCCCCTGCGGGCTGCACGTGCTCGGCGAGCCGATGCCTGCGGCGGCGCGCGTCGATTACCTCGAGGCGATCGCCGAGGTCGCGCCCGAGGGCCCGTTGCCGCGGCGCACGATCGCCGCGCTCGTCACCGGCACCGCGCCCAAGGCCGCGCTCGTCGCCGGCGGGGTCGAGCCGACGAAGCCGGCCATCGCGCGCTGCGAGGCGCTGGTGCGCACCGATCGCCTCCTCGCCGAGGATCACGAGCTGCCGGCGCTGCTGCGCGCGCTCGACGGCCGCTTCGTCCGACCCGCGCCCGGCGGCGATCTGCTGCGCAACCCCGACGTGCTGCCCACCGGCCGCAACGTCCACGGCTTCGATCCGTGCTCGATCCCCAGCGCGTTCGCCATGCGCGAGGGCGAGCGACAGGCCGAGCTGCTGCTGCGCAAGCACCTCGACGAGGGCAACCCGTTCCCGCGCTCGATCGCGCTGGTGCTCTGGGGATCGGACAACCTCAAGACCGGCGGCGGACCGATCGGCCAGGCCCTCGCGCTCATGGGTGCGCGGCCGCGGACGGACAGCTACGGCAAGGTCTGCGGCGCCGAGCTCGTCCCGCTGGCCGAGCTGGGGCGACCGCGCGTCGACGTGATGATGACGCTCTCGGGCATCTTCCGCGATCTGCTGCCGATGCAGACCAAGATCCTCGCCGAGGCCGCGCTGCTGGCCGCGAGCGCCGACGAGCCCGTCGAGCAGAACTTCGTCCGAGCCCACGCGCTCGAGTACATGGCCGCCCACGGCTGCGACCTCGAGACGGCGGCGCTGCGCGTGTTCGGCAACGCCGAGAACGCCTACGGCGCGAACGTCAACCAGATGATCGAGGGCGGCACCTGGAACGACGAGGGTGAGCTCGGAGATGTCTTCGCCGCGCGCAAGTGCTTCGCCTACCACGCCAACGGCCGAGCGGCGCCGCAGAAGACGCTGATGAAGGCCGTGCTCGCGCGGGTCGACCTCGCGTATCAGAACCTCGAGTCGGTCGAGCTCGGCATCACCACCATCGACCACTACTTCGACACGCTCGGCGGCATCGCCCGCGCGGCCCGCTCGCAGCGCGGCGGTGGCCCGGCGCTGCCGGTGTACATCGGCGACCAGACCGGCACCGGCGAGCGGGTCCGGACCCTGCGCGAGCAGGTCGCGCTCGAGACCCGCACGCGCTCGCTCAACCCCAAGTGGAGCGAGGAGATGCTGCGCCACGGGGCCGAGGGCGTGCGCCAGATCGAGGCGCAGGTCACCAACACGCTCGGCTGGTCGGCGACGACCGATCAGGTCGAGCCGTGGGTGTATCGCGAGTTGACCAAGACCTACATGCTCGACGCCAAGATGCGCGACCGCCTCGCGGCGCTCAATCCCAAGGCGTCGGTGAAGCTGGCCTATCGCCTGCTCGAGGCCTCGGAGCGCCGATACTGGCATCCGGACCCGGAGACCCTCGCTGCGCTCGTTCGGGCCGGCGACGCACTCGAAGACCGCCTCGAAGGGGCGGTATCCCGCGTCGCCTAGGGGCGCCAGAAGAAGGTTCATCCAATGTCCGAACTCGTACGAATCAATCGCCGTGGGGATGGGGACGGAAGCGTCCAGTTCCACGACGCGACCGCGGCCACGCTCTCGGGCGCCAAGGTCTTCGCAATCTACGGCAAGGGTGGGATCGGCAAGAGCACGACCTCCTCCAACCTGTCGGTGGCCTTCTCCAAGCTCGGCAAGCGGGTGTTGCAGATCGGCTGCGACCCCAAGCACGACTCGACGTTCACCCTGACCAAACAGCTGCAGCCGACGGTCATCGACGTGCTGCAATCGGTGGACTTCCACCCCGAGGAGCTGCGTCCCGAGGACTTCGTCGTCGAGGGTTACAATGGGGTGCTGTGCATCGAGGCCGGCGGGCCGCCGGCGGGCACCGGCTGCGGCGGCTACGTCGTCGGCCAGACCGTCAAGCTGCTCAAGGAGCACCACCTGCTCGAGGAGACCGACGTCGTCATCTTCGACGTGCTGGGGGATGTCGTGTGTGGCGGCTTCGCGGCGCCGCTGCAGCACGCCCAGCGCGCGCTCATCGTGGCGGCCAACGACTTCGACTCCATCTTCGCGATGAACCGCATCGTCGCGGCGATCGAAGCCAAGGCCAAGAACTACGCGGTACGGGTCGGCGGCGTGATCGCCAATCGAAGCGTCGACACCGACCAGATCGATCGGTTCAACACGCAGGTCGGGCTGTCCCGATTGGCCCACATCCCCGACCTCGACGTCGTCCGCCGGAGCCGACTGAAGAAGGCGACCCTGTTCGAGATGGATCCATCGCCCGAGGTGGAGGCCGTCCAGCGCGAGTTCATGCGCCTCGCCGCGGGCCTGTGGGCCGGCGTGGAGCCGCTCAACGCTCGACCGATGAAGGACCGCGAAATCTTCGACTTCCTGGGGTTCGAATGACCGCCGCGACCGCCACCACCGCCACCACCGCGACCGAGGCCGCGTACGCGCAGCGCCGCGGCGAGCTCGAGGAGTACTTCGACCGCACGGCCTCGAGCGCGTGGGCGGCCCTGACCTCGGACGCCCCGGTCGGCCGGATCCGCGCGACCGTCCGCGCCGGCCGCGAGCGCATGCGCGAGACGCTGCTCGGCTACCTGCCCGAGGACCTCACCGGCGCGCGGGTGCTCGACGCCGGGTGCGGCACCGGGACCTTCGCCACGTGCCTCGCTGCGCGCGGGGCCGACGTGGTCGCGATCGACATCTCGCAGACCCTCGTCGACCTCGCCCGTCAGCGCGCCGAGGCCGAGGGGGTCGGGCCGGGCACCATCGAGTACCGCGTCGGTGACATGCTCGATCCGAGCCTCGGCATCTTCGACTGGGTGGTCGCGCTCGACTCGCTCATCCACTACCCGGCCGACCAGCTCCAGGCGCTGATCGTGCAGCTGTGCGCGCGCACCCGGTTCGGCGTCGCGTTCACGTTCGTGCCGCGCACGGCCCTGCTGTCGATCATGCACGTGGTCGGCAAGACCTTCCCGCGGGGCAACCGCTCCCCGGACATCCGCCCGATCACCGAGCGCGCGCTCCGGGCCCGCCTCGGCGCCGACGAGGCGATGGCGGGATTCACCTGCGGTCGCAGCGACCGGGTCGAGAGCGGCTTCTACACCTCCCAGGCGATGGAGCTGCGCCGCGCATGAAACCCGGGCTCGCCATCCGCTTCTGGAAGTCGCTCGGCACGAGCATCTTGCCATTTGCGGACGCTGCGACGCCCGAGCTCCCGCTCGGCAGGCTCCTGCGCCTGTCGCTGTTCCAGATCTCCGTCGGCATGGGCCTGGTCCTGCTGAACGGGACCCTCAATCGGGTGATGATCGTCGAGCTCGGGATCGGCGCCTCGCTGGTCTCCGCGATGGTGGCCATCCCGATCCTCTTCGCACCGTTCCGCGCGCTGGTCGGCCACCGCTCGGACAATCATCGCTCGGCGCTGGGCTGGCGGCGGATGCCGTATGCATTCCTCGGCACGCTGATCCAGTTCGGCGGGCTGGCCATTCTCCCGTTCGCATTGCTGGTGCTCTCGGGGCGCGGCGTCTCGCAGCCGGGCGTGTTCGGGCACATTGCCGCGGCGCTCGCCTTCCTGATGGTCGGCGTCGGGCTGCACACCACGCAGACCGCTGGGGTTGCGCTCGCCACGGACCTCGCGCCGGTGGAGAGTCGACCGCGGGTGGTCGCGCTGCTCTATACGATGCTGCTCGTCGGGATGGTCGGGGCGTCGCTGACGTTCGGGGCGTTGCTCCGATCCTTCGGCTACGTCGAGCTCATCCAGATCGTGCAGGGCTCGGCGGTGGTCACCGTCGTCATCAACTTCGTGGCGCTGTGGAAGCAGGAGCCGCGGCGCTGCGACATCGATCCCGACGACGCCCCCGAGGCGCCGCGGTTCTTCGCCACGTTCCGGGCCTTCGCCCGGCGCCGCCACGCCGGGCGTCTGCTCGTCGCGGTGGCCTTCGGCGGCGCGGGCTTCGGCGCGCAGGACATCCTGCTCGAGCCGTTCGGCGGCGAGCTGCTGCAGCTGTCGGTGTCGGGCACGACCGTGCTCACGGCGCTGATGGCCGGCGGCACCCTGGTCGGCCTCTTCGCCGCCGCGCGGTGGCTCTCGGCGGGTCGCGATCCGTACCAGCTCGCGGCGTACGGCGCCCTCATCGGCATCCTCGGGTTCTCGTCGGTCGTCCTGTCGGCGCCGTTCGCCTCGCGCATGCTCTTCTGGCTCGGCACGATCGTCATCGGCTTCGGCGCCGGATGGTTCTCGGTCGGCACGCTCAGCGCGGCGATGGGGATCTCCGAGCCGGGCCAGAGCGGCATCGCCGTCGGGGCCTGGGGGGCGGTGCAGGCCACCGTCACCGGTGCTGGCATCGCGCTCGGCGGTGCGACGCGCGACGTCGTGTCCGCGCTCGCCGTCCGCGGCGCCCTCGGCCCCGGCCTCGATCAGTCCTCGGCCGGATACCTGTTGGTCTACACCCTCGAGATCGGGCTGCTGTTCGGCACGCTCGTCGCCATTGGTCCCTTGGTTCGTTTCGCCAATCGTCGCGGTGCGCCGACCCGTTTCGGCCTCGCGGAGCTCCCCACCTGACGCGCATTTCGCCCCGGTGCAGCCATGTCCCACGAACTCACCTCATCGATCGATACCGCACAGGTCGTCCTGTACTTCTTCTGGATCTTCTTCGCCGGGCTCATCGTGTGGCTCCGCCGCGAGGACCGTCGCGAGGGCTATCCCCTCGAGACCGACAACCTGGCGCTGGTGGGCCCGCAGAACGCCCTGCGGATCCCAGCGCCCAAGGAGTTCCTGCTGCCCCACGACGAGGGCATTCGCATGGCGCCGGATTTCATCCGCGACAACCGCGAGATCCTCGCGGAGCGGGTGTCGAAGGCGACGGGCTATCCGATCGAGCCCACGGGCGAGCCGCTCCTGTCGGGCGTGGGCCCGGCGTCGTTCGCCGAGCGCAGTGAACACCCCGAGCTGTCGCAGGAGGACGGCGGGCCGGTCATCGTCCCGATGCGCGTGGCGACCGCGTTCACGGTGGATGCGGGGCCCGATCCCCGGGGCTGGGAGGTCGTCGGCGCCGACGGTGCGGTGGCCGGTGTCATCTCCGACATCTGGGTCGATCGCGCCGACCTGATGGTCCGGTACCTCGAGGTCGAGCTGACGGCGGCGCCCGCCGCCGAGGGGGACGCCGCGGCGCCCACCAAACAGGTGCGGCTGATCCCGCTGCCGATGCTGGGCCTCGATGGCAAGGCGAAGCGCGTCTCGGTGCGGGCGCTCCGGGCCGATCAGTTCGTCCACGTCCCGACCACGCAGAGCCCCGATCGGATCTCGCTGCGCGAGGAGGATCGCGTGGCAGCCTTCTACACGGGCGGGTGGTTCTACGCCGAGCCGCGTCGCCGGGAGCCGGTGCTATGAGCGCGGTGGAGCACGAGTTCGAGCCGATCCCCGGCCTGCCCGCGGATCTTCCCCGAGGCGAGGCCATCGTGTGGCAGGGCCGCCCCGAGTGGCGGATGCTCGCGCGCCGCGGCTTCAAGGTGCGCTGGCTCGCCGCCTACTTCGGTGTGTTCGTCGCCGCGCGCACGATCTCCACCGTCATGACCGGGCAGTGGATGGACGGCGCGCTGCAGCTGCTCGCGATGATCGCCGTGTTCTCGGCTTGCCTCGGCCTGTGCCAGCTCCTCGCCTGGCTCGCCGCGCGCTCGACCCTGTACACGATCACGACGCACCGCGTGGTGATGCGCATCGGCGTCGCGCTGCCGATCACCTGGAACCTGCCGTTCACGCGCATCGCCGCGGCCGACCTCGTCGTTCGGCCCGAGGGCGACGGCGACGTCGTGCTGCGGTTGGTGGCGCCCGATCGCGTCGCGCTCTTCCACCTGTGGCCGCACTCGCAGATGACCCGCTTCCTGCGCGCCTCGCCGGCCCTGCGGGCGATCGCCGAGCCGCGCATGGTCGCGGCGCGGCTCGAGCAGGCCGTCGCGCGTTGGAGCGCCGAGCACGGCGAGCTCACCGTCGCCTCGGCGCCGGTGGAGCCCCGCGAGGCCGTCGACGACCGGCCGCGGATCCGCGTCGGCGTCGCGCTCGCGTCGCAGCCCCAGTCCTGAGCCGGCCCTGTCCCCCCTCCGAGGAATCCACGCCATGGGCATGCACCACGAACAGACCGTACCCCGAGGGGCGCTCATCGGCGCCGCGGCCCTGATCCTCGCGACGCTCGGCCTCGCCGCCGAGGCCCGCCACTCGCGGGCCACCGACGGCGCCCAGGCGGTCGCCGTCGTCTCGTCGCGGGACCTGCGGTTCGAGGACCGACCGGACGGCGCGGTGGCGGTCCTCGACGCGGACACCGGTCGCGAGGTCGGGCGGGTGAACCCGGCCGAGGGCGGGTTCGTGCGCGGCGTCATGCGCGGGTTGTTCCGCACTCGCAAGCTCGAGTCCATCGATCCCGACGCCCGCTTCCGGTTGATCCGCCACGGCGACGGCGGGCTCGTCATCGAGGATCCGCAGAGCGGCCACACCGTGGACCTGCGCTCGTTCGGGGACACCAACTACGCGTCGTTCGCACGGCTGCTCGAGTCGGGGACCGCATCATGAGCGTGCCGCGACGCTTCGAGGTCGCGTGCACCGTGCGCGCCTCCAACACCGAGGACGACCTCTCGGCCCACGTGGAGCTCGACGGCGACGTCGAGCTCGGCCCCGGCGATCGCGTGCTCGTGCACGGGGGCCCCATCGGCCCCGACTTCGGGCAAGTCGTGGTCGAGCGCCGCCGCGCCACCGTCGTCCGCGCGGGCTGGCTCGCGCGGGTGTGGACGCGCATGGTCGGCGACCTCGCCTTCTTCCACCTCCTCGACGTCAGCTTCACCGACCGGAGATCCCCATGACCGCAACCACCCTCCCGACGATTGCCGCCCCGACCTCGCGCTTCGTGGCCGAGCCGGAGGCCGCCACGCGAATCGCGGTCGAGACGACGACCTTGAGCCCGCGGTTCTACACGACCGACGTGGAGGCGATGAATCGCCTCTCCGCCGACGCGATCCGACCGCAGTGGGACGCGCTGATGGCCGAGTTCGAGGCCGACACGAACCGCGGTCACTTCGTCCGCGGCGCCGACTGGCACGCCGAGCTCGACAAGCTCGAGCCGGCGCTCCGCGAGGAGCTCCTCGATTTCATGGTCAGCTCGCTGACCGCCGAGTTCTCGGGGTGCATCCTGTACGCCGAGCTGCGCAAGAAGGGCGTCAACCCCGACCTCAAGGCGTTGTTCGGCTACATGTCGCGCGACGAGGCCCGCCACGCGGGCTTCATCAACGAGTGCCTCAAGGAGTTCGGCATCCACGTCGACATGGGCTTCCTCGTCAAGGCCAAGAAGTACACGTACTTCAGCCCCAAGTTCATCCTCTACGCGACGTACCTGTCGGAGAAGATCGGCTATGCCCGGTACATCCGCATCTTCCGGCGGCTCGAGGCGCACCCGGAGAACCGATTCCACCCGATCTTCAGCAAGTTCGAGCGGTGGTGCAACGACGAGTACCGCCACGGCGAGGCGCTCGCGCTCTTGATGCGCGGCAATCCGTCGATGATCGGTGGGTTCGTGAATCGCGTGTGGATGCGGTTCTTCCAGCTCGCCGTGTACGCGACGATGTTCGTCCGCGATCACGCGCGCCCCGAGTTCCACAAGGCGCTGGGCGTCGACCCCGAGGTCTACGGCATGGAGGTCTTCCGCATCGTGGCGGAGGTGGCCAAGCAGGTGTTCCCGGTGCGGATCGATGTCGACCACCCGGCGTTCCTCGAGGGCCTGCGTCGCCTGCAGAAGCAGAGCGCCCGCATCGCCGAGATCAAGCGCGGCGGCGGCCTGTGGGGGAAGATCAAGGCGATCCCGCTGCAGCTCGCGGCGGGGATGACGTTCGTACGGATGATGTTCCTGCCCGCCAAGCAGCACGCGCTCCCCGAGGAGCTGAGGGTCGCGGCGACCTGGTGATGCGATGAACGACTGCGCGCTCGCGGTGCTGGTGGTCGTCGGCGCCTGGTGGCTCAGCACCGGCGTCGTGCTCCGCGTCGTGTGGTTGCCGACGCGGACCCACCGCACGAGCCTCGCGGTCTTCAGCGCGCTCGCCCTGCTCGGCGGCTGGGCGGCGCTGCGGGCGAGCGAGCTGCCGACCACCGCCGGCGCCTACGTGGGCTTCGCGGCCGCGCTGTCGCTGTGGGGGTGGCACGAGGCCGCGTTCCTGCTCGGCGCGGTGTCGGGCCCGCGCAAAGAACCGTGCCGCGACGGGCTCGCGGGCTGGGCCCGCTTCCGCGAGGCCACGGCGACCGTCATCCACCACGAGCTCGCCCTGGCCGCGACGCTGGTCGCCCTGGTGGCCGCGACCTGGGGCGCGCCGAATCAGGTGGCGACGGGCGTCTTCGCCGTGCTCTGGGCGATGCGGCTGTCGGCGAAGCTCAACGTCTTCTCGGGGGTCCGCAACATCTCCGAGGAGTTCGTGCCGGCGCACCTGCGCTACCTGACGAGCTACTTCCGGCGCCGACGCTTCAATCCCCTGATGATGCTCTCGCTCGGCGCGAGCGCGGTCGCGCTGTACGCCGCCGTGGGGGCCGTGCTCTCGACCGACGTCGGCCGCTTCGGCGCGCTGCAGGCCACACTGATCGCGACCATGCTCGGCCTCGGGATGCTCGAGCACGTGTTCCTCGCGGTGCCGCTGCCGGACGCGCTGCTGTGGCGCTGGGTGATCCGTGCCGACGGCCGCGAGCTGGGGGATGCCGTGGTGCTTCGGCGCGGCGACGTACGGTGACGTGGGGTCGCGGCTATCTCGATCGCGGGCTGCGACGCGGCGGCCTGCCGACGTAGCGCACCACCGCGCGCGGCAGCTCGCGCAGCACCGCTGGCGCCTGCTCGGCGCCCTCCGCCGCGTTCGCCACGAAGTTGGGCATCGCGACGAACAGCGCCGGCAGGTGCACCTGCGCGGGCGTGAAGCCGAGGTCGAGCAGCAGGGCCGCGGTCGCGCCGGTGATGTTGACCGGTGTCCGCCGTCGCGCGACGAGCAGCGCCTCGACGCGCCGCATCAGCGTCCACGTCGGGCCGAGCGCTCGGCCGTCGCGGGCGTACCAGGCATCGAACGCGGTGACGCGCTCGTCGAGGGGCCGCGCCGCGACGCCGAAGCCGGGCAGGGGCAGGATGCGCGCCGCGAGCTCGGGCTCGAGCGCGGCGGCGAGGGCGTCGTCGCCGTCGTCGTCGCCGAGGCGCGCGCGGAGGGTCTCGAACAGCTGCGCGGCGTCGGTGGTGTTGCGGGGTCCGTGCACGCCGTCGGTGACGAGGAGGCCGGCGCACATGCCCAGCGTCGCGCTGCCCGCGGCGCTGCCCAGGCGCACCGCCTTGAGCGGCCAGATGCGCGGATCGGCGGCGCACGCCGCGACCGACAGCGCGTCGAGCAGGTCGCACTCGTCCACGGCGAGCGGGCGATGCCCCACCGCGACCGAGAGCAGGCTCCAATAGGGCAGGGCGCCCGTGAGCTCGTCGCGGACGCTGCGGCCACGGAAGCGGTTGTCGCCGTGCTCTGCATGGCCGACGCGCGTCGGCAGCCGCGTCGGGTCGCGCTCAGACATCGTTGCCCTCGGGGTGGTCCTCCGTGTAGTCGAACGCGGGAACGGCGATGGGGTACTCGGCGAGGCGCCGCGGGGTGTGCCGCTGCGCCTCGGCGATGATGCACGGCAGCCCGGCCTGCACCACGATCGCGATCATGTGCAGGCCGTCGCGTATCCCCGCCGCCTGCAGCAGGGCGAGCGCCGTGGCGGTGGTGCTCGGTCGAGCGCCGAGGATCGCCCCCAACTCGATGCCCATCCCCTCGAGCGCGGCGCGGGCCAGCCGCGCGGCGTCATCGTCAGGTCGCGCGACGGCCTCCCCCGGCGGGTCACCGCTCGGCTCGACGCACCACGCGAGCCATCGCGCGTGGTCGCCGACGAGCTGCTCGGCATGCTCGGCCGCGAGGGTGGCCGCGATCGCGACCACGTTGGCGTCCGGCGCCGCCAGCAATCGGGCGAGCACGGCGGCATGGGCCGACGCCGCCGTGATCGCGACCGGGGCGAGCAGCGCCACCGCGAACTCGTAGAGCCGGACGGCCCGCGCGTCGGGGAGCTCGCCGGTATACGTGAGCAGCGTGATCTCGGCGGGGGAGTGGTGCCGCGCGAGGTCCTCGCGCGCGTCGTAGCCGTGGATCCGCACCGGCGGCCCGGGATCGACGACGTGGGCCTCGAGCGTCGTCGGCCAGGCGCCGTCCTCCACGGGCCCGCTGGGGCGAGCGTGACTCATCGGTCGCGGAACCCGGCGATGACCTGGGCGCGCGGGCCCAGGGGCGGCGCGACATTGGTGGCGACCCGGACCTCGATCACCGCCGGGCGGCCGCTGGCGAGGGCCTCGACCAGCGCGGGACCGATCTGTCCCGGCGCATCGACGACCGCCGAGTGCAGCCCCATGGCGCGGGCGATCGACGCGATCTCGACGGGGTGGCGGTTGCGCACGGCCTCCATCGGCGTGCCGTCGCCGACCAGCTGGCTGCCGAACCAGGTGATGCCGTGCATCTGGTTGTTCTCGACGATCCACACGACCGGGATGTCGTACTCGACCGCGGTCAGCAGTTCCATGCCCTGCATCGCGAAGCAGGCGTCGCCGATGATCGCGATGATCGGGCGGTCGCCGGCCAGCGCTGCGCCCATCGGCGCCGCCGTGCCGTGGCCCATCGATCCGAAGCCGAGGTTCAGCATGAACTGCTGGCCGTCGCGGATGCAGAGATCGTGGACGTTGAAGAGCATGTGCCCGCCGATGTCGGAGAACACGATCGCGTCGGGGGGCAGGTGCTCGCCGAGCTCGACCCGCCACCGCTGCGGCGTGATCGGCCGCGCCATCGACTGCCGCAGGTCGGGCGAGTCGTAGAAGCCGTGGCCGTGGTCGATCTCGGGCGCGCCGCGCCACAGCGACGCCGGGACCTCGCCGTCGCGGAGCAGGCGGTGGATGTGGTAGATGAGCTCGATCGCGATGGTCTGCGCGTCGCCCACGAGCGCCACGTCGACGGGGTAGTTGCGGGCGATGCGATCCGCCGAGATGTCGATCTGGATCAGCGCCTCGCTGGGGCGGAAGTCGGGGTGCCAGTTGAGCGTGGTCGTCTCGTTGAGCGAGGCGCCGACGGTCAGTAGCACGTCGACCTCGTCGGACAGCAACACGGTGCGCGCCGCCGCGTGCCCGGCGATCCCCATCACGCCCAGCGACAGCGGGTGGTCCTCGGGGAAGACGCCCTTGGCCCGCGGCGTGGTCGCGACGCGGGCGGGCAGCAGCTCGGCCAGCGATCGCACGTGCTCGGCCGCCGACGCGGTCGCGGCCCCCGAGCCGACCAGGATCACCGGGTGGCGCGCGCCGAGCAGGCGGCGCGACGCGGCATTCACCGCGCGGCGATCGAACAGCTCGTACGCGGGTCGGTACGTCGCGGGCTCGAACCAGTCCTCGACCGCGGGTCGATCCCAGAAGTCGACCGGGACGTTGAGGTGCACCGGCCCGGGGCGTCCCGTGAGCGCCAGCCGCAGCGCGCGTCGCAGGTGGTGCGCGAGCCGAGCCGGCCCGGGGATCATCGTCGAGTACTTCGTGATCGGCTTGAACATCGCGACGATGTCGATGTCCTCGGGCGGCGTCTCCTGGGCGGCGCCCTTGCCCAGGGCGTGCGAGGGCGCCTGTCCGGTCACGACCAGCATCGGCACACCGTCGGAGTAGGCGACCGCGACGCCCGTGAGCAGGTTGGTCGCGCCCGGTCCGGAGGTGCCGGCGCACACGGCCAGCGGCCCGCCCACGCGCGCGAAGCCGTCGGCCATGAACGCGGCGCCGCACTCGTGGCGCGCGACGATCAGGCGAAAGGCGGGGTCGCGCTCGACCGCGGAGAAGAACGGATGGAGCAGGCCACCGGGCACGCCGAACACGACGCGCGCGCCCTCGGCCCGCAGGTAGTGCAGGAACACGTCGGCCATCGTCGCCTGCGGTGCTTCACTCGGCACCACCACGGCTGCCTCCCGACGTGGGCTTCGCGCGGACGCGCACGATGCGTTCCATCACCCCCGCGAGCGACTCGGGGTCGCGCGGTCGGTCGGTGCGTTCGGGCGGTTCGGTGGGGATGTAGACCCACAGCGTGGTGCCCTGATCCGGCTCGCTCATGATCTCGAGGCGTCCGCCCAGGGTGTCGAGCAGGCGCGCGACGATGCCGAGCCCGGCGCCCTGGCTGCCGCCCTTGGGCGGGTTGGGATCCGGGCCGCCGGTCTGCATCACCTGCTCGAGTCGCTCGGGGCCGATGCCGCGGCCGGTATCCGAGACCTTCACGAGCAGGTAGCCCGGCGTGCCGCCGACCTCGACGACGATGCTGCCGCGCTCGGTGTACTTCGCCGCGTTGGTGAGGATGTTGTCGACGACGCGCTCGAGCGTCGGGACGACCGCCCGGATCTCCCGCGGCGCCTCGCGGGTCTGGAACACCGTCACGCGGATGTCGCGGGCGACGACGGTGGCGCGGAGCTGGCGGCGCAGGCGATCGGTGAGCTCGCCGACGTCGATCGCCGTCGGCTCGAACGGGACCGCGGGTTCTTCGGAGACGATCGACGCCAGCTCGCGGACGAGGCCCGAGAGCTGGGCGACCGCGGTCTCGAGGGTCTGCGCCGATTCCTCGATCTCCGCCGGGTCGTCGGCGCGGCGCCGCAGGTGGCCCGCGATGCCCATCAACACGGCCAGGGGGTTGTTGATGTCGTGCGAGAGGTTGCGGAGCTTGTCCCGTCGGGGCTCGGATCGCTCCTGCAGCCGCTCGACCACCGCGTCGAGCCGAGCGGAGCGCTCCTCGATCGCCGCCTCGCGCTGCTCGCTCCACTGCCGCTCGCGTTGGTGCAGCGCGAGGACCTCGTCGACGGCGCGGGCGTGCGCGGTCGCGAGGTGCTCGAGCTCGCGGTTGGTCTCGTCGGCGAACCGGAGGTGGTCCGCGACCAGGCGGCGCTGCTCGGCGAGCAGGCCGAACAGGAGGCCCGCGCCGCCGCACACCGCGGACACCAGCCACGATGCGGCCCACGCCACCGGCGGCAGCACGAACGCCAGCGCGAGGCCTGCGAGCGCGCCGAACAGCGGGCCGCGATAGCGCACCGGCTCGTACCAGCGCAGGGTGTACTCGCACGAGCCGTCGCCGTGGGCGATGCACGCGTGCTCCTCGAGGGCCGCGGGCGCCATGCCCCAGTACAACGTGGGGCCGGCGCGGAGCTGTGCCTGTCGCGACAGGCACATCAGTCGGCTCTCGTCGCGCGACGAGGTGTAGCGCAGGCGGATCGAGGTGCGCGTCGGCTGCGGTACGTCGTACCGGCTGATGCGCGTCACGAGGTGGGCAGTGCCCGCCATCATCCGATACGCGCGGCCGAGCGACACGCAGCGGAGCACGAGCATCATCGGCCCGTAGACCCGCATCATGTCGTGCGTGCACGCGCGCATGAACTCCTGATCGGTGGACATCAGGGCGCGGGCCCCGGCGAGCAGCCGCTCGAACCGCTCGTGCGACGTCCAGCTGTTGGCGCGCCCGAACGCGGAGATCTCGATGCCCGCCTCGCGGGCGAGCCGCTCGGCCGCCTGCTCGCCGAACTGATTGCGGATGTAGCGGATGAGCGGGAGCAGGACGCGCAGGCTGAGCTCGTCGGGCACCGGGGCCACCGGCGGAGCCCCGTCCTCGGCGCCCGTGCGCACGAGGGCGAGCGGGCCGCGGCGAGCCGCAGTCCGGCTCGAACTCGAGAGATCGGTGGTCCTCGGCCCAGACAAAGCGCGCGTGGTTCCACGGCGACTCTACCACGGCGTGCACGAAACCACCCCCGTCGAAGGCCCCCGTCGAGACGTTCGGCGAGTCGTTCGGGCGCAGGGGGCGCGAGGTGCCGAGAAGTGTGCTGCGCGTGCTACCCTCGCGGCGAGCGCAATGGCGGCCCTCTCGATCACGGTGTTCGACGCCGAGACCGGCACTACATCGGAGTACAAGTTCGCGAACTCCCCGGTGCGGATCGGGCGGAACCCCCTCAACGATCTCTCGTTGCCGTTCGCGTTCGTCTCCGGGTGGCACGCGGTCATCCGCTTCGATGACGAGTCCGCGCGGTTCTTCGATCTCGGCTCGACCAACGGCACGCTGCTCGACGGTCGACGCGTGCAGGCGGGCGAGCCGGTCGAGATCGGTGAGCTCCTGTCGGTGACGATCGGCAAGCTCGAGCTGCGGATGTCGCGGGGACCCGCGACGAACACGCGCTCGCCGGCGCCGGCGGATCTGCGCCCCGACGCGCAGTGGAGCACCCCGGGCGCGGTCGCACCGACGGCGGCGTGGCAGGTCGTGAGCGGTGACCCGGGCCGCGCGGGGCCCCCGTCGTTGGCCCCGCGCCCCATGGCGTCCGCGGGCACGGCCCACGTGCCGATGCACGAGATCCACGACGCGGTCGCCGGGCTGCGTCCCCACGTCGAGGGCTACCGAGGCGCGTGGCGGGGCCTGCTCGGGGCCGTGCAGCAGACGCTGTCGCGCATGGACACGGGCACGCGTCAGTTCGCGCTGACGGTCATGCAGCGCGAGTTCCCGGAGCTCGCCCACGAGCCCGACTTCCAGGCGCTCCTCGCCGAGGCCGGGGTCGGTACGACCGCGCCGTTGCGGGCGCCCGCGTCGGCGCCCGACGTCAGCGGGCCGGTGGCGAAGCTCGCCCGGGCGGTGCGCTTCGGCGAGGATCCGCCGCGCACGGCGGACGAGACCGCCCGGTTCCTGCAGTGCGTCGAGGATGTGCTGCGCGCGAGCGCCAAGGCCTTCGTCGAGCTGCAGAAGGGCCAGGAGCAGTTCGGCAACGAGATGGGCGTGCGCACCATCAAGGAATTCACGCCGCTGCACGCCGCGGGCACGGCCGAGAACGTGCTGAAGTACCTGCTCGACTGGACCGGCGGCTCGCACCGCACCCAGGAGCTCGTCGGCGTGTACGCCGATCTGATGATCCACCAGGTCGCGCTCATCAACGGTGTGCTCGAGGGGGCACGCGGCCTGCTGGCGCGGCTCGACCCCGGGGAGATCGAGCGCTCGGTCACCGCCCCGTGGCCGACGCGGGGCGCCGCGTTGTGGAAGCAGTACGCCCAGCGTCACCGCGAGCTGCTCGAGTCGGACCGCCTGCTGACGGAGGCCATCTTCGGCCCCGAGTTCGCGCGTGCGTACGCCGAGGTCGGCGGCGACAGCCGGGCCCGGTAGCGCTCGGGCGGCCGTGCTACAGTCCGGCGCCGTGAGACGCCTGCTGCCGTTCGCCCTCGCCCTGTTCGCGTGCAAGCGCGAGGACTCCACCGATCTGCCGATCTGTCTCAACGAGGTGGCCGGCGACGAGGCCGAGGAGTCGCAGCAGGGCGAGCTCCCGCCCGAGATCTGGTTCCAGTTCCTGCTTCGCAATTACAACCGCAAGACCGGCCTGGTCGCCGCGCCCGTCAAGGACTGCAGCGGCAAGCTCGTCGAGGCGCCGCGGCCCCCGGAGACCTCGGCCTGCCTCGCGGCCGCCGAGACCGGCCGCGCGCTGCCGGAGCGCGCGCTCACCCCGGACGATCTACTCATCACGCCGATCGACGGTGGGCGTCAGCTCGTGTGGGTGAAGGCGCGCTACTTCGACGACGGCGACGCCCTGGGCCCGGTCGCGATCACCGAGTGGACCAAGCGCGGGATCGCGGTGCGGTCGATCGGCGCGCTGCGGGCCCACGCCAACCGGGCGCGCATGCGCATCGAGTCGATCGGCGCCGACAAGGTCCTCGTGGTCGAGAGCGACGTGTGCGATCCCGAGAACCCGAAGAAGTGCGATCGGATGATGCGGCTGCTCCCGGCGGTCGGCGAGCACTTCGAGGAGCGGGCCATGGTCCTCGACGACGGCACCTGCGTCGGCGCGGCCGAGTTCGCGCTGCACGCCAGCACCGAGGTCAGCCAGCCCAACGGGCAGATCCGGAGTCTCGAGCTGACGCGGACGGTCGACTTCACCGACGGCAACGTGGTGATGAACGAGGCGGTGGTGATCAAGGATAGGGATCCGGCCAAGCCGGACGAGCCCGCCAAGGTCTACCGCAACGCCAACGTGCAGCGGCCGATGGCGCTGGGCAAGGCGGGGCTCGTGACCAAGCCGGGCATCTGGGACCCGTTGCTCGCCGAGCACGGGTCGGTGCGCGAGTCGGCGCCGCCGAAGTAGGCGACCGCGACGGGCCGAACTAGTCGATGCCCTTCGCGCGCCTCGTCTTCGACCGCGTGCGGTTGTCGATGATCTTCTTGACCTGCAGCTCGACGGTCAGGATCTTGCCGTTGCCCTTCTTCACCAGCAGGACGTCGTTGGGCTCGGCGAGGCTCGCCATCTTGCCGGCCTTCATCTTGCGCGACTTCCACTTCACGCCGCGGAAGACCCGCGGATCCTCGTAGCCGGCGCGGGTCGGCACCGAGTGGAGGCGGAAGGTGCCGTCGTTGCCCTGCACGAAGATCATCGCGTCCTCGGGCTTGTCGTACTCGGGCTCGAAGGTGACCCACAGCGCGGGCGCGCCGTTGATCTCGTCGATCTTGAGGATGAGCCCCGAGGTGTCGCGGTTGGTGAGGCTCTTCAGCTCGGCGCCGCTCGACGACTCCTGGATGCGCTTCTGGACCGAGTAGTCCTGCTTGACGTTGGCTTCCTTGGAGATCGCCCAGACCCGCTTGCCGACGTAGACGCGCAGCGGCTGGATGCCGGCCTCCGTCTTCACGCGCTCGAGCTCCTTCTCGGTCAAGGGCAGCCGCTTCGCGCATCCGGCCGCCGAGACCGCGAGCAGTGGCGCCAACAGAAGTGCTGCGAATCCGGTGCGACGGAGGCCTGGAATGCGCATGGCGGGCACGCATGGGGTTAGCCCATGGCCCGCGCCGAGTCAACGGCCGGACGGCGCCTCGACGCCTAGGCCGTGCAGGTCGCGATCGCGACCGCGATGGCCGCGAGCCCCAGGATCGCGACCACGATCATCCATGTGAACCGCGACGGGCCCACGGGCGCGGTGGCGGTGCCTTCGACCGCTTCGCCGATGCGTCTCAGCTCGCGGAGCAGGTCGGGCATCGAGCCGAAGCGCTGCGCGGGGTCCGGCGAGAGCCCGCGGACGATCACGGCGTGGAGGTCCTGGGGGATCGGCGACGGGACCGGGGGCTCTGCCATCCGACCGGCGCGCTTGAGCGTGACCAGCGAGCGCAGATCGTCGGCGACGAACGGCAGCCGGCCGTAGAACGCCTCGAACATCGAGACGCAGAACGCGTACTGATCGGCCCGCGCGTCACCCACCGCGCCGGTGAATTGCTCGGGGGCCATGTACGTCGGCGTGCCGACGAGCACTCCCGATTGCGTGACGCCGCCGAGCACGGAGGTGTCGCCCTCGGCGGCGCCCGCGTCGACGTCGAAGCCCGCCCGCGCCAGCCCGAAGTCGACGACGCGCACGCGACCGTCGTCGCCGACGAGCACGTTGGCCGGCTTGAAGTCGCGATGGACCATGCCGACGGCGTGGGCCGCCGCGAGGCCGCGGCCCGCGGCGCGGAAGACCCCGAGCACCCGACGCCACGGCGGCCGCTCGCGGTCGAGCCAGACCCGCATGTTCGCGCCCTCGATGAACTGCATCGCGACGAACAGGCCGTCGTCGTGCTCGCCGACGTCGTAGACCGGCACGACGTTGGGGTGCGAGAGGGCGGCGAGCGCCCGCGCCTCGCGGAGCAGCCGCGCCCGATCCTCCGCGCCCGCGCTGCCCCGACCCTTGCGCGGTCGCACCAGCTTGATCGCGATGGTGCGCACGAGCTGGGGATCGTGGGCCTTGACGACGATCCCCATGCCGCCCTGGCCGATCGTCCCCAGGACCTCGTACCGGCCGATGCGATCGGGCGCCGCGCTGGCGGGCGTCCGCGGTTCGGTGTCCGCGACCTGCCGCGACGGTGGCGGCGTGTCGTCCTCGGCCTGGGTGTCGACCACGGCGGGAACCTACCAGGCCACGCGGCCGCTGCGCGGCGTTTTCGGGGCTTGGGCGGCCATTCGGCCCAGGGACCGCCGGTTTGCGTCAGCTTGTAGCCGCGCGCGCGCCGGGCCGGTTACAACGGGGGGGTCCGCGCGATGATCCGCCTGTCGATCAGCGAGCAGGGGCAGCCGCCCCGGCTCGTGACGTTCAACAAACCATCGGTCGTGCTGGGCCGCACGGCGACGTGCGACCTCTGCCTGACGGGCAAGGGCGTGTCGAGCCAGCACTGCCGCTTCACGCAGGTGCCCGGCGGCGTGATGGTCGAGGATCTCGGATCGACCAACGGCACCTACGTGAACCGCGTCCGCATCGCGCTGCCCACCGCGGTGAACGGCGCCGACGAGATCGTGTTCGCGGTCTACTCCGTGCGCGTGATCGAAGAGGGGGGTGTGCGGACGGCGGGGCCGAGCGTGCCGACCGGACAGTTCGCGCAGGCGGGCGCACCGACCGGAGCGCCCGCGAGCACGCCGAGCGGCGCGGCGTACGGTGCCGCGGCGGGGACCTCGGGTCCGTCGCCCGCGACGAGCCGCCCGCAGACCGGCCCGATTCCCGTGCAGACCGGACCGACGCACGCGCAGACCGGCCCGATGCCGACGCACGCCGGCTCGGGCTCGACGACCGGCGCGATGCAGACGGGCGGCGCCTTCGACGACGCGCGGTGGGTCCGCGAATGGGAGCGCCTCGACAAGCTCGCCTCCGAGTGGATCGCGGCGGGCCGCGATCGCACGCGATTGCTGCGCGGCGAGAAGCTCGCCCACGCGCGGCGCTGGCTCGAGCAGGGGCGCGGCCGCCAGCCCGTGCCCAAGCGCGAGCACAAGGCGTTCATCCAGGCCGCCGCCAGCGCGGCGCGGCTCCGGATCGCCCGCAACGTGACGATCGGCGGCTTGGTGCTGGGCCTCGGCGGCGTGGCGGCGTGGCGGCTCATCCCCGCGACGCCGGAGCCGGTCGTCGATCCCGAGGTCCCCGCCGACGCGTCGACCACGGGCGAGGGCACGCCGACGCCCGAGACGCCACCGGTGGTGGACGAGCGGCCCGTGCACGACGCCGTCGTCGCGAAGGCCGAGGCGCTGCTCGCCACCGAGCCCGAGCTCGCCGCGCTGCTCGCCCTGCAGGTGCTCTCCAGCGGCGACGTCGACGGCGACGTGCGCGGCACCGCGGCCGAGCAGCTCGTGCGCCGCGCCCTGGCCGATCGGCGCGGACGACCGCTGCGCGGCCACGCCGATCCCCTCAGCTTCGTGACGATGTCGCCCGATGGACGCTGGGTCGCGAGCGCGGACGTCGGCGACGACTCGTCGCTCGCGCAGCTCTGGGATCTCGAGCGGCCCGGCCTCGCGGTCTCGCAGAAGCTCCGCGGCCAGGTCGGCGCGATCCGGGCGATGGCCTTCGCCCCCGACGGGAACACGTTGGCGATCGGCACCGACGACGTCGACGTCTGGCTCTGGGATCTGCGGCAGTCGCCTCCGACGCCGCAGACCCGCGCCGCGCCCGAGGGCGGCATCGTGGCGCTGGCGTGGTCCGACGACGCGCGGTACCTGGTCGCCGGCGGTCGCAGCGGCCGCGCGCGCCTGTTCGATCTGACGCGGACCACCGCGGGCGCCCCGGTGCTGCTCGAGGGCCACACCGGATCGGTCAGCGCCATCGACGTCGACGCGACGGGCACGCGCATCGTCACCGGCAGCCAGGACGGCACCGCGCTGGTGTGGCGCGTCGCCGGCGGCGTGGTCGCGGGCAAGCCGACCAAGCTCGTCGGTCACATGGGCACGATCCACGCCGTCGCGCTGTCGTCCGACGGACGCTGGGTGCTCACGGGCGGCGCCGACACGTTCGCGAAGCTCTGGGAGCTCGGCGGTCGCGTGTCCGTGCCGCGCGACTTCACCGGGCACAAGGGCGCCGTCGAGCACGTCGCCTTCGCCCCCGACTCGCGGCTCGCGATGACCGCGGGCGCCGACGGCAAGGTGATGGTGTGGAAGCTGACCGTGGCGCAGCCCGAGCTCGTGCCGCTCGCGGACGGTCGCGGCACCGGCAAGGGCGAGGTCACGGCCCTCGAGCTGCGCGGGCCGAAGGCCGCCGACCCCGATCGTGCGCGCCGCGGCACGTGGGCCGTGCTCGGCTCGACCGACGGCATGATCCGCACGCTCGATCCGACGAAGATCGACAAGACGATCGACGGCAACGAGATCCCCGCGCACACGGCGGGCCGCGTGACGCTCGGCGTCGATGCCCGCGGCGCGTTCGCGGCCTCGGGCGGCGCCGACGGCCAGGTGCGCGTGTGGGACCTGGCCGAGCGCGAGCCCGGCGGGCTGTCGCGGATCGGTCGCGCCGATGGCGGCAAGGTCGTCGACGTGGCGATCAACGCCGCGGGCACCCGCGTGCTGACGGGCAGCGCCGACGGCACCGCGCGCCTGTGGGAGGCGAGCGAGCGCCCGCGCCTGCGCGAGATCGCGGTGCTCGGCGGGCACAAGGGCAAGGTCGCCGTCGCGATCAGCCCCAACGGGGAGTACGGCGCGACCGCGTCGGACGACGGCATCGTGCGCCTGTGGCGGGCCGACGGCCTCGGCCCCGAGCCCGAGCACCAGGACTACCCCGGCCACACCGCCGAGGTGAACGATCTGGTGTTCGGCCCCGATGGTCGGGTGATGGTGTCGGTGTCGAACGACAAGACCGCGCGGGTGTGGCGGATGACCGAGGATCCGGCGAAGGACGTCATCGTGCTGCGCCACGAGGATCTCGTGACGCTGGTCGCGATCGGGCCGGGTTCACGGTGGTTGATCACCGCCACGATCGGCCAGCTCAACCTCTGGGATCTGAACCTCCCCGAGCCCGAGAAGAGCACGTTGTCGCTGCAGGGCCACGAGTCGGACATCCGCAGCGTCGCGATGAGCCCCGATGGCCGCTGGGCCGCCTCGGGCGACGCGAATGATCGCGTGGTGCTCTGGGATCTGACCGGTGCGAAGGTCAAGGAGCGCCGCCTGAAGGCGCACAGCGAGAGCGTCGACGCGCTGGCGTTCAGCCCGGACGGCAAGTGGCTCGCGAGCGCGGGCGGGGACCGCAAGGTCGTGCTGTGGCGCCTGACGAGCAAGCACCCCGAGGACGATCCGATCACGCTCGAGGGCCACGCCCGCGGCATCGGCGAGCTGGCGTGGAGCGCCGACGGGAAGTGGTTGTACAGCGGCGACAGCCTCGGGGTCGTGCGCGCGTGGCCGGTGGAGCGCGAGGACGTGAACGCGGGCGTGATGGTGTTCGACGGGCACAGCGATCTGCTGTCGGGCATCGCGGTGGTCAGCGACGGATCCGCGATCGTGACCGGGAGCTACGACGGCGCGGTGCGGGTGTGGCCGCTGCACCCGGACGGGTTGGTCGAGGTGGCGTGCGGGGTGATCGGGCGCGAGCTGACCGCCGAGGAGTGGCGGGTGAACCTCGGCGGGGCGCAGAAGCCGGTGTGTCGGTAGCGGCTTGCTTCGCGGAACGCCCCGTGGCGATGAGCGTCGCGTGTCCGGACGCCGCCTGCGCCCCGACACGGATCCCGTCACCCACCGCTACCGCGACGACGGCACCGCGCAACGGCGTCGGATCCTCCGCGAGACGATCGCCGCGTTCGAGGCCGCCCGTTCCCCCGATCGATACCACCGCCTCGCCGCCGCCAACCTCGAGCGGTGGCGTCGCGAGAGCCATCGCGAGGTCGCGCCGCTCGAGACCCACGTCCTCGCCGGTGACTGGGGCGACGTCGCCCAGGGGATGACGCGCACCTACGGCGAGTGCTTCGCCGTGCTCAACATGGCGAACGCGTACTCGCCCGGCGGCGCGTACGTCGAAGGCGCGATCGCCCAGGAGGAGGACATGTTCCGCCGCACCGATTGCCACTTCCGGGTCGGTGACGACGAGTACGACGCGGAAGTCGATGAGTACCGCCCGCAGATGACTGATCTCCGACGAGGCCGGCGCGTTCCACATCGACGGCGGGTGGTACCAGCCGCTGCTGATCCGACGCGACGGGGTGCGGGGGGCGGCGATGATCTCCCTCGGATGGTCGCCGTTCTACGGGCGGTGAGGGGCGGGGCCGTTCAGCCCTGGGGCACGCCACCGCCGCCGGCGCTCGAGAGCTGGAACCCGGTCATGTCGCTGTAGGTGTACGCGCCGACGAGCTGGTTGAACGTGGTGACCTCGAGCGTCTCGGGGTCGGCGCGGTAGGCGTTGTTGCTGGCGAAGCCCACGCCCCAGACCTTGCCGGCGAAGTCGACGCTGATGCCATGCACGTACTCGGGCAGGGGGATCGTGTAGAGCAGGTCGAGGGTCTCGGTGTCGAAGCCGACCATGCCGGTGCCCGTGCCATGCCAGATGGTGGCGTCACCGTCGGTCATGCAGCCGCCACCGCCGGAGTTGTCGGGGCTCACGCTCCAGTCGGAGGTGTCGAGGTTGAAGCGGGCGACCGTGCTGCTGCAGACCCACGGGCGGCCCTCCTTGTCGACGGTGATGCCGTAGGCACCCGACGGCGGCAGGCCGAAGGCGAGCGTGGTGTAGTCCTCGTGGTTGACGCGGATGAGCCGCCCGGTGCCGGAGTCGAGGCCCCAGAAATTGCCGTCGGCATCCGCGGCGCCGCCGTACATGAAGGTGCCGCCGCCGACGTCGATGACCTGCTCGGTCGTGCCGTCGTCGCCGTCGAGCAGCAGGACCTCGCTGTCGCAGACGGTCCATAGCTTCTCGTTCTCGTAGCTGCAGGTGCTCTCGTTCCACTCGCCGCGGGTCCAAGCGACCGGGCGGTTGGAGTTGCACGCGAACGGGCTGTACCAGGCGCGGCACTCCTCGTCCTCCCAAGGCAGCACGTCGTTGGTACCGGAGGACGTCTGCAGCCCGGGTTGGCCGTTGCTCTCCTCGCAATCCGCGGTGTTGGCCCAGAACTTGGCGACGCCGCCGTTGCGGTTGGCGACCGCGACGTCGCCATCGAGGTTGACCGAAGTGCGCGAGGGATCGCCCGCGGCCGGCTTGGCCTGGTAGCGGCCCTCCTCCTCCATCGTGTCGGTGTTGATCTTCGACACCGTCGACTGGGCCGAGTTCGCGATCCAGATGTACGCCAGCTCGACGTTGCCGCCGCCGCCGCCACCCTTGCCACCCTTGCCGCCACACGCGACCTCGGGGACGTCGGGGATGAAGCCGACGTCGAAGTTGCCGGGGCCCGGTCCGTCGTCGCCCCCGTCCTCGCTCGACGAGTCGCCCGGCGCAGAGGTGGCGGTCGTGGCGGTCGTGGCGGTCGTGCCCGCGGTGGCGGATCCCGAGCTGCTCCCGGAGGGGTCGCCGGTCGGGTCGGTGGACGATCCGTCGCTGCCCGACGCCTGGGCCGGATCCTCGCCGCCGCAGGCGCCGGAGGTGAGGCCCGAGGTGAGGGCGGCTGCGATCACGACGGGGAGTCCACGGGTTCGGAGCGCCATGGAGCGTGCATGGCGGCGTTGGGGGGATTCCTTCGCGGAGGAAGAGTGGATCCACTCGGTTCGAGGGGAACAGCGACGGTGGGCTCGAGCGTCGCGGGCTTCGATGCCGATGCTCCCGACCCGTCGCGCGCTCGCATGCATCGTGCTCGCCGCATGCACGGGGGCGCCGCCGACGGCCGAGTCCCTCGACACCGACCTGCTCGAGGAGTTCTCGGAGCCCGAGACGCCGACGTTCCCGCCGGATACGGCGATCCGCGGCGCGGCGCAGCTCCCCGCGACGGATGTGCTCCGCCCGGCCGTACCTCGCCTCGGCCCGCCGCGGCTGCGGCTCCTGCCCAACGACCGCAGCGCGTGCGCGTTCGAGGTCGAGGCGCACGGATGGCCGGCGATGCGTCCCGATGGGGCGGCCTTCGCCTTCGTGAGCCACCCGATCTCTGCGGGCGCCGACTTCGAGGACCAACCATTCGCGATCGTGACGCAGGACGTCGCCGGTACCCCGGTCGCCTCCGATTCGGTCTATGACGGCGAGGCGATCCAAGCGGCGACGCAGGGGGTGTGGGGCGCCGCTTGCCGTGCCGCGCGGCGCGACATCGCGGCGCGCATCGAGGCGATCAACGCAGCGTTCGCGAGTTGGCAGCCGATGACGCGTGTGGCGGTGCAAGGCCCGTGGCGAATCGACGGCGGCCCGGCGCTCCCCGAGCCCGCGGCGGATGCCCACCGCCGACCGGTCGAGGCGCTCTATCACGGTGGACACTTCATCGCGCGCGTGCCCGGCGTGAAGGTGCTCCAGTCGATCCCGATGCCATGGCGCGGCCCGGAGCCGACGCACACGATGGGCGCGAGCGACCCGACGATCATGGCGCTGTACGTCGACCCTCCCACCGGTTTCGCGGTGGCGGAGCTCAGCTACGAATCGGCGAGCTGCATGAGCGATCCCACGATCATCACGCGCCCTGTCGCGGTTGCCCCCGAGGTGCTGGCCGAGGCCGCGGCCCGTGCCGCCTTCGTGTTGCCCGAGCCGCACGACGGATGACCGACGGCCCCACGGCGCGGCGGTCTGCTCGGCCGTGATCTGCCGTCACGTCGAAGACACGCAGCGAGGCATTCGCCGCCGACGCGAGCGCCGATTGGACGGATCTGTCACGCTCGTCGGGCATGCGCGCCGCTGCGAGACGCCACCGGCTCCGGACCGCTGCTCGCGGGCTCGCCCTGCTGAGCGCGTGCCGGGGACCCGACACCGACACGACGTTGGTCTCACTGACGATCGACGGGTCATCGGTGGCCGAGCGCCGCCGTCAGCTCCGAGGATACGATTGGTCGCACTTGATGGCGGTCGACGTCGAGGGCGACGGCACGGACGAGCTGTTGGCGCTCCGTCGAGGCGCGCTCGTCGTCCTCGGGCAGACCAGCGGCGCCGTGGAGATCCTGGAGGGCGACGGCACCTTGGAGGTCCAGGACGTGCAGTGGGTCGGCCGCGGACCGGGCGCCGCGGCCGATCTGTTCGTCTGGAGCTCCTCGTTCGCCTGGGGAGGTGCGGAGGCGGAGCCGCAGGTGCTCGTCCACGCCGTCTGCACGCCGACGCCCACGCTGCGGTGCGAGATGACGGGCGAGCTCGTCCTCGCCCCGGACGCCACGTCGTTCGTCACCGGCGATTTCGACGGTGACGGTCGGATCGACGTCGTCACGGCTGGGCAAGCGGACCTCGTGATCCACCGCGGGACGGGCGACGACCCGAATCGACCGCGGTGGGACGCGGGGCGCGTGGTCGCTCACATCGACGGCCTCGAGGGCGCGTGGGAGCGCACGTTGATCTCCGCGGATCTCGACGGCGACGCGCGTGCCGATCTCGCCGCCCTCGACCGGACCCTCGGGTTGCGGCTGTTGTTCGGGACCGGCGACGGGAGGTTCGCGATCGGGCCCGCGCCGTCGTTCGCCGTCGGCGACTCGATCTGGCGCGTCCAGGTCGCGTCGCTCGCAGGGGACGCGCACCCCGAGCTCGTCGCGCTCGGCTCCGACGGCGTCGTGGTCTACGAGTGGCGCGGTCGCCGGGTGTTCGCGGCCTCGACGTCCTTCGCCGACGCGCGGGGGGATTCTGCGGAGGACGTCGTCGTGGGCGACTTCGACGGCGACGGGGCCGACGAGCTGTTGCTCCTCGACGGCCTGAACGCGCGCCTGATCGAGGCCGACGAGGCTGCGTCGACCTGGACGGTCACGCGCCTCGAAACCCCGCAGTTCTGGTACGCCGGGGCCGTCGGCGACCTCGACGGAGATGGCCGCGACGAGGCAGTGACGCTGTCCGGCCCGCCGATCTACTGCGAGTGAGCGCGAGGCGCCGGCCCGCCTCGGGCGGGCTCGTCTCGCGCCCGCCAGCTACAGGGCCACGCCGAGGGCGGCCGCGGACGTGACGATGATCGGGTACCAGTACGGCACCTTCGGTCCGCGGGCGTAGCGATTGCCCAACGTGGTCGTTGCACGCCCGGAGTGGACGCCGAAGATCCGGTAGTCGCTCGCTCCCTCGTTGAAGAAGTAGTACGGGGCCCCCGACGTGCCGCCCCCCGCGGTGATGTCGAGCCTGGCTTCGCGCTGCAGGAGCGAGTGGTAGTCGCCCAGGTTGCGCTCGCCCTCGAGCAGCGACGAGGTCCCGCAGATCGATTCCTCGTTCATGCGCAACGTCGGATAGCCGGCGACGCGCGGGGTGTGGTCGTTGATGAAGTCGTCGTCACCGGTGCTGAGCACGTAGTTCCACCCGCCAGTGAAGGATGTGCTGAACTTCACCAGGCCCCAATCGTCGTCACCGCCGCCGTTGCCGGACACGACGGTCTGCGCGACCGTGCGACACTCCGTGCCGCTCGTGCCGTAGCGCCGACACAACGAGTCGCCCACGACCAGCGCTGACGACACGTGTCCCGCCGTGAGCGCGAGGTTGTCCGCGATGAGGACCGCGGTGCCCGAGAAGCCCGTGCCGTTCATGTCCAAGATCGGACGTCGTTGGCTGTCGCTCATTCCCTCGAGGTCGCTCATGGTCCCGTTGTCGTAGCGCCACTTGTC
>LNFB01000328.1 GCA_001464385.1 Deltaproteobacteria bacterium Ga0077550 | reverse complement strand
GTCGAATTCGCCGTCGACGGGCTTCACATAGACGTGCGCGCCGCGATACCGCAGCGTCAGTGGCCCGGTGGTTCGGCTGCGCTCTGCCGGAGGCGTGAGCGCGGTCGCCAGTACGAAGCCGCCGTCACGCGCGATGCGCTCGGGCGCACGGAGGTCCGCGGCCTCGTCGTCTTCGTCTTCCAACCCAACAACCTCGCCGGAGTCATCGTTCGCGTCGCAAGCGGAAACCATGAGGGCCAGGGCGAGGACCCGACGTACACGTGGAGTTGTGTTCTGCATGGGCTCCCTTTGCCCACGGCTCGGGGGCCGATGACGCGGCTCGGCGTCGCGCGCTTCCAGTCCGGGGACCCCGCGGGGACTAATCCCCCGGCGCCCCCCGGTCTCCCTTGCACTCCGACTCCCACGGCGCGCACTTGAATCGCACGTGGATGTGCGAATAGTGGTCCGCCGAGTGCTGCACGATCACCTTCCCGTCGTTGTACTTCTTCGGGTACTGGATCCATGCCGCGATCTCCTCGTCGGTCGCGCCCATGTTCTTCGCCGCGTTGTGAACATACGGCTGCAGGATGATGTCCAGGAAGATGGCCTCGACCGCGCCCGTCTTGATCAACGCCCGCATCAATCCCCACGTCGCGTACCAGTCGACCTCGTACCAGAACGGCCGGCGCTCCTTCTCCTTGCCGTTGCCGAGGTACTTGGTCTTGTAGACGCCCTTCAGCGTCGGCAGCCAGATGTCCACGTCGCGCCCGGCTTGGTGCGACTTGTGCGGGTCGAAGTGCCCGCCGGTCTTCTTGCTGATGTCCGCGACGATGAGCGCCCCGTCGTAGTCGACGTCCTGGCGGAACGTCACGATCGCCTTGTGGAGGTTCTTGATGAGGTAGGCCGACCCCCACATGATGTTCTCGGCCTTGCGCGTGTACGCGTCGTTGTCCGGGAGCTGGATCCCGTCGACCAAACGCCCGTTGTTCGTCGTCCCCACGCTGCGCGCGGTGTCCTTCGGGTTCAGCTCCGCGATCGCCTGCCGCGGCTCCCGCGGCTTGTACGGCTTCGGATCGATCCACACCACGATCTTCTGCCCCGCGGTCACCTCCGTGACGCCCGGGTTGTAGCTGCGCAATCGCGTGATCTCGATCCCGAATCGCGTGGCCAGCTGCGCCCAGCCCTCGCCGGGCTCGACCTCGTATTCGATGCACGTCTGCGGCAGCGGTCGCAATCGCGGCTTCTTGATCGTGAGCACCTGGCCGCTCGGCGGCTTCACCTCGCCCTCCGCCTTGCGCGACGGCGGCTGGCACACCGTCGGCTCGAGCGGCGCGTCGCGGTTGAGGATGTTCCAGGTCACGAGGTCGTCCTCGTCGACGCCGTAGCGCCGCGCGATGTCGGCGAGGCTCTCGCCGGGGATCACCACGTGGTCGATCGGCTCGCCGTCGGTGGTCGAATCGGCCTCGCGCGTCGGGCGATCCGGCGTCTTGGGGCGCTTCGATCCGTCGCCGTCGTCGCCGCCACCGTCGTCGTCGCCGGTCGAGCTCCCGCCGTCTGCGATCACGACCGGCGGCGCCTCGACCACCGGCTCCGGCTCCGGCCAGAAGACCACCGCTGCGGCCGCGGCCCCGCCGAGCACGACGATGCCGCCGATCCCGAGGACGATCGTCGCGACCCCGCGCCGCGACGCCGCCTTCACGCTGGCGGCGATGAGCTCCCGCACCAGACGGCCCGGCTCGTCCGCCGGCGATGGCGGCGGGCTCGCCAGCCATCGCTTCGCCTGGCGCAGCTCGTCCCCGCCGAGCAGCAGGCGCGGCGGTCGATCCGCCTGGTCCCACTGCTCCGCGTACCGCTGCAGCTTCGCCTGGATGTCACGCCAGCGCCGATGTGGTCCCGAGCCGCGCACGATCGGTCCTGCGCCGCTGATCTCGATCTCCACCGGTCGGACCTCGGCGCCCGACGCTGCATCCGCGCTCACCACCTGCAGGAGGAACGGCCCGACGTAGAAGCGATCCTCCTCGCCCACGCGCACCGGCTGCTCGACGCGGCGGCCCGACAGCCATGTGCCGTTGGTCGAGCCGCGGTCGACGAGGATCACCTCGTGTCCGCGGACCTCGAGCGCGCAGTGGTGCGAGGACACGCCGACGCCGTCGAGGACGATCTGGTTGGCCGCGTCGCGGCCGATGCCGACCAGCGCGACGCCGAGGGGGTAGGTCCGAATCGAACCGTCCTGGGCCGTGACGCGGAGGCTGTGCATCGGTCGCGCGCGGGCCGAGCCGGACTCAGAAGATGAACGACGGCAGCTTGAAGTCCGAGTTCTTCGGGAACTTCGCCTTGCTCTGGACGGCCTTCTTCACGCAGTCCTTGGTGTCGTCCGCCAGCGATCCGCCCGAGGCGTTCGAGACCGACTTGACCTCGGCGCGGCCATCCGCGGTGATCTTGTAGCCGACCTTGATCTTGATCGGCAGCGGGCCCTTGCAGGCCTTCACCGCGCCGGAGGCCTTGGTGATGCCCTTGGTGATGTCCTCCTCGGAGAGGATCTTCTTGACCTCGTCCTTGGGCGTCTTCGGGGTCTTGGGCGTGTGCGGTGTCTTCGGCACGGGGACCGGATCCGGGGTCTTGGGCTCCGGCACCGGGTCCGGGGTCTTGGGCTCCGGCACCGGGTCCGGCACCTTGGGCTCCGGCACCGGATCGGGCACCGGCTCGGGCGGTGGCGTGCCGAGCTTCGGGCCGCTCGGCTCGGGATCCTTGGGCGGCTCGGCCTTGGGCGGCTCGGCCTTCTTCGGCGGCTCGACGACCTTGCTGTCCGCGACCGCGGGCTCGTCGTCGCCGAGCATGAAGTACGCGACCAGGCCACCGCCGCCGACGGCGACGATCGCCCCGACCACGAGCATCAGGATGAAGCCGACCTTCGAGCGCTGCTCGACCGCGAACACCGTCGCGTCGGGATTACGGGTCTGGTCGCCGAACTGCGGCGGGCGCGTGTCGGGCCCGTGGGGGTTCGTCGTCGGCGCGGCGCCGCGCGGCGGCGGGTAGGTGCCCACCGGCGGGTTGCGGGTGATGACCGCGCCGCCGCCCTGGGGCAGCACGTCCTGCCCCATGCCGTCCATCATGAACGTGGCCTCGGGGCGGTTGGGCACCATCGGCGGCGGTGGGCTGCTCGTGCCCCAGTCGGCGCCGAGCCGCACGGTGCCGCCGGGCTCCATCGGCATCGCCGAGTTCGGGTCGAGCATCACGGTGCCGCCGCGCGCGGCCCCCGGCGGCTGGCTCTGCGCGACCGGTGCGCCCGCGTTGCCCATCCACATCGTGCCGCCGGGCCCGTCGGAGGGCTGAGCCGTGCCGCGGCCGACCATCGGCGGGCCCACGTCGTGGCCGCCCGACAGCCGGCCATCGGGGCCGACCGCCATGATCGCGGCCTCGAGCTCGACCATGCTCTGGTAGCGATCGTCGGGGCGCTTCGACAGCGCCTTCACGATGATCGCCTCGACGATGGGCGAGATCTTCGCGTCCGGCGCCATCGTCGACGGCAGCGTCAGCGGCTCGGTGAGGTGCCGCGACAGCACGCGCATGAAGTTGTCGCCGTCGAAGGGCACCTGCCCGGTGAGGAACTCGTACAGGCAGATCGCCGCGGCGTAGACGTCGGTGCGCGCGTCGGCGGGGTCGCCCATCGCCTGCTCGGGCGCCATGTACTTCGCCGTGCCGAACACCGCGCCGGTGCGCGTGAGCCCGCCGCTCTCGCCGCTCTCGTCGGTGACCTTGGCGATGCCGAAGTCGAGGAGCTTGATGAAGTCGCGGCCGTCGGCGCGCTTCACGAGGAAGCAGTTGGCCGGCTTGAGGTCGCGGTGGACGATGCCACGGGCGTGGGCCGCCGTCAGGGCGCGCACGATCTGCAAGATGAGTTCGCGGGCCCGCGCCCACGGCAGCCGCCGTTCGCGGCGCAGCACGTTCGAGAGGTCTTCACCCTCGAGGTACTCCATCGCGAAGAACACCGAACCGCCGGGCACCGGACCGAAGTCGACGATGTCGACGATGTTCTCGTGCGAGATCATCGACGCCGCGCGGGCCTCTTGGAGGAACCGATCGACGTGGGTCTGCTCGCGGCAGAGCTCGTGCTTGAGGACCTTGAGCGCGACCTTCTTGCGCAGCGTGACGTGCTCGGCGAGGTACACCGAGCCCATGCCGCCGTCGCCGATCATCTTGAGGACGCGGAAGCGGTCGTTGAGCACCGTCCCGACGAGGTCTTCGGGGCGTTGCCAGTGGCCGCCGGCGCCGTGCGATTGATCGTTCATCCGGGGTCCCCGAGCATAGCCGAGAAAGCGAACGCGGGGGTCGCCTGGTTCGGTCTCGAAATCCGCCGACGCCGGCCCCGAGCCGCCTACACGCGGAACGTCGCCCCGAAGGCGCGTCCGACCGCGTGGGCGCGGAAGTCCGCCGCGACCACGACCTGCGATCCTTCGGCCCGGCCGCGCAGCACGCAGGTCCCTGGCGGGCCATCGGGGAGGATCTCGGCGGATGCCGTGAGCAGGGCCGCCTCGAGCTCCGCGGCGCCGGCGGTGTGGGCGAGGCCGGCCCGGGCGACGCTCGCGGCCCGCACTGCGCGCCCGACCAGGATGCGACCGGCGAGCGCGGGGCCGTCGGCCTTCGCCACCATCGGGGCGCCGACCGCCAGCAGGCGCTCGCCGCCGGGCTCCGAGCCGAGCACCGAGATCCCCGACTCGACCATCGTGCGCATCGCGTCCACGGCCAGCGGCGCGCGGACCGGGAGGTTGCGGGTCGTGCCGCGGCCGCCGTCGACGGGCCACGAGGCCGGGCCGACGATCGCCCCGGCGCGGCCGAACGCGTCGCCGAAGGTGCCGTCGCGGCGCAGCGAGGCCCCGAGCATCGCCGCGATCGCGAACACCGGCGCGCCGAAGACGACGCGCGGTCCGACCCGCGTCGTCTCGCACGCGAGCACGATGTCGTTGGTCACCGCGCACAGCCACGCGCTGTTGGGATCCGATCGCAGCGCGACCCACGACGACAGCGGTGAGTGGCCAGCGTCGAGGACCCCGGGATCGAGCGCGACGACCATCGGTGTGCTCGTGGCGGCGCCGAGGGCCGCGAGCTCGGCGTGGATCGCCAGATCGTTCGGGGCGTCGACCACGAACACCGCGTCGGCCGGCGCGTGCTCGAGGGCGTGGCGCAGCGCGGCCGTGCGGTCGGCCTCGTCGACGTCGAGGATCTCGATCGCGAGCTTGCCGTGGCCGGGCGACTCGCCGAGCGCGAGCTTGAGGCCGCGCCAGCTCGCCTCGATGCTCGCGGCGGGCTCGTGCCCCAGCGCGTCCGCGGCGGTCGCCTCGATCGCGTCGAGGATCAGCGCGCTGGCCCGCTGCCCCGGCGCCGTCGGCTTCCCGCCGCCCTCGACCTTCGTCTTGCGCATCGCGCCGACGAACGCGTCGATGCTGCTGCGCGCCGCGGTGACCGTGTCGGGGCCTGCGGGGACCTCGGCCTGGGCGAAGATTGCGTCGATCGAGGAGGGTCTCGACTCGTCCGCGGCGACGCTCGCGGTGCCCCCGGGACCTGCGGCGGTGGCCGGCGCGGGGCTCGGGGCCGCGGGCTGCAGGGCGGTCAGCGCGTCGACGAGCGCGCCGTCGCCGACGAGCGCGCGGACCTTCGCGATCGCGTCGGTCAGCGACATCGTCGCGCTCGGTCGCACCAGCGCCGTCGCGATCTCGCCGAGGCTGCGCAGGGGCTCGTGCGCGCCCCAGACGTCGGCGACCCGCAGCGCCCGCGCGCTCGAGAGCTCGATCTCGTAGCGTCGGGTCGGCGCGCTGCCGAGGCGATCGGCGACCTCGACCGACGCGCGCAGATCGAGCCGCGCCATCACGTCGGCCATGCGGTCGCCGGACACCGTGATGCGGTCACCCTTGGGCGACTGCGAGAACCGACCGACGAAGAGGAAGCGCAGCGACTCGAGCATCGCCGCTACGGTAGCACCGCGGACGACGGCGGTGGGCGGGCGCGGGGGGATCCGTCGCGGCCCCCGGATCCGCCTCCGAGATCAGTCGGCGACGTCGAGCATCGTGCCGCTGCGCTCGGCACCCGCGGCGTCGATGCAGGAGACCTCGAAGTCCCGGATGCCCACCGGCGCGCCGAAGAGTTTGCGGGCGAGCAGGGTCCCGCGGACGACGCGGCAGTGCTCGACGCGGCCCCCGTCGGCGTCGACGTCGGCGTAGGCCGCCGGCGCGCCGGTCTCGTCGATCTCGATCCAGAACCGATACACGTGCTTGTCGGAGCCGAGGTCGACCCGCCACTTGTCGGGGCCGAGGCGCTCGTAGGTCATCTCGAAGTGATCGCGCGACTTCTCCGAGAACGGGCTGCGCTCGCCGTCGCGATCGGGCCGCGCCCACCACAGCCGGACGTCGGCGATCTCGCGGGGGGTCTCGACGGGGGTCCACGCGTCGAGGGCGATCTCGAAGTTCGACTTGCCGAAGTTGCGGGTGATCCGGATGAGCTCGGTGTGGTGCAGCGCCGTGGTCGACAACGCCGTCGTCGCGGTCTTCACGTTGGGCAGGGTCCCAAGGGCTGCCACGACGGGGGCTTCGTCGTCCTCGGGGCCGTTCGTGTCCGAGCCCGTGCGGGGACACGCGGCGCTCGAACCCACCAGGCACAGCAGGAGGACCTGGGACCGACGCCGACCGAGCACGTGAGCGTGACGGTACTGCGCCCCGGCCAGGTTGCAAGTCCAGGGGCGCGACGGGTGTGAGCGGTCGCACTCGCGGGCCTCCGAGCGGTGTCGGGGGCCGGGCAGTGGCCCGTGGCCAGGGGATCCCGATCACGGGATCGCGGCGACGTAGCATGCGGCGGATGCCCTCGACCCCCGCGCCCGTCACCGCGTTCGGCACGTGGCCCTCACCCCTCGGACCCGAGGTGATGGCCGCGGGCGCGCGACGCATCGCCGCGCCGACGCCCCTCATCGATCCCGACGGCCGCCTCGGTTGGGTCTGGGCCGAGTCGCGGCCGGACGAGGGCGGTCGGACCACGCTCGTGCACCGCGATTCCGCCGGCGTGACCACCGTGCTGCTCGACGCGCCGTGGGACGTCGGCACCCGCGTGCACACGTACGGAGGCCGCGCGCACGCGGTGACGCCCGCCGGTGTCGTGTTCGTGCACCGGCCCGACGGATCGCTGCGGCTGCGCACGCACGGCGGCGAGGTGCAGCCGCTGGTCGGGCCCCAGGTGTGCGGGCTCGCCGAGCCGGTCTACGACGCGGCGCGCTCGCGGCTCGTCGCGGTCGCGGAGTGGTCGAGCGCCGACGGTGGTTTCCCGCGGGCGAGCCTCGTCGAGATCGCGCTGCCCTCGGGTCGCGTGCGCGAGCTGTGCGTCGGCGCGGACTTCTACGCGGCGCCGACGATCTCGCCCGATGGCCGTCACCTCGCGTGGATGCAGTGGAACCACCCGCACATGCCGTGGGATGCGGGGGCGGTGTACACGGCGGGGCTCGACGCCGACGGTGACCTCGTCGCGCCGCGGCACGTCGCAGGCGACGCGCGGGCCTCGGCGCAGCAGCCCGCGTGGAGCGACGCCGGCGAGCTCTACTTCCTCTGGGAGCCCGAGGGCGCGTGGACGCTGTGGCGCGAGCGGGCCGGCCGGACCGAGCGCGTGTTTGCGTCCGACGACGAGCTCGGCGGGCCGATGTGGAACCTCGGCATGCGCACGTGGGGCTTCGTCGCCCGCGACACGGCGCTCGCGGTGCGCGTGCACGACGGGGTCGCGCGGGTGATCCGCATCGACGTGGACTCCGGCGCAGTGCACTCCGGCGCATCTGCGGACCTGGTCGACGACGCGCCGTCGATCGGGCACCTCGCGGTCGCGCCGGGGCAGGCCGCGATCGTGGAGGGTTGGGATGGGCGCGGCACGGCGCTGCGGCTCGTCGACGCCGCGGGTAGCGAGCTCGCGCGCCGCGAGACCGGGCTCTTCGACGTGCTCGCGCCGTCGGACTGGTCGACGCCCGAGGCCGTGCGCTTCGCGACCTCGGCCGGCGACGTCGCGTTCGGGTGGTTCTATCCGCCGAAGCTGGGCGATCACCGCGGGCCCCCGGGCGCCGCGCCGCCGCTGGTGGTCGTCGCCCACGGCGGCCCGACCGGGCTCGCGCTGGCCAGCGGCAACCTGCCGGTGCAGTTCTGGACCTCGCGCGGCTACGCGGTGCTCGACGTCAACTACCGCGGCAGCACCGGCTTCGGTCGGGCGTATCGCGAGCGGCTGCGCGGCATGTGGGGTGTGTTCGACGTCGAGGACTGCGTCGCCGGGGCGCGGCACCTCGCCGCGCAGGGCCGCGTCGATCCCGAGCGCATGGTCATCCGCGGCGGCTCGGCCGGGGGCTTCACGGCCCTGGCCGCGGTCGCCTTCCACGGGGTGTTCCGTGCGGCCGCGAGCTACTATGGGGTGAGCGACGTCGCGTCGCTGGTGGCCGACACGCACAAGTTCGAGTCGCACTACGATCGGTTCCTCTTCGGCGAGCACGCCGATCCGACGCCGGTGTGGCGCGAGCGATCGCCGCTGCACGCGGCCGATCGCATCGCGGTGCCGGTCATCTTCTTCCAGGGCCTCGACGATCCCGCGGTCCCGCCGTCGCAGACCGAGCAGATGGTCGCGGCGCTGCGCGGTCGCGGGGTCGAGGTCGAGTACCGCGCGTACCCGGGCGAGGGCCACGGCTTCCGGCGGGCCGAGACCATCATCGACGCGTGGACGCGCGAGGCTGCGTTCTACCGCCGCGTGCTCGCGCTCGACCCCGCATGATGCCGGCGGGTGATCCCGTCGTTCATTGCCCTGCACGCCGGGAGGGTGACACCATCGCCGCGATGTCCGAGCCGAGCGCCTCGTCCGACGGCACCGCGAGTTCCACCACCATCGTCGAGGCCGCCGGTGCCGCCGAGGTCGTCGGCCTCGCGCGGCTCGAGCAGGCGCTGCGCCGCGATCTCGAGCTGCTCGACTATCCGCGTCGACCGTGGCTGACGCCCAAGCTCGGGCCCGACGGCGCTGCGGTGCACGACGTCATCATCGTCGGCGGCGGGCAGGGCGGGCTGGTCACCGCGTTCGCGCTGCTGCGCGAGAAGGTCGAGCGCGTGCTCGTCGTCGACGAGCGCCCGATCGATCGCGCGGGGCCGTGGCTCAACTTCGCCCGCATGGTCACGCTGCGCACGCCGAAGTACCTCACCGGCCCCGATCTCGGGATCCCGAACCTCACGATCGTCGCGTGGTACGAGGCCCAGCACGGGCCCGGCAGCTGGGCGCAGATGGGCCTCGTGCCCAAGCAGACCTGGGCGGCGTACCTGGCGTGGTACCGGCGCGTGCTCGGCATCCCGGTGCAGGCCGAGACCTGCGTCACCGGCCTCGGCCCGAGTGACACGCCGGGCGTGCTCGTCGTCGAGGCGCGTCACGGTGGCCGCGACGTGCGGCTGTTCGCGCGCCGTGTGGTGCTCGCGACCGGCATCGACGGGTCGGGCGCGTGGGAGGTGCCGGCGATGATCACCGACGCGCTGCCCCGCGATCGCTGGGCCCACACGCGCGACGACATCGACTTCGCGGCGCTCGCCGGCAAGCGCATCGGCGTGCTCGGGGCCGGGGCGTCGGCGTTCGACAACGCGTCGGTCGCCCTCGAGCACGGCGCCGCGGCGGTGCACCTGTACTTCCGGCGCGAGCGACTGGTCGACACCAACGCCTACCGCTGGGCCGAGTTCGTCGGGTTCCTCCGGCACATGGCGGATCTGCCCGACGCCGACAAGTGGCGGTTCATCCGCCAGATCCTCCGCGTCGGTCAGCTCCCGCCGGCCGACACGCTGCGCCGCGCCAGCGCCCACGCGGCGTTCCACATGCATCCCGGCTCGCCGTGGAAGCAGGTCGAGCTGCAGGGCGACGCCATCGCCGTGACCACGCCTTCGGGCACCGATCTGGTCGACTTCGTCATCGTCGGCACCGGGTTCGTCACCGACCTCTCGCGCCGGCCCGAGCTCGCGCAGCTGTGGCCGCACGTGGCGCTGTGGCGCGATCGCTACGCCGCGCCGGAGGCCGAGCGCCACGACGATCTGGCCCGGCACCCGTACCTCGGGCCGGGCTTCGAGTTCACCGAGAAGACCCCCGGCGAGGCGCCGTGGGTCGGACAGGTCCACAACTACACCTTCGGCGGGCTGCTGAGCCTCGGCTTCGGCGGCGCGAGCATCTCGGGGATGAAGTACTCGGTGCAGCGGCTGGTCGCCGCGATCACGCGCTCGCTGTTCGTGGAGGATCGCGACGCCCACTTCGCGAGCCTGTGCGGCTTCGACGAGCGCGAGTGGTGACGGGCCTGCGCTCGACGCCGTTCGTTCAGAAGTGGGCCGTGCCCGAGTAGCCCACGCACTGATCGCTGGCGTTCTGCAGCCGCATCAGCACCGTGCCGCCGGTCTCGAACGCGCCGCCGATGCACTCGATCGCGTCGGCGTCGAAGGCGAAGCTCGATGGCGCGCAGCAGCCGTGGCGCGCGCCCTCGGTGACGCCCTCGGTGCCGGCGGGGCAGACGACCTGGGCCTCGCCGACGTCGCAGCTGAAGAACTTGCACAGCTCGAGCGTGCCGCCGAACACCTGCAGCGTGCGCGCAGGGTCGACCGTCTCGCCCAGCGCATCGGTGCCGTGATAGGTGAACCAGTCGACGTCGTCGGGGTGGTCGAGCACGCCGATGAACTCGACGGTCTCGGCGTCGTCGTCGCTGATCTCGCCGAGGTCCGTGGGCTCGTCGGGGAACTCGTTGGGCTCGTGCAGGTCGGCGTCGCACGCGACGTCGGCGACGCAGACATCGGCGATGCAGAACGCGGTCGCGTCGACGCACTCGCCGTCGTCGCACGGGCAGTCGATCGCGCCGGGGTCGCACTCGTCGGGGATGTCGGGCCCAGCCGCGGTGCTGGAGCCGTCGACGCCCTCGGAGGCCGCGCTGTCCGACTCGTCGGGGGCCGTCGTCATCGCGTCGGTGCTCGGCGAGCCCGTCACGGTCGTCGGCGCGGTGGTCGACGTGGATGCGACCGCGTCGCCGGTGTCCTCGGCGTCCCCGGTCGCGCACGCAGTCGCCCACGCGGTCGAGGAGACGAGCAGGACGATGGACGAAGCGCGGGGGAGCAGGTGCATCGGCCGATGATGCGACACCGGTCGGCCCCGCGACAATTCCGGCGCCGGTGGGGCGCTGTCGCCTTCAGCCGGCGATGAGCTGGTGGAACTCGCGGACGCCGAAGCGGCCCCGACCGAAGTTGGTGGCGATGACCTTCGCCCGGACGTCGCGGCGCCGGAACTCGCGGGAGATCTGCGAGAGCGGCCCGCGCGACACCGATCGCTCGGTCGTCTCGCCGTGCACGACGGTCGGGTCACCCAGCGCCGCGCGGAGCGTCGCGTCGCGGCGCGCCACGTAGTCCACGGCGGCCTGGGCGTCGGCGACGTGGCTCGAGCCCTCGAGCATCACCAGGCGCCCGTCGAGATCGAAGTCGAAGGACAGCTCGTCGAATCGCGCTTGCTCGGTCAGGGCGCCGGCGAGCGCCGCGGACGGCACGTCCGTGCAGCGCAGGGCGAGCCTGCGGCCGGGTGCGCACGCGAGGCCGTGCTCGGCGGCCCAGCGCTCGACGTCGGCGCGCGCGGTCGCGCCGAGCTCGAAGCGCAGCGCGACGCGGGAGGTCGCGGCACCCTCGCCGCCGAGGGCAGCGAGGGTGTCACCCCGGACGCGCATCCGATCCTCGGCGGTCAGCGGCGCCACGTCGAGCGGACACGCCCCCATGCCGGGGATGTACCGCAGCAGTGGGCGACCGAACGGGGTGTGCGCGACGCCGATGACGGCGACGAGCAGCACGACGAGCCCGGTGGTGACGCCCAGCGCGGCGACGATGCGACGACGGATCGGATGCGCCTTCATGTCACAGCCCCACGATCGTGGCGACGAACGCCGGATCCACGAGCGGCGGTGCGAAGCACAGGTTGATGTCGTCCTCGGGCACGCCGTTGTCGGTCAGCACGCCGACGATGAGCCCGATGAACGCGTCGTACTCGTCCTGGGTGATGCCGAGGCCCGCGTGCGCGGCCTCCATGGTCGGACCGGTGTACGCGCCCTCGGTGCAGCCGTACGCGTCGCTGATGAAGTTCGCGAGGCTGAGCTTGAACGCGTCGACGGCCTTGGGGCCTTGGGCGACGAGCGGCGCGAAGTCGTCCATGAACAGCGGATCCGCCGCGGCGAGATCGACGATCTCGCCGGCGACGAGCGGGACCGCTGCGCCGTAGGTGGCGCACACGTCGGTCACGCACACGGCCTCGCCGGTGGAGGTGTCCGGATCCGTCGTGGGATCGTCGGTGGTGGTGCCCGGTGTCGTGGGATCGTCGGTGGTGGTGCCCGGCGTCGTGGGATCGTCGGTCGTGCTCGGGTCGTCGGTGGTGGTGCCCGGCGTGGGATCATCCGTCGTCGGGTTGGTGTCGGCCGTGTCCGCGCCGTCGTCCGAGCCGTCGTCACCGCCGCAGGCGGTCAGGAAGAGGGACAAGGCCCCCATGGATGCGATCAAAGTGCTGCGAATCATTGTAGATTGTCTCCGTGCGGGGGTGGGACGGACGCGCCGGCCCCGGACCCCGTACGGCGCGGGCCTCCGGGCGGATCGACGCGAACGACCTTGCGACCCGACGTGCGGCTCGGCCACGATGCGCGCCCATGCCCCGCTTCGATCTCGTCAGCCGTCGCGTCGTCGTGGACGAGACCCTGCGCCCCGCGACGATCGTGATCGACGGCGAGACGATCGCCGAGGTGCGTGATGGTCGCGACACCCGCGGCGATGCGCCCGTCGTCGACCTCGGCGACCTGGTCCTCGCGCCCGGCCTCGTCGACACCCACGTCCACATCAACGAGCCCGGCCGCACCGAGTGGGAGGGCTTCACCACGGCGACGCGCGCGGCCGCGGCCGGCGGCGTCACGACGCTGGTCGACATGCCGCTGAACTGCATCCCGGTCACGACGAACGCGACCGCCCTCGCGCTCAAGCTCGCCGCCGCCGCGCCGCAGCTCTGGGTCGACGTCGGGTTCTGGGGCGGCGTGGTGCCGGGGAACGCCGACGAGCTCGCGGGCCTCGCGGCCGCGGGCGTGCTCGGGTGCAAGGCGTTCATGGTCCACTCCGGGATCGACGAGTTCCCCGACGCCGACGAGGCCACGCTGCGCGCGGCGATGATCGAGCTGCGCAAGGCCGGGTTGCCGCTGCTCGCCCACGCCGAGCTCGACCTCGGCGCGCCGCCCTGCACCGACGATCCGCGCCACTACGACGCGTACCTCCGCTCGCGTCCGGCGGCGTGGGAGGACGCTGCGATCGCGGTGCTCGTCCGGCTGTGCCGCGAGACCGGGTGCGCCGTGCACGTGGTCCACCTGTCGTCGGCCGACTCGCTGCCGCAGATCCGTGCGGCGAAGGCCGAGGGCCTGCCGCTCACCGTCGAGACCTGCGCGCACTACCTCTGCCTGCGCGCCGAGGACGTCCCCGACGGAGACACCACGTACAAGTGCGCGCCGCCGATCCGCGACGACGACAACCGCACGCGGCTGTGGCAGGGGCTGGCCGACGGCGCGATCGACTTCGTCGTGACCGATCACTCGCCGTGCACGCCGGCCCTCAAGGGCCGCGCGGAGGGCGACTTCCACGCGGCGTGGGGCGGCATCTCGTCGCTGCAGCTCGGGCTGCAATCCGTATGGACCGAGGCCGCCCGGCGCGGCTTCGACGTGGCCCGGGTGGTGGGCTGGATGTCGTCGCGCCCGGCCGCGTTCGCCGGGGTCGGCCGTCGCAAGGGCCGCATCGCCCCGGGCTTCGACGCCGACCTGTTCGCGTGGGCGCCCGAGGAGGCGTTCGACGTCACGCCCGAGCTGCTGCGCTTCCGCCACGCGCAATCGCCGTACATGGGCCGGCGCCTGCACGGCGTCGTCCACCGCACGTGGCTGCGGGGCACCATCGTGTACGATGCCCGGGGGATGGGGACGGGCCCCCACGGCCCGGCTCCCCACGGACGGGTACGACTCGGCCGCGACGACCCCGAGGGACGACCGACATGAGCGCCAAGGATCTCCACGCCGCGACCTTCACCGGGCTCGTCAACCTCGCCGACGAATTCCTCGGTGCGCAGGCGATGCTCGCCAACGACGAGTTCTTCGCGCCCAAGGAGAACCTGCTCAGGCCCGGGCGCGGCGTGTTCTTGCCCGACGAGTACACCGATCGCGGCAAGCTCATGGACGGCTGGGAGAGCCGACGTCGCCGCGGCCCCGGCCACGACTGGTGCATCATCAAGCTCGGCACGCCGGGGCGCGTGCGCGTGCTCGACATCGACACCAACCACTTCCTCGGCAACAGCCCGCCGTACGCGTCGGTCGACGCGATCTCGCACGATCCCAACGCGAGCGCCGAGACCCTGGCGGCGGCCGACTGGTGCGAGCTGCTGCCGCAGATGCCGATCCGGCCCGGCTCGCAGAACATCTTCCCCATCAGCCACGACTCGGATTGGCCGCGCTCGTGGACGCACCTGCGGCTCAACATCTATCCCGACGGCGGTGTGGCCCGCTTCCGCGCCCACGGCGACGCCGAGCCCAATTGGAGCAGGTCGGACGTCGACGCCGAGGTCGCGCCGCGGCTGCTCCCGGGCGAGGTCGATCTCGCGGCCGTGAAGCACGGCGGCCTGGCGCTGGCGTGCTCCGACATGTTCTTCGGCCCGATGAACAACCTCATCCTGCCCGGCCGCTCCGAGAACATGGGCGGCGGCTGGGAGACCCGGCGCCGCCGCGGTCCGGGCTTCGACTGGATCGTCGTGCGCCTCGGGGCGCCCGGCGACGTCGGCCTGGTCGAGATCGATACCAACTTCTTCAAGGGAAACTGCCCCGACTGCTGCTCGCTCGAGGGGATCTTCGCGCCCAACGCCGCGCTCACCGAGCTCGTCGACACCTCCGCGGCGTGGCGCGGCGTGCTACCCGAGACCAAGCTGACCCCGCACACGCGGCACTTCTTCCGCGACGAGATCGTGCAGCGCGGGCCGTTCACCCACGTGCGCCTGTCGATCTACCCCGACGGTGGCGTCAGCCGGCTGCGCGTGTTCGGGCCCCGCCAGGAGGCCGCGACCCCGTGAGCCCGCGGCGCGACGACGGTCCAGGGGCCGCGGCGATCCTCGACGCGCTGCCCGAGCCGCGCGCGCGCGAGGCCTTGCTGCGCTGCTGCGGCTGCGCGCGCTGGGTCGACGACATGCTCGCCGCGCGCCCGTTCGACGACGACGAGGTGCTCTTCGCCGAGGCCGCGCGCCTGTGGGCGAGCGCGACCCCGGCCGAGATCCTCGAGGCCCTCGGGCACCACCCCGAGATCGGCGCCGACCTCGATCGACTCCGCGAGCGCTTCGCGAGCACCGCGACCTGGTCGAGCGCCGAGCAGGCCGGCGTGGGCGCGGCCGACGAGGCGACCTTGCTCGCGCTGCAGGCCGGCAACGTCGCCTACAAGCAACGCCACGGCTTCCTGTTCGTCGTGTGCGCGACCGGCAAGAGCGCGGCCGAGATGCTCGCCCTGCTGCAGGCGCGGCTGGGCAACGATTCCGATCTCGAGCTGGCCAACGCTGCGCGCGAGCAGGGGACCATCACCCGCCTGCGGCTCGCCAAGCTCGGCGCCGAGTGAACGCCATGCCCAGTCCACTCACCACCCATGTGCTCGACACCTCCACGGGGCGGCCGGCCGTCGGCGTCGCGCTCACGCTGTCGCGCCGCGGCCCCGACGGCGTCGTCGAGCTCGCGCGCGCGGTGACCAACGCCGATGGCCGCGCCCCGGAGCTGCTCGCGGGGCGCCCGCTCGAGGCCGGTGTGTACCGGCTGCACTTCGCCACCGGGGCGTACTTCGCCTCGGCCGGGCGCGCGTGCTTCTATCCCGAGGTCGCGATCGACTTCGAGGTCACCGCGCCGCACGAGCACCACCACGTGCCGCTCTTGCTCAGCCCCTTCGGCTATTCGACCTACCGGGGGAGCTGAGTTGGGCGAACTCCGCGACCTCGTCCCCGATCTGATCGAGCGCCTGCGCCTGGGCAACGAGGCGTTCGCGCGGCACTTCGGCGGCGCCTCACTGGCGCGGCAGCCCGTGCACACGCTCTACTGGGGCGCGCACCGCTTCCGCATGGACAGCTTCGTGCGGCTCGGAGAGGCCGCGCGCGAGTCGTTCGCCACCTACGCCCCGGATCCCGCGCAGCTCGCCGCCGCCCTCGAGCTCCCCGCCGACGCGGCGCTCGCCGAGGCGGTGTACGAGCGCACGGCCGCCAAGCTCGCGGCGGCGCCGATCGAGGACCTGCGCATCGACTTCGAGGACGGCTACGGGATCCGACCCGACGCCGAGGAGGACGCCGACGCGGTCGCCTGCGCGCGCGCCCTCGCCACCGCGATCGCGCGGGGCGAGGCGAGCGGCGCCAGCGGCATCCGCATCAAGCCCCTGACGTCGGCCAACGCCGCGCGCTCGATCGCGACGCTCGATCGCTTCGTGTCGACCCTCGTGTCGGCCCATGGCGGCGTGCCATCGGGCTTCCGCATCACCCTGCCCAAGGTGCAGATCGTCGAGCAGGTCGAGGTGGCCGTCGAGCTCCTCGCCCGGCTGGAGCGCCGGCTCGGCCTCGCCGAGGGCAGCCTGCCGCTCGAGTTCATGGTCGAGGTCACGCAGGTGCTGTTCGATCGCGCGGGGCGATTCCTGCTCCCGCTGCTGGTGCGCGCCGGCGGCCCGCGGCTGCTCGCCATGGCGCTCGGCGTCTACGACTTCACCGCGTCGTGCGGGATCACGGCGGCGTGGCAGTCGATCGATCACCCGATGTGCGACCTGGCCCGGGGCTTGATGACGATCGCCTGCGCCGGGACGGCGGTGCAGGTGTGCGACGGTTCGACCAACATCCTGCCGGTGCCGCCCGAGGGCGGCGACGCGGCGACCGATCGCGCCGCGGTGTGGCGGGCGTGGCGGCTGTCCCACGCGCACGTCCGCCGCTCGCTCGTCGGCGGCTACGTCCAGGGCTGGGATCTGCACCCGGCGCAGCTGCCGGTGCGGTTCGCGACCAACTATCGCTTCTTCCTCGAGTCGCTGCCGCAGGCCTCCGCGCGCATGGCCGAGTACCTGGCGCGGGCGACCGCGGCCACCGACGGTGCGGCGGTCCTCGACGATGCCGCCACGGGGCAGGCGTTGCTCGCCTTCCTGCAGCGCGCGCGGGGGTGCGGGGCGATCGACGACGATGCCCTCGTCACCGCTGGCCTGCGGCCGCACGAGTTCGCGATGTCGAGCTTCGTCGAGCTGCTCGCGGGCCGCCGCGCGGCGGGCTGAGTTGCGGAGGTCGGTCGACGCGTCAGCCCGCGAGGACGGCGAGCGTCGCGAGCGACGGCAGGAAGAAGTAGCCGCCGCCGCGGACCTCGACGAACCGCGGCAGGTCCCACCCGATCGACGGCAGGGGGTTCGCGGGCGCCACGAACTTGCCGCGACCATCGTTGGCCCCGACGATCGGGTCGCGATCGATCTCGGTCGAGAGCGCCGCGGACGAGAGCGTGCCGTTGATCCAATTGAGCTGCACGTACTCGAACTGGGTCTCGAGGTCGGCGTTGACGACCGCGAAGTGGATGCCCCGCGGGATCCCGTCGTCGTCCGTGCTCCCGTCCGGTAGCCACGGGCCGTAGGGCAGGCTCCGCCGCATCACGCGGTGCTGGTTGACCTCGGCGACCGCCGGGCCCGTCGGATCGGCGCGCGGGTTGTTGCGCCGCGCGTGCGCGCCGTGGGGACACTTGAGGCCGCGGGGGTCGTCGTCGTAGCGGAAGTCGTTGTTGCGGCTGCGATCGACGGCGAGGGCGGGATCGTCGGCCTCCCACGCCAGATCGAGCGGCGCGCCGCTCTGCCATCGGCCCATGAACCGCGCCGCCGCATGGGCGCACGGGATGCCGGCCGCCCCCGCGAGCGCCGCGGTCGTCTCGCGGAAGGCGAGCACACGCTGCTCGAGCTTGCGGTACGCCAGGTAGCTGCCGTGGAGGAACGGCGCGCCCGGGTAGGGGTTGTGGCCGGCCTCGTTGGGGAAGCCGAGCACGAACTCGCCGG
>LNFB01000327.1 GCA_001464385.1 Deltaproteobacteria bacterium Ga0077550 | reverse complement strand
GCGTGGCCCTCCTCGACCAGGAGGATGCGCGCGCCCGGGGCCGCTGCGATCGCGGCCTCGACGGCGCGGCGGCCGGCGTCGAGGCCGGCGGCCGACGCCGCGCTGAGGACGACGACGCCGTGGAGCTCGGGGTCGGTGAAGGGACTCGGCCAGAGCTCGGGGCGGCTCGCCCCGACGTCGCCGAGGAGCGCCGCGCGGCTCGCCATCCCGCGACGGAACGGCTGCGGAAAGGCGGCGGTGGGCTGACCGAGCTGCTCGAGGCCGGCGGCGGTGAATCCGAGCCCGAGGGCGAAGTCGGACAGGCCGCGATCCCAGGCGGCGCAGCTCGTGACCTGCGGCAGCAGCTCGGCGACGACGCGCTTTGCGGCCGCCGGATCGCCGAGGGTGACGAAGCCATACCAGAGGTGGGGCAGGGCCTCGAACGAGCGAAAGCCCCGCAGCACGGTCGCCTGCACCTGGGAGAGATCAATGGTGGTCGTCATCGAGCGGTTGCCCTACGGCAGGAGGCCCTGATTGGCCGAGAGGAAGGCGAGGTAGCGCGCACGGAACGACGGTGCGTCGACCGGCGGGACACCCGTGAACGACCACAGCGCTCGGCCGAGGGCATAGCTCGCCAGGATGTCCTTCGACGTGACGTCCATGTACGCCGAATAGAACACATCGGTGGGGACGCGGCAGCCTTCGAGGTAGGCGAGCAGCGCGTCCGTGTCCGCGGCGCCCTTTGTCGGCCAGCCCACGCAATTGCCCCACACCTTGTTCATCTGGGTGGGGATTCGCACCGAGAAGTCCTGCACGTATTGCAGCCAGTCGCCGTCGTAGATGCTGGCGAAGATCAGTTTGTCGTCGTCGTACATCGCGAAGCGGGCATAGTGGACCGTCGTCATCTCGCTGATCGGGTTGATGCGGAACGTATCGACGACGAGGTTGCCGAATCGCAGGGTGAATTGGAGCCGCGCGCGGGACTCGAGGTCGGGCTTCACCTGCGAGATCATCGTGAACGCGGTGGTGAGGTTCCCGGCGGAGACCAGGTCCTGGCGCGCCAGGTCGCCCTCGTGTCGCTCGGCCGCGGCGTGGATCCTGCGGCGATTGTCGCCGAGGAACGCGTCGTAGTGGACGAGGATGCCGGCGGGGTCGCGCTGCACCGCCCGGGCGAAGTCGAGGAAGTTGCAGCGCAGCTGCACCGCCTCGCGCACCTGCGGCTCGCCGGGATCGATGTACGCGCTGAACATCAGCGGAACCGGGCGATCCCACCTCCGCAGGAACCCATCGAGGGCGACGAGGTCGCGGGCGCCCGACTCTGGGTAGCCCTCGCAGAACCGCCAGATCTCGTCGACCGTCGCGGCGTTGGCGTGGAGGAACTGCAGCGCGCACGTGCGGGTGACGTCGTAGACGGCGGTGAACAGGAGCTTGCCGTCGGGGAAGACGACGAACCGGGCATTGTGCACCCCGGGCGAGTGGGTGGTGAACACCGGGCCCTTCAGCCGCTCGCGCAGCGCGTCCACCTGGCCGGCGCGGATCGGCACCAGCGTCATGAGGCTCTGCGGGCGATTGAGCGCCTCGAAGTCGGCGCTCGGCACCACCGGGCCCGGGCCGTCGGCGGGTTCGGCCGCGGTCGGCCGGTCGGACCATGGCGCGCCGAGGGGGCCGCCGTCGCGCCCGAGCCGGGCGAGCAGGGCGGAGGTCTGCGCGAGTCCATCGGGGGCCACGGGGTCGATCATTCGTGCACGCCTTTTCCACCACCGTCGTCGCGCGGACACATCGGTGCGCGGCGCGGCGGTGCGCAACGTACCGCAGGCGCGCGGTGAGCAGCAACGGAAATCGCGGTGACGCGATCGTGCACGCGTGCGCGAATCGGATCGCGAATCGGATCGCGAATCGGATCGCGAATCGGATCGTGGAGTACGACGGCCACGCGATCGTGATCGCATGGCCGTCGCGTCTCGGTCTTGCTTCGCCCAGGTCGGGCGTATAGGCTGCGCGACCGTGTCCAATCTACTGGTGGTCAAGTTGGAGGAGCTCGCCGCGGAGATCGGCGAGGACGCCAAGGTCTTCCCCCGCGAGCTCGCGGAGCGCATCCCCGCAGAGCTGCTCGCCGAGGCGCGGCGCATCGGCGTGGACGTGTTCGCCCTGGGCTTTCGCGACCTGATCGCCAAGATCACGACCTGGGCATTCGACCACCTGAACCTCATCTTCAAGATCCTCCGCGCCGTGCAGCCAGTCCTCGTGTTCCGCAACTTCGCGCTGGTGACCCGCTACCAGGACGTGGTCGACGCCCTCGCGGCGGACGACGTCTTCGGCACCACCAACGACCAACAGCTGCGGGACGTCACCGGCAACCCGTTCCTCCTGGGGATGGCCAACACACCGGAGTACGCCCGCGACCAGACCAACCTGCGCCTGGCGATCCGCCGCAGCGATCTGCCCGCGCGCGTGGTCCCGTTCGTCGGCGCGGCGGCGCAGGCGGCCGTCGCCGCTGCGAACGGCCGGCTCGAGATCGTCGGTGGACTCACCCGCGCCGTGCCGGCGGCGTGGGTCGGCGACTACTTCGGGGTGCCCGGGCCGACGAGCACGATGCTCGTCGACTGGAGCGTGAAGATCTTCGACTACCTGACGATCCCGACCGGGACCAACCCGGCCGGCGAGCTCGCGGGCATCGTCGCGGGCAAGGAGTTCCAGCTCTACCTCGACGTGCTGATCGAGGAGCGCCACATCCGACCCGGCGATCACGACGACGTGCTCGGGCGCCTCGTCGCGCTGCAGAAGGCCAACCCCGGGCTGCCTGGGCTCACCCGCGAGCTCATCAAGAGCAACCTCGTCGGGATGATCTCGGGCGCGATTCCCCCGATGGCGACGATGGCTGCGATCGCGGTCGATCAGCTGCTCGCGCGGCCCGATGCCCTGCAGGGGGCGCAGGCGGCCGCGCGCGCCGGCGACGACGCCCTGCTCGGCCGATGGATCGACGAGGCGATGCGCATGCGTCCGATCGGCCCCGGGGTGCTGCGGCGCACGACCACGGACTGGGTCGCCGGCCGCACGCAGTGGTACGAGAAGACGATCCCGAAGGGGACGACGGTGATGGTCGCGACCCAGTCGGCGATGTTCGACGAGGCGCTGTACGCCGACCCCGACGCGTTCCGGATCGACCGCAACCTGTACAACTTCCTGTTGTTCGGCTCCGGGCAGCACACGTGCTTCGGGAAGTACATCGTCGACGCGCTGCTGCCCCCGCTGCTGCGGCCGCTGCTCGCCCGCGAGAACCTGCGGCGGGCCCAGGGCGCGGCGGGCCAGCTGCAGATGGCCGGCGTGCAGGCCGCGAGCCTCACCCTCGAGTTCACGCCTTGATGGCGGTCGGGTTGATGGCGGTCGGGCTGATGGCGGTCGGGCGCGTCGCCGACCATCGCGCCGTCACAGCGTCCAGTCCAGGAGCCGCGCCCACAGCGAGGCCTCGTCGGTGGCCGAACGATCGGCGCGACGGCGCGTCGCGGTGCGCAAGCGATTGCCGATCCACTCGACCTGGCCCAGCTCGGACTGCAGCTCGTCGAGGCGATCGTCGGTGGCGGCGGCCGCCACGTCCCGGACCGAGGTCGCGATGCCGATGCGCATGACCATCGGGTGAAGCAACGACGATGCCACCTCACCGCTGACAGCCGGCACCGGGAGCCAAGCGCTGGATCGCGCGGGAATCGTGGCGCGGCGCAGCAGCGCGCCATCACCGTCATGATCGACCCGTCACGGCGGCGACGTCGAGCGGCGCGGCGTCAGCCGGGATCGGTGGTCGGCGCCGGCCCGCGCTGGGCCCGGACCCACACCGACCAGCGGCCGCGGGTGTCGGCGGTGCTGGGGCCGATGTCGAGATCGAGGCGGGCGTCGAGGTCGAGCAGGGCGTCGAGGACCCGCGTCACGCCGCGGCGGTCGGCGACCTGGATGTGGCCGAAGACCAACTGCTCGCCCGGGGGCGACTCGATGCACCAGTCGCAGAACTCCACCTCGCACAGGCGTGCGGCCTCGACGATGGCGAGGAGGCGGGGATCGGCGGGCGGGACCGCGGTGCGCAGGGCGGACATCTCGGGGCTCCAGCGCTTCGTGGTGTGGGTCGACACGCAGAAGGCAACGCAAGTTGGCGACGCGACGGTCGTCCTCGGTCGGAGGCGGCGAGCGGGGGGCACCCAATCCTAGGGGACCCCTTCGCTGCCGCGAACCTCGACGGACGATCGCCGCGCCGCCCAGAGGCGGGAGCCGGCCTGACTCGAGCGGGACTCCTGTCTTTGCCCCGCACGGTCCTCTACGGGACGACCGTGGCCGTTTTGACACGGCCCGAAGAAAGTTCGTCGCGGGCCGGTGCGTCCCGAGGGGCGACGCGGGCGGCCAGACCCGTGACCGCGACGACACCTGCGGCGAAGCCCAGCACGAAGCCGACGCGACACGCCCGATGTCGCCACAGCCACGCGATCGACGGGCGGGTCGTGGCGGTCGGTCGGCGGCGCAGCCGGGGTGCGTCCTTCATGGCGAGGCGATCTACGGGGATGGCCCGTCGGGACCTGACACGGGCCGCGCCGACCCGGTTCGGGCCAGGGTCCGGGGCGGCGTGATATAAGGCGGGCCGCCGGTCCATGCCGACCAGTGAAGACATCGCGCTGGTCCAGCGCGTACTGGACGGGGTCGAGGGCGCCAACGTGGGGCTGACGCGGCGGATCACCCCGGCGATCCAGGCCGAGATCTCGCACCTCTTGCTGCGCATGGCCCCGACCCAGGGTCGCAGCGCCCGCCAAGAACTCGACGATCTGGTCCAGGAGACCTTCGTCGCCCTGTTCGATCGGGGCCTGAAGCGGCTGCGGGACTGGGATCCCAGCCGTGGGTGCACCCTCGAGACCTACGTGCGGATGGTCGCGCGCAGCCGGGCGCTGGACATCCTGCGTAGCCGGCGTCGCAGCCCGTGGCAGGGCGAGGAGACCGCCCTCGACGACGCCGAGGGGCCGGGCGACGACCGACCGGATCACGAGACCGTGGTCCTGGCCAGGGAGAGCCTCGTCGTCCTCGAGAAGCGGCTGCACGAGCTCCTCGGCCCCCGCGACTACTCGATGTTCCTCGGCCTGTTCGTCGAGGGCATGCTCCCCGCCGACGTCGCCGCCGCCCTGGGGATGACCCCCGCGGCCGTGTACCAGTGGAGCTCGCGCTTCCGTCGACACACCCTGCCCAACCTCCTGCGCGCGGTGCTCGGCGCGCCGGAGCCCGCGTAGCGCTTTTCTGTCAGGCCGCCTTCCTTTCACCCGTAGAAGCCATCGGTCCCGCCGTGCAACGCCAAGATCCCGAGGCCCCGTTGGCCGAGCTCATCCGACAGCAGCGTGCATCGCTCGAGTGCTGGGAGGCGTACGCGGCCAGGCGGTGCACGCTCGCCGAGGCCGAGGCCGCGGCACGGGCGGCCGGCCAGTCCGAGGCGGACATCCTGCGCTGCGCCGAGCTGTTCGCGCCCTACGACGACGCACAGCTCGCCGCGATGCTGGACGCGGCGGCGCGCACGGATCGTGGCGGCGACGTGGTGCGGCCTGTCCGCTGGCGCCTGCCGTCGATCGCCGCGGGCATCGCCGCGGTCGCGGCCGGCACCGTGCTGTGGGTGGCTCGCACGCCAGCACCCGCAGGCGCGCCCCAGGCCGCTGCACCGATGGTCGCGCACGAGCTGTCGATCGTCGGCGTCGCCGAGGTCCGCGGCTCGGCCGACGCGCCCGCGTCCACCGTGCCCTTCGGCTCGACGCTGACGTTCACGCTGCGTCCCGCGACCGCATACACCGTGACCCCAGTGGTGTGGGCGTGCGCCGTGAAGGACGGGATCACGCTGCCGGTCCCCACGACGTCGAGCGCGGGCAAGCCGGGAACGACGATCGAGGTCGACGCCGCGCTGCCCAGCGCCGTGACGCCCGGCGCGTGGGAGCTCGTCGCGTTCGTGTCGAGCGCTCCGCCGCCCGCCGACCGGGCGGCCGCGTGTGCGGTCGTCGAGTCGGCGTCGACCAAGGTCGCCCGCGAACGCTTCGTCGTCCGCTGAGGCGACCCCGACGGCTCCGAGGTCAGTCCGCGCGCTCGAGCACCGCGGCGGCGCCGAGGCCACCGGCCGCGCAGATTCCGAGCAGCGCGTAGCGACGATTGCTCCCGTGCAGCTCGTTCGCCATCGTCGTGACCATGCGGGCACCGGTGGCGCCGAACGGGTGACCCAGGGCGATCGAGCCGCCGTAGATGTTGAGCTTGTCCGGATCGACGTCGCCGACGGCCTTGTCGCGGCCGAGGCGAGCGCGGGCGAAGGCGTCGCTGCCGAGCATCTTCAGCACCGAGAGCACCTGCGCCGCGAAGGCCTCGTGCATGTCGACCAGATCCATCTCGGACATCGAGAGACCGGCGCGCTCGAGCGCCAGCGGCATCGCGAGGGCCGGGCCCATCAGCAGCTGATCGGCCGGATCGACGCCCGCGTAGGCCCAGCTGCGGAAGAACGCCAGGGGCGTGTATCCGAGCGAGCGCGCCCGATCTTCGCTCATGAGCACGACCGCGGCCGCGCCGTCGGTGAGCGCGCTCGAGTTGCCGGCGGTGAGGGTGCCGGACTTCGAGAACACCGGCCGCAGCTTGGCGAGCTTGTCCACGCTGGTGTCGGCGCGGACGATGGTGTCCGCGGTGACGGTCTTGCCCTCGGGCGTCTCGACCTTGGCGATCTCCTGGCGGAGGCGGCCCGAGGCGATGCCGGCGGCGGCGCGGTGGTGCGAGCGCGCGGCGAACTCGTCCTGGGCCTCGCGGCTGATCTCGTTGCGGCCGGCCATGTCCTCCGCCGACTCGCCCATCACCTGACCGGTGGTGCGCTCGGCGATCTTCGGCATCTTGGGCAGCACCTCGGAGATCGGCATCAGCTGCGCGAGCACGCCGAGGTAGTCCTTGGGGGTGGCCTTGCCGAAGGCGAGCGGCGCGAGGGCGTGCACGACCTTCTGCGGCAGCTTGAGCTCGGCGTTGCTCGTGGAGTCCGAGCCGCCGGCGACCGCGACGTCGATCTCGCCGCGCTCGATCGCCGCGGCGGCGCTGGTGATCGCCTGCAGGCCCGAGGCGCAGGCGCGGGTGACCGTATGACCCTCGACGTGGGCGCCCAGCCGGAGGTCGAGCGCGATCTCCCGCGCGACGTTGGGCGCGAGGCCCGGGAGGATCACGCCGCCCCACACGATCGCCTCGAGGTGCTGCGGATCCAGCTGCACCTTGTCGAGCAACGCGCGGACGGTCGCGTCGCCGAGCGCGATGGTGTCCATCTTGAGGAACTCGGCGAACGCCTTGACGAACGGGGTACGCAGGCCGGCGACGACGACGGCGCGTCGACCCTTGGGGGGAGTGACCATCTGCTTGGACATGACGTGTTCTCTTCTTCGGGGATCGAGGGGAAGGGCGCGTGGCCTCAGGCACCGATGAGGGCGCCGCCGCAGACGCGGAGCACCTGGCCGGTGACGCCGTGGGCGCCGGGGCTGGCGAGGAAGCTGATCGCCTCGCCGACGTCGCGGGGCAGGCCGCCCTGGCCGAGGTTCGACAGGCGTCGACCGGCCTCGCGGATGACCACGGGGATCGCGGCGGTGAGCCGGGTCTCGATGAAGCCCGGCGCGATCGCGTTGACCGTGATGCCGCGCGACGCGGTGTGCTTGGCCAGCTTGCGCACGTAGCCGACGATGCCGGCCTTGCTCGCGGCGTAGTTGGTCTGGCCCATGTTGCCGGCGATGCCCGCGACCGACGACAGGCAGATGACGCGGCCGCCGTCGTGCAGCGGGCCCTCGAGCAGCGCCGAGGTGATGCGGGTGACCGACGCGAGGTTGACCTCGATCGCCTGGTCCCACGCCTCGGGCTTCATCTTCGCGAGGGTCTTGTCGCGGGTGATGCCGGCGTTGTGCACGACGATGTCGACGCCGCCGTGGGCCTTGCGCAGCGCGTCGACGACGATCGTCGTCGCATCCGGGCTGCCGAGATCGGCGAGCAGCACCGAGCCGCCGATGCGCCGCGCGACCTGGCTGACCAGCGCGTCGTCGGCGGGGCGATCGAGGCACACCACGTGGGCGCCCTCGGCCGCGAGCAGCTCGGCCGTCGCCTCACCGATGCCGCGCGCGGCCCCGGTGACCAATGCGATCTTGCCGGCGAGGCCCCGCACCCAGCGCTGGGACTCGGGCGCGGCAGCCTCCTTGGTGACGACGAGCGGCTGGCCCGACACGAACGCGGAGCGGGCGGACAACAGGAAGCGCAGCACGCCATCGATGCGATCCTCGGCGCCGCGCTCGACGTAGACCACGTGGGCCGTCGAGCCGCGCTTGCCGACCTCCTTGGCCGCGCTGCGGACGAAGCCCTCGAGGCCCGCGTGGGTCGCTGCGATCGCGGCCGACTCGAACGAGCCGGGCGGTCGGCCGAGCACGACGATGCGGCCGCAGCCGGCGAGCCGCGTCATCAGCGGGTGGAAGAAGTCGTAGAGCGCCCGCAGCTCGCTCGGGTCCGCGAGGTTGGTCGCGTCGAAGACCAGCGCGCGCACGCGTAGGCCGTCGGGCAGGCCGTCGCCGCTGACGAGGCGCGCGGGTCGACCGAAGGCCTCGCCCGGCTCCGCGAATGCCGGCAGGAGATCGGGGCGCGTCACCCACGGCGAGGCGCCGGCCATCGTCAGCGTCCGCGCGAGCGCGTCGGACAGCGCGCCGCCCGGGGCCGCGCCGACCACCACGTCGTCGTCGTGCAGTGGGCGCTCGTCCCACGGGCCCTTGGCGCGACGCAGCCGCGTCGGCACCGGGACCGGTAGGCCCAGGGTCTGGATCAGCTTGCGCGCAGCTTGGTTCTCGAGGAGGAAGTCGCTCATGTTTCGGCCTTGGTGTTGGTCTCGAAGGTACCGACGAGATAGGCGGGGCCACCGGGGGCGTCGCCGACATACATCTCGTGGCCACGGAGGTACAGCCCGACCTTCGCCGGGAGCACGAGGGGCTTGGTGAACTTCACGTCGACGACGCGCAGCGCGTGGACGGAGCCGGCGAAGATCGTGCGCTGCAGGCCCTCGATCGCGCGGGCCATCGTCGCGAACCCGTGGAGGATCGTCGAGCGGAAGCCGGCCGCGCGGGCGTACGCGCGCACCCAGTGCACGGGGTTGAAGTCCCCCGTGAGCTTGGCGAACTCGAGGCCGGCCTGGGGACCGATGCGCCAGCGCTGCAGCTCCTCGGCGTCGTCGGGCACGCGCGCGGTGACCTTGGGCTCGCGCTTGCCGTCCTTCGCGCCTGCGAGCGGCACGATGGCGTAGAGATCGGCGACGACCGCGTCGGGCGCGGAGTCGGTGCCGGTGACGACGCGCTGGTGCAGCACGGCGCGGCGGCCGTTGTCGTCGATGTCCTCGAGCCGCGCGCGCACGTGGAGCGGCTCTCCGCTGGGCAAGGGCAGGTTCATCTGCAGGCGGCAGCCGCCGTTGAGCACGCGGACCAAGGGGTAGGGGATGCCCGCCAGCGTCTTGGCCGACAGCGGGAAGCCCCACTGCGGGAACATGTGCGCGGGCACCATGCCGCGGTAGGCGCTGGGATCACCGCCGCAGTTGCGGACATAGTCGCGCAGGAGGTCGTCGGGTCGCGGCGGGATCGTGGCGCTGAACTCCTGCGACGGCACCGGCGGCATGCCGGTCGGCGCGGGCCGACCGAGCTTGGCGTCGAGCTGCTGGCGTAGGGCCGCGACTGCGGCTCCGGCGAGGGAGGCGAGCACGGGGCCCTGTTGCAGGACGTGTTTGTTGGCGACGGGCATCACTCACTCCGCGGTGGGCAGGTTGGGGCACAGACGGCGGGCATGGCTCTCACTCCGCGGCGGCGGACACGTCGCCGCGCTCGTCGCCGTGCAGGCGCGCGAGCAGCTCGGCGCCGGTCGTCTGGATCTCGTCGAGCAGGAACCGGCACCGTGGCTCGGCCCGCGCGAGGTAGCGCTCGAGCACCTCGGCGCGCTCGGGGTGACGGCGGGCCTGCTCGAGCAGGACCTCGCAGATCGCCGCGTCGGTGAGGATGCGGGTCAGTCGCTCGGCGTGCAGCATCGCGTAGGCGAAGTCGCGCTTGGGGTTCCACTCGGCGGTGACCGCCTGACGCCACTGCGACAGCGGCTTGCCGGACAGCGAGCGGAACTTGTCGGTGGCCGTCTTGCGGACGAGGAACTGCAGCGCGTCCAGCGAGGTGTGCTGGATCTTGGCGACCCTGCGCTCGAGCGCGTCGCGGGCCGAGAGGCTGCGCCAGCGGGCCTGGGCCAGCTTCTTCACGAACTCCTGCGGGGCCTTCATCACCGCGCCCATCGCGTCCTTCATCGCCATCAGCGACTGGATCTGGCTGGTGCCCTCGTAGACCGGCATGACCAGCGCGTCGCGGAGCAGCTTCTCGGCGCCGTACTCCTTCATGTAGCCGTTGCCGCCGTGGATCTGCATGTTGCGGCGGGCCATCTCGACGGCCTTCTCCGACGAGATGTACTTGAGCAGCGGCGTGAAGCGGCGCGCCGTGGCCTTGTGCTGACGGGCGCGGCGCTCGATGTTCTTGGCCTGGACTTCGTCCTTGGCGACGTGGGTGGCGAACAGCTCGTACTTGGTCGCGAGCTCCTCGTGCACGGCGCTGTGCATCGCCAGCGCGCGGATGCCCTGGATGTCCGTGCGCATCTCGTCGAGCATGTCGGCGATCATCTCGTGGCGATCGATGGTCTTGCCCATCGACGGGCGCTCGGCGGCGTAGGCCTTGGCCATGCGGTAGGCGGCCTCGCAGACACCGATCGACTCGAAGCCGACGCCGAGCCGCGCGTTGTTCATGAGCGTGAGCATGTACTTGAAGCCCTCGCCGCGCTGACCGAGCAGGAACGCCGGCGAGCGATCGAACGTGAGCGCGCAGGTGCACGACGCGTGGTGACCGAGCTTGTGCTCGATGCGATCCACGGTGACCGTGCGATGGCGCCGGCCGTGCTCGTCCTCGTGCCACGCGGGCACCAGGAAGAACGATAGGCCGCCCAGGCCCGCGAGCGGATCGTCCTGCTTGCCGACCGGCGGCTTCTCGGTGCGGGCGATCACGAAGTGGTACTTGCCGTGGCCCGACGTGATGAAGATCTTCTGGCCGGTGACGAACCAGTTGCCGTGCTCGTCCTGCTCGCCCACGGTGCGCAGCTGGGCCATGTCGCTGCCGGCGTCGGGCTCGGTGATGCACATCGTGCCCCACGCGTCGCCGCGCGCGACCTCCTCGATGGCCTCGCGGAAGCGGGTCTCGGTGATCTGGCCGCCCTCGAACTTGGTCGAGCCCTCGCGGATCGAGAAGATCAGCAGGGCCAGCGCGATGCCGCCGTGGAAGCTGTGGTGGGCGGTGATCGACACGTCCGCCCGGGCGAACATCTCGGTGTTGATGAAGTAGAGCAGCAGCGGGCTGTTCATGCCGCCGAGCTCCCGCGGCACGCACATCCAGTGCAGGTCGAGGGCCTTGATGCGGTCGAACAGCGCGGTCATCCGCGGGGGCAGCACGGCCTCGCCGTTCTCGAGCTTGATGTCCTCGCGATCGATGATCACGCCGTTGGGCGCGACGTCGTCGGCGGTGAAGCGGCCGACCATCTCGGCCATGTCTCGGTAGCTCTGGACCGTCTCCTCGATCGACAGGGTCGTGCCCTCGGCGCCGGCGTCGGTGCCGGTCGTGCGCTCGGTCGCCTTGACCAGGGGCGCCCAGTCGAGGCCCTTGTCGAAGTAATAGAGCAGGTCGTCGTTGTCGGTGAAGAAGTTCGCCATGGTGGGGGCTCCTCGTTCGTTCGATCGGTCACGCCCGCGCGGTCGCGGCGGGCACGCGCGCCGACGCATCGGTCGGCGCAGGGAGAAACAGACTCGACTTGGCCACGCGCAGCATCTCGCGCAGCAGACGATCGCCGGCCTCGCGATCGCTGGTCTCGGCGGCACCGAGGACGTTGCGCAGGCTCGCGTGGGTCGCGAACCCGCACAGCACCAGGTTGATGACCTGGGCGACGTAGGCCTCGGGGTCGACGTCGCGGTGGACGCGGCCCTGCTCCTGGCCCTT
>LNFB01000326.1 GCA_001464385.1 Deltaproteobacteria bacterium Ga0077550 | reverse complement strand
TGTCGGTGGTCGCGTCGGTGGTCGCGGTGTCGGTGTCGCTGGTGTCCTGGCTCGACGTCATCGCGGTGGTCGAGGCGGTGGTCGACGCGGTCGTGTCGTCGCTCGTGGCCTCGGTCATCGTCGTTCCCGAGCTGCTCGGGCCCCCGCTGCTCGAGGCCTCGGCGCCGGTCTCGGTGTCGTCGCCCGAGGGGCAGGCCGCGACGGCGACGAGGAACGCACACACGCTGGGGATCAAGGCAAGGCGACGCATGTGGCCAGGGTAGCGGATCCAATCCTTGCGGCGGGGGGATCGTCGGAGGCCGGCGCGGCACTACCCGGGGGCCCATGAACGACCGTGCCCGGAACCCCGGTGCCCTCTGCGCGCTGCTCTTCCTCGGCGCCTGCGGGCCCACGACCACGAGCGACGGCGATGCGTCGAGCTCGGCGGCGACCGAGACGTCGTCGACCTCGGGGGTCGAGTCGGGCTCCGGCGATCCCGTGCCGTCGCCCGACTCGAGCTCCGACGACGGCGCACCATCGCCCGAGTCGAGCTCTACCGGCGGCGAGAGCACGACCGGTGGCGAGAGCACGACCGGCGCCGACGCCGGTGTCTGCGTCGCATGGTGCGAGGTCGTCCAAGTATGCCGTGCGTCCGGCGAGCCCGATTGCCTCGACGCCTGCCACACCTTCGAACGCTTCCGCGCGGAGAACTACGACGAGGCGTGCCAGGCGGCGAGCACTGCGACGCAGTCGTGCGTCGCCATGCTGACCTGCGACGAGTACGAAGCGCAGGGATGCGAGACCGAGGGCATCGCGGAGTACGAGGTGTGCAACGCCGGCACGCGCCCGCAGCCGGGATTGCACGCGTTCTGTACGATGCTCGCGGGCTGCGGCGCGTCGCCCTACGACCCCTGCGTTGCCGAGGTCCTCGACTACAACATTCGGGAGAGCTACGAGCTCGCCTGCGAGGGCGAGTACGAGGCGCTGCTGGGATGCATCGGTGCGCTGAGCTGCGCCGAGTACGAGGACGCGGCGATGATGGAGTCGATCTGCGCTGCGGAGCTCGCAGCGGTCGACGCCGCGTGTCCGACCTTCGGTCAGGAGTGACGCCCGGCGCCAGGGTCGCGACCAGGCCGACGACTACACCCAGTTCCTGCGCCGGAAATACAGCAACAGCGAGATCGCGATCGTGGCCATCGCCCCCAGCGCGAACGGGTACCCGTAGGCCCAGCGCAGCTCGGGCATGTTCATCGGCGACGCGTCCGGATCGAAGTTCATGCCGTAGATGCTCGACACGAACGTCAGCGGGATGAAGATCGTCGCCATCACCGTGAGCACCTTCATCACCTCGGACAGGCGCTGGCCCGCGACCGAGATCTGCAGGTCGACCAGGTCGGTGGTCAGCTCGCGGTTGGAGCTGATGATGTCGATGAGCTGCGCGCAGTGGCCCTGGCAGTCGCGCAGATAGGCGCGCGTGTCGTCGCCGAAGATCGGCGACGGGTCGGAGGCCAGGGCGCCCACCACCTCGCGCATCGGCCACAGCGCGCGGCGCAGCCCGAGCAGCTGCGCTCGGACATCGCGCAGACGCGGGGTGAGCTCGAGCGGCTTGGCGCCGGGCAGCTCGTCCTCGATCGCCTCGAGCTCGTCGCTGATCTTCTCGAGCACGGGGAAGAACGCGTCGACGGCGACGTCGAGGATCTCGTAGGCGAGGAAGCCCGCCCCTGCCCGGCGCGTGTAGCTGGCGCCGTCGCGCAGCCGCGAACGCAGCAGCTCGAACAGATCGCCCTTGCGCTCCTCGAACGAGAGCACGAAGTCCCGACCGGTGAACACCATGAGCTGCTCGGTGTCGCAGGCCCCCGGCTCCTCGATGATCCGGATCGCGATCTGGACCAGCTCGCTGCTGCGCTCGATCTTGGGCCGCTTGTAGGTCTGGACGATGTCGGCGACCGCCAGGGGGTGCAGGCCGAACTCCGAGCCGAGGCCCGCGATCACCTCGGCGGAGCCGAGGCCGACGACATGGACCCAGAGCAGCGGCCAGCGCGAGCGCAGCGCGCCCAGCTCGGCCGCGTCGAACCGCGACGACTCCTCGAAGCCGTCTGGCCCGTAGGCGATGACGTGGACCCGCGAGGGCTCGGCGGCCGGATCGATGGCGAGCGAGCCCGGGGCGATGTCGCCGGTGGCCCGCCGCACCGCCTCGCGGTGCGCGGAGACGCGTCGTCCACGTCTGGGTTTCTTCGCCACCGTCGCCCGAGACTCCCGCCGACGACCGCGGCCCGTCAACCGTCGGCGGCGGTCGGGTGGGCCGGTTCGACCCAGGCGCCGCTTTTCGGTATGGTCTGGCGGCGTGCCCGGCCCCGACGACGCGATTGTGCTCGAGAACGTCACCAAGGCGTTCGGCACCCACCGGGTCCTCGACGACGTGAGCCTGACGGTCCGCAAGGGGTCGATCACGGTTCTGCTCGGGCCGTCGGGCACCGGGAAGTCGGTGCTGCTGCGGATTCTCGTCGGGCTGATGCGCCCCGATGAGGGCAAGGTCTTCGTCGGGCCCCACGACATCGCCGCGCTCGACGACCGCCGCAGCCGGGATCGACGCCTGCTGTTCGACGTCCGGCGCAAGTTCGGCATGCTGTTCCAGGACGGCGCGCTGTTCGACGACATCAACGTCGGCGACAACGTCGCGTTCCCGATGCGCATGCACACCAAGATGAGCGAAGAGGAGATCCGGGCCAAGGTCCAGGACAAGCTCGCGCGGGTGGGTCTGCCCAAGGCCGCGCACAAGTTCCCCTCGGAGCTCTCCGGCGGCATGCGCAAGCGGGTCGCGTTCGCCCGGGCCATCGCGCTCGAGCCCGAGATCGTGCTGTGCGACGAGCCCAGCTCCGGCCTCGATCCGGTGATGTCGGCGACGCTCGACGAGCTGATCCTCGAGATGCACCGCACGCTCGGCATCTGCTTCGTCGTCATCACCCACGACACCGCCGAGGCGCTCACCATCGCGGACACCATCGGCATGCTCGCCGGCGGCAAGCTCGTGCACTACGGGCCCAAGTCGGAGCTCGAGCACAGCTGTCACCCGGCCCTCCGTCAGTTCTTCGACCGCGCCACCGTCGGCCCCATCCAGGTGGTCTGACCCAGCGCGGCCTGGTCCCAGCGCGGTCGAGTCGCGGGTGTCCCGGTCCGGTCGCGCAAGCACACGAGCTTCCATGAATCGCACGCACATCGGCCTGGGCATCTTCGTCATCGCCACCGTGGGGCTCCTGATCTGGCTGGCCCAGTCGATCGGCGCGCTCGGGGGCGGCGGCGGCAAGCGCTACGAGATCCGCCTGGGCCACGCCGCCGGCCTGGTCGAGAACAACGCGGTCAAGATCGCGGGCGTCAACATCGGTCGCATCGAGGAGGTCGCGGTCGACCACGACATCGCGGTGCTGAGCCTGCGCATCGACGACGAGATCGTGCTGCACACCGACGCCCGCGCCATCGTCCGCGCCAAGAGCCTCCTCGGCGAGAAGTACCTCCAGCTCGAGCCCGGCGACCGCGACTCGCCGGTGCTGCCCGACGGCTCGACCATCGAGAACGTCGACGCCCCCTTCGAGATCGACGAGGTCTTGAACGCGCTCGAGCCCATCCTCGGCGGCGAGGACTCGATCGCCGCCTCGCTGGCGCCCCTGGCTGGTCAGCTCAACGACCTGCTCGGCGAGGCCCGCGGCAAGGACGGCAAGCCGCCGATCATCACGCGCGAGCAGATCGATCAGATCGTCGGCGACGTCACCGCGACCACGGCGTCGGTGCGGCGCATGACCGAGCAGAACGAGGCCGCGGTCTCCGAGCTCGTCCGCGACGGCAACACGCTGGTCGACACCGCCAACACGCTGCTGTCGGATCCGCGGGTCACCCGGACGCTCGGCAACGTCGAGAGCATCACCTCGGACCTCGACCAGCGCCTCCCGGGCCTGCTCGATCGCGCCGACAAGGCCCTGGCCGAGGTCGAGAAGCTCGCCACGCTGGTCGACGAGGACAAGCGCAAGAAGATCGCCACCATCATCGACGACGCCGCCGTGGCCACCGCGAACCTCCGCGAGGTCAGCGAAGAGGTGAAGGGCGTGTCGAAGTTCGTCGGCCCGCTCGTGAAGAACCTGGCCAAGATCACCGAGCGTGCGTCGAAGATCGACGAGGCGATCATCCGCCAGTTCTTCCAGCGCGAGGGCTTCAAGATCTACTTCGGCAGCAAGAAGAAGGCCGCCGAATCGCTGCAGGACGTCCCCGAGGAGTAGCCGGCGCTCGAGATCAGCAGGTCTCGACCGCGACCGCGCCGTGCTCCTCGAGCAGCTCCGTGGCCGCGTCGAGCTTCGCCGCGTCGAGCTCGACCACCAGGATCGCCCCGCCCGCCGCGAGCCGAGCCTCGAGCGCGCGCAGGGCCGGCTTGGGGATCCGCGTCCCCGCCTGCATCGCGCCGACGAGGCCCATCAGCAGCCCGGTGACGAAGCCGAGGCCGACGCCCATGCCGATGCCCATGCCGAGCATCAGGTCGAACGCGCCGGCGAGGCCGCCGGCCACCGCCATGAACACGCCGCCGGCCACCATCGCGATCGCGATGTTCCGGCCGAACTCGGTCGCGCCCTCGGGTAGGATGTTGGCGTCGAGCGGCGCGCGGCCGTGTCGCTGGGTCAGGCCGCCGCCGCCGCGGGTGAGCGTGGCGAGGCCGGCCTCGGCTGCGATCGCGGCGTCGGAGCGCTCGAACAGGGCGACGAGGACGGGCATGGTCGGGGGCAGCGTCCCGCCTTCGGGCGGCAGAACGCAAGCGGCGTCCCCCGGCGCCGGCGCACGGCGTGGGGATCGGCCACAAATTCGGCCCGCGCCCCGCGCGTTGCTAGCCTCCGCCCACGATGGCGAATCCAGCCGGACCCACCCCGTACCTGGCGGGTGCGGGTGGTCTGTGGCGGGCCCTGCCGGGTCTGGCGCCGACGATGCTGGTGGTCGCGCTGCTCGCGTGCGTGCTCGTGCCGCTGCCGACGGTGCTCGTCGATCTCCTGCTGTCGCTGTCGCTGTCGGCCGCGGTGCTCGTCCTCGTCGCCGCGCTGCTGGTCCGCCGGACCACCGACTTCCTGGTCTTCCCGTCGCTGCTGCTGCTGCTGACGCTGTATCGGCTCGCGCTCAACGTCTCCACGACGCGGCTCATCCTCAGCCAGGCCGACGCCGGCCGGGTCGTCGACGCCTTTGCCTCGGTGGTGGTCCGCGGCGACCTGCTCGTCGGCGGGGTGATGTTCGCGATCGTCACCCTCGTGCAGTACGTGGTGATCGCCCGCGGGGCCGAGCGCGTCGCCGAGGTCGGTGCACGCTTCGCGCTGGACGGGCTGCCCGGTCACCAGGCGGCGATCGACGCCGACCTGCGGGCGAAGGTGATCTCGCCGCGCGAGGCCGCGGCCCGCCGCGCGCGGCTCGGGGAGCGCAGCAATTTCCACGGCGCGATGGATGGGGCGATGCGCTTCGTGAAGGGCGACGCGATCGTCGGGCTGCTCATCACCGCGGTGAACCTCGTCGGCGGCGTCGCGGTCGCGCGGCTGCGCCATGACATGGGCGTGTCCGAGGCGCTCGAGACCTACGGTCGACTGACGATCGGCGACGGCCTGCTCTCGCAGGTTCCCGCGCTCCTGGTCAGCCTCGCGGCCGGCATCCTCGTCGCGCGCGTCGACCGGCAGGGCGACGTCGCGGGGGGCATCGCCGACTGGCTCGATCCGCCCATGCTGCTGGTGCCCGCGGTGTTCCTGGTGGTGCTCGCCGCGGTGCCCGGGATGCCGGTGCTGGCGTTCGCCGCGACCGCGACGGCGCTCGTCAGCGGCGCGCTGCTGTGGACCGCCCGCCGCGAGCGCGATCGGCCGGTGGTCCGCCCCCGCGACGAAGAGCGAATCCTCGCGCGGGTGCACCGCGGCGACGACGACGTCCGCGGGCTCGAGCGCGTGCTGAACGAGGTCGCCAACCGCGTCGCCGCGACCCTGCGCGTGGCGCTGCCGCCCCTCGAGGTCGAGCACGACCCGAGCCTGCCGATGGACACCCTCGAGCTCGACGTCGGCGATCGTCGGCTCGTGCGGGAGTCCCTGCCCACAGGGGCGGCGGCCGACGACCATGCGGTCGTGGTGGCCTTCCGTGCGCTGATGGATCACGCGTCGATCTTCATCACCCACGCGTGGATCGAGCGGGAGCTCGACGAGGTCCGTGCGCGGCAGCCGGCGCTGGTCGACCGCGCGCTCGGGCGCCTCGACGCCGTCGAGATCCTCGCGCTCGTGCGGCGCCTCGTCCAGGACCGTACGCCGTGCCCGCGGATGGTCGACGTACTCGAGGTCGTGGCGCAGTGCACGATCGAGGACGCCTCCGATCGCGCGCGCCTGCCCGATCACGTGCGCGAGTGGCTGGCGCCGATGTGGCTGCCGCAGCTGATGGACGCCCTCGGCAAGCTCGGCGCGCCCCGGGTGCTGCGCTTCTCCGCCGACGCGGAGGCCGAGCTGCGCGAGCGGTGGGTGGTGGGGGCGACCGGCGCGCGCCTCGGGCTCGGCGCCGATGCTCGCGTGCGTTGGGTCGCGGCGGTCGTCCGGGCCAGCGACGCGGCCGACGGCGTCGGCCCCGTGATCGTCCTCGCAGCGCCCGCGGTGCGGGCGGCCATCGCCGAATTGACCCGGCGCATCACGCCCCACGTCAGCGTCCTGTCGGTCGCGGAGCTGGAGGCCGCCGGTGTTGCGCGCCCCGACGTGCGCTGGATCGACCTCGACTAGCTTGCGTCCCGCCGAGCGGCAGTGGCACCGTCCGGGGTGCCGATGTCTCGCACGCCCACGACCTACTGGGACTACATCAAGGTCGAACAGCTCCTCGCGCTGCAGAACGGCATCGCGGCCGACGAGAGCGGACTGACCAACGACGAGGTCCTCTTCATCACGATCCATCAGATCGACGAGCTGTGGTTCAAGCTGGCGCTGCGCGAGCTGGTCGCGATCCGCGACGCGCTGGCCCAGCCCAAGGTCCCCGAGCAGGCGCTCGCGCACATCGTCCGCGCCATGCGTCGCTGCGGGCTGCTGATGCACAGCGTCGCGGGGCACTTCGCGTTGATGGAGACGATGACCACGCGCGACTACCTCGCGTTCCGCGACAAGCTCTCGCCCGCGAGCGGGTTCCAATCGGCGCAGCTGCGCGAGATCGAAATCCTGATGGGACTCGACGCCAACGCCCGCATCCCGCTCGGCGCCGAGGGGAGCTACATCGCCGCGCTGCGCGGCCCCGGCGGCGCAGACTCACCGGCGCTCAAGCGGGTGCTCGCGCGGCTCGAGGACACGCCGTCGATCCTCGAGGCGCTGAACGCCTGGCTGCACCGCACGCCGATCAACGGATCGATGCCCGGCGATCCGAACGACGCCGCGACCGTGCAGGCCTTCATCGACGACTACCTCGCCGCACATGCCCGGCAGATCGAGTCGACCATGGCGGACGCCCTCGCGCTGGCGGTGAACGACGCGGACCGCACGCGCCTGCGCACGCGCTACGAGAACGAAATCGCGGGGGCCCGGGCCTTCCTCGCCGCCGACGATCAGCCCGTCGAGCTGCGCGCGCAGAGCAGCCGCATCCGCGCCGCGGTGGTCTTCATCGAGAGCTATCGCGAGCTGCCGCTGCTCGCCTGGCCGCGCGAACTCGTCGACGCCGTCGTCGCGCTCGAGCAGGCGTTCTTGGTGTTCCGCCAACGGCACGCGCGCATGGTCGAGCGCGTGATCGGGCGTCGCACTGGCACAGGTGGATCCGCTGGTGTCGACTATCTCGACCAGACGGCGCTGCGCTACCGCGTGTTTTCCGATATCTGGGCCGTGCGCACGCTACTCATGCGACGGGACATCCTGCCCGCACTGGCGGACACTCACTACTACGACTTCGCCGGCGGGCACTGACGCCCCATCCAATGGACCTGGCGGAGGCGCCGGGGGCAGCACGGCCCCCGGCGTTCGCGCAGGCTCGGCAAGGGTCACCCCCAGGACGGCCGAGCCGGCTCGGGACCGGTCGCGGTACCCATCGACGGGCGAACGACCGGGGCCCGCACCTTGCGGGACATCCGACGGATCATGCGGCGAAGGGACTTCGCGATCGCGTGACCGGTCGGAAGGACGACGGCGACGGTCTCGTCGCCCTCACCCTGCAGCACCACGGTGTGCTGCCCCACCACCAGACGGATGGTGCTCTCGTCGGTTTTCTTCAGCAGCCCCATGGCTGCGGCGAGGATCGGGCTCCACGACGCTTCGCCGCGGAACTCGAGTGAACCGGCCGGATCGGCCACGGTGACGGCCACGATGCCCGGGGCCGCCGCGAGATGATCGATGTTTGCACGTAGACTCATGACACCTGCCTCGTCTATGGCCGCTCGGGCCAGAACCTGCGATCCAAAGTCTGGTCCATGTCTGGCGCGTTGCCAGTCCGCCGACCTCGATACGTGGTGGATTCCGTCGGGGATCGCGATCCGTCACGGCGACCGTCCCAAAACCCCGAAGATGCCGCCCAACGGGCACAGAACGGCCGCATCGTGGCCATGGCGGCGCCCGTGGCCGTGTCGGGATTCGGGTGCTACGGCACCGTGCGACCCTGACACGTGTGTCGCGGTGGCCCGATGTTACGGCCGATCGGTGCGGCGATCGGTCCCCGACAGCGAGATCGATCACATCCGCGGCGGACCTCACCGCGGGAAATTTCGGATCGATCTCAGGCGTCGCAGTCGGTGAGTTCGACGCACACGCGCCAGAGGGCCGCGAGCTCATCCGGGTTCGCGGTGAACTTGCACGGCGCCGTCGCGCCATCGATCCAGAAGCGTCCGGTCGTCTCCGTAACTTCGGGCGCGGCCGCGACGTATGTCGGGGTCACGGCGCCCTCGGCCGGGGTCTTGAGGCCGATCCGCCGGCCCGCGCCCAACAGCCGCTGCAGCCACGTCGCGTCGGACCCGCGCAGCAGCCCCGTGTCGACCGCGCCGGGGTGGCACGCGTGCACGCCGATGCCGTCGCGACGGCAGATCTCGGCGAGCTGCCACGCGAGCATCCGATCGGCCTGCTTGCTCTGCCGATAGGCCGCCATCGCGTCCCACGCACGGGTCTGGAACTGCACGTCGCGCAGATCGAGGCCGCCCGCGGAGGTCGACGCCACGTGGACGACGCGCGCGGGGGCCGAGCGGCGCAGCGTCGGCAGCAGCAGGTTGGTCAACGTGAAGTAGCCGAGCACGTTGGTCGCCCACGTGCGCTCGACACCGTCGACGGTCGTCTCGCGTGTGGGGCAGACGACGGCGGCGTTGTTCACCAGCACGTGCACCGGCGATCCACCGGCGGTGAGGTTGCGAACGAACGCGCGGATCGACGCACGGCTCGAGACGTCGAGCTGCAGCATCGTGAGTCGCTCGTTGCCGCTGTCCTGGACGAGCTCGTGCAGCGCGGCGCTGCCCCGCTCGCGGTCGCGGCAGGCGAGCACCACGGTGGCGCCGAAGTACGCGAGGTTCCGCGCGATCTCCTTGCCGATGCCGGTGTTGGCACCGGTCACGACGCAGCGCCGGTCGACCAGGTCGTACTTCACCTCGGGGGATCATACCGGCCAAAGGCCGGGCCGGCGCACCTGATACACTCCGCCGCCGGTGCGCGAGACCGAGGAGCACGCCCACGCGGCGCATGGGACCGGGCCATCGGCGCGGTCTCGCACGGGCGTGCGGATCGCTCGAGCCGCGCTGGTCTACTTCGCGTTGTCGACCGTGGCCCTCGTGGCGCCGGTCTATACGACGTTCGGCAATGCAATCGAACCCCGGGTGCTCGGATTTCCGTGGTCGCTGGCCTACGTCCTGGGCGTCGTGCTGCTCAACGCGACCGTGCTCGCGGTGCTCTACGCCGGCCGCTGGGTCGACGGGGACGACGACGACCCCGACCACCCCGGCCACCCCGACGTGGGAGCCCGCCCGTGAGCGAGTGGCTCCCGCAGGTGGTCGTGTTCGGCTACCTCGCGGTGTCGCTCGTCATCGGGCTCGCGGCGGGCCGCGTCGGCAAGGGCGGTGTCGCCGACTACGTCGCGGGCGAGCGGGCCTTCGGGCCGGTGGTGATGTACTTCGTCGTCGGCGCGACGATCTTCAGCGCGTACGCGCTGCTCGGTACCCCGCAGCGCGTGGTCGCCAAGGGGTCCGATGCCTTCTACATCATCGCGTACGGGGCCGTGGGCTTCGTGCCGGTGTTCTACTTCGGCGCCAAGGTCCGCAGGCTCGGCGAGCGCTTCGGCTTCGTGACCCACGCCGAGCTGGTCGGGGCCCGCTTCGCCAGCCCGGCGGTGACGGGGCTGATGGGCGTCGCCACCGTGCTCGCGTTCATCCCGTACCTGGTCATCCAGCTGAAGGGCGCCGGCGTCGTGATGGCCGCGGTCACCGGGTGGTCGCCGATGCTCGGGGCGACGGTCGTCTACGCGGTGGTGGTCACCTACGTCGTCGTCGGTGGTGTCCGCGGCGTCGCGTGGACCAATGTGCTGCAGGGCGCGGCCATGCTCGTCATCGTCTGGTGGCTCGGCCTGTGGATCCCGAACGCCCTGTTCGGCGGCATCGGGCCGATGTTCGATCGCGTCGCCGCCCTGCGCCCCGAGATGCTGGTCCTCCCGGGGCCCGGGCCCACCAGTCCCGCGCAGTACAGCGCCGAGGTGCTGGTGTCGATCCTCGGCTTCTCGATGTGGCCGCAGGTCTTCATGAAGTGCTTCACCGCCCGCAGCGCGCGGCTGGTGCAGCTCACCGCCGTGCTCTACCCGACGTTCCTCTTCTTCTTGGTCCCGCTGTTGCTGCTCGGGTACGCCGCCGTGCTCATGGGCGGCCCGGCCGACGACTCGGTCTTGCTGTGGATCGTGTCGCGCCCCGAGCTCGGCGACACCACGCTCGTGGTCGCGTTCGTCACGTTCGCGGTGCTCGCCGCGTCGATGTCGACCGGGGACGCGCTGCTCCACGCCGGCGCGTCGATCGCCGTGCGCGACGTGGTCCGCGGCGGCTTCGGCCGTCCGCTCGACGAGGCCGCGCAGACGCGATGGATGCGCGTGGGCGTGCTGGTCCTCGCGTTGGTGGCGCTGGCGGTCTTGGAGCTCGCCGGCACCACGTCGATCGTCGACCTGCTGCTGCTCGCCTATGCGGTGCCGATCCAGTTCCTGCCCCTGACGCTCGCCGCGCTGTACTGGCGGCGTGCCAACCGAGTTGGCGCCGTGCTGGGCCTGTCGGTCGGCCTGGGCACGTGCGTGCTGCTGTTCGCTTGCAAAGTCGCGGCGCCGTCGCTGTACACTCTGCTCAACCCCGCCGACCTCCAGATCGGCGTGCTCGGCGGGGCGGTTCACCTCGTCGTGCTGGTCGTCGCCTCGCTGCTCACCCCGCCGATGGACGAGGCCCACCTCGAACGGTTCGTGTCATGACCACCCCGCGCCCGACCCCGATCTCGATCTCGATCACGATGCTCGCCGCGCTCTCGATGGTGGGGGCTGGCTGCGACCGCCCCGCGGCGAAGTACGCGGCCGTCGACCAGCCCGATCCGGTGCCGCAGCCCAAGGCGCCGCCGCCACCCAAGGTGGACGCGAAGGCGGATCCGGCGAAGCCCGGGGCGGGCGAGTGCACGCGGGGCACCGGTCGCAACGCCGCGGGCGAGTGCGTGCCGCTGGCGACGCGGCAGCAAGGGCCCGTGCAGCAGGTGCAGATCCCTGCGGGCAAGTTCGTCGTCGGCGACGCGCCGGCCGACTACGACTTCGGCAAGTCGGTCGCCGAGACCAAGCTGAAGTGGGCCGGGCAGCCGCCGCGCATGGCCGACAGCGCCGGGTTCTGGATCGACATGCACGAGGTGACACGCGAGGCCTACCAGGCGTGCGTCGACGCCAAGAAGTGCACCGCGCCCGTGTGCGACCCGGCCGAGCGCCTGGGGAAGATCCCCGCCGAGGCCCAGCCCGGCGCGCCGCAGACCTGCGTGACGCACCCGCAGGCCGAGGCCTACTGCAAGGCCCAGGGCGGCCGGCTCCCCACCGAGGTCGAGTGGGAGTACGCGGCGCGGGGCGTCGATGCGCGGCTGTATCCGTGGGGCAGCGAGATCCGCGACGAGTTCATGCTCGGGCTCCTTCCGGTGGCCACGCCGCTGAACGACACCGGCTACTTCGGCGTGCGCGGGCAGGGGACCAACGCCACCGAGTGGGTCGCCGACGTGTTCGACGTCGGCGCGCCCCTTGCCGCGTACGTCCCGACGCCGTTCCGCGAGCCGGACGGCCCGCTGATGCGCGCGCTGGGCGAGCAGCCGCCGCAGCACGTCTTCAAGAGCGCTCGGGTCGGCGATCGCTATGGCGAGGACGACGCCGACGCGCTGCTCGGCTTTCGCTGCGCCGCCGACCTCGGGTCCGACGTCGCGCCGCTGACGGTGCCGGTGAACTCGGTGCCGATCCCGATCCTCCGCGAGGCCGGCCCGCTGTTCGTGTTCGGCGGCATCGCCGAGGTCGTCTCGCACGCCGAGGCCGAGGCCTTCTGCGCCGCGGTGTCGCTCGAGCGCGGCAACCAGATCTGGTCGGACTGGCGCCTGCCGACGCTCGCCGAGGTGCTCTCGATCGTCGAGGGCTTCCGCGGCCCGGGACCGTTCTGGACCGCCGCCGACGGCGTGATCTTGCAGGAGAGCGAGGGCCCGAAGAAGACGCCCATCGCGAACTGGGTGAGCGTGCCGGACGCGGAGGTTGCGGCTGCACGTTGCGTGCACGATCCGCTACCGCCGCGGTAGCGGTCGTGTGCCGCGTCGATTGACGTGCCGTCGTCGGGCACGGCACGCTCTCGCCGCATGACCGAGTCGGCACCTGCTCCCACGCCCGTGGACATCCGTCGCGTCGCCATCGTGTTCGCGGGCGGACCTGCGCCCGCGGCCAACGCGGTGATCTCCGCCGCCGCGACCTCGTTCATCGACCTTGCCGCGCCGCCGCAGCATCCGCACCACCCGGGTCGCCACCTGCGCTGCGATGCCCGCGACGTCCTCGTCGATGGGTGCCTCGAGCTGCACGAAACCCTCGAATCCTCGAATCGTCCGTGCCGAACCACGTACGCCCCGTCCGGCACCAGCGAGTGAAAGTGCGGGTTCAGATCGAGCGCATCCCCGAAGCGCTGGATGAACGTCACCGCGCCGAAGTGCACGTCGCGCGCGTCGATCCGCCCGACCTTCTCGCGTACCTTGCCGCGGATCCAACCCGACACCGCGCGCACGAACACGCGCAGCACGGCACCGAGCAGCGCCGGCTCGTACCCGAGCGTCGTCCTCAGTGAGTACGGCAGCGACAGCACCCACTGCCGGATCGGCACGACCGGCAACACATGATCCACCAGGTGCGCGGCCGTCTCGGCCATGCGCCGGGCACGGCGTCGAGCCGGGCCT